>NZ_JBNPUK010000014.1:0-218278 GCF_051168135.1 Bradyrhizobium sp. HKCCYLRH2060
AAAGCGATTCGTCAGTCACTCGACCGAGGAATCATCCATTTCCGGCAGCAAAATGGTAAGTTAGCGCCAATGGGGGTTTCTCTCCACGAACAACGCTCGCCGCGAGAGACCCCTCACCCAACCGCGCTCGCCGCACTGTCATACATGCCCTCTCCCACAAGGGGCGAGGGCACACTCATAAGCACCGCGAAATGAGGCGGTCCACGTTGACTGCACTAGGACTGACTTGTTAGTTCCGCCCTATCCGATCGCCACCCCGCCACCGATGGTCCGGTTGAGCACCTGCGTCGTGCGCTCGATGCGCTCGGCGGCGGCGTTCAGCGCCTTGGCCACCGCGACTTGCGTGGCGCGGGCGCGGTCGCTCGCCTGGTTGCGCACGTTGCGCAGGCCTTCCAGCTCCTGCTCCAGCATCTGCACGCGCTGATTGGCGTCGATCAGCTCATCGCACACGGTGAGCGCAGCCATCACGGTCAGGCGGGCGTCGCCGATCTCGCCGAACTTGCCGCGCAGATTGGTGATGCGCGATTCCAGACTCTCCGCGAGCTTCAGCAGCCTGAGCTCCTGGCCCTCCTCGCACGCCATGCGATATTGGCGGCCGTTGATGGTGACGTTGATGTGGCTCATTCCTCGTCCTCATCGTCTTCAGCGGCGCCCTGCCCGTCGCCGCCAGCGAGCACGGCGCGGATGGTGCCGATCGCGGTGTCCAGACGTTCGGCGATCTCGCGATTGGTGCGCTCGAGCCGGCGCGTCTTCATCAGGGAGCCGTCGAGCTCGTCGGCGAGACGCGAGCGGTCGGCGCCGAGCGCCTGGATGCGCGTCGCCAGCTCGTCCTCGTCACGATCCGCCTCACGCCGCCGCTCGACCGCGCTCTCCAGCGCGTCGAGTGCCGTCATCAGTCGCCGCGTCGCCGCCTCGAGATCGGCGGCGCCGGGTTCCACCTGGCCGGCAAGATTGGCAGGGTGATCGTTCATGGCGCGGATGCGAGGCCCTCGGAGCAAGCGGGACGCGACAAAAGCGCTGTCCGGCAAGCGGTTACGGGCAAAATCTTACGTGCTGGGCGAGCCAAGCGCAACGCTCGGCCGAAACTATGCACTACTAAGCAACTTTTGGGACGTCCGGGACGTTGCATTGCCTTTGATTCCCGGAACCGAGGTGCTAATCAGCCCGCAAAATCCCGGCCCGCCAGCAATACCGGCGGCGTCCCTGTCATCAGCATTTCACGTTTGGACGGATTCCAGCATGACGCAGGTCGATCATTCCCGCATGGCCAACGCCATCCGCGCGCTCGCAATGGATGCCGTCGAAAAGGCGAAATCGGGCCATCCCGGCCTGCCGATGGGCGCCGCCGACGTCGCCACCGTGCTGTTCACCCGCGTGCTGAAATTCGATGCCGCGGCGCCCGCCTGGCCGGACCGCGACCGCTTCGTGCTGTCGGCCGGCCACGGCTCGATGCTGCTCTACGCGCTGCTGTATCTGACCGGCAACGAGGAGATGACGCTCGACCAGATCAAGCGCTTCCGCCAGGTCGATTCGCTCACCCCCGGCCATCCGGAGAATTTCCGCACCAAGGGCATCGAGACCACCACCGGCCCGCTCGGCCAGGGCATCTCCACCGCGGTCGGCATGGCGCTGGCCGAGAAGATGCTCCAGGCCGAGTACGGCAAGAAGATCGTCGACCATCACACCTATGTGCTGGCCTCCGACGGCGACCTGATGGAGGGCATCTCCCAGGAAGCGATCGCGATGGCCGGGCATTGGAAGCTCAACAAGCTGATCGTGCTGTGGGACGACAACGGCATCTCGATCGACGGCCCGCTGTCGATCGCCGACTCGGTCGACCAGGTGAAGCGCTTCAAGTCTGCCGGCTGGGCCGCCGAGCTGATCGACGGCCATGATCCCGAGGCGATTGCCGCCGCGATCGCACGGGCGCAGAAGTCGTCGAAGCCGTCGCTGATCGCCTGCAAGACCACGATCGGCTATGGCGCGCCGACCAAGGCCGGCACCTCCAAGGTGCATGGCGAGGCGCTCGGGGCGGAGGAGCTGAAGGGCGCCAAGGAGAAGCTCGGCATTTCGCAGGAGCCGTTCTCGGTGCCCGACGACGTGCTCGCCGCCTGGCGCGAGGCCGGCCGCCGCGGCGCGGCTGCGCGCACGGAGTGGGAGACCCGGCTCGGCGAGATGGGCCCGCGCAAGCGCGCCGAGTTCGAGCGCCGGCTGCGCCACGAGCGCCCGGCGTCGCTGGCGAAGGCGCTGAAGGACCACAAGAAGGCGCTGCTGGAGACCCCGCTCAACGTCGCCACCCGCAAGTCCTCGGAGGCCGCGATCGAGGTGATCGCCGCAGCGATGCCGTTCGAGTTCGTGGCGGGCTCGGCCGACCTCACCGGCTCCAATAACAACAAGGCGAAGTCCGCGACCTCGTTCTCGGCCAAGACGCCGAAGGGCCGCTTCATCCATTACGGCATCCGTGAGCACGGCATGGCGGCGTGCATGAACGGCATCTTCCTGCATGGCGGCTTCGCGCCGAACGGCGCCACCTTCCTGGTGTTCTCGGACTACGCGCGCGGCGCAATGCGCCTGTCGGCGCTGATGGGCGCCGGCGTCGTCTACGTGCTGACTCACGACTCCATCGGCCTCGGCGAGGACGGCCCGACGCATCAGCCGGTCGAGCATCTCGCCGCGCTGCGCGCGATGCCGAACATGCGCGTCTTCCGCCCGGCCGACGCGGTCGAGACCGCCGAGTGCTGGGAGCTGGCGCTGAACCGCACCAACGGCCCGACCGTGCTGGCGCTGACGCGGCAGAACCTGCCGCAACTGCGCACGTCCGCGCCGGCTGACAATCCCTGCGGCCGCGGCGGCTACGAACTCGTGACCGCCCAGGGCGAAGCCAAGGTGTCGCTGTTCGCGACCGGCTCCGAGGTCGAGATCGCGGTCGCCGCGCAGAAGCAGCTCGCCGAGCGTGGCATCCCAGCCCGCGTCGTCTCGGTGCCGTCGCTCGAGCTGCTGCTGGAGCAGCCGGCCGAGACCCGGGCCGCGATCATCGGCAAGGCGCCGGTCAAGATCGCCATCGAGGCCGCGGTGCGCTGGGGCTGGGACGCGGTCATCGGCCAGGATGGCATCTTCATCGGCATGCATTCGTTCGGCGAGAGCGGCCCGGCCAAGGAGCTCTACAAGCATTTCGGCATCACCGCCGAGGCGGCTGTCGAGGCCGCCGTACAGCGGCTGGCGTAAGGCCTTCGGTCCCCCGCGCGGCCGTCCATCACGTCTGAGCGACCGGACAGCCGCGCTGGCGGATCCCTGATTCGCGACGGTTGAGCGAGCGCAAAAAAAGGACTACGAAAGGGCCATATCGTCCGCTCCCGCCCGGCAGAACCGGGCGTCAACAGGTCCAAACCCTCGTAGAGCCCTTGCCAGGGGCCGGCTACGAGGGACGAGAAAACGTTATCGAACGAGAAACGTCATTGAAGGAGACGAAAATGGCAATCCGGGTCGGGATCAACGGGTTTGGCCGCATCGGCCGCAACGTTCTGCGCGCCATCGCGGAATCGGGTCGCAAGGACATCGTGGTGGTCGGCATCAACGATCTCGGCCCGGTCGAGACCAATGCCCATCTGCTGCGCTTCGACAGCGTGCACGGCCGCTTTCCCCACACCGTGACCGTCGACGGCGACACCATCGATATCGGCAGCGGCAAGATCAAGGTCACCGCCGAGCGTGATCCGTCGAAGCTGCCGTGGAAGGATCTCGGCGTTGACATCGCGCTGGAATGCACCGGCATCTTCACCTCCAAGGACAAGGCCTCCGCGCATCTGACCGCCGGCGCCAAGCGCGTGCTGGTCTCGGCCCCGGCCGACGGCGCCGACGCCACCATCGTCTACGGCGTCAACCACACCTCGCTGACCAAGGATCACCTCGTCGTCTCCAACGGCTCCTGCACCACCAACTGCCTGGCGCCGGTCGCCAAGGTGCTGAACGACACGGTCGGCATCGAGACCGGGTTCATGACCACGATCCACGCCTACACCGGCGACCAGCCGACGCTGGACACCATGCACAAGGATCTCTATCGCGGCCGCGCCGCGGCGATGTCGATGATCCCGACCTCGACGGGCGCCGCCAAGGCGATCGGCCTGGTGCTGCCTGAGCTGAAGGGCAAGCTCGACGGCGTCGCGATCCGCGTGCCGACGCCGAACGTCTCGGTGGTCGACCTCAAGATCGTCGCCAAGCGCAACACCGAGCCGAAGGAGATCAACGAGGCGATCAAGCGCGCCGCCGAGCAGGAGCTCAAGGGCGTGCTCGGTTACACCAATTCGCCCAACGTCTCGATCGACTTCAACCACGACCCGCACTCGTCGACGTTCCACATGGACCAGACCAAGGTCATGAACGGCAACCTCGTGCGCGTGATGTCCTGGTACGACAACGAGTGGGGCTTCTCCAATCGCATGGCCGACACCGCCGTCGCGATGGGCAAGCTGCTGTAACTCTCTTCAGTCATTCCGGGACGATGCGCCGCATCGACCCCGGAATCTCGAGATTCCGGCTGCGTTCCTCGGACCGCTCCGGAATGACGGCTGAGGAAGCGCCATGACCCTTCCTAATTGGCTCGGAATCCCCGGGGCGCTGCTGCTGATTGGCTTGATTGCCTATGGCTTCCGCCAAGGCATGCGGGTGACGACGAAGCAGGAAGGCCATCCGCCGGAAAACACCGACGGATATAATCACCACTGATTAGTCCCTCGTTTTACGGTGGCTTCAATGAAACAATTCCGCACCCTCGACGACGTCGATCCCAAGAGCAAGCGCGTGCTGCTGCGCGTCGATCTCAACGTCCCCATGGAGAATGGCCACGTCACCGACGCCACGCGCCTGGAGCGCGTCGCGCCGACCATCAATGAGCTCGCCACCAAGGGCGGCAAGGTCATCCTGCTCGCGCATTTCGGCCGGCCGAAGGGCCGCGACGCCAAGGACTCGCTGAAGCCGGTCGCCGCCGCGCTCTCGCAAGTGATCAAGCGCCCGGTCGCCTTCGCCGACGACTGCATCGGCGAGCCGGCGGCGACCGCCATCGCCGCGATGAAGGACGGCGACGTGCTGTGCCTGGAGAACACGCGCTTCCACAAAGAGGAAGAGAAGAACGATCCGGCCTTCGTGGCCGAGCTCGCCAAGCTCGGCGACATCTGGGTCAACGACGCCTTCTCCGCCGCGCACCGCGCCCATGCCTCGACCGAGGGCCTCGGCCACAAGCTGCCGGCCTATGCCGGCCGCACCATGCAGGCCGAGCTCGACGCGCTCGACAAGGCGCTGGGCCGCCCGGCCAAGCCGGTGATCGCGATCGTCGGCGGCGCCAAGGTCTCGACCAAGATCGACCTGTTGGAGAACCTCGTCACCAAGGTCGATGCGCTGGTGATCGGCGGCGGCATGGCCAACACCTTCCTGCATGCCCAGGGCGTGCAGATCGGCAAGTCCCTGGCCGAGAAGGATCTGGCAGCGACCGCGCTCAGGATCATGGAGAAGGCGGAAGCCTCGAACTGCGCCATCATCCTGCCGGTGGACGCGACCGTCTCCTATCACTTCGCAGCCAACTCGCCGTCCTTCGCCTATGGCCTCGACGCGATCCCGCCGGACAGCATGATCCTCGATGTCGGCCCGCAATCGACCGCACGCATCCATGCCGCGATCGACGATGCCGCGACGCTGGTCTGGAACGGTCCGCTCGGCGCCTTCGAGCTGACGCCGTTCGACCGCGGCACGATGGTCGCCGCCAAGCACGCAGCGGAACGCACCAAGACCAAGAAGCTGGTCTCGGTGGCCGGCGGCGGCGATACCGTCGCGGCCCTCAACCAGGCCGGCGTGGCCGCCGACTTCAGCTACGTCTCGACCGCCGGCGGCGCCTTCCTGGAATGGATGGAAGGCAAGCCGCTGCCGGGCGTGGAAGTGCTGAAGGCCTGATCCTCAGAGCTTGTCGGCCATGGATGTTTCTGTTATGTTCCATTCATGGCTGACACTCCGACAGACGCCGTGCACTCGATCCTGATCAAGATTCAGGAGAGCATTGCTGCGTTCCGATCGGAGTTTGGACAGTTCAGACAATCGACCGAGACGCGGCTCGATAGCTTGGAAACCTTGATCCGCAAGCAGCGGCGTGATTCCGCCGGCATGCTGGTCATGATGCGCGCGGCCGCCAGCGACTTCGACGAGCGTGTCACCGAGGTCGAAGAGCGCATCGCGGCTCTCGAAGCCAGGAAGAGCTGAGCCAGCTCTTACGTGCTGTCCGTTGCGACGGATTTGGCTGATAACCTATGAATGGCCGCTGACAGCGCGGTCTGGTGGCCTGCGTCGCCCGCAACCCTTGGAATCTCCCGACCACCGCGTTATGCACGGTGCAGCAGTTTCGACACGTGCGCATCCTGCCGCACGGTCCAATTCTTAATCAGGGAGTTCCAGCCATGGCTCGTATCACGTTGCGTCAATTGCTCGATCACGCGGCGGAAAATGACTACGGCGTCCCGGCCTTCAACATCAACAACATGGAGCAGGCACTGGCGATCATGGAGGCGGCCAATGCGGTCGACGCTCCGGTGATCATCCAGGCCTCGCGCGGCGCCCGCTCCTATGCCAACGACGTCATGCTCAAGCACATGATGGACGCGGTCACCGAGATCTATCCGCACATTCCGGTGTGCGTGCATCTCGACCATGGCAACGGTCCCGACACCTGCATGACCGCGATCCAGTCCGGCTTCACCTCGGTGATGATGGACGGATCACTGAAGGCCGACGGCAAGACGCCGGCTGACTGGGACTACAATGTCGGCGTCACCAAGACGGTCGCCACCATGGCGCATCTCGGCGGCATCTCGGTCGAGGGTGAGCTCGGCGTGCTCGGCTCGCTCGAGACCGGCATGGGCGACAAGGAGGACGGCCACGGTGCCGAAGGCAAGCTGTCGCACGACCAGCTGCTGACCAACCCGGACGAGGCCGTGAAGTTCGTGCGTGAGACCCAGGTCGACGCGCTCGCGATCGCGATGGGCACCTCGCACGGCGCCTACAAATTCACGCGCAAGCCCGACGGCGACATCCTCGCCATGAACGTGATCGAGGAGATCCATCGCAAGCTGCCGAACACGCATCTCGTGATGCACGGCTCGTCCTCGGTGCCGCAGGACCTGCAGGAGATCATCAACGCCTATGGCGGCAGGATGAAGCCGACCTGGGGCGTGCCGGTCAGCGAGATTCAGCGCGGCATCAAGAACGGCGTGCGCAAGATCAACATCGACACCGACAACCGCATGGCGATGACCGGTCAGATCCGGAAAGTTCTGTCGGAGCACCCGGAGGAATTCGATCCGCGCAAGTACCTGAAGCCGGCGATGGAGGCGATGGCCAAGCTGTGCAAGCAGCGCCTGCAGGAGTTCAACACCGCCGGCCAGGCCTCCAAGATCAAGCGCGTGCTGACCACGGCCGAGATGGCCAAGCGCTACGCCAAGGGCGAGCTGGCTCCGAAGGTGGCGTGAGGCAGCTGCCGCCGCGCTGCGTTGAGCTTCTCGACCCCAGCAGCCGCCGCAACGGCGGTAAGCTCCCCTCCCCCTTGCGGGGAGGGGTCGGGGGGGTCCGGGGCGTACTATCAGTGATGAGATCGAAGGCGCATATCGACCATCGCGCTTGCGATTGAAGTGGCCGAACGCGTGCGCGCGACAGCGTTCACCACTTACGATCTCAACGCGTAACTCATTGAGTTCAGTGCGTGTGGACCCCCACCCCCAACCCCTCCCCGCAAGGGGGAGGGAAGCCGACCACCGGTGACGTGATCGCTTGCTCCGATCAGCAACCTCCCCTTCACCTCTTCGAGAGTCCGCCTCACCGGCGGCCAATGTTTGCTCGGCATCCGCCCGAGAACCGTCTATTTTGATGGGCAGGGCAGGTGCGTCTGGAGCCAAGCATGAATCTCTCCGCACTGAACACCACGGCCCTTGCCATGGTTGCACCGGGCAAGGGCATCCTCGCCGCCGATGAATCCACCGGGACGATCAAGAAGCGCTTCGATGCCATCAAGGTCGAATCGACCGAACAGAACCGCCGCGACTATCGCGAGATGCTGTTTCGCAGCGAGGGCATGTCGTTCATCTCCGGCGTCATCCTCTATGACGAAACCATCCGGCAGCATGCCGCCGACGGCACCCCGCTGGTGAAGCTGATCGAAGCGGCCGGCGCCATTCCCGGCATCAAGGTCGATGAGGGAACACAGCCGCTGTCCGGCTGCCCCGGCGAGCGGGTCACGGTCGGCCTCGACAGGCTTGCGGATCGGCTGGCGACGTACTACGCGCTGGGTGCGCGCTTCGCCAAATGGCGGGCCGTGATCGATATCGACAAGGACAACATCCCTTCGATGACAGCGATCCATGTCAACGCGCATGCGCTCGGCCGCTATGCCGCCCTGTGCCAGGCAGCGAACATCGTGCCGATTGTCGAACCGGAGGTGCTGATGGACGGCGATCATGACATCGGTCGCTGCTTCGACGTCACGCGCCGCGTGCTGAACGAGGTGTTTCGTGAATTGCGCATCCAGCGCGTCGCGTTGGAAGGCATGATCCTGAAGCCCAACATGGCGGTCGCGGGCAAGCAGTCGCCGGACCAGGCTGGGGTGCAGGAGGTCGCCGAAAGGACCGTCCAACTGTTGAAGGAATGCGTGCCTGCGGCGGTGCCCGGCATCGCCTTCCTGTCCGGCGGACAATCCGACGAGAGCGCGACCGCGCATCTCGACGCGATGAACCGGCTCGGACCGCTGCCCTGGAAGCTGACCTTCTCCTACGGCCGCGCGCTGCAGGCGGCGCCGCAGCAGGCATGGGCAGGCAGGGCGGCGAACATCCCCGCCGGCCAGCGCGCCTTCACCCACCGCGCCCGCATGAATGCGCTTGCCAGCCGCGGCCAGTGGACCGCAGCGCTCGAGAAAGAGGCCGCCTAGTGTCCGGCAAGACGACATCCGCGCGGCCCGCGCCGCGCCTCTATCTGGCAACGCCGGTCGTGACCGATGCGGCGGCGCTGGCCGCCGGCCTGCCCGAGATCCTCGCCAGCGCCGACATCGCTGCGGTGCTGGTGCGGCTGAAGGACAGCGATCCGCGCAGCATGATCACGATGGTCAAGACGCTGGCGCCGGCGATCCAGGGCGCCGGCGCAGCGCTGCTGATCGACGGCCATCCCGACATCGTCGCCCGCGCCGGCGCCGATGGCGCGCACCTGACCGGCATCGCCGCGCTGGAGGAGGCGCTGCCCGGCCTGAAGCCGGACCGCATCGCCGGCTGCGGCGGCCTGTCCACACGCCATGATTCGATGCGCGCCGGCGAGCTCGGCGCCGACTATGTGCTGTTCGGCGAGCGCGATGCGCAGGGACGGCGGCCCTCGCCGGATGCCGTCAACGAGCGCCTCGCCTGGTGGGCGGAGCTGTTCGAGCCGCCCTGCGTCGGCTATGCGATCTCGCTCAAGGAGGCCGCGGACTTCGTCGCGGCGGGAGCCGATTTCGTGCTGGTCGACGACCTCGTCTGGAACGACGCCCGCGGCCCGGCCGCGGCGCTTGCTGAGATCAGCACCGCGATCCGCAGCGCCCATACGGCCGCGCCAGCCGACGCGCCAGGACAGAGCTGAACGGCGGCCGATGACGATCCTGCGCCTGACATGTGTCGTTGCTGCGCTCGCCATGGCGATGCCGGGCGCACGCGCGCAGATCTCGTTGACGCCGCCGGCCCTGCAGCCGGCCCCGGCGGAAAAGCCCAAGCCGGTCGAACGGCCGGCGGAGAAGGCGGCCGAGAAGGCCAAGCCGCCGGCAACGTCCGCGGCCAAGAAGCCGGCCCCCGCCCCGTCGGCCAAGCCGGCCGCTCCAGCGCCGGCCGCGACGCCACCGCCCGCCACCAATGATCCCAATGTCGACCTGGTCTACGGCGCCTATCAGCGCGGCCAGTACAAGACCGCGTTCGATCTCGCCACGCCGCGGGCGCAGGCCGGCGATCCCAAGGCCATGGCGATGCTCGGCCAGCTCTACGAAAACGCCCAGGGCATCCGCCGCGATTACGAAAAGGCGGCGATCTGGTACAAGCGGGCCGCCGAGGCCGGCGACCGCGAGGCGATGTTCGCGCTGGCGATGATGCGGCTGGCCGGGCGCGGCGGCCCTGTCGACAAGCTCGAGGCGGTCAAGCTGCTGGCCTCCGCCGCCAAGCTCGGCGAGCCCAAGGCGGCCTACAATCTCGCGCTGCTCTATCTCGACGGCCAGACCTTGCCGCAGGACCTCAGGCGCTCGGCCGAGCTGCTGCGCCTGGCTGCGGATGCCGGCAATGCCGAGGCGCAATACGCGCTGGCGACCTTCTACAAGGAAGGAACCGGCGTGCCGAAAGACCTCGAAAAGGCCGCGCAATTGCTGAAGGCGGCCGCGATCGCCGACAATATCGACGCCGAGGTCGAATACGCCATCGCGCTGTTCAACGGCACCGGCGTGCCGAAGGACCAGCCCGCGGCCATCGCGCTGCTGCGCCGGGCCGCGCGGCAGAACAGCCCGGTCGCCCAGAACCGGCTGGCGTGGGTGCTGCTGTATGGAATCGCCACCCCGATGGACAAGGTCGAGGCCTACAAATGGCACCTGGTGGCCAAGACCGCCGGCAAGGGCGATCCCAAGCTCGACGAGAAATTCGCCGACATGCCCCCCGAAGACCGCGCCAAGGGCGAACAGGCCGCCAAGCACTGGCTGGGCACCATCAAGTGATCGGCCGCTGATCCGGCCTTGACGCGGCCGCCCCGGCAGGGCACCCACAGCCAGCCATTTCACCCGCCTTCGTCCGCTTCCGGGGAAGGCGCGCACCGCGAGGTGCGGTCAGCCCAGCGCATCGAGCTCATGATCCATTCCGCCCTCATCAACGTCATGGTCAAGGCCGCGCGCCGCGCCGGCCGCAACCTCAAGCGCGATCTCGGCGAGATCGAGCACCTGCAGGTGTCGCTGAAGGGGCCGGCCAATTTCGTCTCCCGCGCCGACAAGAAGGCCGAGGAGATGCTCTACGAGGATCTCTCCAAGGCCCGGCCCGGCTACGGCTTCCTCGGCGAGGAGGGCGGCAAGCGCGAAGGCAGCGACAAGTCGCACACCTGGATCGTCGACCCGCTCGACGGCACCACCAACTTCCTGCACGGCATCCCGCAATTCGCGATCTCGATCGCGCTGCAGCGCGAGGACACCGTGATCGCCGGCGTGATCTACAATCCCGCCAATGACGAGCTCTACATCGCCGAGCGCGGCAAGGGCGCGTTCCTCAACGACCAGCGGCTGCGCGTCGCCGCGCGCAAACAGCTGCATGAATGCGTCATCGCCTGCGGCCTGCCGCATATCGGCCGCGGCGATCACCAGCTGTTCCTGCGCGAGATGACCTCGCTGCAGGTCAAGGTCGCAGGGCTCCGCCGCTTCGGCGCCGCCTCGCTCGACCTCGCCTTCGTCGCCGCCGGCCGTTTCGACGCCTATTGGGAGCGCGACCTGCAGCCCTGGGACATCGCCGCCGGCATGATCCTGGTGCGCGAGGCCGGCGGCACCGTGTCCGGCATCGACGGCAAGGAGGACGCGCTGGCGACCGGGCACGTGGTGTGCGGCAACGAGGTCATCCACCGCGAGCTGGTGAAGGTGCTGAAGGCGGCGGCGTAGCTTCCGTTGTGGAGTGGCATTGCCACGGCGCTCGCCTCACATTCGGTGTCGTCCCGGCCTCGAGCCGGGACCATAGCCACAGGCCGTGCCGATTGACCGAGACGGCTCGACTGGCGTGCCCCGCAGATCTCCCTGGGGGTATGGGTCCCGAATCTGCGCGCGCGTGCCGCGCGCTTGTCCGGAACGACAGCGAAGCGGTGCGGCCGGCAGCGTCTCTTTTCGACGAAGCTACCGCCGTCCGCTGGTGAAGGCCTGCGGCGTGGCACCTGGCAGCGCCGGAGAGTTGATGTCGCTGTCGACGCGATCGGACGACTGGCCGGCGTAGCTGAAGCCGAGCGACAGGCTGACATTGGAGGTCGGCTTGAACTCGACGCCGCCATTGATCGCGTAGGCCGGCGTCGAGGTCGAGCGCCCGTCGAACGTCGCGAACGGGCCACCGAGGCCGGGATTGTATTTCAGCGTCTCGAAGCCGCCATAGAAGCTGACGCCGCTCTTGAAGGTGTAGCCGTATTGCGCGCCCTCGGTCGTGTACGACCCGAGCCCGCCGTAACGGTTGACGAGGTTCGAGCTCAGGCCGACGCCCGACAGCGCCGCCCAATTGTTCGTCACGCTGTAGCTCCGCGCGAAGAAGCCGCTGTCCCTGCCGCTGCCCGTGAAGCTCGGGTAGTCGCCGTAGGACTCGAGACTGCCGGAGTCGCTGAAGCCGACCGGCCAGCCCGGCAGCCAATATTTGACGGGACCGGATTGGGCGTGGGCGGCTGAGGCGCCGAGAGCAGCGAACACCAACGCGAGAACAGATTTGCGAGAGACCATCGACATGCCGTACCCGTCACGTGTCGTCGCAGCATACACGGACGGACCAAGAAACTCCAGTCGCGGGGATTGCAGCATCATGTCCCAGCGCCGGCGGTGCTCTCCCCTCCCCCTTGCGGGGAGGGGTCGGGGGTGGGGGTCCGCGAACTCCGAACGCCGATAAGGGAACATATCTTCGGGCGCCCACGAATGAGCAAGCGGCTTGCGTTTCTCGCTCAAGCAAATGAGCCGCGTCGTGGATGGGAGTAGATTTCATCACATTGAGCGGGACTGGTGGACCCCCACCCCCAACCCCTCCCCGCAAGGGGGAGGGGAGCGAACCGACGGCTTGGCGAGATTGCGGCTCGCTTGATCGAGCGAGGTAATTCGATCGCCTACGGCTTCGCCGGCGCCGGCGGCCCGTACACCTCGCGCCCCGCCGCGGGCTCCGTCTTCTCCCGATCGCCCGCGAGCACGCGCTGCACCGAGACGAAGAACACCGGCACCATCAGCAGCGCCAGGATCACCACCGCGATCATGCCGCCCATCACGTTGGTGCCGAGCGCCTGCTGGCTGGCACCGCCGGCGCCCGTCGCCATCGACATCGGCAGCACGCCGCAGACGAAGGCAAGGCCGGTCATGATGATCGGGCGGAAACGCAAGGAGCAGGCCTCGATCGTCGCCGCGACCAGCGGCTTGCCGTGGGCGCGCAGATCCTTGGCGAACTCGATGATCAGGATCGCGTCCTTTGCGGCGAGGCCGATGATGGTGATCAGCGCCACCGTGAAGTACACGTCGTTCGACAGGCCGCGCAGATTGGCGGCGACGACGGCGCCGAGGATGCCGAGCGGCACGGTCAGGAGCACCGCGAGCGGGATCGTCCAGCTCTCGTAGAGCGCAGCGAGACACAGGAACACGACCAGCGCCGAGAGACCGAGCAGCAGCGGCGCCTGCGAGCCCGACAGCTTCTCCTGCAGCGACTGTCCGGTCCATTCATAGCCGAAGCCGCGCGGCAGCTTGCCGGCGAGCCGCTCCATCTCCTTGAGCGCATCGCCCGAGGTGTAGCCCGGCTTGGCCTCGCCGGAGATGCGAATCGCCGGATAGTAGTTGAAGCCGGCGATCTGGGTCGGTCCCTTGGCCCATTGGATGGTCGCGAACGACGAGAACGGCACCAATTGTCCCTTGGCGTTCTTGACGCTGTAGTTGAGGATGTCGTCCGCGTTCATGCGGCTGATGCGGTCGGCCTGCACCACGACGCGCTGCATGCGGCCGCGGTTGGGGAAGTCGTTGACGTAGGTCGAGCCGAGATTGGTCGAGATCGTGTTGTTGATGTCCTCGAAGGTGACGCCGAAGGCACCGGCCTTCTCGCGGTCGATCATCAGATTGACCTGGGGACCCTGCGGCAGGCCTTCGATGAAGACCTTCTGCAGCACCTGGCTGGCATTGGCCTCGGCGATCAGCTGGTCGGCGGCCGCGGTCAGCGCGGCATAGCCCTTCTGGCCGCGGTCCTGCAGGCGGAAGCTGAAGCCCGAGGAGTTGCCGAGATTGTCGATCGGCGGCGGCTGCAGCGCGGTGATCTTGGCGTCGCGCAAGCCGGCGAGATCGCGGTTGATGTCGGCGACCAGCGCCGCGGCGCTGTCATGCTTGCCGCGCTCCGACCAGTCCTTCAGCGAGATGAAGGCCTGCGCGGTGTTGACGCCCTGGCCGGCATAGCTGAAGCCGGTCAGGAAGGTGACGTCCTCGATGCCCGCGCGCTTGGCGAGATACCTCTCGACCGCCTCCACCGCCGCCTGCGTCCGCGCGTAGGACGAGTCCGCCGGCGTCTGCACGTCCGTCGTGATGAAGCCCTGATCGTCGACCGGCAGGAAGCCGCCCGGCAACCGGATGAAGGCGAAGGTCAGCCCGACCAGGAAGATCGCATAGATCAGCATCAGCCGGCCGGTGCGCTTCAGCGCGCCGCCGACCACGCCGGTGTAGCGGTTGCGGCTGTTGTCCATGAAGCGGTTGAACCAGCCGAACAGGCCTTTCTTCGCGTGACCGTGACCGGCCGTGACCGGCTTGAGCAGGGTCGCGCACAGCGCCGGCGTCAGCGACAGCGCCAGCAGCGCCGAGAAGCCGATCGCCGCCACCATGGTAACCGAGAACTGCCGGTAGATGATGCCGACCGAGCCGGGGAAGAACGCCATCGGCACGAACACCGCCATCAGCACCAGCGTGATGCCGATGATCGCGCCGGTGATCTGGCCCATCGCCTTGCGCGTCGCCTCCTTCGGCGACAGCCCCTCCTCGGTCATGATGCGCTCGACGTTCTCGACCACGACGATGGCGTCGTCGACGAGGATGCCGACCGCGAGCACCATGCCGAACATCGTCAGCATGTTGATGGAGTAGCCGACCAGCATCAAGGTGGCGCAGGTGCCGAGCAGCGCCACGGGCACCACGATGGTCGGAATGATGGTGTAGCGGATGTTCTGCAGGAACAGGAACATCACCACGAACACCAGCACGACGGCTTCGACCAGGGTCATCAGCACCCGCTTGATCGAGGCCTTCACCACCGGGGTGATGTCGTAGGGAATCTCATAGGTGATGTTGGAGGGGAAGAAGCGCGACAGCTCCTTCATCTTGGCCTCGACCGCACCAGCGGTCGCCAGCGCATTGCCGGTCGGCGACAGCAGCACCGAGAGACCGGCGGTCGGCTTGCCGTTGAGGCGGGTGTTGAACTGATAGCTGAGGCCGCCGATCTCGACGCGCGCGACGTCGCGCAGCCGCACCGTCGAGCCGTCGGGGTTGGCGCGCAGGATGATCGCGCTGAACTCGTCGGGTGAATCGAGCTGGCCCTTGACCAGCACCAGCGCCGAGGTGCGCTGCGAGGTCGTCGCGGGCTCGGCGCCGATGCTGCCGGAGGCGACCTGCGCGTTCTGGGCGCCGATCGCCTTGGTGACGTCGTCGGCGGTCAGACCGTAGCCGATCAGCTTGGCCGGATCGAGCCAGACGCGCAGCGAGCGCTCGGTCGAATACAGCGTGGCACGGCCGACGCCGGGGATGCGCCGGATTTCGCCGAGCACGTTGCGGATCATGAAGTCGCCGAGGCCGACCTCGTCGAGGCTGCCGTCGGTCGACTGCAGGGTGATGATCTGCAGCACCGCGGCGGAGGCTTCCTCGACCAGGATGCCCTGCTGGATGACGGCGCGCGGCAGCCGCGCCTCGACACGCTTGAGGCGGTTCTGCACCTCGACCGAGGCATCGTTGGTCGACGTGCCCGGCACGAAGTTGGCGGTGATCTCGACCTGGCCGAGCGAGTCGCTGGTGGATTCGAAATTGAGGATGCCGGAGGCGCCGTTGAGCTCCTCCTCGATCAGCCGCGTTACGCTGTTGTAGAGGTTCTCCGGCGACGCGCCGGGATAGCTGGTCGAGATCGAGATCGAGGGCGGCGCGATGATCGGATATTGCGCCACCGCCAGCAGCGGGATCGCGATCGCGCCGATCAGGCAGATGAACAGCGCGACCACCCAGGCGAAGATCGGCCTGTCGATGAAGAAGCTCGGCATGGCGAATTACCGCGACGTCGACTTCGATTCGAGCTGCGTCGCGGCGCTGACCTCGGTCCAGACCTGCGGCGCGACCCTGTCGCCGGCGGCAAACTTCTGGAAGCCGTCGACCACGACCTTGTCGCCGGCGCGCAGACCGTCGGTGATCAGCACCAGGCCGTCCTGGATCGGACCGGTGCGGATCGGCCTCGCGATCGCGCGGTTGTCGTCGCGGATGACGTAGACCTCGGAGCCGCCGGCCGCATTGCGCTGCACCGCCTGCTGCGGCACGCCGACGGAGTCGCTGTCGATGCCCTGCTCGATGCGGACGCGGACATACATGCCCGGCAGCAGCTCGCGCTTGGGATTGGCGAACTCGCCGCGCAGGGTGACCTGACCAGTGGCGGCATCGACCTTGGCGTCGGAGAACAGCAGCTTGCCCGGGATCGAGTACGGCGTGCCGTCGTCGAGCACGAGACGGACCTTGATCGCGTCGGGCGAGATCTGGTCGAGATCGCCGGACTCGAACGCGCGGCGCAGGCGGTTCAGCTCGCTCACAGACTGGGTGAAGTCGGCATAGATCGGGTCGAGCTGCTGGATCGTGACCAGCGAGGTCTCGTTCTGGACCGCGATGGCGCCTTCGCTCACCTGGGCCGCACCGACGATACCGTCGATCGGCGCGCGCACGGTCGCGTAGTCGAGATTGAGCTGGGCGCGCGCGAGATCGGCCTTGCGGGCCTCGATATCGGCCGCAGCCTCGCGTTCCGACGAGATCGCCTTCTCGTTCTCGACGGCTGGCGCCGCGCGCTCCTTGAACAGCTGCGCGATGCGATTCGCCTGCTGCACGGCGCGCTCATGCACCGCTTCGGCCTTGGCCAGCGCCGCACGGCTCGACAGGATCTCGACCTCGAAGGGTCGCGGATCGATCCGATAGAGCGGATCACCCGCCTTGACCTCGCTGCCCTGACGGAACAGCCGCTCGACGACGATGCCCGAGACGCGCGGGCGCACGTCGGAGACGCGGGTCGGCGCGATGCGGCCGGGCAGCTCGCGCACGATCGCGCGCGCCTTCTGCTCGACGGTCACGATGCCGACCTCGGGGATGACGATCTGCTCATTGGCGGAGGCCTGAGCCTGGATGGGGTCGTTGCAGCCGGCCAGCAGCGGCGCGGCGGCCGCGAGCATCAATGCACTGCTGACCAGCGACGCGCGAAAACGAGACATGAGTGGAGGAGCCCCCTCGATGATGATGAAAACCAGTCGACCGGATGACCCAGTCATGGCGCCATTCTGGCGCTCGCCTCGCGTGCAACATAGAAAACAGCTGCTGCGACGCAACGCGGAACCTGGGCGGCTTGATGTCACACGAACTACGTAGCTGATAGATTTAGCTTTTTCGCGACTCACCTGATTGTGAGCGCTTTGTGGCAACAAGTTCCAGGCAGGTTCCGCAGAGCGAAACGCGAATCCCATGACGGCGCTGCGGCATCCCGCCGCAGCGAACAAATTAGTTGGCCGGCCGCAGACGGTAATGGCTGACGCCCCATTCGCGGCCTTCGTCATGGCCGAACAGACCCGCGGTGGCGAGGAAGAACCAGCGCCAGCGGCGCATCCACAGCGTCGCGTCGTCGCCATAGACGGGCTGCAGCACCTGCAGGATGCGGTCGCGGTCGGCGTCGAAATTGGCGAGCCAGTCCCGCGCCGTGCGCTGATAATGCGCGCCGCTCCAACGCCATTCTTTCTCGACCGCGAACAGATCGCCGTACTGCCGGATCAGCCCGTGGCTCGGCATGATGCCGCCGGTGAAGAAGTGCTGCGCGATCCAATCCTCGCGATCGTTGCGGTCGAACAGGTAGGATGCGGTGCGATGGGTGAAGATGTGCATGAACAGCCGGCCATCCGGCAGGAGCCATGCCCGGACCCGCGACAGCAGCTCGCGCCAGTTCATCATGTGCTCGAACATCTCCACCGAGACGATGCGATCGAACCGCGCGTCGGGAGCGAACCCGTTCATGTCGGCGGTGACGACCCGCAAATTGAGCAGGCCGCGCGCGGCCGCCATCTCCTCGATGGCGCGGCGCTGCGAATGTGAGTTGGAGACCGCCGTGATCTTCGCACGCGGGAACTGCCGGGCCATGAACAGCGACAGCGAGCCCCAGCCGCAGCCGAGCTCCAGAATGCTCTGGCCGTCCTGCAGATCGGCATTGGCCACCGTCTGGCGCAGCGCCTCCTCCTCCGCCTCCTGCAGGGTCGAGACCGGCTCCTTGTAGAAGCAGCAGGAATATTTGCGGTTCGGCCCTAGCACGCGGGCGAAGAACGCCGCCGGCACCTCGTAGTGCTGGCTGTTCGCCGCGTCGGTATGCTCGGCGATCGGCCGGGTCGTCAGCAGGCGGGCGAACTCTGCGTCGCCCATCGCATCGGCCCCGCCGAGCCGCGCCGCCGTGCGCGCGCACAATTCGGAGATCGCCGAGCGGACGACGGCATCGGGCAGCGGCACGCGCTCGGCGGCGCCGATGATGGTCGAGATGAAGCTCATGCTGTGGCTCCGTTGCGGGGCGGCAGGGGAAAGAACGCGCTGGTGCGCGCCTGGTAGGCCCGGTAGCGATCGCCGCGCGAGCGCAGCATCTGCTGCTCCAGCGGCGGGATGCCGGTGACGTGGACCAGGATCCAGTACATGAACAGCGGCGCGAGCAGGCTGGCGAAGCCCCACGGGTGGTCGAACGACAGCGCGATGACCGGGTAGGACAGCCAGCACACCCATTCGAAGAAATAGTTGGGATGGCGCGACCAGCGCCACAGGCCGACGTCGCACACCTTGCCCTTGTTGGCGGGATCGGCACGGAACGCCTTGAGCTGAGCGTCGGCGACGCCCTCGCCGGCGATCCCTGCGAACAGCACGAGGATGCCGAGATAGTCCTGCAGCCGCAGCTCGGCGGCCGGCGCATGGGCGGCGACGAACATCGCGAACACCAGCGGGATCGAGCCCCAGGCCTGCTGCTGCAGGAACAGGAACATCTTTCGCGGTGCGGCCGCGCCCCATTCCCGGGCAAACTCCGCGTAGCGCGGGTCGTCGGAGATGCCGCGGCTGCGCGCCGCCACATGGCCGCCGAGCCGCAGCGCCCAGACCGCCACCAGCACTGCGACCAGCCATTGTCGCGCGTTGGGGGCGGCACCGCCGGCGGGCCAGATCGCGCCGACAGCGCCGACCAGCCCGACGGAAAACGTCCAGATGGTGTCGACCCAGCCGGAGTTGCCGCTGCGCTGCTGCACGACCCAGGCGAGCCCCATCAGCACCGACATCGCCACGGCCATCGCCAGCAGCGCTTGCAGATATTCAACGACGGTCATGACAAAGCCAGGGCGTTCCCGCTAGATATGAGCCACGGGACTAACTACGCCGCGGGTGCCCGCCGGTTTCAGCCATAGTTCCGCGCAGGGGACGGGATTGCGCCGATCGCGGCTTTTTTCCCGCTGCTGCTGTGCCATAGTGGATTTCAGGGACCGGTCCCCGCAACGGATGTCATCGACAATGCCTCAAGGCTCCCCCTCCCGCTCCGCGATGGACGTCGAACGGACCAAGCTGTCCACGCCCCGGATCTTCCTGGTGCGGATGCTGGTCTTCCTGGTGCTGTGCGCCCTGGTCGGCGTCGTGCTCTACAAGCAGATCGTCATGGCGTTCTTCGCCAATCCCGGCCTCAACGCCCTGATCGGGGCCGTGCTGCTGATCGGCGTCATCCTGTCGTTCCGACAGGTGGTCCGGCTCTATCCGGAAGTGTCCTGGGTCAACAATTTCCGCATCGCCGATCCCGGCCTGGCGGTGCCTCGCCACCCGGTCCTGCTGGCGCCGATGGCGGCCATCCTCGGCCGCGAGCGCTCCGGGCGGATGTCGATCTCACAGCAGACCATGCGCCATCTGCTCGACTCGATCGCCACCCGGCTCGACGAGGCCCGCGACATCTCGCGCTACATGACCGGCCTCCTGGTGTTCCTCGGCCTGCTCGGCACGTTCTGGGGCCTGATCGAGACGGTCGGCTCGGTCGGCAAGGTGATCGAAGGGCTGAAGGTCGGCGGCGACGCCGGTGCGCTGTTCGACACGCTGAAGGGCGGCCTTGCCGCGCCGCTGGGCGGCATGGGCATCTCGTTCTCGTCCTCGCTGTTCGGCCTCGCCGGCTCGCTGATCCTCGGCTTCCTCGACCTGCAATCGAGCCAGGCGCAGAACCGCTTCTATACCGACCTGGAGGACTGGCTCGCCGGCACCGTGCGGGAATATGGCGGCAGCGGCGACACCGGTGCCGACCTCTCGGTTGCCATCGAGCGGCTGCGCACCGCCATGGAAGAAGGCTCCAACCGCGGCGCCACCGCGGCGATGGCCAACCTCGCCGAGGCGATCCAGGGCCTGGTCGGGCACATGCGCACCGAGCAGCAGATGATCCGCGAATGGGCCGACGGCCAGGGCGAGCAGAACCGCGAGATCAAGCGGCTGCTGGAGCGGCTGGCGCGGCAGACGGAGAAGAGTTGAGCTGCTCCGTCGGCCGGCCCAGGCCGAACTACTAGACGAGCTAGGAGACGCTGAATGGCGCTTGCCCGTACCCGCCGCGGAGATTCCGGCCTCAACTACTGGCCGGGCTTCGTTGACGCGCTGTCGACGCTGGTGCTGTCGATCGTGTTCCTGCTGACCGTGTTCCTGGTGGTGCAGTTCTTCCTGTCGCAGGAGGTCACCGGCAAGGACAAGGCGCTGGAGCAGCTCAACGCCAAGATCGCGCAGCTCAACGAGATGCTGTCCCTGGAAAAGCTCGGCAAGCTCTCGCTGGACGACCAGGTTGCGCAACTGCGCGCCGGGCTTGCAAGCGCCGAAGCGGAGCGCGATCGCGTCAAGGGCCTCTATGACGGGCTCGCCAATGCCGGCAGCAATGCCGCCGGCCGCGCCAACGAGCTCAACCGGGCGCTCGACTCCGAGAAGCAGGTCACGGCGCGGGCGCTGGCCCAGATCGAGGTGCTCAACCAGCAGATCAGCGCACTGCGCCGCCAGCTCGCCGCGCTCGAGGATGCGCTCGATGCCTCGGAGAAGCGCGACAAGGAATCGCAGAGCCGCATCGCCGATCTCGGCTCGCGCCTCAACGTCGCGCTGGCACAGCGGGTGCAGGAGCTGACCCGGTACCGCTCGGAGTTCTTCGGCCGGCTGCGCGCCATCCTCGGCAACCGTCCCGACATCCGCGTCGTCGGCGACCGCTTCGTGTTCCAGTCGGAGGTGTTCTTCGACACCGGACAGGCCACCCTGCTGCCCGAGGGCCAGCAGGAGCTGAACTCGGTGGCGACCGCGCTGGTCGACCTCGACAAGCAGATCCCCGCTGAGATCTCCTGGGTGCTGCGGGTCGACGGCCACACCGACGTTCGTCCGATCAACAGCCCGGTGTTCAAGTCGAACTGGGAATTGTCCTCGGCGCGCGCCATCTCGGTGGTGCAATATCTGATCTCGCTCGGCGTACCGGCCCAGCGCCTGGTCGCGGCGGGCTTCGCCGAATTCCAGCCGCTCGATCCTGCGAACACCGAGGAAGCGTTCCGCCGCAACCGGCGTATCGAGCTGAAGCTGACGGAGCGGTGACGTCGAACTCCACCCTGCGCCCCTATCGCGCCGAGGACGAGGACGCGGCGATCGCGCTGTGGCAGGAGACGTGGCAGCTCGCCTATCCCGCCATCGATTTTGCCGCGCGCGTGCCGTGGTGGCGCGAGCGCTGGCGCAATGAGCTGGTGCCGAAGGCAGAGGTGATCGTCGCCGAGACGGAGGGGACGCTCGCCGGCTTCGTGACGATCGACGCAACAGGCTATCTCGATCAGCTCGTGGTCTCGCCCCAACATTGGGGCTCGCCGCTCGCCACGCAGCTGGTCGATGCCGCCAAGCAGAAATCTCCTCGAGGCATCACGCTGCTGGTCAACAAGGATAACGCTCGCGCGATCAGCTTCTACAGGCGCAACGGCTTCGTCGATGCCGGCGAGGACGTCAACCCGACCTCGGGCCGTCCCGTGCTGCGGATGGCGTGGACGCCTTAGTCGCCGCGACGGGCCGCATCACGGTCACATCAACGCTGTCGTCCCGAACGACCGGGCGCAGCAAGGGCAGATCCGGCACCCATACTCCGCAGCAGACGTTTTGAAGGACGCGGCCACGGGCATTTGCCCGTCAAATATCGGGCTGGGGTTATGGGCCCCTGCTTTCGCAGGGGCGACACCGAGTGTGGGGTGGCCAGCAACTACACGCCGCGGAACAGCACGCCGATGGTCAGCACCACGAAGGCAATCGCCAGCGCATCGAAGGCGTGCGCTGCCGACAGCAGCGGCACCGACGCGTGCATGTAGTGCGCGAGCATCGCGACGAGCGCGAGCACCAGCGCGATCGCGAAGATGACGAACGAGGGTGGGGTGAGGGCAAAACTGCCACGACGATAAGGCATGCGCGTTGCTCCTGTGCGGTTGGGCGCGCAGCAGGACGGCGCGCCATCTGTTCCGGCAGGGAACGTATAAAGCGGGAGAAAGGTTGCAGGGTCGGGAACAAGAATTCCGAGAGTGTTGCCGCTCATCCACGGTGTGGCCGAAACTACACGCCCTCGAACTGCAGCCGGGCCAGCCGCGCATAGAGGCCGTTGGCCGCAACCAGCGACGTATGGGTGCCCTGCTCGACGATACGGCCGCGATCCATGACCAGGATGCGGTCGCAGGAGAGCACCGTCGCAAGGCGATGCGCGATCACCAGCGTGGTCCGGTCCTTCATCAGCCCCTCGAGCGCGGTCTGCACCAGCGTCTCGCTCTCGGCGTCGAGCGCCGATGTCGCCTCGTCCAGCAGCAGCAGCGGCGCATCGCGCAGGATGGCGCGCGCGATGGCGATGCGCTGGCGCTGGCCGCCCGAGAGCGTGACGCCGCGCTCGCCGAGCGAGGTGTCGAAGCCATCCGGCAGGCGGCGGATGAATTCGCTGGCATGAGCGAGATCGGCAGCGCGCTCGACCTCGGCGTCGGCCGCCTCGGGCCGGCCGAAGCGGATGTTCTCGCGCGCGCTTGTCGCGAACACCACGGATTCCTGCGGCACCAGCGCGATGCGCTCGCGCATCCTGCGCGGGTCGGCCGCGCGCACCGGCACACCGTCGAACGAGATCGAGCCGGAGGCGGGATCGTAGAAGCGCAGCAGAAGATGGAACAGCGTGCTCTTGCCGGCGCCGGAGGGGCCGACGATCGCGACCTTCTCGCCGGCGCGGATCGCAAACGAGACGTCATCGAGGACGCGGACGTCGGGGCGGCCCGGATAGGCGAAGCTGACGTGGTCGAAGCCGAGGTCGCCACGCGCCGGCTCCGGCATCGGGCGCGGCTGCGCGGGCGCCGTGATCTCCGGCTGCACATGCAACAGCTCGAACAGCCGCTCGGCCGCGCCGGACGCCGCCGACACTTCGCCCCAGACTTCCGAGAGCTGGCCGAGGCCGGCGGCGGCAAAGGCCGCGTAGAGCACGAACTGACCGAGCCGGCCGGCGCTGATCGCGCCGGTCAGCACGTCGTGCGAGCCGACCCAGAGGATCGCGACCACGCTGGAGAAGACGATGAAAATGATGATCGCGGTGAGCACGCCGCGCGCCTGGGTCGAGACCCGCGCCGCCTCGTAGGCCTGCTCGACCTCGCCGCCGAAACGCGCCGCGGCGAGCTTCTCGCTGGTATAGGCCTGCACGGTCCTGATCGAGCCGATCAGCTCGGACGCATAGGCCGAGGCGTCGGCGAGCGTGTCCTGGGCGTTTCGCGACAGCCGCCGGACCCAGCGCCCGAACGCCACCAGCGGCAGCACGATCAGCGGGATCGCCAGCAGCACGAAGCCGGACAGCTTCGGGCTCGTGATCACCATCATCGCGGTGGCGCCGATGAACAGCAGCAGATTGCGCAGCGCGATGGACACGGAGGCCCCCGCCGCCGATTTGATCTGGGTGGTGTCGGCGGTGAGCCGCGACACCAGCTCGCCGGAGCGGGCGGAATCGAAGAAGGACGGCGACAGCGACATCAGATGCGCGAACACGTCGCGCCGGAGATCGGCGACGATGCGCTCGCCGATCGTCATGACGAGGTAGTAGCGGGCCGCGCTTGCCAGCGCGAGCACCGCCACGACGGCGATCATGACGCTGAAATAGCTGTTGATCAGCTCGATGCCCTTCGGCGTGAAGCCGAAATCGATCATGCGGCGGACCGCGATCGGCACCAGCAGCGTGGTCAGGGCCGCGACCGTGAGCGCGATCAGCGCCAGGAGGGCGCGGCCGCGATAGCGCAGGACATAGGGAGACAGCGCCAGCAGCGGGCGCAGCTTCGAGCGCCGCACAGGGCTTGCCGGCTCGGCCAATGCCTCGACGGCCGCAACGGCATCTCCGACCGGATCCTGCCCTGGGGCAGCGCCCTGCCGTTCGTCAAGCCGTTCCACTGCGCTCATGGGCCACCTGAGAATTCTTCCAAATACCGATCTGCCGTCCTGATAGGCCTGCCGGGCCGGGCTTGGCAAATCCGGAAACGTACCAAGGTGTTCAACCGCGACCTTGGCTTGTTTTGGGCAGAACCTTGGGCTATAGAGCCGGCCAATTGTCCCCCTTCAGTGACGACAGGATCAGGCGCGGCCGCGCCGCATCATGTCCTCGCATCGTGCCGCAGGATCAGCCATGAAAGCCGACATTCACCCGAATTATCATACGATTACGGTCGTGATGACCGATGGCACCGAGTACCAGACCCGCTCGACCTGGGGCAAAGAGGGCGACAAGCTCAACCTCGACATCGACCCCAAGTCGCACCCGGCCTGGACCGGCGGCACCCAGCAGATCATGGATCGCGGCGGCCGCGTCTCGCGCTTCCAGAAGAAGTTCCAGGGCTTCCTCAAGAAGGATTGATCCTTCCTGGGCCCTCGGCACCGGCCATCCTGGCCTGCGCCCATGGACAGCTCACAGCAAAACGCCCCCGGACACGGGGGCGTTTTTGTTTCTGGGCTGGACGCAACGAGACCTCCGGGTGAGGCGAGCGGCCCGGCAGGGCCGCCCGATGCCGCGGCCTACTGCTCGAACGCAGCCTTCAGCCGGTTGAGATGCGGCACCAGCGGATTGCCGATCGCGCTCTGGTCCGGCGGCGGGGAATGAATGGTCGAGTCGAGGCGGCGGACCCGCACCTGCAGGCTCATCGAGCGCGAGATCAGGCTCTGCAGCTGCTGCGGCAGCTTCTCCAGCAGATCATCCGGCCCGGGATCTGCGGCGGTGAGCTTGACCTTGGTCTTCTCGCGGTTGGCCTGGCTCAGGGTCATCTCGCCTTCCTTCACCGCGCGGTGCAGGAGCAGCCAGGACGCCAGCTGCATCAGGCGGGTGGTGAGGCGCATGCTCTCGGTGGCGTAGGTCAGGCTGACGGCGCGGTCGAGCGCCTTGGCTTCGTTGCGGCCGTCGCCATCCAGATAGGCGGCGGTCTCCTCGACCAGATCCATGCCTTCCCGGAACAGCGCGCCGAATGCAGCAGAATTGGTGAGCCGCTCGTTGAACTGAACCAGAGCGCCATCGCTCAGCAAACGGTCCGACATGGTTAACGCCTCTTAAACGCGACTGTTTACGCAACCCGGCAACGGCGCCGGTATGATGAACAAATCATTGCGCGGCCGGTTTCGAGAGTCCAGCAGCAACGCCTTTTATGGTTTCCACGGCGTGGGCCATGCCGTGCCCTCGTACCACTTGCGACTGCCACACGGCCGTTTCAGGCCGAGTCGCACGATCAGCTCAACTAGCAACCATGATCACGGCAATAGTTTGCAGTGGTCGAACCAGGATCGTCACGCCTGCCGCGGCGCACAGGATTTTCGCGCGTGACCGGCTGGCGACCGAAGACCGGCACGGGCGCAATGAGCAGGTACGACAATCGTTCCACGATCGCCCGCCTGCGGATGGACGAGCGCGCCACGGGCGACCGCCCGGTTCGCCCGGCTCGGCGAGCGCGCAAAAAAAAGAGCCGCCGTTTCCGGCGGCTTTGAAGTTGATAACAGGGAGGCGTCAAACAGAGTGGACAGGAGCCACTCGGTGTCCAAACGAGGACGGTTCCGGTTGTAAACGCGAAAGCTTAATCAACCGTAAATGGCGAAAATTTTTCAATCTTCGTTAGCCATGTCGGCCACTGGCCGACCGTGTTTCCACGGCCGCGAGGCTCACGACTTGAAGATGCTGGCGGCGGCATCACGCGAGGCGCGCTTTTTCGCCACCGCCTGCTCGATGCGCTCGATCTCGGCGCGGAGCAGCGCCACCCGGCTGGTCAGCTCCTCGACCGACAGCATCGACAGATCCTGCCCGATCTCGTGCGAAACGGCCTTGCGCGGCCGGTCGTCGTCCTCGTTGGCCATCTCACCCTCCTCCCGGTTGCCAGCCATGCCCCGGCTGGCTTAAGCACGCGGCAGCATCGCTTTCAGCCCTCGCCGAAGGATTTCTCATGGAACAGCTGCCCGCGCAAATGACCGTGGTCGCCATCAGCCAGCCGGGCGGACCCGAGGTGCTCAAGCCGGAAACCCGGCACCTCCCCAAGCCGGGCCCCGGCGAGATCCTGATCAAGGTGAAGGCCGCAGGCGTTAACCGTCCCGACGTCGCCCAGCGCTCCGGCAGCTACCCGCCGCCGCCAGGCGCCAGCGACCTGCCCGGGCTGGAAGTGGCCGGGGAGGTCGTGGCGCTCGGCGAGGGCGCCGTCCGGCACAAGCTCGGCGACACCGTGATGTCCCTGGTCGCCGGCGGCGGCTATGCGCAATATTGCATCGCACAAGACGCGCAGGCGATGGCGGTCCCCTCCTCACTCTCCATTCTGGAGGCCGGCGCCCTGCCCGAGACCCTGATGACGGTCTGGCACAACGTATTCGAGCGCGGCGGTCTGAAGGCGGGTGAGACCCTGCTGATCCATGGCGGCTCTTCGGGCATCGGCACCATGGCGATCCAGCTCGCCACGGCATTCGGCGCCAAGGTGCTGGTCACCGTCGGCTCGCAGGACAAGGCCGACGCCTGCGTCAAGCTCGGCGCCATCAGAGCCATCAACTACAAGACGGAGGACTTCGTCGCCGTGGTCAAGGAGGCGACTGGCGGCAAGGGTGCCGACGTCATCCTGGACATGGTCGGCGGCGACTACATCGAGCGCAACTACGACGCCGCGGCGATCGATGGCCGTATCGTCCAGATCGCCTTCCTCGCCAGCCCCAAGGCGTCAGTCAATTTCGTCAAGCTGATGGTGAAGCGCCTGACCCATACCGGATCCACGCTGCGCCCGCGCAGCAACGCCGACAAGGCGGCGATGGTGGCGGCGATCGAGGCCAAGGTGATGCCGTTCCTGCGCGAGGGCCGCATCAAGCCGCTGATGGACTCGACCTTTCCCCTCGTGGACGCCGCGAAAGCGCATGCACGCATGGAGACCAGCCAACATATTGGCAAAATTGTGTTGGAAATCTAGGCGCAGTCTAAACAGAGCGTGTTTGGAAACTCTTTGATTCTCCTCGCTTTCGTGCCAATGATCGCGCACATCTGAACCGTGCCTGGAACGGCTCCAATTAGCCCGGCGACGACCTCTTTCGATTTGTGTTTCGCTTTGGATTGGTGTCGAACGCGGAGATTTGACATTGCGTCTGATCAGGTGCCTCGCGTCGTTGGCGGCGCTGGGCCTCGTGATGTGTGGTGCCGCTGCCCCCGCTCAGGCCGTTGACGCCGTCAGCGTTCGCAGCGACGCGCCTGCGATCGACCTCACGGGCATCCTCGATCATCAGCGCAGCGAGAACGACCGCATCCAGGTCTCGACCGCGCCCGGCACCGACGGCATCGTCCGCCGCATCGAGGTGCGGGCCCGCGAGGGCGGCCAGAACTGGATCGTGTTCGCGCTGGCCAACAACACCGACGACCAGCTCGACCGCCTGATCGTGGCACCGCACTACCGCGTGGTCGGCTCCGGCGTGTTGTGGCCCGATCTCGGCCTGTCGCGCATCGCCACCATCACGCCCTCGGTCGGCGATCTGCCGGAGCGGCAGGAGAGCCCAACCGCCGACGTCTTCCGCGTCACTCTCGATCCCGGCTCGGTCGTGACCTTCGTGGCCGAGCTGCGCACTGACAAGCTGCCGCAGCTCTATCTGTGGGAGCCCGAGGCCTACAAGGACAAGGTCAACTCGTTCACGCTGTACCAGGGCATCGTGATCGGCATCTCCGGACTTCTCGCCCTCGTTCTCACGATCCTGTTCGTGGTCAAGGGCAGCATCATGTTTCCGGCGGCCGCGGCGCTGGCCTGGGCGGTGCTGGTCTATATCGGCGTCGACTTCGGCTTCTGGGGCAAGGTCCTGGACATGTCGAACAATGCCGAGCGCGTCTGGCGCGCGGCGGGCGAGGCGATCCTCGCTGCGACCCTGCTGGTGTTCCTGTTCGCCTATCTCAACTTGTCGCGCTGGCACGTTCGCTACTCGCACATCACGCTGGGCTGGCTGTTCTTCTTAGGGTCCCTGGTCGCGGTGGCGCTGTTCGACCCGGCGGTGGCCTCGGGCATCGCGCGGATGTCGCTGCTCCTGATCGCCGTGCTCGGCTTTGCGCTGATCGTCTATCTCTCCAGCCACGGCTTCGACCGCGCGGTGCTGCTGATACCGACCTGGTTCCTGCTCACGGTGTGGGTCGCCGCCGCCGGCATGACGGTCGCGGGCCAGGTCACCAACGACATCGTCGGCCCCGCTCTGCTCGGCGGCCTCGTGCTGATCGTGATGCTGATCGGCTTCACGGTGATGCAGCATGCCTTCGCCGGCGGCGGCGCCACCACCGGCATCGTCTCCGACGTCGAACGCCGCGCGCTGGCGCTGGCCGGCTCCGGCGATTTGATCTGGGACTGGGATGTCTCCGCCGACAAGGTGTTCACCAGCCCGGAGACCGAGAGCCTGCTCGGCCTCAAGCGCGGCACGCTGGAAGGCCCGGCCGCCAAATGGCTCGAGGTGCTGCATCCGCTCGATCAGGACCGCTTCCGCGCCGCGCTCGACAGTGTCCTCGACCAGCGCCGCGGCCGCCTGGTGCAGGACTTCCGGCTGCGCACGCCCGACGGCCATTTCATGTGGTTCGCGCTGAAGGCGCGCCCCGTGGTCGGCTCCGACGGCGAGGTCTCGCGCGTGGTCGGCACCTTGACGGACGTGACCGAGTTCAAGAATGCCGAGGAGCGCCTGCTCCACGACAGCGTGCACGACAACCTGACCGGCCTGCCCAACCGCAAGCTGTTCATCGATCGTCTTGCCGCCGTCGCCAATTTCGCCAAGTCGATGCCGGCCATGCGGCCGACCCTGATGGTGATCGATCTCGACCGCTTCAAGCAGGTCAACGACTCCGTCGGCATCGCGGTCGGCGATTCCATCCTGCTGACCCTGGCGCGGCGGCTGTCGCGCATCCTCAAGCCCCAGGACACGCTGGCGCGGCTGGCCGGCGATCAGTTCGGCCTGATCCTCTTGTCGGAGCAGGACCCCGCCCGCATCACCGCGTTCGCCGAGACCATCCGCAAGACCATCCGCGCGCCGATCGCCTTCAACGAGCGCGAGATCTTCCTGACCGCCTCGATCGGGCTCGCACTGTCCGATCCGCAGACGCAGCTGTCGGAGGACATCATCAAGGATGCCGAGCTTGCGATGTATCACTCCAAGCGCATCGGCGGCGACCGCATCGACGTCTACAAGCCGGCGATGCGCGCGCGCAAGAACGACCGCCTGACGCTGGAGAGCGAGCTGCGCCGCTCGATCGAGCGCCAGGAGATCACGATCCTGTACCAGCCGATCGTGCGGCTGGAGGATCGCTCGGTCGCCGGCTTCGAGGCGCTCGCGCGCTGGGATCACCCCAAGCTCGGCCGGATGTCGCCGATCGAGTTCATCACCATCGCGGAAGAAATCGGCCTGATCGTCGATCTCGGCACCTTCGTGCTCGACCAGACCGCGCGGCAGCTCTCGGTGTGGCAGCGCGCAACGCGGCTGCGCGAGCCGATCTTCGCCAGCGTCAACGTCTCCTCGCGCCAGCTGCTCCGCCACGACCTGATCCACGACATCCGCTCGGTGCTGGCGCGCTCGTCGGTGGCACGCGGCTCGCTCAAGATCGAGCTGACGGAATCGCTCGTGATGGAAAACCCCGAGCACGCCGCGCAGATGCTGGCGCGCATCCGCGAGCTCGGCGTCGGCCTGTCGATCGACGATTTCGGCACCGGCCATTCGTCGCTGGCCTATCTGCAGCGCTTCCCGTTCGATACCTTGAAGATCGATCAGTCGTTCGTGCGCACCACGGCGCGCGGCACCCGTCCCGTGATCCTCAAATCGATCATCGCGCTGGCGCACGACCTCGGCATGGACGTGGTGGCCGAAGGCGCGGAGACCGACTCCGATGCCGTCGAGCTCTACCAGCTCGGCTGCGAATACGCCCAGGGCTACGCCTTCGGCGAGCCGATGGATGCCGATGCCGCGATGCGGCTGCTGACCGAAGAGCGGCTGGAAGCGGCGAGCTGAGGGCCGCAATGCATCCATGATGGCAACAGCCTCAGGATGCATCTTTCCTTTTGCCTCGTTTGAGGTAGAGTTACCACGGTACCGCGTAAAGGGTGCCGTGTGAGTGATGACCAATGCGTGCTTGCGGGGCAGAAGGCTCGCGACATGGCCCGTTCGCGACGAGCCTAGTCCGTCTCGAACTGCGACAGCGCGGTGAGCGCGCGGCGATAGTTGTCGGCACCGAGCCGGCGTGCCACCCGCTTCTCGTGCGCGGCGACGAGTGCATTGGCCTTCTTCAGGATCAGGCGGCCACGCGGCGTCAGGCCGAGCGCATGGGCCCTGCGGTCGTGCGCGGAGCGTTCGCGCACGATCAGGCCGGCCTGCTGCAGGTCGTCGAGCAGCGCGACCATGCGCGCGCGCTCGATGCCCAGCGCGCCGGCGATCGCGATCTGCGCGGCGCCGGGATTGGCGGCGATCGTCTCCAGGATCGAATAGAGGATGACGTCGAGGTCGATCGTTGCGAGCGCGGCGTTGACGTCGCGGAAGATCCAGTGCTGCAGGCGGCGGACGAAATAGCCGAGATGGTTCTCGAGCTCACCGAGACCGATCCCGGACTCCCGGCTGGTTGCGTCTCGCTGCGCTCCGGCGCTCGCGCTCTTGGGCATGCTGGCTCGCTGACATGAAGCATCCCTGCCTAGACCGATGCCGTCGCCAGGGCAAGCCGCCCCAATTGGTCACATCCACAATAATTGCAAAGTACAACCATTCTGTTAGTCTCGCGCTCAACGACTACACCATGGGAGGGAAACGCATGCCGTCAAAGACGACGACGGCTGCCTGCATTGCGACCGCAATGCGGCGGCAGATGGCACCCGATCGCGGCGCCTGCCGCGCGGCATCCTCCCTCCCCGCCTCCTCCCGCATTGCGGCTTCCGCGATCACGTCCCGCAGCCCGGAGACACGCCATGGCTGATGCAGAACGCCGCGCCTCCGAGCCTGCGATGTTCGCCGAGCCGTCGATCGAGGCTGTCAGGCGCGACGACGGCACGATCATCCTGCGCTCGCGCATGCCGCTGCAGCCGGCCGCGCGCTGCACCGGCGAATGGCTGGAGCATTGGGGCCGCCATTTCCCGGATCGCACGTTCCTGGCCGAACGCCGTGGCGACAACTGGACCTGGCTCACCTACGGCGAAACATTGATGCAGGTCCGCGCCGCCGCGGCCTGGATGCTCGCCCAGGGCCTGGGTCCCGAGCGTCCGCTCGCGATCCTCTCCGACAACAGCATCGCCCATGCCGTGCTGGCGCTCGCCGCGCAACATGTCGGTGTCCCCGTCTGCGCGATCTCGCCGGCCTATTCGCTGATGTCGACGGATCACGAAAAGCTGCGTGCGATGATCCGTCTGCTCGATCCAGGCGCCATCTCCGTCGCGCAGCGCGAGCCGTTCGCGCGCGCGCTCGCGGCCATCGACGGCCTGCACCGGGCAACGATCATCGCCGGCGATGGCGATGGAACGAGCGCGGTGCCGCTGCAGACCCTGCTCGCGACGAAGCCAGGCGCCGAGGTCGACCGCGCCTTTGCCGCCGTCACGCCGGACACGGTGGCCAAGCTGCTGTTCACCTCGGGCTCGACCGGGCAGCCGAAAGCGGTGATCAACACGCACCGGATGCTGACCATGAGCCAGCAGGCCAAGGCGCAGCTCTGGACGTTCCTGCGCGAGGTCGAGGGCGGCCCCGTCATCGTCGACTGGCTGCCATGGAGTCACACCTTCGGCGCCAACCACAATTTCAACCTGGTGCTGAGCCATGGCGGGTCGATCTACATCGACGGCGGCAAGCCGGCGCCCGGCCTGTTCGAGACGTCGCTCGCCAATCTGCGCAGCCTAGTGCCGACGATCTATTTCAACGTCCCGCGCGGCTTCGACATGCTGGTCGCCGCACTCAGGGCCGATGACGATCTGCGCCGCAGATTTTTCTCCGGCGTCAGGTGCATCCTCTATGCGGCCGCGGCCTTGCCGCAAAATCTGTGGGATGCGCTCAACGAGATGAGCCGCGCCACGATCGGCCGTCCTGCGCCGCTGGTGTCGGCGTGGGGCGCCACCGAGACATCGCCGCTCGCGACCGACTGCCACTTCTTCGCCGAGCGCGCCGGCAACATCGGCGTGCCCATCCCCGGCACAGAGCTCAAGCTGGTGCCGACCGGCGAGAAGCTGGAGGTCCGCGTGCGCGGGCCGAACGTGATGCCCGGCTATTGGAAGGCGCCCGAGATCACGACCGCGGCTTTCGACGAGGAGGGCTTCTACAGGATCGGCGACGCGGTGAAGCTCGCAGATCCCGAGCATCCGGAGCGCGGCCTGTTCTTCGACGGCCGCATCACCGAGGATTTCAAGCTCAGCTCCGGGACATGGGTGAACGTCGGCGCGCTACGCGTCGCCGGCATCGCGGCGCTGGCACCGTTGGCGCAGGATATCGTGATCGCCGGCCACGGCACCGACGAGGTGCACTTTCTCGTCGTGCCCAACATCGCAGCGTGCCGCAGCGCTGCTGGGCTGGCCGAGACGGTCCCGGCCAGCGACGTTCTGGCGCATCCGTCGGTGCGCACCGCCATCGCGCGAGGATTGGCCAGGCTTCGCACTGAGGCGGTCGGCTCGTCGCGCTATGCGAGCCGTGCGCTGTTGATGGCGGAGCCGCCCTTGCTCGATGCCGGCGAGATCACCGACAAGGGCTATATCAACCAGCGCGCGGTGCTCAGCCGCCGCGCCGATCTGGTCGCACGACTGAAGGATGAAACCGCGACCGAGCTGATCAGGCCCGACATGTCCTGATCCGGAACTACACGACTACTCGACTCACTCACAAAATGTCGCACGTATAATTACGGAAACGCCTCGCGAATACGGCAATTAGCTACCAGTCACACTTAACCGGGCATCAACTGCGAATCCTTAAAATGGCTTGCATCTAGCTCCCTCATTTGTCCGGACCGCCCCATGGCCAAGCCGCGTTTCTCTCTCGCCCTCCGCATCTACGCGATCATCGGCCTGTCATTCTGTGGACTGGTCGGGCTCGCCGCAACGCAGAGCCAGAACCTCGAGACCGCTCTCAAGGATCAGCGGCAGAGCGAGCTGAGCCATCTGGCACAGACGGCAGTCAGCATCGCCCGCGAGGAATATGACGCGATCGCGCGCGACAAGGTGGCGCCCGAGGTCGCGCAGAAGAAGGCGGCCGAGCGGATCGGCAAGCTGCGCTACGGCAGCGGCGACTATTTCTGGATCAACGACATGGGTCCGAAGATGGTCATGCATCCGATCAAGCCGGAGCTGAATGGCCAGAACCTCGCTGACAACAAGGACCCGACCGGCAAGCGGCTGTTCGTCGAAATGGTCGATGTCGTCAAGCGCCAGGGTGCCGGCGTCGTCGACTACATGTGGCCGAAGCCAGGCAAGGATGCGCCGCAGCCGAAGATGTCCTATGTCGCCGGCTTCGAGCCCTGGGGCTGGATCATCGGCACCGGCGTCTATGTCGACGATCTCGAAGCCCAGATGTGGGAGAGCAAGCGCAGCGTGTTCATTGCCGCCATGCTGGTGATGCTGATCATCGGATCGATCACGCTGATCATCGCGCGGCGGATGTCGTCGGCGCTGGCCGCGATGAGCGGCGCGCTGACCGAGCTCGGCAACGGAAACTTCGACATCAAGCTGCCGGGGCAGAACCGCAGCGACGAGCTCGGCGACATGGCGCGCTCGATCGAGCAGTTCAGGCAGAAGACCGAAGAGAAGGCGCGGCAGACCGCGATGCTCGAAGACGAGCAGCGCCAGGTCGCCGAGCGCATCAAGACCAGGGCGCTGCAGGAGATGGCCGAAGCCGTCGAGCAGGCCGCCAGCAACGCGGTCGGCGAGGTCGCGCAGGGCACCGGCCACATGGCCGACAATGCCAAGTCGATGACCGACAGTGCGCTGACGCTGGAGCGCAACTCGAGCAGCGTTGCGGCAGCGGCCGAGCAGGCTCTCGCTACCACCCAGACGGTCGCCAAGGCGTCCGCCCAGCTCGCCGCCTCGATCTCGCAGATCTCCAGCCAGGTCAGCTCGTCGCGCGAGCTCACGCGCAAGGCCGTCGCCGCCTCGTCCGATGCCCAGGCCACCATCGCGAAGCTGTCGGAGGCCGCCGACAAGGTCGGCGCCGTGACCAGTCTGATCAGCGAGATCGCCGGCCAGACCAATCTGCTGGCGCTGAACGCCACCATCGAGGCCGCCCGGGCCGGCGATGCCGGCCGTGGCTTTGCGGTCGTCGCCTCCGAGGTCAAATCGCTCGCCGAGCAGACCGCCAAGGCGACCAGCGAGATCGCGCAGCAGATTGCCGAGATTCAGGACTCGACGCGCGCCTCGGTGACCTCGATCGGGGCGATCGGCGAAGTCATCCGCAACGTCGAAGCCGTATCCTCCGGCATTGCCGATGCGATCCAGGCGCAGAACGGTGTGACCATCGAGATTTCGCGCACGGTCGAAGAGACGTCCGCCGCCGCGCGCGAGGTCGCGAGCCAGATCGCCGAGGTCTCGCGCGAGGCCAGCGAGGCCGGCCGGCGCTCGACCGACATCCGCGACGGCTCGACCGTTGTCGCCGACAAGGTACAGCGACTGCGCACCGAGCTGGTGCGGGTGATCCGGACCTCGACGGCCGACGTCGATCGCCGGCTGTCGACGCGGCTCAACATCAATCGCCCGGGCACGCTGCAGGTGAACGGCGAAGCGATCCCCGTCACCGTGCGCAACCTCTCGCTCGGCGGCGCCCTGCTCGAAGCCGTTCCGGTTCGTCTGACGATGAACACGTCGGTGACGCTTGCCATCACCGGCATGGTGTCCGATCTGCCGGGGACCGTGACCCGCGTCGGCGACCGCACCGCGCTGGTGCAGTTCGCACTGAACCCGGAGCAATCGGCGCGGCTGACGGCGCTGGTCTCGGACCGTCAGGCGGCGTAGCGCGCCGACCTCCGCCTCAACGGAAATGGCAGGCGACGAGATGCCCCTCGGCGCTCGCCTTCAATGGCGGCACTTCCTTGCTGCAGACGTCCTTGGCGATCGGGCAGCGGGTGTGAAAGTGACAGCCCGATGGTGGATTGATCGGGCTCGGCACCTCGCCCTTGAGCCGCACGCGCTTGCGCTTGATGCTCGGGTCCGGGATCGGCACTGCCGACAACAGCGCTTCCGTGTAGGGATGTTTCGGCGCCGAATAGAGCTGGCGTGACGGCGCGGTCTCGACGATGCGGCCGAGATACATCACCGCGACGCGGCGGCTGATGTGCTCGACGACCGAGAGGTCGTGCGCGACGAACAGATAGGCGATGCCGAACTTCTGCTGCAGGTCCTCGAGCAGGTTGATGACCTGGGCCTGGATCGAAACGTCGAGCGCCGACACCGGCTCGTCGCAGATGATCAGCTTGGGCTCGACCGCGATCGCACGCGCAATGCCGATGCGCTGGCGCTGGCCGCCGGAGAACTCGTGCGGATAGCGCGTCATGTGATCGGCCTGCAGGCCGACGGTCTCCAAGAGATGAACGATGCGCGCCTCGTATTGCTGGCGTGAAGTCGCCAGCCCGTGGATCGTCAGCGCCTCGCCGATGATGGCGCCGATGGTCATGCGCGGGTTGAGCGAGGCATAGGGGTCCTGGAAGATGATCTGGATGTCGCGGCGGAGCGCGCGCAGGCCTTCGCCGGACAGCGCGATGACGTCCTTGCCTTCGAAATTCAGCTCGCCCGAGCTTGGCTCGATCAGCCTGAGCACGCAGCGCCCGGTGGTCGACTTGCCGCAGCCGGACTCGCCGACGAGGCCGAAGGTCTCGCTCGGCTCGATGTGGAAGTTGACGCCGTCCACCGCGCGCACGCTGCCGATCTGGCGCTTCAAGAGCCCACCCCGGATCGGGAACGCCTTGGTCAGGTTGCGTACGCTGAGCAGCGGCGCGGGTGCGGCGGGCGTGGCAATGGCAGCTTCGGTCATCACAGCAACGTCTCTTCGGCGCGGATGCACGCCACCTTGTGGCCGGGCTCGATCTCGCGCAGCAGAGGCTGCGCGGTCCTGCAATCGGGAATGGCGAAGCGGCAGCGCGAGGCGAAGCGGCAGCCCTCCGGCGGATTGACCAGCTTCGGCACGCTGCCGGGAATGCTCTCCAGCCGGCTCTTCCTGACCGCGTCGAGATCGATGCGCGGGATCGAGCGGATCAGGCCCTGCGTGTAGGGATGGCGCGGATTGGCGAACAGACGATCGACCGGCGCCTCCTCGGCCACCCGGCCCGCATACATCACCACGACGCGCTGGGCGACCTCGGCGACGACGCCCATCGCGTGGGTGATCAGCATGATCGACATGCCGAGCCGCTCCTTCATGTCGAGCAGCAGATCGAGGATCTGCGCCTGGATCGTGACGTCGAGCGCGGTGGTCGGCTCGTCGGCGATCAGGAGCTTCGGGTTGCACGACAGCGCCATCGCGATCATCACCCGCTGGCGCATGCCGCCGGAGAAGTGATGCGGATAATCGTGCACGCGGGCTTTCGGATTGGGGATCTGCACCAGCGCCAGCATCTCCGCCGCCCGATCCATCGCCGCCTTCTTGGACAGGCCCTGATGCAGCCGGATCACCTCCGCGATCTGATCGCCGACGGTGTAGACCGGGTTGAGCGAGGTCATCGGCTCCTGGAACACGATCGCGATCTCGCTGGCGCGGATCTTGTTCATCTCGGACGAGCCGAGCGACACCAGGTCACGACCCTGCCACAGGATCTGGCCCCCGGCGATGCGGCCGGGCGGCATCGCGATCAGCTTCAGCACCGACATCGCGGTGACGGTCTTGCCGGAGCCGGACTCGCCGACCACGCACAGGGTCTCGCCGCTGCCGATCGAGATGTCGACGCCGTCGACGGCCTGGACCTCGCCCTCGTCGGTGTTGAAATAGGTCTTCAGCCCCTTGATCTCGAGCAGCGGAGCTACGCGCGCGTCCATCACATCACCTTCCGCGGATCGAGCGCATCGCGCAGGCCATCGCCGATGAAGTTGATCGCGATGACCGTGAGGAAGATCGCGCCGCCGGCGAACAGCGCCCAATGCGGCGCGATGTCGAGATAGTCCTTGGCGTCGAACAGCAGCCGGCCCCAGGTCGGAATGTCCGGCGGGAAGCCGAGACCGAGGAACGACAACGTCGATTCCGCGATGATCGCCGCCGCGACGTCGATGGTGCCGGCGACGATCACGGGTCCCAGCGCGTTCGGCAGGATGTGGCGGACGACGAGACGGGCGTTGGAGGCGCCGAGCGCGCGCGCCGCCTCGACGAACTCCTTCTCGCGCAGCGACAAGAACTGCGCGCGCACCAGCCGCGCCACCGGCATCCAGCGGAAGCCGCCGATCACGAGCACGATCAGGACGAAGGTGCCGCCCTCCGGCCCGACAAGGCCCTTCAGCAGGTCGCGGAACAGATAGATCACGAGCAGCAGCAGCGGCAGCTGCGGCAGCGACAGGAACAGGTCGGTCAGCCACATCAGCGCGGCATCGACCGGCCCCTTGGAGTTGCCGGCAATGGCGCCGATGACCACGCCGACGAACAGGCCGACCGCCATTGCCGCAAAGCCGACGGCGAGCGAGATGCGGCCGCCATAGATCATGCGCGCCAGGAGATCCTGCCCGAGATCATCGGTGCCAAACGGATGGTCCCAGGACGGCGCCGCGAGCCGCGCGGTGAAATCGATCTCGTTGATCGGCACGCGCCAGATCCACGGGCCAACGACGATCGCAAGCGCCAGTAGCGCCAGCACGACAATACTGACGGCCGCGAGGCGGTGACGCAGGAAGCGCCTGACCGCATCTCGTCCGGGCGAGAATCGGCGCTTCGTCGAAGCCGGCGCGAGCGGCGTCTCAACGGAAGGAGATGCGTGGGTCAAGCCAGCCATACAGGATATCGGCGATAAGGTTGAATAGGACGACGAGGCAGGCGAACACGAAGGTCACCGCCATGATGACGGGCGTATCGTTCGCGAGGATCGCGCTGATCAGGAGCGAGCCGATGCCGGGAATGCGGAAGATCTGCTCGGTGACGATGGCGCCGCCGAACACAGTCGGCATCTGCAGCGCCACCAGCGTCACCACCGGAATCAGCGCGTTGCGCACCACGTGCTTGACAATGACCTTGCTCTCGTCGAGCCCCTTGGAGCGCGCCGTCGTGACGTAATCGAGCTTGATGACGTCGAGCACGGCCGAACGCACGTAGCGCGTATACGACGCGGCCTGGTAGAGGCCGAGCACGGTAACCGGCATCACCGCCTGCTTGAAGTTCTCCCACCACCACATCCAGCCCGTGGCCTGGATGTCGGCACGATAGACGAATGGCAGCCAGCCGAGATTGACGCTGAAGATCAGGATCAGCAGCAGCCCGGTAAAAAAGGTGGGCAGCGAGAAGCCGATGAAGGCGAAGGTGTTGGCGATCTGGTCGAAGATCGAATAGGGCCGGCGTGCTGCAAGCACGCCGACCGGAATCGCCACGATCAGCGCGAGGAGCTGAGCGGTTCCGACCACGTAGAGCGTAGCCGGAATGCGCTGCAGGATCAGTGTGTCGACGTTGACGCGGCTGGCGAAGGAGAAGCCCCAGTCGCCATGCATCATCGCAATCAGCCAGTGGAAGTAGCGCACCATGATCGGGTCATCCATGCCGAACTTGACGCGCAGCGCCTCGCGGACCTCCGGGGGAATGTTCGGGTTGCTCGCGAGCTCGCCGAACGGATCGCCCGGTGCGAGCGCCAGCAGCACGAACAGGATGACGCTGATGCCGAGCAGGCTCGGCACCGCGACGATGAGGCGCCTGAGGAGGTAGTTTCCCATCGCTCAGCCTCTCGGATGTCTAATCATGCTGGTGGCGCAATCAGGTCTCGCGATACCAGTTGGCGATCTGCCAGAGATCGTTGTCCCAACCGCTCTTGTTAGCGACCATCCCGTTCTTCAACCCGATGCAGTTGCGGCGATTGATCTCGGGCAGGATGTAATTGTCCTGAACGACGAGATCGTTGAGCTTAATGAACAGCGCCGCGCGCTTGACCGGGTCGAGCTCGCTCGAGGCCTGCTTGTAGGTCTCGTCGTATTCCTTGTTCTGCCAGCGCGAGACATTGCGGCCCTGCCACTTGTTCTCCTTGTTCGAGACCTCCCATGAGGTGAACTGGTTCATGAAGAACTGCGGATCCGCCTGCGGCATGGTGGTCTGGTACATCTCCATGTCGCAGTAGAAATGGGTGTAGGTGTCGGGGTTGGCCGCGTCGGAGGAGAAGAACACCGACGCGACGACCGATTTCAGCTCGACCTCGATGCCCGCCTTCTGAAAAGCCTGCTTGATGATCGCCTGGTTCTTCTGGCGCGGCGCGTTGATCGACGTCTGGAATACCAGCTTGATCGGCTTGCCGTCCTTTTCGCGAATGCCGGACGAGTTCTTCTTCCAGCCCGCCTCCTCCAGGATCTGATTGGCCTTGTCGATGTTGAACTCGAACTTGTTGTTCGGCGAGCGGAAGCGCTCGGGATTGTTGAGGAAGTTCGGCGTCGCGACGCCAGCGCGCCCGTAGATGAACTTCTGCACCGAGGCGCGATCGATCAACAGGTTGATCGCCTTGCGGACGGCCGGATCGGAGAACACCGGATGCTTGGTCTTGATGCTCGCGCGCTCGCCGTCGACCTCGGTCCAGGGATCGGTGACGTTGAGCGCGATATATTCGATGTGACCGGTCACCGTGAGCTGCGCCTTGCCCTGGCCGCCGGTCTCCAGCTTGGTCAGGATCTCGTCCTCGACCTGGAGATTGTAGGCGTAGTCGTATTCACCGGTCTGCAGCACCGCGCGTGCCGCCGACACCGCGTCGCCGCCGCCCTTGACCTCGACCGTGTCGAAATACGGGCGGTTTTCCTGATGATAATCGGGGTTGCGCTTGGCGGAGATGGAATCGCCGGGCTTGAAATCGACGTAGACGTACGGGCCGGTGCCGACCGGCTTCAAATTTGCCGGCGCCTCACGCGACTTGCCGCCGATATAGTCGGCGAACAGATGCTTCGGAATCACCGGACCGTAGGCTGCGACGAAGGCATCCGCCCAGAACGGCGTCGGCTGCTTGAACGTCAGCTTGACAGTATGGTCGTCGATCTTCTCTGCCGATTTGATACCCCGGTAGCTGCCGATCGAAACCGCAGCGGTGTCGGGATTGACGGAATATTCCCAGTTGAAGATCACGTCGTCTGCGGTGAACGGCTTGCCGTCGTGCCATTTCACGCCCTGCTTCAGCTTCCAGGTGACCGACAGGCCGTCGGCGCCGAGCAGGCCGTTCTCCTTGCTCGGAATCTCGGCCGCGAGAATCGGCACGAGATTGCCGTCGGCGTCCCAGCCGGCGAGCGGCTCGTAGAACAGCCGGCAGGCCTCCTGATCCTTGGTGCCGTTGGCGAAGTGCGGGTTGAGCAAAGTCGGCGCCTGCCAGAACAGCAGCTTGAGCGGGCCGCCGCCGCCGGCCTTGGTCGGCTTGTATGCGATCGGCTCGGCGGCCATCGCAACGCCGGAATGGGCGAGCATCGCGCCGGCCATCGGCGCGGTCAGCCCCACGGCAATCATCCGCTGCACAAATTCGCGCCGTGACAGGCGTCCTGCTTTGACATCAGCGATCTGGCTACGGAGGTCACGCTCGTTCATTCATCGACTCCAAAGTGGTGCTGAATGCCAAAAACGCGTCCCCGTCATGCATCGATCGGGAACTGCACAAAATTGGATCAGCCTTCGAAGCGACTGTCAAAGCAGAATCCGGGCCAATTCCGCAATAAAGAATGGATCGATTGTCGCACTTCGCAGATGCGGGAAGAATGATTGCCAGAGCATCCCGGAAAATGGAACTACGTCGTCAACGACGGTCGCCCCGCACCGGGACGCCGTAAGGAGTGCTCAGCTCTCGCGATACCAGTTGGGCAGCTGCCAGAGGTCGTTGTCCCACCCCGAGGAATGGGTTTGCAGACCCTTGCGGATGCCGCTGACGCGCGGACGATTGAGCTCCGGCAGCACGTGACGACCGGCGCAGACCGTGTCGTTGAGCTTGATGTAGAGCGCCGCACGCTTCACCGGATCGAGCTCGCGCGTGAGCTCGTTGTAGAGATCGTCATACTCCTTGCTCTGCCAGCGCGAGATGTTGCGACCCTGCCATTTGTTGGCCTTGCTCGCCACTTCCCACGACACGTACTGAGTCATGAAGGCCTGCGGCTCGGGCGACGACATCGTGATCATCAGCATTTCCATGTCGCAATAGAAGTGCGTGTAGGTGTCGGGATTGGCGACGTCGCTGGAGAAGAACACCGAACCCACCACCGACTTCAGCTCGAGCTCGATGCCGGCCTTCTGGCAGGCCTGTTTGACGATCGCCTGGTTCTTTTGCCGCGGCCCGTTGGTGGAGGTCTGGAAGACGAGCTTCAGCGGCTTGCCGTCCTTCTCCCGAATCCCGCTCGTCCCCTTCTTCCAGCCGGCGTTCTCCAGGATCTCGTTCGCCTTGTCGATGTTGAACTCGAAGCGCGTGTTGGGCGAGCGATAGCGCGCGGGATTGTTGACGCAGTTCGCCGTGGCGATGCCGCCGCGGCCATAGACGAATTTCTGGATCGATGCGCGATCGATCAGGAGGTTGATGGCCTCGCGCACCGCCGGGTCCGAGAACAGCGGGTGCTTGGTCTTGAGGCTCGACCGCTCGCCGTCGACCTCGACATTGGGATCGGTGGCATTGAGCAGGATGAATTCGAGATTGCCGGTCGGCACGATCTCGGCGACCCCGGTCCCGCCGGTCTCCAGCTTGACGAGGATCTCGTCCTCGACCTGCAGATTCCAGGCGTAGTCATATTCGCCGGTCTGCAGCACCGCGCGTGCCGCCGATACCGCGTCGCCGCCGCCCTTGATCTCGAGCGTGTCGAAATGCGGCCGGTTCGGAACGTGGTAGTCGGGATTGAGCCTGCCGGTCAGGATGTCGCCCGGCTTGAAGTCGACGAACAGATAGGCACCGGTTCCGACCGGCTTGAGATTGTTCGGCGCCTCGCGCGACTTGGCGCCGATGTAGTCGCTGAACAGATGCTTCGGAATGATGGCACCCCGGCCGCCGACGAACGGCGTGAACCATTGCGGCGTCGGCCGGCTGAACACGAGGCGAACGGTGTGGTCGTCAAACTTCTCGATCGTCTTGAGGTCCCTGTAGTCGCCGATGGTGACTGCGGACGTCTCGGTATTGGTGGCATATTGCCAGTTGAAAATCACATCGTCCGCAGTGAACGGCTGGCCGTCGTGCCACTTCACGCCCTGCTTGAGCTTCCAGATGACCCAGGTGCCGTCGGCCGCGACGGTGCCGTTGGCCACGCTGGGAATCTCGCTCGCCAGCACCGGGACGAGATTGCCGTCGGCGTCCCAGCCGGCCAGCGGCTCGTAGAAGGCGCGCGCGGATTCCTGATCCTTGGAGCCGATGGCAAAATGCGGATTGAGCAGGGTTGGCGCCTGCCAGAACAGGAGCTTCAGCGCGCCGCCGCCACCCGCCTTGGTCGGCTTGTAGGGGAATTCCTGCGCCGCCATTGCCACTCCCGAATGCGCCAGCATCATGCCGGCCAGCGGCGCCGTCAGTCCGGCCGCCAGCATCCGCTGCACGAAGTCACGGCGCGATAGCCGCCCGTCCTTGACCGCGGCGATCTCGTGGCGCAGGTCCTGCCCGTTCATGTCCGTCTCTCCAGATCCTCGGTCACAATGCGGGCTCGATCGCGCTCTGAAAGCTCAACCACACTGCAGCACCGCCCGGAAAGCAGGATGTAGGCCAATTGCGCGGACACTGATGCAGCTCAGCGCTCCGGCTTCAGCTTGCGGAAGCGGACGCCCTTGCCATCGGGCAACCGGGTCGCGACATAGCCTGCCGCCAGGCAGGCCTCGCGCTGCGGCATCTTCTCCTGCGGACTCCGCAGGCTGTCCCACCACGAGGCGCGCTGCGCGGCGCGCGGCAGGCCGTCGCCGATCAGCTCCTCGATCTCCTCGAGGCTGAGCACCAGTTCGGGGCGGGTCTGCCGCTTGAGATAGTCTCGAAGCGCATCATAGTCCGGCAAGTCTCGACTCCCTCATACCAGCGCGTGTGCGGCCGCCTTGACGACAGGCGCAGCGAACGCAACCGCTCGTTAACCTAACATGCGTTACTTCGGCCTGATCCGTCAGTCTACGGACGGGGTTTCACGGGGACGGGACGAGCCGATGCGCTGGACACGCCGAACGGGCCGGGCGACGCAGCCTTGGCGGCTCTCGGCGCGCACGCTGATCACCTGCTCCATCTCGACCATCATCGGTTTCTCCGCCATCTGCGCCAGCGTCATGATCGACCTGCGCCGGAGCGAGGAGGTCCGCGCCCGGCAGGCGCTGGAGAACATGGCCGCCAGCATCGGCGCCGACATCAGCCGCAACGTCGAGCTCTACGATCTCTCGCTGCGGGCCGTGGCCAGCAACATGTTGCTGCCCGAAATCAACGAGGTCAGCAAGCCGGTCCGCCAATTGATCCTGTTCGACCGTTCGTCGACCGCGAAGAATTTCGGCATCATCCAGGTCTTTGACGCCCGCGGGCGGCTGTCGCTCGAATCGTCGACGCTCGACCCGCTGCCGGAGGACCGCAGCGACGCCGATTTCTTCCAGGTGCATCGCGACGGGCCCGACACCGGGCTCTATGTCGGGCGGCCCGCCCAGCATCATGGCCAATATTCCATCGTTCTCAGTCGCCGCATCTCGACGCCGGACGGACGCTTCGCCGGCGTCGTCGCCGGCTCGATCCGCCTCGGCTATTTCCGCGACCTGTTCGCGCGGCTCACGCTCGGAACGGGCGACAACATCACCGTGCTCCGGCGCGACGGCACCGTCATCGTCGGCGCGCCGTTCGATCCTGCCGCGATCGGACGCAACCTGGCGCGGGCGCCGGCCGTGACCCGCGCGCTCACCGAGCCGGCCGGCTGGTCGAGCAGCCATGGCGCGCTCGACGATCTGCCGCGGCTCCTGGTCTGGCGCAACGCCAATGAGCCGCTGGTCGTGATCGCCAGCAAGTCGTGGGACAGCGTCTATGCCTACTGGCGCCATGAGGCTGCGGAGATCGGGGCGATGATGCTGGCGCTGATCGTGTTCGTCCTGGCCGCGACGCAGGTCGCCGCGCGCGAGATCCAGCTCCGGGCGAAGGTCGAATCCAGACTGGAGCAGCTCGCGACCACGGATCCGCTGACCGGCCTGAAGAATCGGCGCAAGTTCGACGAGACCATCGAGCTCGAATGGCGGCGGGCGCAGCGCGCCGGCGCGCCGCTGGGGCTCTTGATGATCGATGCCGATCACTTCAAGAGCTACAACGACACCCACGGGCACCAGGCCGGCGACCAGGTGCTGGTCGGCATTGCCGTGTGCATTTCCGATTCGGTGCGGCGCGCCGGCGATTGCGCCGCGCGCTATGGCGGCGAGGAGTTCGCGGTGCTGCTGCCGGGGACCTCGGAAGCGGATGCGCTGCGCGTCGCGGAGACGATCCGCAGCAAGGTCAAGCTGTGGGCGGGAGAGGCGTGCACCACCTCGATCAGCATCGGTGCCGCCAGTGTCACGCCGTCGCGCGACACGGATTGGACCGGCCTGCTCAATGCCGCCGACCGCGCCCTCTACATGGCCAAGGCCGCAGGCCGCAACCGCTGCGCCAGCGCAGCGGTGCATAACCCGTCACCCGCGGCCTCGCTGGCGGCGTGATGCCACCAACTGTCTCGAAGGCGCGGCATTTCTCGTCGGCTTGGCCTCAGCCCTTGCCGTCGAGATAGCGCTTCATGTCCTCGCGCAGGCCATCGCGCAGGTCGGGCCGCGCCATGGCGAAGGCGATGTTGGCCTTCAGGAAGCCGGACTTCGAGCCGCAATCGTGCCGCTCGCCGTCGAAATCCACGCCGTAGAATTTCTGCGTCTTGGACAACCCGATCATCGCGTCGGTGAGCTGGATCTCGCCGCCGGCGCCGCGCTCCTGCGTCGCCAGGATCTTGAAGATCTCCGGCTGCAGGATGTAGCGGCCGGTGATCGAGAAGTTCGACGGCGCGGTGCCCTTGGCCGGCTTCTCGACCATGCCGTCGACCTCGAAGATCTTGCCGTCACGCTTGCCGACGCCGCAGATGCCGTATTGATGGGTCTGGTCGGCCGGCACCTCCTGCACCGCGAGCACATTGCTCTTCTCGGGCAGCTTGTTCGCGGCGGCGATCATCTGCGCCAGGCACCCCGGCGCGTTCAGCACCAGTTCGTCCGGCAGCACCACCGCGAACGGCTCGTCGCCGACGATGTCGCGCGCGCACCACACGGCATGGCCGAGCCCGAGCGGGGCCTGCTGGCGGGTGAAGCTGACGGCGCCAGCCTCCGGCTGGTCGCGCGCCAGGATTTCCATCTCGGTCTTCTTGCCGCGCGCCGCGAGCGTCGCGTCGAGCTCGTACATGCGGTCGAAATGATCCTCGATCGCGGTCTTGTTTCGCCCGGTCACGAACACGAAATGCTCGATGCCCGCCTCCTTGGCTTCATCGAAGACGTATTGGATGAGCGGCTTGTCGACGATCGTCAGCATTTCCTTCGGCATCGCCTTGGTGGCGGGAAGGACGCGGGTGCCGAGACCGGCGACCGGAAAAACGGCTTTGCGGATCTTCATGGGGATGACTAGACCTTGTGGCGATATGAATGCGAAATCGATCGCATTTTAGGTAGCTCGTTTGCAGCCGAGAACAAAGGCGGATGTTGGTCCGGTGTTCCGCTCGACATGGACCGAACGGCTAAATTTCGCTGCGGAAATCGTTAACCTTGTTAATCTCCCGTTAAGCAGGACCGGGCCTCGTGGAGGCCGATCTTCCATGCGATCTGGATCGAGACATGATGCGACGGAACGTGATGCTGACAGCTCTGAAGGCGGGTGCCGGCGCGGCGGTTGTGGTCACGGCGTTGACGGTGGTGTCCGGTTCCGCTGTCGCGCAATCCGGCGGCGGGCCGCTGAACTTTCTCGACGGCCTGTTCACGGGCACCTTGACCAAGGGCAACCCCGCCCCCACCCAGCCCCCTGCCGCCGGCGGGCCGCAGCCGTGGAGCGGCGAGGACGGCGCCTCCGGCCATCCGCTGATGACGGCGGCGGCGATCCGCGAGGCCGCCGGCAATTTCGACAATTGCGTCGCCGGCATGTGGCCAGATGCCGCAAGGCGCAACATCACGCAGGACAATTTCCAGCGCTTTACCGCCGGCCTGTCGCCGGACCTGCGCATCATGGACCTGCTCGACGCGCAGCCCGAATTCACCAAATCGATCTGGGACTATCTCGACATCCTGGTGAACGACAACCGGCTGGCGAAGGGCCGCGAGGTGCTGGCGAAGTACAAGCCGCAGTTCGATGCGGCCGAGCGCGCCTACGGCGTCGACCGTTACATCGTCGCTTCGATCTGGGGCATCGAGTCCAACTACTCGACCCAGATCGGTGACCGCAGCGTGCTGCAGTCGACCGCGACGCTCGCCTGCATCGGCCGCCGCCAGGCCTATTTCAAGGATGAGTTCCTCTCCGCCCTGGAAATCCTCAATCGCGGCGATCTGCGCCCCGAGCAGCTGCGCGGCTCCTGGGCAGGCGCCTTCGGCCCGACCCAGTTCATGCCGACCGCGTTCAAGCGCTTCGCCGTCGATGCCGATGGTGACGGCCGCCGCGACGTCGTCGACAATCCGGCCGACCTGATCGCCTCGACCGCCAACAATCTGAAGAAGGACGGCTGGCAGAGCGGCCAGAGCTGGGGCTACGAGGTCGTGGTGCCCCAGGGCTTCAACTACATGCTCGCCGACCGCGCCAAGAGCATGAGCTTCCGCCAGTGGGAACAGCTCGGCCTGCGACGGGCCAATGGTCGGCCGTTCCCGACTAGCGCCGAAAAGGCCTATCTGCTGGCGCCGGCCGGCGCCCAGGGCCCCGGCTTCCTGATGCTGCAGAACTTCCGCGTCATCATGAAATACAACCCTGCGGAAGCCTATGCGCTGGCGATCGGACACTTCGCCGACCGCCTGCGCGGCGCGCCGCCGTTCGTTCAGGCCTGGCCGCGCGAGGAGCGAACGCTGTCGCGCGGCGAGCGGCTCGAGCTGCAGCAATTGCTCGCCGAGCGCGGATTTTACCGCGGAACGCCGGACGGCCAGTTCGGTGGCCAGACGCGCGAGGCGCTGCGGAACTTCCAGGCCTCGATCGGGGCGCCGGCGGACGGATTTGCCACCTCGGACGTGCTCGAACGGCTGCGGGCGCGCTGATCGCAGCCCAACCTGCCCTGCCGGTAACCTTCTGGGGTGATTACCGGCGCCGTCAACACCATCCGGTGAATGCCCGTTTGCGGCCTGATTCGCGTCCTATTATATGGATCGTCAGGATCACGCCGCGCGACGGGTGCGCATGTCAAAGCTGAAGTCCATCCTCAAGCTGTTGAACGAGCCCGGCCCGCTGGTCGTGCTGGCGGTCGTCATCGCCATGCTCGTCGGCATCGCCGGCCCCGCCTCGGCCCAGTTCTTCAACTTCAACCCGTTCGCTTCGCCCCGCCCGGCCCCGCGCGGCGGTGGAGGTGGCGGAGGCTGGTTCGGCGGCGACTTCTTCGCTCCGTTCCCGCAGCAACAGCCCAAGCGGGTGATCCAGGACTATTCCAAGGCGCCGCCGCCGGAAAAGCGTGACGGCGCGCCGGACCGCTACGTGCTGGTGCTGGGCGACGCCATGGCCGACTGGCTCGCCTATGGCCTGGAAGAGGCCTATGCCGAGCAGCCCGACATGGGCGTGACCCGCAGGATCAGGACCACGTCGGGCCTCATCAAGTACCAGCCCAGGGGCGAGCCGGCCGACTGGGCCGCCGCCGCCAAGGGCATCCTGGCGACCGAGCGCGCCGACGCCATCGTCATCATGCTCGGCCTCAACGACCGCATCTCGCTGCGCGAGCCTGCGGTGGAGAAGACCGAGAAGCCGGACGACAAGAAGGGCGACAAGGCCAAAAAGGATGCCAAGGCCAAGCCCGGCGAGACAAAGCCCGGTGAGGCCAAGCCGGGCGAAGCCAAGCCGGACGGCAAGGCCGACACGGCGGCCAAGCCCGACGACAAGGCTGCCGATACCGATCTGCCGCAGGACGAGGTCGACAACGACACGCCCGCGGTCGCGGGACCGGAGAAGGCCGCCCGCTCGCCGGGCGGCCTCTATGAGTTCCGGGACGAGCGCTGGGTCGAGCTGTATGCGAAGAAGATCGAGGAGATGATCGCGATCGCCAAGAGCAAGGGCGTGCCCGTGCTCTGGGTCGGCCTGCCCGCGGTTCGCGGTCCCAAGGGCACGGCGGACACGCTGTTCCTCGACTCGCTGTATCGCGATGCCGCCGGCAAGGCCGGCATCACCTATGTCGATGTCTGGGACGGCTTCGTCGACGAGTCCGGCCGCTTCCTGCAGAAGGGCCCGGACTTCGAGGGCCAGATCCGCCAGTTGCGCTCCTATGACGGCGTCTATTTCACCAAGCCGGGCGCGCGCAAGCTCGCCCACTATGCCGAGCGAGAGATCAACCGGCTGCTCGCGGCCCGTTCTGCGCCGCTCGAGCTGCCAAACGAGCCGGCGACGCCGGACGCCAATGCCGTGCCCGGCCAGCCGGCGCCGCGGCCGGTCGCCGGCCCGATCCTGCCGCTGGTGGCGTCATCCGTCGGCACCGACCAGTTGCTGGGCGGCCCCGGCTCCCGACCTGCGGCGGTCGACGCGCTGGCGGCCCGAACCCTGGTCAAGGGCGAGGCCCTGAGCCCGCCGGCCGGCCGCGCCGACGATTTCGTCTGGCCCCGCCGCGAGGTCGGCCGCGAACAGGCCAAGGAGCCGCCGAAGGAGCTGACCCGGCCCGAAGCGCCGATGGCAGCGACCACGCCGGCGGAAGCAACGCCGGCCGCGCCGACACCGGCGCCACCGAGACAGAAGCGGCTGACCGCGCCGACGGCCCCCGGCCAGCAGCCGCCAGCCCAGGCACAGCAGCCGAATCAGCCAGGTCAGGGCGTCCGTGAATTCTTCGGCTTCGGCGCGCCTCAGCAGCCGGCACGGCCCCCTGCCGCGCGCAATCCGAACGTGCCGCCGCGGCCGCCAGCATCGGTCGGCCGCTCGGCGGCAGCGCTGGAGTCCCAGGGACGCTGATCGTGGCCGCGCCTGAGCGCCAGGGGTGATCGACGCGATCGTCCGAAACGAAATGCCCACAACAAGATCGGCCCGCATTCGCGGCGAATGCGGGCCGATTGTCATCTGATCGTCAGGGGGACTTACGGATTCAGTAGCGCCAGCGCTGCGGCGGCTGCGGCCGACTCGGCGAGCGCATCAGCATCGCCAGCAGGAAGCCGATGCCGCCGGCGACCAGGAGCGCGCCCATCGGATTGTCCTGAACCCGCTTGGTCAGGGCCTGCGTGCCGTCACGCAGCGTCTCGGAGCCGTTACCGAATTTATCCTTGGCGAAATCCATCGCCGCATCGCCGGCCTCGCGCGCCGCGTCCTTGGCCTGGCCATACATGTTCTGCACGACGCCCGCGGCCTCGCGTGCACGGCCCGAGGCCTGCGTGCTCTTGTCGCCCAACATCTCGCCGACGCCGCCCTCGATCTTGCCTGCGACATCCTTGGCCGTACCGGTCAGCCGATCCTGATCCATTGCCGCTCTCCTTCTCTGCACTGTGCGGGATTGCTGGCCTGCTAACCGGCCAGCGCGGCGCAGGTTCCGAACGACTACAAAATCAGGCCGCCGTCGACGACGAGGGTCTGGCCGATGATGTAGGACGACAGTGGCGAGGCCAGGAACAGCGCCGCACCGGCCATGTCCTGCGGCGTCCCCAGCCGCCGCAGCGGGATGCGCTGCAGCGCGCCCTCGAGGCGCTTCGGATTGGCGGTCGTCACTTTGGTCATCTTGGTGTCGACGAGCCCGGGCGCGATCCCGTTGACGCGGATGCCGTCTTCCGCCCACGCCTCAGCCAGGGTTCGCGTCAATCCCATCGCGCCGGTCTTCGAGGCGTTGTAGGCCGGATTGCCCATGGTCGAATGATAGGCCGCAGTCGACGAGACGATGATGAGCGCGCCCCTGGCATCGCGCAGCAGGCCGTGAAATTTCGTCGCACAGGCCATCAGGCTGATGAGGTTGACCTCGACCACCTTGCGGAAGCCCTCCATGGCGAATTCGCCGCGGCGGTACAACACCGCGCCCTGCGCCAGCACCAGCACATCGAGCCGATCGAGCCGCGGCGCGAAGCTTTCGATCGCGCCGGGATCGCTCACATCGAGCTGATGGTAGTTCACCCCTGCGAGATCGGAGCCCTCTCCTTCGGCATAATCGGCAGCGCTCGCCCGCGTGCCGCTGATGTCGACGCGCGCGCCCTGCGCGCGAAACGCCTGCGCGATGCCGTTGCCGATGCCGCTCGATCCGCCGATCACCAGCACCGAACGTCCCGTGAAATCGAGTGCGTTCATCTCCCCACTCCTTCCATTGTTGTTTGTCGGATGGTGTGGGGATCGGCGCAGGCCCTGTCAACGGCATCGCGGCTGTGGCGACACCGGCATCGGCACCTTTCGCATCAATGCTGCTGCGCAGCTAATTCATCGGCGTCAGCCGCAGCAGGCGGCCGGGCGAATCGTCCTCGATCACCCAGACAGCGCCATCCGGCGCCACGGCGACATCTCGGATACGCTCGCCCATGTCCCAGCGCTCGGCCTCGTCAGGCTGACCATCGGGCCGGAAGGCAACGCGGACCAGCGCCTGCGCCCGCAAGCCTCCAATCAATGCCGATCCCTTCCATTGCGGAAACATCGGACCATCATAGAAGACGAGGCCGGCCGGCGCGATCACGGGATCCCAATACAGCGGCGGCGGCGCGAGGTCGGGCCGCGTCGCATGCCGCGGGATCGGCGTGCCGTCGTAGTTGTCGCCGTTGGACACCAGCGGCCAGCCGTAGTTCTTGCCCGGCTCGATCAGGTTCAGCTCGTCGCCGCCGTGCGGTCCCATCTCGTGCAGCCAGAGCTTGCCATCTGATGCGAAGGCGAGCCCGTACGGATTGCGGTGGCCGCTGGTCCACGTCTGGGCCGGCACGCCCTTGTCCTCGGCCCTGGGATTGTCCGACGGAGTCGCGCCGTCGAGATTGAGCCTGAGCACCTTGCCGCGGGCCTGCCGTGGATCCTGGGCGCTGTTCGGCTGCATACGGTCGCCGACGGTCAGGAACAGATGCGTTCCCGACGGATCGAACGCGATGATGCCGCCGGGCTGGCCGCCGCCACCGGCCGGCGTCTGGCGCCAGATGACGACGGGGTCGGTCAGCGTGGCGCTGTCGTTTGCGAGCAACAGCACCGCGCGGGTCAGCACGAGCCGGCTGCCCTCGCTGCCCGGCTCGGTGTAGGTGAGATAGATCTGCGACGTCGCAGCGAAGCTCGGCGATACCGCAATGTCCAGCAGACCGTTCTGTCCGCGCGCCGCGACGGCGGGCACGTTGCCGATCTGGATCTTCTTTCCACCTTGCGTAACGAGAAAGATCCGGCCGGGCTTCTCCGTGATCAGCATCCGCCCGTCGGGCAGGAAGGCGATGGCCCAGGGCGTATCGAACTCGGCAACGCTCCGCGACTCGAACGGCCGCACCGCGCTTGCCTTGCGATCGCCGGCATTGATGCTCTCGGCTCGCGCGGCCGTGGTCGCAACGAGTCCCATCACCAATGCCAAGCGCATGAAGGTCGTGGAGAGCACCATGATCACTCCGGTTTGTTGATCCGTGTCGTCAGCAACGAGAATTCGGCCATGCCGGATCGGTGCCTACCGAATGCGTTCGATCAGTGATAATCTCAACGGCGCGCATGCGATGCGCATTTTTCCGTGAGCCGCAAATATGCACCAGCACAGGCAACTCAGCCGCTCGGTCAAGGGATTGATCGTCCTGATCACCGGCGCAGCGTCGGGGATGGGGCGCGCGACCGCGCGCGTGTTCGCCGATGAAGGCGCCAGGGTCGCAGTCACCGATGTCGATGAGGACGGGGCCCGCGCCGTGGCGGCGGATATCCTGGCCGGCGGCGGAACGGCGCGTGGCTGGAGGCTCGACCTCGCCGACCGCGACGCCATCAGCGCCGTCGTCGGCGACGCTGCCGCGCATTTCGGCGGACTCGACATCGTCGTCAACAATGCCGGCATCTCGGTGCGCGTCGCGATCGACGACGAAGCCTACGACGAGGCCTGGGCCAGAGGGCTTGCCATCATGCTGACGGCGCAGCAGCGCGTCATCCGTGCCGCGCTGCCACATCTGCGCCGCTCGAACAGCCCGCGCATCGTCAACATCGCCTCGACCGAGGCGCTCGGCGCAACTGCGCTGCACAGCGCCTATTCGGCTGCAAAGGCCGGGGTGACCGGATTGACGCGCGCGCTCGCGGTCGAGCTCGGCCGCGATGGCATCACCGTCAACTGCATCTGTCCGGGACCGATCACGACCGCCATGACCGCGCGCATTCCGGACGAGCAAAAGGCGGTCTATGCGCGGCGCCGCACCGCGCTTGGCCGCTATGGTGACCCCGAAGAAGTGGCGCACATGACCTTGAGCCTGAGCCTGCCGGCCGCCTCGTTCCTCACCGGAGCGGTGATCCCGGTGGATGGCGGGCTGATGGCCCGCAGTGCGTGATGTCTGCCGCCCCGGCATGACAGCCGTGCACGCGGCGCTCCGCGCCTTGCGTTGACTTCGCACATCGCCGGCGTAGCCTCCATCAGAAGAAGCGGACAGGAGTCCGCCCTCATGAGGACGCGAGGAGGACACCATGGCAATCGCCATCCGACAGCTGCACCCGCATTTCGTCGGCGAAGTGTCCGGTATCGATCTGCGCAAGCCTCTCGCCGGGGACGACGTCGCGCAGCTGCAGGCCGCGATCGATCACTACGCCGTTCTCGTATTTCATGATCAGGACCTCACCGACGCGCAGCAGCTCGGCTTTGCGCTCAGCTTCGGCGAGCGCGAGCAGGCGCGCGGCGGCACCGTCACCAAGAAGGAAGACTACCGCCTCACCACTGGCCTCAACGACGTCTCCAATCTCGGCAAGGATGGCAAGCCGCTGCCACCGGACCATCGCACGCATCTGTTCAATCTCGGCAACTGCCTGTGGCACTCCGACAGCTCGTTCCGGCCGATCCCGGCGAAATACTCGATTCTCTCCGCGCGCATCGTGAACCCGAAGGGCGGCAACACCGAATTCGCCGACATGCGCGCCGCCTATGACGCGCTCGACCAGGAGACCAGGGACGAGATCGAGGATCTCGTCTGCGAACATTCGCTGATGTATTCGCGCGGCGCGCTCGGCTTCCTCGACTACACCGATGAGGAGAAGGAGATGTTCAAGCCGGTCAGGCAGCGACTGGTGCGAACGCATCCCGCGCACGGCCGCAAGTCGCTGTATCTGTCATCGCATGCCGGCGCCATCATCGGCATGAGCATGCCGGAGGGCCGGCTCTTGCTGCGCGACCTCACCGAGCATGCGACACAGCCCGAGTTCGTCTACGTCCACAAATGGCGGCTGCACGACCTGATCATGTGGGACAACAGGCAGACCATGCACCGCGTGCGCCGCTATGACCAGTCGCAGCCGCGCGACATGCGCCGCGCCACGGTCGCCGGCACCGAACCGACGGTGGCGCAGCAGGCGGCGGAGTAGCGCCCTTTCACACACTGTCGTGAGAGATGCCGTCATTGCGAGGAGCGAAGCGACGAAGCAATCCAGAATCGCGGGCGGGACTCTGGATTGCTTCGCTCGCAATGACGGTTGGAGAAACAGGCGATACCTCGATAACGCGCTTCTTCGATCCTGGCGCGCGCCGGACCATCAGCAGGATGATCGCCTCTACGCGTGCCCGGCGGCGTTGGACAGCATGCCGGGATCGATGCCGATCTTGCGCAGCGCGAGATCGTATTTGGCGTCGACATTGTCGCCGAAGATCAGCTCCGGATCGGCGTCGCAATGCAGCCAGCCATTGTCCTGGATCTCTTCTTCCAACTGGCCGGCGCGCCAGCCGGCATAGCCGAGCGCGAGGATCGCGTGCTTCGGACCGTCGCCCTTGGCGATCGCCTTGAGAATGTCGATGGTCGTCGTCAGGCAGACGCCGTCGTTGATCTTCAAGGTCGCGTTGGCGATGAAGTAGTCGCTCGAATGCAGCACGAAGCCGCGGCCGGTATCGACCGGGCCGCCGCTCAGCACCTTCATCGTCTCGGCGCTGTCGGGCAGGCTGATCTGATCGCTCTTCTCGATGATATTCAGTTGCATCAGGAGCTGAGGGAAGTCGATGCTGCCCGCCGGCCGGTTCACCATGATACCCATGGCGCCCTCAGCCGAGTGCGCGCAGAGATAGATCACCGAACGCTCGAAACGGGAATCGCCCATCACGGGCATTGCAACCAGCAGCTGGCCGTCGAGGTAACCACCGTGAGAGGTGTGATCCCCGATCCCCGTCACTTTGCGGCGAATGTCGCCCAGCCTTTTTGCCTCAGGATTCATCCGCAAGGACTCTCATGATCATCGATATCCTGATATTGGGATGCGCATCTGTCAATCAAGGTTCAGGTCCTCGCGAGGAAATCTGCTCACAAGCATTTCAATGGTTTGCGCCCGAACCGCACTCTAAAGACGTCTCATGTCCGCCTTGGTTCCTCACCACTCTGCCACACTGCTGGTCGCGACCGTCGTATCATCCTGCCTTGCGTTCGGCGCGCAGGCGCAGGATTCCTCGCCCTGGCAGCGCGACAGCCACTCCGCGGTGCGCCTGCTCGCGGGCTCGCGCAGCGGTCCGGTCATGCTGGGCGGCATCGCCCTTGCGCTGCAGCCGGGATGGAAGACCTATTGGCGGACGCCCGGCGATTCCGGCGTGCCGCCACGGTTCGACTTTTCCAAGTCGGAGAACGTCGAAGCGGTGACGGTTCTGTGGCCCGCGCCGACAAAGTTCGATGACGGCGCCGGTGGACACTCGCTCGGCTATCATGATCAGGTCGTGCTGCCGCTGCGCATCGTCGCCAAGAACCCCGACAAGCCGATGACCCTGCGCGCCGACATCAGCTACGCGGTTTGCGAGAAGATCTGCATTCCCGTCGAGGCAAAGGCCGAGCTCGCCTTCACCAGCGTCGCCAGCACCGAAGATACGACGCTCTCGGCGGCCCTCGACACGGTGCCGAAGCCGGCCACTGTCGGCGATGCCAATCCCTTGACGATCCGCGACGTCAAGCGCGACGGCCAGAAGGACGTCGTCGTCGACGTCGCCGTCGCCGTCGCCGATCCGCGCAGCGTCCAGCTCTATGTCGAGGGTCCGACGCCCGACTGGGCGCTGCCGATCCCGACCGTGCGCGACAGCGGCATGCCGGGCATCAAGCGCTTCGCCTTCGAGCTCGACGGCGTTCCGCCGGGCGTGAAGCCGGACGGCGCGGCGCTGAAATTCACGCTGGTCGGCCCCGACAAGTCTTACGAGTTCAATTTCACTCTGCGGTGACGGCTGGTGCGCCGCGCGACCGACGCGGCGCCGGTCCAACTCAATCTTAACGTTGCGTTGATAGGGAGGACCATCGCCGCCATCCGCGCGGCCGTGGAGCCGGACCCCCGCCGTGGCCGTGATGGATGCCCGCAATGACCCCGCACCGACCGGCCTCGCGGCCCGCCTGAAGGCGCGCTTGGCCGCGCTCGGCGGCAGCGGCGAGGCTTCGCTGACGCGCCGCCTCGCCGGCACCATCTTCCTGATCCGCGTGCTCAGCGCCGGCCTGGCCTATCTCAGCCAGATCCTGCTCGCGCGCTGGATGGGCGGCTCGGACTACGGCACCTACGTCTATGTCTGGACCTGGGTGCTGCTGCTCGGCAGCATGCTCGATGTCGGCATCGCCTCCTCGGCGCAGAAGATCATTCCGGACTACCGCACCTCGGGCCAGCAGGCGCTGCTGCGCGGCTTCCTCTCCGGCGGACGCTGGCTGACCTTGGCGACCTCCACGGCTGCCGCGCTGCTGCTCGCCGGCCTGGTCGCGCTGCTGTCGCCCTGGATCGACGCCGGCGAGCGCATGCCGCTCTATATCGGCTGTCTCACCCTGCCCGCCTTCGTCGTCGCCAACACCCAGGACGGCATCGCCCGCTCGCACGACTGGATGACGCTCGGGCTGATGCCGCAATTCATCATCCGCCAGACGCTGATCATCGGCTTCACCGCCGGCGCCGTCGTGCTCGGTCTCGATCTCGGCGCCACCGCGGCGATGGCCGCGAGCGCGGCCGCGGTGTGGCTCGCGATGCTCGGCCAGATGCTGGTGCTGAACGACAGGCTCCGCCTCCACATCGAACCGGGACCGAAGCAATATGATCTGCGCGGCTGGCTCGCGATCTCGCTGCCGATCCTCTTGGTCGAGAGCTTCTATCTGCTGCTGTCCTACACCGACGTGCTGGTGCTGCAGCAGTTCCGCTCTTCCGAGGAGGTCGGCATCTATTTCGCAGTGGTGAAGACGCTCGCGCTGGTGTCGTTCATCCACTACGCGATGTCGGCGACGACGGCGCATCGCTTCGCCGAATATCACGCGCTCGGCGACAAGGTGCGGCTGTCGGCCTATGTCGCGCATGCCATCAAGTGGACGTTCTGGCCGTCGCTCGCGGCGACGCTGGTGCTGCTCGCGCTCGGCAAGCCGCTGCTGTTTCTGTTCGGCGCGCAGTTCACCGCCGGCTACGACATCATGTTCATCGCCGCGATCGGCCTCGTCGTGCGCGCCGCGATCGGGCCGGTCGAGCGGCTCTTGAACATGCTGGGCCAGCAGCGCGCCTGCGCCATGGCCTATGCGGCGGCCTTCGTCATGAACCTCGTGCTCTGCATTCTGCTGGTGCCGCAGTTCGGCGGCCACGGCGCCGCGGCGGCGACCTCGCTGTCGCTGGCCTTCGAGACCGTGCTGCTGTTCCGGATCGTCAAGCAGCGGTTGGGGCTGCATGTCCTCGCCTTCGGCAAGGCATCTTGAGGAAACCATGTTGACGCATCTGTTGCGTCATCTTGTCCTCGTCTTGTCGGAACTGCGAGCGCAGCGCGCCGCGCGCGGCGATCACGCAAGTGTTGGGTGCAACGCCTTGATATTGGCGCGATCCTCCAGGCACATGATTTGATCGCGCGCTGGGGGAGAATGAGATGTCGAGACTGGGGGTCGCACTCTCGCTGGCCGGAACCGTGATGCTGGCCGGCTGCATGGAAGCGACGCTGTCGCCGACGTCGGACGCGGCGTTGACGCCGCGCGACCGCCAGTTGCTGTCGCGCGCGCCTTATGCCGAGGCGCAGATCCCGCAACAGTTCCAGCGGCACATCGTCGACTACACAAGGCAGGAGCAGCCGGGCACGATCGTCGTCGATACCGATGCGCGCTTCCTGTACTACGTTCTGCCGGACCGCAAGGCGATCCGCTACGGCGTCGCCGTCGGCGAGGAGGCGATGGCGTTCTCCGGCGTCGCCACGGTCGGCAAGCTCGCCGAATGGCCGGACTGGGTTCCGACCGCCGACATCCAGGCGCGCCTCGGGCCGTATCCCAAGCGCGTCGCCGGCGGCCCGGCGAATCCGCTCGGCGCCCGCGCGATCTATCTGTACGAGGGCAACAAGGACACCCTGTACCGCATCCACGGCACCAACCAGCCCGAATATATCGGCCAGGCGATCTCGTCGGGCTGCATCCGCATGACCAACACCGACGTCGCCGACCTCTACACCCACGTCCAGCTCGGCTCGACCGTGGTCGTGCTGCCTCCGGGCCAGAGCGTCGCCTCCACCACCCCGAACGTCTTCGCGCGCCGTAGCTGATCGGCTGGCGTCCCGCTAGCCGTAGCGCAGCTTCAAGCCGAGGATCGCCGCCACCAGGCCGAGCGTGATGGCGTTGGCGACGACCAGCGGCAGATCGCTGATCAGCGCGCCGTACAGCAGCCACATCGAGTTGCCGGTGGTCTGCAGCACGAACATGCCCATCGAGATGTCATGGGTCGAGCGCGAGCGCCAGGCCTTGATGACCTGCGGCAGGAACGAGCATGTGGTGCAGGTGGCGGCGCCGAGGCCGATGATGGTGGTCAGCAAGGTGAGGTCCGTGGGCGTGCGTCCAAGAGAAGCACGCTTGTAGAACGGACCGCGCCGAAGCGAAACCCGCCTCGGCGCGAAACTGGCGCTTTGTCCGGCGCTTGCGCGGCGATCAAGCCGCGGTCCAGCCGCCGTCGATCGACAGATTGGTGCCGGTGATCTGAGCCGCATCGTCACCGCACAGGAACAGCGCCAGCGCCGCGACCTGCTCGGATGTCACGAACTCCTTGGTCGGCTGCGCCGCCAGCAGCACGTCGTTGATGACCTGCTCCTTGGTGAGGTTGCGCGCTTTCATCGTGTCCGGAATCTGCTTCTCGACCAGCGGCGTCCACACATAGCCCGGCGAGATGCAGTTGCAGGTGATCTTGAAGGTCGCGAGCTCGAGCGCCACGGTCTTGGTCAGGCCGGCAATGCCGTGCTTGGCCGAGACATAGGCCGACTTGAACGGCGAGGCGACCAGCGAGTGCGCGGACGCCGTGTTGATGATGCGGCCCCAGCCGCGCTTCTTCATGCCGGGCACCGCCGCGCGGATGCCGTAGAACGCCGAGGAGAGGTTGATCGCGATGATCTGCTCCCACTTCTCCGGCGGGAAGTCCTCGACCGGCGAGACGAACTGGATACCGGCATTGTTGACGAGGATGTCGACCGCGCCGAACGTGGTCTCGCCGAGCGCGATCATGCCGGCGATCTCGGCCGGCTTGCTCATGTCCGCCGGCGAGTGCACGGCCTTGACCTTGTAGTCGCTCTCGATCGCCGCCCGCTCCTTCTCGATATCGGCAGGCGCGCCGAAGCCGTTGAGCACGATGTTGGCGCCGGCGGAGGCGAAGGCGCGTGCATAGGCCAGCCCGATGCCGCTGGTCGAGCCGGTCACGACCGCGGTCTTGCCCTTCAGATTCGTCGTCATTGCTTCACTCCTTCTTGGCGGCAGCGGGACTGCCGTCCTGCGTGAGATCGTAGGTGACCATGGTCTCGCCGGACTGCGGCCGCTGCAGCCAGTCCTTGTGGCGCATCGACTGGTGGACGTCGCGCACGCCCGCCTCCCAATGCTCGACCATCGCGACATGGGAGAAGTCGTAGTCCTTCGATGAGCTCTCGTAGCTCTTGCTGCGATAGATCAGGTGCACCACCGTCACCGTGTTCTCCTGCGCCGCCTTGCACAGGATCTCGAGCGACGGATCGTTGCGCAGCTCGTCCGGCAGCCGGGCGTAGAGCTCGCGCAGCGCCTTGCGCGTGTTGTGGATCATGCGGTTCTTGTCGGTGTTCATCCGCGTCCGGCTGGAATAGCGAATGTCCTTCTCGCGCTCCGCGGCCTCCAGCAGCGTTCGCGGCAGATCGCCGCGCGCGGAGAACAGATCGACCTGGAAGATCAAGAGATCACGATCGGTCTCGGTGTCGAGCACGTAGTCGAGCGGCGTGTTGGAGGCGATGCCGCCGTCCCAATAGTGCTCGCCGTCGATCTCGACCGGCGGAAAGCCCGGCGGCAGCGCGCCCGAGGCCATGATGTGCTCGGGCCCGATCCGCTTGCCCTGTTTCCTGAATTCGACATTGTCGAAATAGCTGAAATTCCCGGTGGTGACGCCGACGGCGCCGACGGAGAGCCGCGTCTTCAGATCGTTGATGCGGTCGAAATCCACCAGCCGCTCCAGGGTCCGCTTCAGCGGCGAGGTGTCGTAATAGCTGACCGATTGCGGCGTGCCCGACGGCCACAGCGGCGCCGGCGGAAAGCGCGGCGTGAAGAAGCCGGGCACGCCGAACGCTGCGATCAGCCCGGCGCTGACCTCGTTGAAGGCCGAGCGATGATGATCGCCATTGAGCAGCGGCTTCCACGGCACCGGCGACGACACCATCTCCCAGAATTCCTTCAGACGACCGATGCGTTTCTCGCGGTCGTTGCCGGCGATGATTGCGGCGTTGATGGCGCCGATCGAGATACCGGCGATCCATTCGGGCTCGAAATCAAAATGACACAGCGCCTGATAGGCGCCGGCCTGATAGGAGCCGAGTGCGCCGCCGCCCTGCAGGACGAGGACGCGTTGCGATTCGGCGGGAGTTGCAGGCAGCGGGGGAAATGGATGTTGCGTCATTACTGCGGTCATTAGCAAAGCAAGGCGCCACCGTGGCGTCACTTCGCGGTGACGTCAATCCACCCCCAGGGATAGCACCCTGCACCGGGACGCGTGTCGGCGTCGAGCGCGCCTCCGCTGCACAGGCCCGGAGCGGGCCTGCCCGTTATGACGGCTTCTTGCCGTCCGGCGCGGCGAGGATCATGGTCCAGAACACCTTGTACTTGGTGTTCGGAGCATAGCTCGCGGCGATGCCTATTTTTGTGACACCGCTCTTGAGCATGTTGGCGCGGTGGGGCGGCGAGTCGCGCCAGCCGGAAAACGCTTCCGCCAGCGTGTGATAGCCGGCCGACACGTTCTCGACCGCGACGGTGGCGTCGTAGCCCGCGCCGTTCAGCCGCTTGGCCAGCGGGGCGCGCACGTCATGATCGAGCTTGTTCTTGTCGGCCATCGCCTGCGACTGCGACTCCGCCAGCCGCATCAGCTCGGGATCGACCTCGACCGTGCCGAGCCCGTTGTTCTGGCGGTATTGCGAGATCATCGTCGCGGCAGCGACAGCATCGAGCTTGGCGCCTGCGACCGCCATGTCGGCATACATCGTCGGCGCCTGCACGACCGGCGTCTCGGCCGCGCAGCCGGCGAGCAGGAATGCCAAGGAGAAAGCGAGTGCCCGATGCTTCAATGAACCAGTCCCTATGCCGATACGAGAGGCGGGTTGTTGCACATCAACCGTGGCTGAAAGGTGAATCGGCGGTAAGTTCCGTCGGTACAATTGCGGCCATTCCGGCCGGTTACGGTTCGTTGACCATAAGAGCGGCGCGGTCAAGCCTGCCGGGTGGGACAAAGCCTCTTTAGCCCTGCCAATCGTGTGACGAGCAAGGCGCCCCAAAGCCGGTGTCGTCCCGGCCTCCGCGCCGGGACCCATAACCCCAGGGAGTGGTTCGAGGCAGGCGGGACGACCAGCCGTTTCTAGCCGCGACATCACCCGGTATGGGGTCCCGGCGTTCGCCGGGACGACAGCGGAGGCTACGGCGCGCAGCTGCGCCAATTAGGACGTTGCCGGGCTTCCTGTTTGGCCGACTGTCTTGGACCAACTACCTATAGTCGGGGCTGAGCTCAGCGTGTCGTCACCCGCCCGCAAAAATCCGATAGTGCCGTGGCTTCAATCCGACCCGTTCGCCGATGCGGAGGTCGCGGTCGCGTGGCGCGTCGATCTCGATGGTGGATCCCTCCGTCAGCGCGATCTCGGCGCGCTGCACCGGGCCGAAGCTGCGGACGTGGGTCACGGCACCATGCAGCGTGCCGCTGTCAGCCGGACCGATCAGCATGTCGTGACGACGCACGAACAGAGTGGACGCGCCCGCGGCATCGCCAGGCGCAGCAATGTCCAGCGGCCGTCCGTTCAGATGCACGGCGCCGCCGGTGATCTCCACCGGCAGCATGATCGACTCGCCGATGAAGCCGTGGACGAAGGCGGTCGCCGGCGCGTCATAGACGTCGCTCGGCGAGCCGACCTGCTCGATGCGGCCCTTGTCCATCACCACCACGCGGTGCGCGACCTCGAGCGCCTCCTCCTGGTCGTGGGTGACGAAGATCGAGGTGACGTTGATGGAGTGATGCAGGGTGCGCAGCCATTGCCGCAGCTCCTTGCGTACCTTGGCATCGAGCGCGCCGAACGGCTCGTCGAGCAGGAGGATGCGCGGCTCGATCGCGAGCGCGCGCGCCAATGCGATGCGCTGGCGCTGGCCGCCGGAGAGCTGGCTCGGATAGCGGTCGGCGAGCCAGTCGAGCTGGACGAGATCGAGCAGCTCCTTCACGCGCGCGCGGATCTCGGCCTCGCTCTTGCGGATGCGGCGCGGCTGCACGCGCAGGCCGAAGGCGACGTTCTCGAACACGTTCATGTGCCGGAACAGCGCGTAGTGCTGAAACACGAAGCCGACGTGGCGCTCGCGCGCGCCGCGATCGAGCGCGCTCTCTCCGTCGAACAGGATCTCGCCGGAGTCGGGCCATTCCAGCCCCGCGATGATGCGCAGCAGGGTCGTCTTGCCCGATCCGGACGGTCCGAGCAGCGCCAGCAATTCGCCGTCAGCGACCTTGAGATCGACGCCGTCGAGCGCCTTGAAGGTGCCGAACGTCTTGACGACACCCCTGACTTCAATGGTCACGCGGACCTCCCTCATCGAGTTGCCGTTCGAGGACGGTTTTGACGACCAGCGTGATCAGCGCGAGCATCGCCAGCAGCGAGGCGATCGCGAACGAGGCGACCATCTGGTATTCGTTGTAGAGGATCTCGACCAGCAGCGGCATCGTGTTGGTCTCGCCGCGGATGTGGCCGGACACGACCGAGACGGCGCCGAACTCGCCCATCGCACGTGCGTTGCAGAGAAGCACGCCGTACAGCACGCCCCATTTGATGTTCGGTAAGGTGACGCGGAAGAAGGTCTGCAGGCCGGACGCGCCGAGCGAGACCGCCGCCTCCTCTTCCTGCGTGCCCTGCTCCTGCATCAGCGGAATCAGCGCGCGAGCGACGAACGGGAACGTCACGAACACGGTCGCGAGCGCGATGCCGGGAAAGGCGAACAGGATCTGCAGGCCATGGCGCTGCATCCATGGACCGAAGAAACCCTGCGCGCCGAACAACAGCACGAACACGAGGCCCGAGATCACCGGGCTCACCGAGAACGGCAGATCGATCAGGGTGATCAGGAACGTCTTGCCCGGGAAGTCGAACTTGGCGATCGCCCAGGCGGCGCACAGGCCGAACACGAGATTGGTCCCGACCGAGACCAGCGCCACCAGCAGGGTGAGGCGGATCGCGTCCCACGCCTCGGCATCGGCGAGCGCGCTGAAATAGGCCGCGATGCCCTTGCCGAACGCTTCCACGAACACGACGATCAGCGGCAGCACCACGAACACCGACAGGAACGCCAATGCCAGCGTCGTGATGACGATGCGGACCAGGCGCGGCTCGGTACGCGGATCGGGTCGGCCGGCCTGCGCGACGCGCCGGCTGGTCGCGGACGATGCCACGGACGGCGCCTGCAGGGTCATCTCCACGCTCATGTCGGGTCCTAGTTCAAGGGCGCCCGGCTCTGCGCCCAGCGCTGCAACCGGTTCACGGCAAAGATGATCAGGAACGCCACGACGAGCATCACCACCGCGATCGCGGTGGCATCGGCGTAGCGGAATTCGGACAGCCGGATCACGATCAGCAGCGGCGCGATCTCGGAGACGTTCGGCAGATTGCCGGCGATGAAGATCACCGATCCGTACTCGCCGACCGCGCGCGCAAAGGCGAGTGCGAAGCCAGTGAGCAGCGCCGGCGTCAAGCTCGGCAGGATCACGCGGGCCACGATCTGCCAGCGCCCGGCGCCGAGGCTCGCCGCCGCCTCCTCGATCTCCGGATCGAGATCGATCAGCACCGGCTGCACGGTGCGGACGACAAAGGGGATGCCGATGAAGATCATCGCAACGAAGATGCCGAGCGGCGTGAACGCCACCTTGATGCCCATTGCGGCGAGCGGCGCGCCGAGCCAGCCCTTCTGGGTGAACAGCGCCGTCAGCGCCACGCCCGCCACAGCGGTCGGCAGCGCAAAGGGAACGTCGACGATCGCATCGAACAGGCGGCGCCCCGGAAAGCGGTAGCGCACCAGCGCCCACACGACGATGGTGCCCATCACCAGGTTCACGCAGGCCGCGGCGAAGGCGAGTCCGAACGAGATCTTGAGCGCGCTCAAGGTGCGCCGGCTGGTGACGATGCCCCAGAACTGGTCGAGGCTGAGATCAGTCGAGCGGACGAACAGTCCCGCCAGAGGAATCAGAACGATCAGCGACAGCCAGGTCAGCGTCAGTCCCATGGTGAGACCAAAGCCCGGCAAGGTGCTGCGGCGTGGTGCAAGTACGTTCAAAAAAAGGCCTGGTCCGTTGATGATCAGTGTCGATAGTCGGTGTCCGCCCGCGGCCCCCCGTCTCGTCTTGTCGATCGAGACCGGGGACAGCGTCTCACGCGCAATGTCGCAGATTGCCGCAACACCAGCTTACTGCCTTCGTTTTTTCTGCCTTGCCGTCGAGGCCGTAGCAGACCGGCGGTCACCAACTCGTTCCCTATGATTCGATCAATTCTTGTAGATTTGATCGAAGATCCCGCCTTCCGCAAAGTGTTCCTTCTGAGCCTTGGTCCAGCCGCCGAACACCTCGTCGATGGTGAACAGCTCGACCTTGGCAAAGTCAGCCTCATGCTTCTTCGCGACCTCAGGATCGCGCGGACGGTAGGAGTTGCGTGCGGCAATTTCCTGACCTTCCTTTGTATACCAGTATTTCAGGTAGGATTCAGCCACACTTCGCGTGCCCTTCTTGTCGGCCACCGAGTCGACCACCGCAACTGGCGGTTCGGCCAGGATGGAGAGCTGCGGCGCGACGATCTCGAACTTGTCCTTGCCGAACTCACGCAGGGCCAGATGCGCCTCGTTCTCCCAGGCAAGCAGAACGTCGCCGACCCCGCGCTCCACGAAGGTCACGGTGGCGCCGCGGGCGCCGGTATCGAGCACAGGGACGTGCTGATAGAGGTCGCCGACGAACTGCTTGGCCTTGTCGGCCGAGCCGAACTTCTTCAGCGCATAGCCCCAGGCGGCCAGGTAGTTCCAGCGCGCGCCGCCGGATGTCTTCGGATTGGGCGTGATGACGTCGACGCCCTTCTTGAGCAGATCGTCCCAGTCCTTGATGCCCTTGGGATTGCCTTTGCGCACCAGGAAAACGATGGTCGAAGTGTAGGGCGATGCATTCTGCGGCAGCCGCTTCTGCCACTCCTTGTCGAGCAGCCCCCTGCCGGCGATCGCGTCGATGTCATAGGCAAGCGCCAGAGTCACGACATCGGCCTGCAGCCCGTCGATGACGCTGCGGGCCTGCGCGCCGGAGCCGCCATGCGACTGCTTGACCTCGACGCTCTTGCCGGTCTCCTTCTGGTAGGCGGCCGAAAATGCCTTGTTGAACTCGACATAGAGCTCACGGGTCGGGTCGTAGGAGACGTTGAGCAGGGTGATGTCGGCCGCATAGGCCGAGCCTGCCCATGCCAGTCCCGCGACCACAGCCAGAACACGCCGCATCATTCGAGCACTCCATTTCCAGGCCCCGCGATGTTGCAGGCGCGCACGCCAGATCGCCGGATGTGCACGTCAGAGTCAACGAAAGCGGATTTTCTTGTTTCCGGCAGGACATGGGCATTTTGCTATGAAGCGCCGCGCAACGGAATTGGCATTCTTTGCCGCGACACATTGCCGTCATCGGCGCGCTGGTGACCACGATAGGGCGCGATCTCGAAAAGATTGCAACAGGGCGAGGCTTGACATTGTTCACTTTATGTTCGCAAAATAGCCGGCAACCTCAGCAGGAGAACAGAGCGGTGGCAACGAGGGACGTGATCGACGGGAGCGCACTCGCACGCTGGCTGAAGCTGGCCATCATGACAATCGTGTTGCCCGCTTTCCCCGCTCTGCTGGTGATGTCCACGGTCGCCCGGGCCGACGATCGGACCGGCTTCCGGGTCGGCGAGATCGACGGCGGCCCGGTTGCCCGGATCGACGTTCGGCTAAAGACGAAGAAATATCCGGGAATGCTGCGCTGCCTCGATCAATCCATAGCGCTCTATATCGTCGACCGCGATGGTGCTGTCCCTCCGCCTCTCCGCAATCTCAAGGACAGGCCCGCGGAATTGCAGGATGCCAAGCAGCGCACGCTGAAAGCGTCTGCGACCTATCTGCCCGGCAAGACGGAGAAGGACGGCGTCATGCTGTTCAAGGTTGAGGGGCTTAAGGCCTCGTCTTTCGCAGGCACCGGATTGATGCTCTGGGATCTCGCGCCGCCTGACTCTGCAGATCTCAGCGCGACCGCCGACAAGATCATATGGGCGGACACTGTGACCAACTTCACCTTTGTGATCCGGGCCGACAACGGCGAACAAGTGTTACCGACGGTCCTGAAATCCTGTGGTGTCTCTTAGCTCGACGACGTCACCACCGTGTGGATGCCGCATTCCGTCTTGCCGCGGCCCCGCCAGCGTCCGGCGCGGTCGTCCTCGCCGGTGTCGGAGCGGCTGGTGCAGGGCATGCAGCCGATCGAACGGAAGCCGGCGGCCATGAGCGGATGCTGCGGCAGGTTCGCGGAGCGATAGATGTCCGCGATGTCTTCGCGGGTGACATTGGCGAACGGGTTGAACTTCGCCCGGGCGCCGTCCTGCTCGACGACTTGAATCGCGGCACGCAGGCCGCCCTGGAAACGCTTGCGGCCATTGATCCAGGCCGTAAACGGCGCCAGCGCGCGCGCCAGCGGCTCGACTTTGCGGATCCGGCAGCAGGCGTCGGGGTCGGAGAACCACAGCTCGTTGTCGGCGTCCTCGCGCTTCAGTGCTGCGGCATCCGGCTTGATCGAGCGCACGTCGCGCAGGCCGAGGAGCTCGATCAGCTGGTCGCGATAGGCGAGCGTCTCTGCGAACATGTGCCCGGTGTCGAGGAAGATCACCGGAATCGCCGGATCGACATCGGCCGTGACCTTCAGCAGCGCCGCCGACTCCGTGCCGAACGACGACACCACGGCGAGCCGCTCGCGCCCGATCGCCCCGAGAGCGGCAGCAATGATCTCCTGCGGCGCAGCGGTGCGCAACGCGGCGTCGAGCGCCGCGACTGGGATCTCCGCAACGGAAGGCGATGCAGCCAGCGTGCTCACAGCCCGGCACTCTCCGAATGGCGCAGTTGCAGGCGCTGATGCAGCGCGGAGATCCGGCCGTCGCCGGCCGGCTGGTAGAACACCGAATAGCGCTTCACGGTCTCGGTGAAGGCCTCGGCGTCGGCCTGCTTCTTGACCTCGAAGGCGTCGAAGCCGGCGCGCAGCATGAACACGAACTGGTCGCGCAGCACCTGGCCCGTCGCGCGCAGCTCGCCGCGATAGCCATAGCGCTCGCGCAACAGACGCGCCTGGGTATAGGCGCGGCCGTCGCGGAAGCTCGGAAACACCAGCGCGACCAGCGCAAGGCGATCGAGGTATGGCACGAGATCGTCGACATCGCGATTGTTCGGCCAGATCACGCCGAGCTTGCCGGGGGCGCGGCTGACCAGCGCGTCGGGGCCGGCGAGGAAGCGCGTCTCCGGGACGAGGATCGCACCCTCTGCCGGCAGCTCGGCATCGTCGGTGATGCGGACGAACGCGTCCGCGATGATGTGTCCGCCCTTAACGAGTGGCATAAACCCGCTCCCTGAATGGTTCGACCCCGAGCCGCTTCACCGTGTCGACGAACAGCTCCTCAGGGTGCGCGCGCAGCGCAAGATAGGCTTCGACGATGTCCTCGACGACATCGGCCACTTCGGCATAGGGCACCGCGGGTCCGATCAGGGTGCCGAGCGCGGCGCCCTCGTCGGCACGGCCGCCGATCGTGATCTGATAGAATTCCTCGTTGTTCTTCTCGACGCCGAGGATGCCGATATGGCCGACATGGTGGTGGCCGCAGGCATTGATGCAGCCGGAGATGTTGATGTGCAGCCGGCCGATCAGGTTCGCCGTGTCGTGGTTGGCGAAGCGCCGCGTGATCTCCTGCGCGATCGGAATCGAGCGGGCGTTCGCCAGCGAGCAGTAGTCGAGCCCAGGGCAAGCGATGATGTCGGAGACGAGATTGACGTTGGGGATGGCGAGCCCGATCGCCTCGAGCGCCTTCCACACCGCCGGCAGATCACGCTTGCGGACATGCGGCAGCGCCAGGTTCTGCTCATGGCCGACGCGGATCTCGCCGAACGAGTATTTGTCGGCGATGTCGGCCAGCGCATCCATCTGGTCGGCGGTCGCATCGCCCGGCGGCTTGCCGATCGGCTTCAGCGACACGGTGACGATCGCATAACCCTGCACCTTGTGCGAGACCACCGAGTTCTTGCGCCAGGCCTCGAACTTCTGATCATGCGCGGCCTGCCTGAGCTCGTCCGGCATTGCTGGCTGCGTCTCATAGGCCGGATAGAAGAAGCGCGAGCGGATGTCCTCGACGATGCCGTCGTCCAGCTTGAGCACGCCGTCACGGATCTGCTGCCACTCCTCCTCGACCTCGGCCGCGAACTTCTCGATGCCGAGCTCATGGACCAGGATCTTGATGCGCGCCTTGTAGATGTTGTCGCGGCGGCCGTACTGGTTGTAGACGCGCAGGATCGCCTCGACATAGCTCAGGATGTCATGGCCGTGCACGAACGGCTTGACCGTCTTGGCGATGAAGGGCGAGCGTCCCAGGCCGCCGCCGACCAGCACCTCGAAGCCGGTCTCGCCCTGCTCGTTCTTCAGAAGCCGCAGGCCGATGTCGTGGATCTTGATCGCGGCGCGGTCGTGCTCGGACGCCGTGATCGCGATCTTGAACTTGCGCGGCAGGAATGAGAATTCCGGATGAAGCGTCGTGAACTGGCGCAGCAGCTCGGCCCAGATCCTGGGATCCTCGATCTCGCCCGGCGCGACGCCGGCCCATTGGTCGGAGGTCACGTTGCGCATGTTGTTGCCGGAGGTCTGCATCGACTGGATGCCCACTTCCGCCAGATCGGCCATCGCATCCGGCAGCTCGGCGAGCTTGATCCAGTTGAACTGGATGTTCTGCCGCGTCGTGAAGTGGCCATAGCCGCGATCGTAGCGCCGCGCGACATGCGCCAGCCTGCGCAGCTGGTTCGACGCCAGCGTGCCATAGGGGATGGCGACACGGTACATGTAGGCGTGCAGCTGCAGATAGACGCCGTTCTGCAGCCGCAGCATCTTGAACTCGTCCTCGGACAATTCGCCCGAGAGGCGCCGCTTCACCTGGTCGCGGAATTCGGCGACGCGCTCGTTGACCAAAGTGCGGTCGATTTCGTCATAAGCATACATGACAGGGCCTTCAGGCTTGAGCCGGGAGCGCGATGGAGGCGCCCGTCAGCCGGATGTGTTCGCGCATGTTGCCGGGCTTGACCGCACCGTCGGCGCTCACCTCGACCGGGGCGATGTAGGGACCGATCGCACCGAGATCGTCGGCCACCGCTTCGGTCAGCAGGGCGCGCGCCTCGTCGGCGGTGCGCACGATGGCCGCATCGGAGAGCTCATCCGACCAGCTCTTGGCGCCGGTGCGGTAGATCACCGCGCCGTCCCAGGTCCGGTTCGCGGTGATGATCGAGGGACCGGCGATCTTGATCTTCTGTTGCAGCGGGGAGGTCATTCAGACGGGTTCCAGGAGTTGTGCGATCACGCCACTGAGAGTCTGCTGACGCCACGGCGCGGAGTGCGCCACGACGTCGCCGATGATGAGGATGGCCGGGCCGCCATCGATTTGGCCGACGAGATCCGGCAACTGATCGAGCATGCCGACCGCGGCCTGCGCATCGGGGCGCGTCACCTTGGCGAACACGCCGACCGGCGTCTGCGGCGAGCGGCCGGCGGCGAGGAGCCCCGCGCGCACCGCCGGCGCCGCGGTCATGCCCATATAGACGACGACGGTCATCTTGGTGTCGGTCAGCGCAGACCAGTCGACCGCCTCGGCATCGCGCTCCTTGTGCGCGGTGAGGAAGGTGATGCGCAGCGCTTTGCTGCGGAAGGTCAAGGGCACCTCGAACTGCGCGGCGGCGCCGAGGCCGGCGGTGATGCCGGGCACGATGGTGTAGGACACGCCCGCCTTGCGCAGCGCGTCGACCTCCTCGCCGCCACGGCCGAACACGAAGCAATCGCCGCCCTTCAGCCGGACCGCGCGCTTGCCCTCGCGCGCCGCCTCGATCAAGAGCTTGTTGACGGCATCCTGGCCGATGCCGGGCTTGCCGACCCTGCGGCCGACCGGCACGCGCGAAGCATCGCGGCGAATGCGGTCGAGAATCTCGGGTGTGACGAGCTCGTCGTAGTACACGACGTCGGCGTCCTGCAGCGCCCGCAGCGCCTTGATGGTCAGAAGATCGGGATCGCCCGGACCGGCGCCGACCAGGGTCACATGCCCGTTGCTGCGGCCGGCATGATCGGCGCCCGCAAAAGCACTGGGATCGGCAATGCCGTGCAGCGCCGCCTCGGCCTCCTGCTTGCGCCCCGCCAGCACCAGCGCGCCGATCGGGCCGTCGACGATGCGCTCCCAGAAGCGGCGGCGCAGCGGCATCTCCGCAATCAGCGGATTGATGGTCTTGCGGAAGTCGCCGATGAAGCCCGCGAGCTCGCCGATCCGCGCCGGCAGCAGCGCCTCGATGCGCTCGCGCACGCGGCGTGCCACGACGGGCGACGAGCCGCCGGTGCCGATCGCCACGACGACATCGCCGCGATCGACGATCGCCGGAAAGATGAAGCTGGAATGCGCGAGGTCGTCCATCACGTTGACGGGCAGACCGACGCTGCGTGCCTGCGCCGACATCGCCACGCCGATGTCGCCGGCGCCCGCGCACAGCACGGCGATGACGCCAGTGAGATCGGCGCTCAGCGGGTCGCCTTCGGCGCGCTCGATCTGGCCGTGCTCATCGCGCAGACCCGCGAGATCGAAGTCGCCGTCGGTGGCGAACCAACGAATCCGCGCGCCCGCGGACAGCAACACGCGAAGCTTGGCGCGCACGAGCTCGCCCGCGCCGATCAGCAGCACGGGGCCGGTCTTCAGGTCGAGAAACACCGGCAGATATTGCATTGCGTTCTTCAGCTTCGGCACTTCGGGGTTGACTGGAATTATTTTCTATATAAGTGTCTCGCCTACGACGTAAAGAGAAAATTATTCCTTGGCTTCGCCATAGAATTTTCTCCCAGGCAGGCGATGGCTGATAGCATGCACATTCTCACCAACGACGTTTCCAGAGATCGGTTGCCCTCCTCCGAGATCGAGCAAGCATCTTCCATGCCGCGCGTCCTCAACGCCGCGCCGACGATGGACCATCTCGATGAGCTGGAGGCGCAGAGCATCTACATCCTTCGCGAGGCCTTTGCACGGCTGAAGAAGCTGGCGCTGCTGTGGTCGCTGGGAAAAGATTCCAACGTGATGATCTGGCTGGCGCGCAAGGCGTTCTTCGGCCGCGTGCCGTTTCCGGCCATGCATGTCGATACGGCCAAGAAGTTTCCGGAGATGTACGCCTTCCGCGACACCTACGCGAAGGAATGGGGCCTGGACCTGAAGATCGAGCCGTGCCCGCCGATCGATGCCGTCGATCCGACCTTGCCGCCCGCGGCGCGCTCGGCTGCGCGCAAGACCGAAGGCCTGAAGATGGCGCTCGCCAAGCACGGCTTCGATGGCCTGATCGCCGGCATCCGCCGTGACGAAGAGGCGACGCGCGCCAAGGAGCGCGTGTTCTCGCCGCGCGGCGCCGAAGGCCATTGGGACGTGCGCGACCAGCCGCCGGAATTCTGGGATCACTTCAACGCCTCGCCGCCGCAGGGCGCCCACTTGCGCATCCATCCGATCCTGCATTGGACCGAGGCCGACATCTGGGCCTACACGGCGCGGGAGAACATCCCGATCATCCCGCTGTACCTGTCGAAGAACGGCAAGCGCTATCGCTCGCTCGGCGACCAGGACATCACCTTCCCCGTCGCGTCCAACGCCTCGAACATCCCCGAGATTCTCGCCGAGCTCGAAAGCACCAAGGTGCCCGAGCGCGCCGGACGCGCGCTCGACCACGAGACCGAGGACGCCTTCGAGCGGCTGCGCGTCGCCGGCTATCTGTGAGCGGAGCCTGAGGCAATGAACATGAGAGTCCCGGCCGCCGCTCCCGCCACACCGAACGGCACCACCCGTCCCCAGGTCCGCATCGTGATCGTCGGCCATGTCGATCACGGCAAGTCGACCCTGGTCGGACGCCTGCTGCACGAGACCGGCAGCCTGCCCGAGGGCAAGCTCGAAATGCTGCAGGCCGTCTCGGCCCGCCGCGGCATGCCGTTCGAATGGTCGTTCCTGCTCGACGCGCTGCAGACCGAGCGCGACCAGGGCATCACCATCGACACCACGCAGATCCGCTTCCGCACCAATGCGCGCGAGGTCGTGCTGATCGACGCGCCCGGCCATGCCGAATTCCTGCGCAACATGATCACCGGCGCCGCGCAGGCCGACGGCGCGGTGCTGATCATCGACGCGCTCGAGGGCGTGCGCGACCAGACCCGCCGCCATGGCTATCTGCTGCATCTGCTCGGCGTGAAGCAGGTGGCGGTCGTCGTCAACAAGATGGACCGTGTCGATTTCGGCGAGGACCGCTTCGATGCGATCAAAGCCGAGATCTCGGCGCATCTCGAAGGCCTCGGCGTCAAGCCGGTCGCCGTGATCCCGATTTCCGCGCGCGACGGTGATGGCGTCGCCGCGCTAACGTCGCGGATCGGCTGGTACGACGGCCCGACCGTGGTCGAGGCGCTCGATGGGCTGGAGCCGGCCAAGCCGCTGTCGAGCCTGCCGCTGCGCCTGCCGGTGCAGGCGATCTACAAGTTCGACGATCGCCGCATCGTCGCCGGCCGCGTCGAGGCCGGGGAATTGCGCGCCGGCGACGAGATCGTGATCATGCCGGCCGGCAAGATCGCCAAGATCAAGACCGTCGAGGGCTGGCCGCAGACCCCCGTGACCACGCCGCAAGGCGCAGGCCGCTCGGTCGGCATCACCCTCGACCGCGAGCTGTTCATCGAGCGCGGCGACGTCATCGCCCATGTCGGCCGCGAGCCGCAGGCGGCGCGCCGGCTGCACGCCCGCATCTTCTGGCTGCACGACCAGCCGCTCGCCAAGGGCGACAACATCCTGGTCCGGCTCGGCACCCGCGAGGCGCGCGGCAGCGTGGTCGCGATCGAGAAAGCCGTCGATCCGGGCTCGCTGTCCAACGAGCAGAACGCGTCGATCGCGCGCAACCATGTCGGCGAGATCGAGATCGCGCTGACCCAGCCGGTCGCCGTCGATCCCTACACCGAGAATGCGCGCACCGGCCGCCTCGTCATCGAGGTGCAGGGCCGCATCGCCGGCGGCGGACTGGTGCTGTCGATCGCAGCCGGCAAGCGCGCCGCGCCGGTCGACATCATGCCGGTGGAATCGGCCCTGCAGCCGCAGGAGCGCGCCGACCGCTATCGCCACAAGGGCGCGGTGGTCTGGATGACCGGCCTGCCCGGCGCCGGCAAGTCGACCTTGGCGCGTGCGCTGGAGCGGCGGCTGTTCAGCCGCGGCGGCGCGCCCGTGCTGCTCGACGGCGACACCGTGCGCGCCGGCCTCAACAAGGATCTCGGCTTCACGCCGGAGGACCGCGCCGAGAACATCCGCCGCCTCGCCGAGGTCGCGACCCATCTCGCCCGCAACGGCCACATCGCGATCGTCGCCGCGGTGTCGCCGGCGCGCGAGGACCGCGCGGCTGCGCGCCGCGTGGCCGGCGACCTGTTCCGTGAGGTCTACGTCGCCACCGCCGCCGAGATCTGCGAGAGCCGCGACCCCAAGGGCCACTACGCCAAGGCCCGCGCCGGGGCCTTGCAGAACTTCACCGGCATCGGCACCGACTACGAGCCGCCGCTCGATGCGGAGCTAGTGATCGACACTGCCACGCGCGGGATCGCCGACGCCACCGACGAGCTCGAGGCGCTGCTGTCGCGAACGGGAGTGCTGTTCGACGATATCGCCGATCTCGGCGCCAACATCTAACAGCCCCAACCGCCCAGGCGGTGCGCTCCCTCTCCCGCTTGCGGGGGTGTCTCCGCAATTAAGGCTGCCCGAGGGGAGGCAGCCCCCACCCGGCGCTTCGCGCCGGCCCCCACCGCTCGGGCGAAGCGAAGCTTCACTCGACGGGAGAGGTGAAGTGAGCCCGCAGCTCCGCCGATTCAACTACCGGACGGCGCGCTCCAGACCGACAAAGACGTGGATGGCCGGGACAAGCCCGGCCATGACGATGTGGAAACAGACGGGCGCTAAACTGAAATCGTTATATGATCGCCCTGCCCGCTACAGCGCGCCGACATAGGCGGTGAGATCGTCGAGCTCGGCCTCGGTCGGCAGCCGCGTCTCCATCTTCTTGGCATAGAACTCCCACATCAGCTTGACGGCGTCGCGCAGCGAGGCCGTGCGGCCGTCGTGGAAATACGGCGCGGTCGACGCGGCCGCGTGCAGGGTCGGCACCTTGAACTTGCCGCCGGTGCCGATGTCGTCCTTGCTCTTCTTGTCGAAGCTCGGCAGTTGATGGCAGGTACCGCAGCCGCCGTCGCCGATATAGAGCTCATAGCCGCGCTTGACGGCCGCGCTCGCATCCTCCCGCGGCGTGCCGTCCTCCCTGACCTGCCAGTTCGCCGGATAGTTCAGCGTGCGCACATAGGCGACCAGCGCCGCCAAGGTCTCCGGCGACGGCTCCGGCCCCTTCATGCGGTTGACGATGATGCCGCGGATGCTGTCCTCCAGCGTCGGCGCCTGGCCGGCCCAGCCGAACACCGCACGCTCGCCGACGCCCCACAGCGTCGGCGTATTGCGGCCGTTGGGATCGCCGTCGGCGACCACGTCGAGGCCGACATAGGTCTTGTTGTTGGTGTGCCCGGTCGAGAAGTGACAGGTGGCGCAGGATGCCTTGCCGCCGCCGGAGAGGCTTGCGTCGTTGAACAGCTCCAGCCCCTTGGCGGCGAGCTCCACTTCGGAGAGCTGCGCGGGTGCCGCCACGGCCGCACCGACCGTAGTGGGCGAGGCCACCGGCTCCTCGGTCACGACAGGTGCTGAGGCCTTCGGCCTCCTCTTCGCCGCGGCCTGGCGGAGTCTCGGCCTGTACTCGGGCACGGCCGGGTGCGCGGATTTCGGCCTCAGCGCCGACGCGAGCATTTGCAGCAAGGTCGGCTTTTCCGGAGCCGCCGCAAGGTATGGCGCCGTCGACATGTCGGCGGCGAGGGCGGGCACGGCGAGCAGACCGAGGCACAGGACGATCGACCGCAGCCCAGTGAACGACATGATGCGTCTCCCCACACCCCGCTAGATGCAATTAGTTATCGATAGCCTTTACGTCCGAAGTGGGACTGTGCGGGGGCAATGAATCGGCGCGGGCGGGATCGAGCGACAGCATCGCGCCGGCCTGCAAGCGCCTCGCCGCCGTGCCGTCCGCAGCGCGGCCCGAAGTCGGCCTCGTGACGTGACGCGCGACATCGGGGCAGAGAGCGATCGCCGCAGCCAAGCGCGGGCACAGCCTGACCGAAGAACTACGGACGAGTGCCCCGGCTTGCTTTTGGACGCCCGCCTGTCCATGAGGCCGCCACGCGATCTGCAAGCAGAAATTAGCACTTGATCCGCACAGTTCACGGCACGCGCAGCAACGCTGTCGAGGCGCATGATGGAGCATCTGGCGGCCTATTGGTCGAGGGCGGAGCTGGAGACGAACGGAATTCTGCTGCTGCACCTGATGGGTGCTGCAGCCGTCGGCCTGTTGCTGGGCTACGAGCGCACCTATCACGGACGCGCGGCCGGCATGCGGACCTACGCGCTGGTTTGCGTCGCATCGACCTTGCTGACGGCGATCAACGGCTTTCCCGGCAGCTGGTATGGCGGCATGGCGGTGTCGCCGACCGTGTCCGATCCGACGCGCGTGATCCAGGGCCTGATGACCGGCATCGGCTTCCTCGGCGCGGGCGTCATCATCAAGGACGGCTTCACCATCCGCGGCGTGTCGACCGCCGCCTCGATCTGGATGACGTCGGCGATCGGCATCATCATCGGCATCGGCCTCTACGGCACCGCGCTGTGCGCTACGGCCTTGTCTCTGGCCGCGATGACCCTGCTCGGCGCGGTCGAGCAATGGCTGCCGCACCAGACCACGCTGTCGCTGTCGGTCGTCTATCGCCACGGCCTGCAGCCGAGCGAGGCCGAATTGCGCGAATGCATGCGGGCCTATGGCTTCGACGTGCTGGACTGGTGCTACGAATACAGCGAGACGAAGCGCCAATTCCATTTCGAGCTGGTGCTGCAGGCCGCCGGCCGGTTCGAAACCGCGCAGATGGCGCGCGACCTCTCGGGCGCCGAAGACGTCGTCGAGTTCCGCCTGGCGCCGTCAAGGGCGTGAGGGTCGCGCGTAGCCGGGATGAGCTCGGCGACATCCGGGACCGGTCCCGCCGTATCGCGGCACGCTCAAGCAACACGCCTGCGTCACATTCGGCAATGCGATCCCTCGAGGCCGCTTCATGGTCCCATCGGGCCGCCACCTTTTCGGCTTCACTGTTCAGTGCTATATTTCAATTATGACAACCGCCGAAGAGATCGAAAAGGCCGTCCAAGAGCTCAATCCAGACGAACTCGCGCGCTTTCGCGCATGGTTCGAACGGTTCGATGCTGCGTCATTCGATGCTGCGATCGAGCGTGATGCTCGTACCGGAAAACTCGAAGCATTGGCGAACGAAGCTCTTGCGGCGCATCGAGCTGGCCGCTCCCGGCCATTGTGACCCATTTCGCGTCCCCAAAATTCTGGGCGGCCTATGAGCTGCTACCTGAAACCATCAAAGGGCTCGCCGATCAGAATTTCGAGCTTCTGAAACGCGATCCACGTCATCCTTCGCTCCAGTTCAAGAAGGTCGGACGGTTCTGGTCCGCTCGGGTCGGACTACGCTACCGAGCCCTCGCGACCGAGATCGATGACGGCTACTTATGGTTCTGGATCGGCTCGCATGCCGACTACGACAAGCTCGTTGGATAGCCTAGGCGCGGACAAAGGAAAGCGCCATGCGGATTGATGGTTTGCTATTCATTCAGCGACGCGCCTGCGATCTTTTGCGACCATCGGGTGGGCAAAGCGGCGCGGGCAGGCGGCGCGTGCCCACCATCTCAAACCGGTGAAGCATGGTGAGCACGGCGCTCCGCGCCTTTGCCCGGCCCACGAGCGACCTGCGCTTGCCTGCAGAGAAGGTGTCGGATAGTTGGATGATGTCGCAGACTTCAGACCAACTCCTTCAGAAGATCCTGGACTTCGTCAGGGCCGAGACCGGGACCCGCAAGCAAATTTCTGACGAGTCCGACATCGCCGGAGACCTCGGCGTCGACGGCGATGATGCGCGCGAATTCATGCTTGCATTCCAGCGGGCGTTCGACGTCGACCTGTCCGGCTTCGAATTCGACCGCCACTTTGGACCGGAGGGCCTGTCGCTGACCCGGCTTGTCCTGACCGTTCTTCGCCTGCGCCGCCCCCAGTTGCCGCTGACGATCGCCACACTCGTCGATGCCGCGAGACAGAAGCGCTGGCCCAATGAAGCGACATCGATCGCCGTCTCGCCGGAAGGCCGCACGGCACCGCCGGAGATGTGAGCCTGACCGCCGCGTTCCAATCCAAGTCTGCCCCTATTGCGGAACGAGGCTATCGACCCTGGTCAAACCGTCGACCCTCAGGGCGTTCCGCGCATTAGCGCAGGATCATGGGGCGGACGATTTTTGATAGGATTGAATCACGTCGTGCCCAGGCATTGCGCTACATCATCATGGAAGACTGAGGAGTCTTGCGACATCGCTGGACTGACAAAGCGACACCAAAGGCGGCGCGTGACCACAGTGCTAGAGCAAGCAAGCCCTGACGTCCAACAGGGGAGGCCAAATGAGCCAATCATCGCACGTGGCTGCTGATGCCGTGTCACCGCAGGCGAAGACCTTGATGACATTGCTCGCGAGCATCAACCGCGACATGGCGAAGCTGGCACACGATCTTCGCCAGCGTCCATCAGTCGCTGAGGTCAGGCACGGCTGCGATCTCCGCGAGTACAAGGATGCGTTTCGTTATGAGGATCAACCCTTTTGCGCGTTCGAAGTCTATGTTGAAGCCGATCTTGTGGACGGCACTGCCCGCTGGTGGCTCCTCGATGTCAACTGCACCCCAACGAGATGGGAACTCAGTCGCTCCATCACCCATGATAGCGCCGCGGGACAAGACACCGAAATGCTGAAGATGCTTTCCTCACCTCACTTCACCGAATTTGCTGCGCGAGCGCCCGTTGCGCTGTTCGAGCTGCTAGAACTCGCGCGGTCGGGTATCCCCGGCTCTGAGCAGGCATAGCACGGACGGCCCGGATCGACGCAGCGACCCGTCTGACGGTCACGAATGCTGGCATTTGGGAGCACGGAGGGGAGTCGCTAGCAAGTCAATTCCGGACGCCGCCATCGACCTGAGGAGCGGCCAAGCCCGCTTCCGGACCACGCCTACAGAGCACCCGCGCTCACGAGCGCGGTGCGGAGGTCGATCCGAGCAGCTTCCTCGCCTGTTCAGCGGCGCGATCCAATCTGATCCGGTCCTTGCCCTGGCCGATCTCATGGCGAAATTCCTTTAAGCTCTGAATTCTGACTTCTGTCAGAATCATCGGATCACGCCCGCGCGGCACATCGAAGCTCACGACAGAATGATCATCGACAAGGATGGTATAGACGTCTTCAGCCTGCTCGGGGATATGCCACAGCACATGATGGATTGATCCTCCCGGACAGAGGCGATCAATCAGTGTCAGGAGCTCCGCACGACGTGCATCTTCCGGCAGCAGCGCATTGAGTTCGTATCGATCTTTCAGGCGAGCCATCGACATGGGCTCCGTTGTGCGAACACTCTGCCGGCGCGGACGTCATATTCGAAGGTTCTCACAAAGCCAACAGGCAAGACCAGATGGAAGCTCGGTCGGCACTAGCTCGCCAGCTTGCCATGCCCCGAAGTCCGCAAAATCTGCCTGCGCCGAAAAGCCGAATTCTCGAACCGCATCAACCTGATTTGCCCTGTCCAGTCCCCGGCTCAAAAATATTCTTCTTTCTTTTTTCCCGAATTTATGCTTATCTCTCCACATCCCGTCCCACACGAGGGACAGTTCGCGACCGTCACGGACGTCGGGTGCGGGATGCGGTGGGCGCCTTGGGCTGCGGCGTGAGCAATCATGTCGACGGACAGTCCCGAGGCGCACGGCCAAGCCGTGGGGTCCTGGCATCCCGACGCTGATGCCACGCAAGCTGCGACGCCGACGCGTCGCGCGGGCAACGGTGACCAGAAAGCCCGGCGCACCGGGGAGACCACGGAGCAACCGTAAATCCATCGCGCGGGGAAGGCCGGCGTGTTCGGCTGAACCTGTGGTACCTGCCGCCTGCATTTTTTTCTGCAGGCGGGCCATGGGTGCAGCCTGCACCCGGCCTTCCCTGCGCCTCTCCTGATCGAGAGGCGACAACGTCAGCAAAGCTCGGACGCCAACAGGCGCCGCGAGACCGATGGCACTTGTCCGCAAATGCACATCCGGATGAGGAGCGAGATGCACACTCAAGCGTCATTGCGAGCGAAGCGAAGCAATCTAGACTGTCTCCGCGGCGGCAGCCTGGATTGCTTCGTCGCTTCGCTCCTCGCAATGACGGCGGTGCCTCGAGGAGCATGGTCCTCGGGACGGCGGATCGCCCCGCCCATTGCCCGCTCATGACCACCGCATCCGGAACCACCTTCACCCTCCCCCGACCAACAGCGATACCCCTCCCCCCTTTCGTGGCCCCCGCTTTGGCGCTAAATGCACTGCACACGCCGCCTTCGAGGCGGCCATTTCAGCATGCCCAAGACCCAAGACACCGACCCAAGACACGCGCAACGTCGCCCTTTTTCGAGAGAAACGTCTCATCATGACCCGTATCGACGCCCATGGACTGAAGATCGCCCCCGTTCTGTTCGACTTCATCGCCAAGGAGGCCGCGCCGAAGACCGGGATCGATCCGGACGCGTTCTGGGCCGGCCTTGCCGCGATCCTGCGCGATCTCGGCCCCCGGAATCGCGAGCTGCTCGCGGTCCGCGACGCCCTGCAGGACAAGATCGACGCCTGGCACCTCGCCAACAAGGGCAAGGCCTTCGACCTCGGCGCCTACACGGCGTTTTTGCAGGAGATCGGCTACCTCCTGCCGGAGCCGGCGACCCACAAGGTCGAGACCGCCAATATCGACGAGGAGATCGGCAAGATCTGCGGGCCGCAGCTGGTGGTGCCGCTGACCAACGCCCGCTACGCGCTGAACGCGGCGAATGCGCGCTGGGGCTCGCTGTATGACGCCTTCTACGGCACCGATGCCATCCCGCGCGATCCGAGCGAAGCGGGCAAGGGCTACAACAAGGCCCGCGGCGACAAGGTGATCGCCAAGGCCAAAGCCTTCCTCGATGCCGCCGTTCCGCTCGCCACCGGCAGCCACACCGACGTCACCGCCTACAGCGTCATCGCCGGCCAGCTCTCGGCCAAGTTGAAGAGCGGCAACGCCACTGCGCTGAAGAACGCCGACCAGTTCGCCGGCTATCAGGGCTCGGCCGATGCGCCCTCCGTCATCCTGCTCGCCAATAACGGCCTGCACGTCGAGGTCGTGATCGACCGCAGCCATGTCATCGGCAAGGACGATCCGGCCGGCGTTTCCGACATGATCCTGGAGGCCGCGGTCTCGACCATCCTCGACATGGAGGATTCGGTCGCCGCCGTCGACGCCGAGGACAAGGTGCTGGTCTACCGCAACACGCTCGGCCTGATGAACGGCACGCTGTCGGCCGATTTCGAGAAGGGCGGCAAGACGCTCACCCGCGCGCTGAACAGCGACCGCAGCTACACCACTCCGACCGGCGGCAGCCTCACGCTGCACGGCCGCAGCCTGCTGCTGATCCGCAACTGCGGGCATCACATGTTCACCGACGCCGTGCTCGACGCCAAGGGGGAGGAGGTGCCGGAAGGCATTCTCGACGCCGCCGTCACCGGCCTGCTCGCGATCCACGACCTCAAGGGCAACTCCAAGGTCAAGAACAGCCGCACCGGCTCGATCTACATCGTCAAGCCGAAGATGCACGGCCCGGACGAGGTCGCGCTCACGGTCGAGCTGTTCGCACGCGTCGAGACAATGCTCGGCCTGCCGGAGAACAGCATGAAGGTCGGCATCATGGACGAGGAGCGCCGCACCACGGTCAACCTCAAGGCCTGCATCCAGCAGGCGTCGAAACGCATCGTCTTCATCAACACCGGCTTCCTCGACCGCACCGGCGACGAGATCCACACCTCGATGGAAGCGGGTCCGATGATCCGCAAGAACGAGATGAAGGCGCAGCCCTGGATCAAGGCCTATGAGGACTGGAACGTCGACATGGGCCTGATCGACGGTCTCCCCGGCCACGCCCAGATCGGCAAGGGCATGTGGGCCGCGCCGGACAAGATGGCGGACATGCTGGCGCAGAAGATCGGCCACCCGCAGGCCGGCGCCACCACGGCGTGGGTGCCGTCGCCGACCGCAGCGACCCTGCACGCCCTGCATTATCACCAGGTCAACGTGCACGCCCGCCAGGCCGAGCTTGCCAAGGGCGGCCCGCGCGCCAAGCTCGGCGACATCCTCACCATCCCCGTGTCGAACTCGAACTGGGCGCCGGACGACGTCCGCCAGGAGATCGACAACAACTGCCAGGGCATTCTCGGCTACGTCGTGCGCTGGATCGACCAGGGCGTCGGCTGCTCCAAGGTGCCGGACATCCACGATGTCGGCCTGATGGAGGACCGCGCGACGTTGCGCATCTCCAGCCAGCATCTCGCGAACTGGCTGCACCACGGCGTGGTCAGCAAGGAGCAGGTGATGGACTCGCTGAAGCGCATGGCGGTTGTCGTCGACAAGCAGAATGCCGGCGATGCGCTGTATCAGCCGATGGCGCCGTCGTTCGACGGCGTGGCGTTCAAGGCGGCCTGCGACCTCGTGTTCGAAGGCCGCACCCAGCCCAACGGCTACACCGAATACATCCTCACGGCGCGGCGCCGCGAGGCGAAGGCAAACGCCTGATGCGAAAAGCCCCGGCCATCCGCCGGGGCTTTTTTTGATCAGTCAGAGGTAACATGATGCTGGATCATATCACCGCGATGAATCGGAGCAGCGAGATCACGCCGAGCACGATGACGATCACGCGGCAGATCTGCTTGGCGCGGCCGTCGATCGGCAGCAGGTTGATCAAATAGAGAATGAGGATGACGACGAGAAAGGTGACGAGTGCACTGATCAGCATGACGAGCCCCTTGGCGAGAAAGATGCGCTGGCGTTGGTCAGCTAACCCGCTCGCGGGCTGGTAGTTCCGCACCCGGAACCGGGAGCGCCCTGGGCCCTCCGTAGTTCCACGGAGCCACCCCTCATCCAGATTTTTACCGGTTTGCGGTCGAATGCGGTGAATCGGAGATCAACATGCTGAACCGCCTGACCATTTCCACGACTTTGAAGGCCATCATCCTGGTGACGGCATGCCTGTTTGTCGGCCTGTTCGCCTCGCGGGCCTATTTTTCGTGGCAGCAGCTCAAGCTCACTGCGCGCATCACCTCCATCGTCGATGCCTCCGAAAGCATGTTCAAGGCGATGGACAAGCTGCGGGCCGACCGCTCCACCTCGAACCGCATGGTGACCGTGGACGAGAAGGTCGAACCGGAGACCGAGCGGTACGTCCGCGGCCTGCGTGACGTTGCCATGCCGTCCATGGGCCGCGCGCTCGGCATCCTTCCGGGCATCGCGTTTGCCGACAAGGCGGCGCTGCTCTCGCAATTCCAGCAATTGCTGGCGACGCTGAGCGATCAGCAGAAGGAATTCTGGCTGGAGGTCGCCAAGCCGAAGGCGTCGCGCCGATTGGCGCTCGGCAAGGAATACATGCAGACCGAGGACAGGCTGCTGGAGACGCTGGAAAAGATCCAGGCCATTCTCGCAGCCGAGGTCAACCACGCGGACCCGACCATCGATCAGCTGCTGCAGATCAAGCAGATCGCATGGCTGCTGCGCAACACCGCCGGCGACGCCTCCTTCCTGGTGTCGAACGGGCTCGCCGCAGGCAAGATCACGCCCGAGGCGCGGCTGAACTATACCAAGGCGGTCGGCGGCGCCGAGGCCGCATGGAAGGCGCTCGAACTGGCGACCACCGGCGCAAAATGGCCGGCCGCGATGACGGCGGCGCTGGAGGCCACGCGCAAGGCCTATTTCGACGCGGAATACACCGCGTTGAGGGATCGCCTCGTCAACGCGGTCGCGAGCGGCGAGACGCCGGAGATGGTCGCCAACAAATGGAGCCCGTTCACGGTCGGGCGCCTCAATGCCGCGGTTGCGGTCGCCGAGACCGCGCTTGAAACCGCAAGGACCTATATCGAGGAGCAGCATGCGGCCGCCATGCGGACCCTCGGCATCGAACTCTGCCTCCTGATCGCGGCGACCGGGATCGGCGGCGCCGCGCTGATGCTGGTGAGCCGCCGGGTGATCCAGCCCCTCAACAGAATGCGCGATGCCATGCTGGCGGTTGCGGGCGGCGACCTCAGCGTCGAGACGGGCTACATGCAGCGCCAGGACGAGATCGGGGCGCTGGCGGGCGCGCTCGAAACGTTCAAGCAGCAGGCCAAGGACAAGCTCGCGATCGAGGCCCAGGAGCGCCAACGCAACGAAACGACGGTTGCGCGCCAGCGGGCGATCGAAAGCTATGTGAGCGAATTCGAGGGGCTGGTGCGCGATTCGCTCGAGCAGCTTGGCCGCGCCTCCACCGACATGCAGGCGACGTCCGCCGGCCTGACCAACGTATCGCGGCAGACCAACGCCCGCGCCGAGGAGGCCTCGAAGGCCTCCAGCGATGCCTCGATGAGCGTGCAGACGGTGGCCTCCGCCGCGGAGGAGCTGAATGCCTCGATCGCCGACATCAGCAAGCAGGCATCGCATGCGGCCGGGATCGCCAGCCGTGCGGTGGAGCAGGCCCGCATGACCGACGGCACCGTGCAGGGGCTGGCGCAGTCGGCGAACCGGATCGGCGAGGTGGTCGGGCTGATCAACAGCATCGCCTCGCAGACCAACCTGCTGGCGCTGAACGCCACCATCGAGGCGGCGCGCGCCGGCGAGGCCGGCAAGGGTTTCGCCGTCGTCGCCTCCGAGGTGAAGACGCTGGCGAGCCAGACCGCAAAGGCGACCGACGATATCTCGGAGCAGATCGCCGACATCCAGCGCGTCGCCAATGACGCGATCGACGCGATCAAGCGCATCGGCGGCATCATCGGCGAGGTCAACGAGGTGGCGACCGCGATCGCCGCGGCGGTGCAGGAGCAAGGGGCGGCGACGCAGGAAATCTCGCGCAGCACCCAGTTCGCGGCCGACGGCACCAAGCACGTCTCCGACAACATCACCGGCGTGAAGTCGGACGCCGATGCGGCTGCGGCGGCCGCCGACAACGTGCGCAATGCCTCAGAGACGCTGGAGAGCCAGAGCAGGAACCTCGGTCATCAGGTCACGGACTTCCTCGGCAAGATCCGCGCGGCCTGACGACCTCGCAGGATCAGTCGGACGCCATCACCGGCGCGCGCTCGTATTTCGCGCGCAGTGCCGCGGGCGCCGGCGAGAAGTTCAGCTCGGCACGCTTGCCGCTGCCGGTCCGGTTGGCGACCTTGAGGCCGTCGTCGCTCGCGACGACGTCGCCCTTGCGCAAGGTGGGGTCGTTGTCGATCGACACCTTGGCAAGGCCGAATTGGTCCTTGCCGTTGCAGGTGCAGCCGTCGACGATCTCGGTGCGATACTTGAAGGCGTTGGGCAGCGCCGAATATGGCTTGCCGCCATCCGTCTCGGCGGCGTCGATCGAGCTGCCATAGACGATCTCGGTCTTGGCCGCCGGGCAGAAGCTGTTGCAGGCGGCTTCCTTGCTCTGGTCGCCGGTGGCTCCGAGCGGGAAGTAGCGGCCATCACAGGTGCGGACACACCAGGCGACGCTGCTGCTGCCGCCGCGATAGCTGACATCGCCCCGCGGGGCCGGCCGTGGCGCCGGTGGCGCCTCGTCGGCGAACGGCATCCGGATGTAGGGCGCCTGGCGCTGCGGCGCGTTGAAGCCGCCGAACAGCGCGGAGAAGAAATCCTGCGCCCCCGCCGAGGTCGGCGCTGCCAACGCACCCGCGGTTGCCATGGTTGCCACTGCGATCGCGGCGAGTGCACGTCGACCTTTCATCGTCCCACTCCCAGATCAGTTGATGGCCGAGACCGGCAGCGACATCGCCTGACGCCCCGACGGCAGCGAGGTCACGCGCGGCGCCCGGTCGAAATTCGCGCGCGCCTGCAGCGATGCGGCCTTGGGCAGCACGACGACCTTCGTCCCCACCTGCACGCGGCTGAACAGGTCGCTCACGTCCTCATTGGTCAGGCGGATGCAGCCCGAGGACACGAACTTGCCGATCGTGGTCGGATCGTTGGTGCCGTGGATGCGATACTCGCTGGAGCCGAGATACATGGCCCGCGCGCCGAGCGGATTACCGGGACCGCCAGCCATGAAACGCGGCAGATAGGGCTGGCGCGCGATCATCTGCGCCGGCGGATGCCAGTCCGGCCATTCCGCCTTGCGGGTCACCGTCTGCACACCCGACCAGGTGAAGCCCTCGCGCCCGACGCCAACGCCATAGCGCAGCGCGCGACCGCCGCCGAGCACGTAGTACAGGTAAGTATTGGCGGTATCGATGATGATCGTCCCCGGCGCTTCCCGCGTATCCAGATTGACGATCGTGCGACGCAGCCGGTCCGGAAGCTGGCTGTCCTCGTCCTGCTCCACGGCGGGTGCAGTCGCCTGGTCGGGCGGGAACGCCTGCTGCTGCTCGACCGGCGCATAGCCGAGGCTCTGCGCGTGAGACGCGGCGGGACCCGCGACGAGAAGAACCGCGACGCCGACGATCAGCGAAGCGGTCCGCCGCGAAAGGTTGCGATGGCCGGAAACGAGCTGTGTCATGGAGTGCCCCTGTCAGACGAGCATCGCGGTGCGATGCGTGATTGCCTTCCAAACGCCGAACGGCTCGCCGCAGTTCCGGCTCCGCTGTGGTCGCCCTGCGTCAGTCAAGCATAGAGGCTGTCACGTTCTCGCGACGGAACCCGGCGCCGTCTCGCCAGTTAGGCGAAAGAAGAACGTCATCACGCGAACTGTGCGCGAACGACCCGATCGGGGGGACCTATGGTGCGTGTACTTCCCACCGAGCGGCTGCTCGCGAGCGGGAGCGAAGGCGCGGCGCTGAACGAAAGCCGCCACGAGCTTCCACCGGTGATCAGGCGGGCCGAAGTCGTCGCCATCGCGCTCGTGATTCTCACCGCGATCTGCGTCACCGGCGTTCTCTACGTCGCCCGCGGGTTCTTTCTGCCGATCGTGATGGCGTTCGTGGTCGGCACCATGCTGTCGCCGGCCGCCAACTTTCTCGAACGCCACCACGTGCCGCGCGGCGTCGGCGCCGTGCTGATCGTGATCGCCGTTGCCGCGGGACTGGCCTTCATCATCGGCCTGATCTCGGCGCCGGTCCTCGACTGGACCAATCGCCTTCCCGAGCTCGCCACGACGCTCAAGGCCAAGCTGCACGTCTTCGATCGGCCGCTGGCGCTGTGGCACGAAATGCAGGCGGCGATCGGCGGTGGAAGCGGGCAGGCCTCGACCAGCCTGGAGCTGCCCAAGTTCGATTGGGTTCAGCCGACGATCGAATTCCTGTCGCCGACCTTCACGGAATTCCTGCTGTTCTTCGCCACGCTGGTGCTGTTCATCGCGAGCTGGCGGGACCTGCGGCGCACCTTGATCATGACCTTCGGTGATCATGAGGCCCGGCTTCGGACGCTGCGCATCCTGAACGAGCTCGAACTGCACCTCGGCAACTATCTGCTGACGGTCACGCTCATCAACACCGGGGTCGGCATCGCCGCAGGCCTCGCCTGCGCCATCGCCGGCATGCCAAACCCCGCCGGGCTCGGCGCGCTCGCAGCGACGCTGAACTTCATCCCCATCATCGGCCCGATCGCAATGTTTGCGGTGCTCGTCCTGGTCGGCGCGGTCGCATTCCCGACCCTGAGCGCCGGCATGGTCGCGCCCGCCATCTTCGCCGTGATCACCTTCATGGAAGGCCATTTCGTCACGCCGACCATCATCGGCAGGCGGCTCGCGCTCAACGCACTCGCGGTGTTCATTGCGCTGGCATTCTGGACCTGGCTGTGGGGCCCGATGGGAGCCTTCCTCGCCTCGCCGCTGCTGATCGTCGCCCTCATCGTCAAAGAGCATCTGCTGCCGGACGATACGCCGCAACTGCCGGCGGACTAATTCGGTTTCCAGCGTCGGAACTTCGGCTGAGACCCCGCGTTTGTCGAGCAGACGCAATCACCTTGCTCCGGGAGCTTGCCATGCCACCGACTGACGGTGAGACCGCCCTGAAAGATCTCGTCGACAAAGCGAACTACGAACGCCTGCAGAAGGATGTCCACGCCGTGAAAAACGATATCGCAGCTCTCACCGAACAGATCACCGACGCGCTGAATGCTTTCGCCGGGCAGGCGAGCAAGCAGGCCCGCAGCGGCTATCGACAGGCGCGCGAGAACGCGGACCAGACGCTCGACGACATGTCCGAGCGCGGCACGGCCATGTTTGGTGCGGCCCAGGAGGCCGCGAACTCGCTGGAGGAGCGCCTCGAGGACGTGATCTCGCAGCGTCCGCTCGCCACCGTGGGTCTCGCGCTCGGACTTGGATTTCTCATCGGCGCCGCCTGGAGACGCTGAGGATTTGGCCCCTGAAATCCAGAGGCTTGTCTCGTTTCGGCGCCGCGTCTTCGGCGCCGATTTGAGTCTGTTGCGCAGATGAATGAGATCGGGAGGGAATGACATGCTGCAGCGCCTGATTGCGGACTTCCAGGAATCGACCGGGCATGCCGTTAGGCTCACGTCGCTCGCAATCGCTGCAGCGGTCGGACTGTTCGTAACCACGAGCTTTCTGTGCGCCGCCGCTTTCGTCGCCGTCCTGGATCGATACGGGCTCGTGGCCGCGTGCCTCACCGGTGCCGCCATCTTCTTCGTGGTGACGTTGATCGCCGCGATCAGCTACATGGCGCGCAAGCGCGCGATCGAGAGCCGTGCCGCGCGAAGCGCGGAAACGGCGCGGTCGGCAGTCCAATCGGCTTTTGCAGACCCGATGCTGCTGGCCAGCGGCTTGCAGATCGTCCGCATGATCGGCATCAAGCGGCTGATTCCCATTCTGGCCGTCGGCGGTCTGGCGCTCGGATTCATGGTCAGCCGCCCAGCGGCGGAGGAGCAAACGCCCGCAGAGTGAGGATCCAAGGCGTTGATCGAGTGCTTAGGCGGCGGATCGGGTGCAAGCTGCTATCAACTAAGTCACACACCGTCCCGGTTGCAGGCGCTTGGCGATCTCCGTCAGCACCGACACCGACGGCTCGCACGCCACCGGATGCTTGACGGCCTGCCGCTCGTTGCCGGTGGTGATGAGCTGCGATCCCTGCGGCGACGGCAACGAGCCCGCGCTCACAGCGGCGGGGTTGACGGGAAGCCGCACCAGGAAGGACGTCTCCGCGAAGGCTGCCAGCTTGATCGACACAGTTTGTGACGGCGCCACAGTACCGCTTTGTTGCGCGCGGTCAGACTTGGCGGCCCGGTTCACGTCGTTCGCAGTCGCGACGATCGTCTCGCGGGCGGAGTTCTGGAGCGGCAGGTTGGCGCCAAGATCATGGCCGGAGGCCAGTTGCATTGCACCCACGAGCATTGCGGAAGCCGCAAGCGAACCCAAAACGATAACCTTCCTGGTCTGCGACATGTCTCTGCTCCCCTCGCCGCAAGGCGATCGGCATACCAACGTAAGTCGCAGGAACTGGGTTCTCGGTCGGGCGAATCACTTAACCGTGTGTAAACTGCGGCGACATTCTTCAAATTCGTGGCGTCAAAAAATTCGATCTCACGCGGAACGACTTTTCGGGTCGCGCGTCATCTCGGCAGCCGGTTATTCCCCCTGCCCCATTGACCGGCGACGCGGGGCACCGCCGTGGTGATGCCGGCGGTGCCCCGCATTCTTTTCTGATCCATCTGCTCGATCGGATCCCAGCCCGACATTCCCGGCGCTTTATCCGCTTTTCCCCTGAGGTATATGTGGCAGTGGCGCGGCCACGTTCATCGTCCGCGCATGGGGGCGGAGATGCTGAGCTCGTTGGATGGCGTGCGGAAGGGGCTTGGGCTAGCGCTGGCTCTCCTGTGCCTGTTTCCCGCGATGGGAGCGGCTGAGAGCGCCAAGGATACCTGGATCAAGAATCTCGTCGCACAATTGAAGATTCAGCGCCGTTATCCGCTGCGGGCTTCGGATGAGGGCGGGACGGCCAAGGTCCTGTTCCACATCGACCGCGAGGGTCATCTCATCTCGGCGGTGCTGGCGGAAACGACCGGCGATCCCGCGCTTGACCAGGAGGCGCTCGCCATGGTCCGGCGCGCCCAGCCATTTGCCCCACCTCCGCCGGAGCTGGCGGATGGGGATCTGACGTTTCTCGTGCCGATCGTTTTCGCGCCCCGGCGGACGTCGCAAATCTTGCAGACGGACATCGATCCGAGTGACGCGGTCCTGAAGGCACGACTCGGCGGGGTGTGCCGCGGCTGCTGATCTCGCAATTCGATGCTGCAAAAGAAGCCGGCGCGCTCCACGAGGAACGCGCCGGAACAGGATCGTGCACGCGTGGCCTGATCAGGCTGCCGGCTTCGGCATCCGGTTGCGCGAATTGCGCTGGAAGAACAGCGCCTGACTCGCCACCGCCGACACCATGGCCGGCTGGAACGGCTTGGAGATGAGGAACGCCGGCTCGGGCCGCTCACCGGTGAGGAAGCGCTCCGGATAGGCGGTGATGAAGACCACCGGTACCTCGAAGGTGCGCAGTAGCTCGTTGACGGCGTCCAGACCGGACGAACCATCGGCGAGCTGAATATCAGCCAGGATCAGACCGGGCTTCTTGTTCTTTGCGAGAGCCACCGCATCGGCATGAGTGCGGGCCACGCCGATGACGTTGTGGCCGAGATTCTTGACGAGGCTCTCGAGGTCCATCGCGATAAAGGTCTCGTCCTCGATGATCAGCACATCGGTAGCGATTTCGGCGGCGAGCTCCCGTCCGGCAGCATCCGCCAGCCGGCGGGTTTCAGCGACGTCGATGTCGAGGATGAAGGCCACTTCCTCCTCGGGAAAACCCTCGAGCGAGAGCAGCAGGAAGGCCTGGCGTGGTAAGGGGGTGATATTCGAGAGCCGCCGTTCCGGCGGCATCGGCAGGGTCGCCACTTCTGCGTCGTCGTTGAGCGCTACCGAATTCCAGATCTGCGTGAACAGGCGGAACAGTGCCGCCCGCGGTCCATAGCGCTCGTCCAGCAGCGCCGGATCCTGAATCAGGGCCTCGAGCATCGCTCCGACATAGGCGTCTCCGGAACCCTGGCTGCCGGTGAGAGCCCTCGCATACCGGCGCAACAGCGGCAAATGTTCAGCAACAAGCTGTGATCGGCTCATCCCCACTCCATTCGGTCATCTGGGCTTCCGCCCGGGTTCCATAATGCGCTGATTACGCCTGAACCGACGAAAAGTTCCCCAAACGCGTGGAACTTTTATCGCCCCGTCGCATTAGTTCCCGACAGACCCTCTCGGTGGCGAGAATAATTCTTGAAGCTTCAGGGACTTAACTCTCGGGGAAACGTGGAAAAGGTCATGAAAGATGTAAAGTCTCAAGCCAGCAAGAATGCGGCACCGCGCAAGCCCGGCGGACTGAACGCGGAAATTCAATCCAGAATCGGTCATCAACTCCGCGCGATGTACGACGACGTCGTCCGTCAGGGAGTGCCGGACCGCTTCGCGGATCTGGTGCGGAAGCTTGATGCGCCGGCAGCACAGTCCCACGTGGAGAACGGCGGGGGATCCAACGACCAAACCGACGGGAGGGAGTGAATGCCTCTCACTGATTCCTTGCGGGACGATATCCTCGCGGCCGTCCCCAGCCTTCGCGCATTTGCGATTTCCTTGAGTGGTAACAGCGATCGTGCCGACGACCTCGTGCAGGAAACCCTGCTCCGGGCGCTGGCCAACATCGACTCGTTTCAACCGGGATCGAATCTGCCTGCCTGGCTGTTCACGATCCTGCGCAACCTGTTCCGATCCGACTACCGCAAACGCCGGCGCGAAGTGGAAGATGCCGAAGGCAACTACGCCAAGACGCTCAAGACACATCCCTCGCAGGGCGCGCATCTCGAGTTCGAGGAGTTCCGCGCGGCGCTCGAGAAGCTGCCTCAGGACCAGCGCGAGGCACTGATCCTGGTCGGTGCATCGGGCTTTTCCTACGAGGATGCGGCAGCGATCTGCGGCTGCGCGGTGGGCACCATCAAGAGCCGCGTGAACCGCGCGCGCTCGAAGCTGGCAGCGCTGCTCTACGTCGAAGGCGCCGAGGATTTCGGCCCGGACGAGACCGTGCGGGCGGTGATCGGCGGCAGCGGCGGCTGATAAGCCAAGCCGTCGCAAACGAACCAGCAAAGAGGCGGCTCCTCAGCGAGCCGCCTCTTCTTGTTGTTGATCTCTTGTGCCCGGGATCGTACGCCCCGGCAGCCTGTTCGCCGACCAGCGCTGCGGCTATCGCGCCGGATGCAGTGGTGCGGAGAACTGCTCGGTCCGATCGCGCTCGGTCATGTCGATGACCGTCTCCATCGGCGCGCTCAGCTCATAGACATAGCTCGCCTCGGTGAAGAAGCGCTTTGACGTGCCGCCGAGCGCCTCCGGCGCAACGCGATCGAGCAGGATCAGTCCGAAATCGCTGTCCGGCCGCCGCGTTGCTTCACTGGTGTTCAATTCCTCCCAACGGAAGTGGAAGACGGCATTCGGCTCCTCGCCAGTCACCTCCCATTTGGCGGTGATGTGCGGGTGCTTTCCCACCAGCGAGAGGCCTTCGTCCGAGTGCGAGGCGAGTTCGAAGAACAGCAGCGACAGGCTCTGCGCGGCACGCGCGCTCACGGTGATGTCGGGTCCGTTGACCGCAATCCTGTCGGCATGCGGGATGGCGCGAGCTTCGAACAGTCCGCGCAATTGCACGCCCTGCCATTGACTCTCGCTGAGCAGCGTGACGACGTTCGACATCGCATGGATCCGCCCGATCAGCAGCTCGCGCGCGACATCGATGTCGCTGCCATGACGCAGCGTGCGCGTCACGATGGACTGGATCACCGCCAGGATGTTCTTGACCCGGTGGTTCAGCTCGTCGATGACCGCCGTCAGTCGGCGCTCGAAGCCGATCCGCACCTGGATTTCGCGACTCAGGCGCAGATTATTGTAGGCGACGTAGCCGAACAGGCCGCAGATGATACCGGTCAGCGCCATCCCGATGACGCCGACGATCGCCGCGGTCTGTTGCGCACGCCGGACCGCATTGCTCTTGGCGTAATAGACCAGCGACCAGTCGTGATTGCCGAAGGCTACGGTGCGGGTCGACGACGGAGCAGGATCGTCCGGCCCCCGGGTCCGGCTCGTCACCGCGCCCTGATCATTGGCAACCAGCTCGTCCGAGGCGTTGCGCGGATCCTTCAACGCCACCGAGAACAACGACAGATCGTCATTGGTGAGCAGCAGCGGCCCGATCTCGTAGGAAAACGTCACGAAGCCCGCCGGCGCAGTGGCACCTTGCGGGACGACCGGGGCTGCCAGCACGATCCCGATCGGACCGTCGCTCCGCAGCAGCGGGGTGGGGTCGGAAGCGACCGGCTTGCCCTCGGCCATGGCGCGCGCAAGCATCGGTCCGACGATCGGCTGCCGGTCGAGTGCGATGCCGGGAAGCCTGGAGGTCTCGGCATTGCGTGGCTCGAGATCCATCAGAACGTCCAACGGACGATCGACGTTCGGCCCCAGCGGCGTGTCGTCGAAATTGCGAATGGTTGGATTCGGGAAGCCAGCCTGGCGCAGCTCGGCTTGCGCGATGGAGAGCTCATCCGGCCGCAGCCGCGCGATCCACGATGCCACCACGAAGTCGGTCTTGAACGCGTAGATCGACGATCGCAGCGGCTCCAGCATATTGGCCTTGATCACCGAGGGAGCGCGGAACAGCCCGGAGGCCACCCGGGCCAGCAGCTCACGTTCGGTCAGCCGGTCCTGGACGAGGCTGGCATGGACGTCGATGGCTCGGGCCAGCGCAATGCGATCGAGGGCCAGCTCCTGGTCGTGGACGCGATAGGCGGCCAAGCCGGACAGCGCCGTCCCGACCAGCGCGATCAAACCGATGATGACACCCAGCCGGAGCACTCGTTTACTCTGAAGTAAAGGGTTGGCGAAGGAGGAGACGAGTCATCCAATAACCGGGCCTGCAACTCAAGGACGCACCTCGGGGCGATCGGAAGTGATCGGAGCGATCAGTGGATAGCGATCCCAGGATACCGGCGCATCGGCGCCGAGACGCCTTGGGCAAGGCGCACCCCGGGTCGAGGAAACACCCGAGGGCTCAAGTTGTTCCGGCCGGATGAGGCTTTTTTGCGTCTGTCATTGCAGCAGACGCATCGGGCAACGAAGAACGCTGCGACGCAGATCAGTCCCGGCGCTCAGGCCGACGGCTTCAGACCGCCCTTGGCTTCGATGAAGCCGATGATCCGGTCAAGCCCCTGGCTCTTCTTCAGATTGGTCATGACGAAGGGCCGTGCGCCGCGCATGCGCTTGGCATCCGTCTCCATCTTCTCCAGAGAAGCGCCCACATGGGGTGCCAAGTCAATCTTGTTGATCACCAGAAGGTCGGAGCGGGTGATACCCGGTCCGCCCTTCGACGGGATCTTGTCGCCCGCCGCGACGTCGATGACGTAGATCGTGATATCGGCGAGTTCCGGCGAGAACGTTGCCGCGAGGTTGTCGCCGCCCGACTCGATCAACACCAGGTCGAGTCCGGGAAACTTGGCCCGCATGTCGGCCACTGCGGCGAGGTTCATGGAAGCGTCCTCGCGGATCGCAGTGTGCGGGCAGCCGCCGGTCTCCACGCCGGCGATACGATCCGGGGTGAGCGATCCCGAGCGAACGAGAAACTCCGCGTCCCACTTGGTGTAGATGTCGTTGGTGATCGCGGCGATGTCGTAGCGCTCCCGCATCGATTTGCACAGGAGATCCATCAGCGCAGTCTTGCCGGACCCGACCGGGCCACCGACGCCAACGCGGAGCGGACCGTGAGACGATGCCATGTCATTTACCCTTCTGTCGTACGCGTAACCGCGCGGGGCCGTGATCGGAGCAGCCGTTGCCCCGCTTCATCACGACCGAAACAGCCTTGTATATTGCGTCTCGTGATGAAGGCTTGCGAGATCGGCGCGGAATGTTGCGCCGCCGATGTCGTCGAGCGAGGCGAGCAGGGCGCGGTCCGCCGTCGCAGCGACGACAGGCTCCAACGCGGCGAGCACGCGCTGGCTGTCGGTCTGCCCCAACGGTACGAGACGACTGCCGGCGGAAATCCAGTTCGACGTCAGGGCGTGCAGGAAGCCGTGCAGCAGGGGTCCCAGAGGAACGCCGTGAACAGCGCCGACCAGCCCCACGGCGACCGGATAGACGATGCTCGCACATCGTGCCACCGCCTCGTCGAGGCCTGCGCAGTTCCAGGCGGACCGCGCGATCTCGATGAAGGCACGGCCCTGCGCCGTGGTTTCGAGCTGACGCTCGCGCGACGGTACGAAAGCAGCCGCAAGCTCGGCCACCTCGCGGAGGCTGGCCATATCGTCGAGCTCAACCGCGCGATAGGCGTGCGCGAGGAAAGCCGCGTCGCAGAAGCCGGAACCGTTCGTCAGCATCGTCGCGAGCCAGCCGCGCAGCGCCGCCGCATCGCCGATGTCGCCCGCCTCGACCGCCCATTCGATGCCGCTCGAATAGGAGAAGCCGCCGATCGGAAACGCCGGCGACAGCCACGTCAGCAGCCGATACAGCGCAGCCGGATCCGTGGCGCTGATCGCATCCGGCCGAGCCCCCTCCTCACTTGTGCTCATGAGCATGGGAATGACCGTGATCGTGATGGTCATGGCCGCAGTGCTCGTCATGCACGTGATGATCATGTGCATGGCCGTGGTCGTGATGCGCGTGATCGTGCCCGTCATGATCGTGATGATGATCGTGGCCGTGGTGATCATGATCATCATGGCCATGCGCATGGCTGGGCTCGGCGTACGCACCGCCCTCCGGATCGAACGGCGCCTCGATCTCGATCACGCGGGCGCCGAGGCCCTTGACCATGGCCTCGATCACGTGGTCGCGGCGAATGCGCAGGCTCTTGGGCATGAGCTGCGTCGGCAGGTGCCGGTTGCCGAGATGCCAGGCGAGCCGCACCAGATGATGCGGATCGGAAGCCCGGATCTCGAGCAGCGGCTCGGCCGCCGCCACGACCTCGATCAGCCGGCCGTCCTCCAGCACCAGGGCGTCGCCACCGCGCAATGCGGTAGCGTGCTCGAGGTCCAACAGAAACTCCAGCCCGCGCGTTCCGGTCATCACCAGCCGCCGCCGGTGCCGGTCATCGAAATCGAGCAGGACGGAATCGGCGGCGGCCTCTTTCCAACGATGCTGCCCGAGCACGCGTGTCGCGCGGATCATGCTGAAACTCTCATTCTCTTATTCCGCTCACTCTTATTCCGCTCAGCGGACATCGACCTTCTCAGGCGTAATGATCTCGATCTTCGGCGGCGCCGCCATGCATTTCACCGCGACGCGCCCGAACGTCTTCATGTGCTCGGTCGCGCGGTGCGGCACCAAGGCCTCGGCGTTCTCCCACTGCTCGACGAAGACCATCTTGCTCGGGTCGGTGACGCTCTCATGCAAATCATAGGCGATATTGCCGGGTTCTTTGCGGGTCCCTGCAATGCAGGCAGTCGCGGCGGCGATGAATTCCGCACGGGTTTCGGGCTTGATGGTCAAGGTGGCAACGACATAGATCACGCAGCAGTCCTCCCGGTACGTTTCTGGTTCTGGGTACCGGGCGGAGCTTAGAACATGAAGTAGCGCTGCGCCATGGGCAGCACCTCGGCCGGCTCGCAGGTCAGGAGCTCGCCATCGGCGCGGACCTCATAGGTCTCCGGATCGACCTCGATGTTCGGCGTCGCGTCGTTGTGGATCATGCTCTTCTTCGAGATCCTGCCGCGGGTGTTCTGCACGGCGTAGAGCTTCTTGGACAGGCCGAGCTTGCGCGCGAGCCCGCCGGTGACGGCAGCCTTCGAGGTGAAGATCACCGAGGAGGCCGTCAGCGACTTGCCGAACGCGCCGAACATCGGCTGGTAATGCACCGGCTGCGGCGTCGGGATCGAGGCGTTGGGATCGCCCATCGGAGCTGCGACGATGGTGCCGCCCTTGATGACGCAGTCGGGCTTGACGCCGAAGAAGGCGGGCGACCACAGCACGAGATCGGCGAGCTTGCCCTTCTCGACCGAGCCGATCAGCTTCGACACGCCATGCGCAATCGCCGGGTTGATCGTGTATTTGGCGATGTAGCGCTTGACGCGAAAATTGTCGTTGTCCTGGCCCTTGTCCTGCGGCAGCGCGCCGCGCTGCTTCTTCATCTTGTCGGCGGTCTGCCATGTGCGGATGATGACCTCGCCGAGCCGGCCCATCGCCTGCGAATCCGATGACATCATCGAGAGCGCGCCGAGATCGTGCAGGATGTCCTCGGCCGCGATCGTCTCCTTGCGGATGCGGCTTTCGGCAAAGGCGAGATCCTCGGCGATCGACGGATCGAGATGGTGACACACCATCAGCATGTCCAGATGCTCATCGATCGTGTTGCGCGTGAACGGCCGCGTCGGATTGGTCGACGACGGCAGCACGTTCTTCAGGCCCGCGACCTTGATGATATCAGGCGCGTGGCCACCGCCGGCGCCTTCGGTGTGGAAGGCGTGGATGGTGCGGCCCTTGAAGGCCTTGATGGTGTCCTCGACGAAGCCGGACTCGTTGAGCGTGTCGGAGTGCAGCATCACCTGCACGTCGTAATCATCGGCAACCGACAAGCAGTTGTCGATCGCAGCCGGCGTCGTGCCCCAATCCTCGTGCAGCTTGAGCGCGCAGGCGCCGGCCTTGATCATCTCGACCAGCGCGGCCGGGCGCGAGGCGTTGCCCTTGCCGGAAATGCCGAGGTTCACCGGAAAGGCGTCGAACGACTGCATCATCCGCCCGATGTGCCATGGGCCGGGCGTGCAGGTCGTCGCGAAGGTGCCGTGCGACGGACCGGTGCCGCCGCCGAGCAGCGAGGTGACGCCACTCATCAGCGCATGCTCGATCTGCTGCGGGCAGATGAAGTGGATGTGGCTGTCGAAGCCGCCGGCGGTGAGGATCTTGCCTTCGCCCGCGATCACGTCGGTACCCGGGCCGATCACGATGGTCACGCCGGGCTGGATGTCGGGATTGCCGGCCTTGCCGATCGCCGAGATCATGCCGTCCTTGATCGCGACGTCGGCCTTGACGACGCCCCAGTGGTCCACGATGAGCGCATTGGTGATGACGGTGTCGGCGGCGCCCTGCTTGTTGGTCGCCTGCGACTGGCCCATGCCGTCGCGGATGACCTTGCCGCCGCCGAACTTCACCTCCTCGCCATAGACGGTGAAGTCCTTCTCGACCTCGATGATCAGGTCGGTGTCGGCGAGCCGGACCTTGTCGCCGGTCGTGGGACCGAACATGTCGGCGTAGACGGAACGCTTGATCTTGACGGACATCGTTGGCCCCCAATTAGCTCTGCTTGCCTTGTTCTCGCAACGCCGACGGTCCGCTCACAGCGTCCCCCGCGCGTTCGCAACGGTCTCGTCGAACAGCGCGTCCAGCGCCACATTCACACCGCGGCAGCCTGCGACGACCTGCTCGGCCCAACTGAGATACTCCATCAGCTCGAGCTGCTGCTCGAGATCCGGCTCGAACACAATGCGGGCGCGGATGTTGCTGATCTTGTCGGCGATCTTGATCTGCTTGGCGCCATCGGACTTGCCGGGAGCCGCGATGACCTGGACCGCGCGCCGCTCGCTCTTCGGCAGGGTCATGTCGTCGGTGACCTCCTCGACCAGCCCAGCGACGCGCGAGCCGAAGCGCTGCGCCAGCTCGTCGTAGCTGGTGTCGGTGTCCTCGATGGTGTCGTGCAACCAGCCGGCCGCGACGAGTTCGGCGTCCTCGCCGGCGCAGGTGATCGCGAGGATGTTGGCGACCTCAGCGAGATGATTGATGTACGGCTCCTCGTCGCGGCCCTTGCGCTGCTGGCCGGCATGACGGCGCGCCGCCAGCTCGGCCGCTTCGGAGACGAGGCGCAATCCGGTCAGCATCGTCTACAGCTTGCCCATCACGTCGCCGCGGAAGCCGTAGACCGTGCGCTTGCCGCCGAGCGCGACCAGTTGCACCTCGCGGGTCTGGCCGGGCTCGAAGCGCACCGCCGTGCCGGCTGCGATGTCGAGGCGCATGCCCCTGGCTTTCTTGCGGTCGAACTTCAGCGCCGGATTGGTCTCGAAGAAATGGTAGTGCGAGCCGACCTGGATCGGCCGGTCGCCGGTGTTGGCGACCGACAGAGTCACGGTCTTGCGGCCGGCATTGAGCTCGATCTCGCCGTCCTGGATGAAAAATTCGCCGGGGATCATGTGTCTTTCTCCGTCATTCCGGGGCGGTCCGCAGGACCGAACCCGGAATCTCAAAATCGATTGCAGACAATCTCTGGATTCCGGATTCAGCCCTGCGGGCTGCCCCGGAATGACGTGCAAGAACTTAGCGGATCGGCTCGTGCACCGTGACCAGCTTGGTGCCGTCCGGAAACGTCGCCTCGACCTGGATGTCGTGGATCATCTCGGGGATGCCCGGCATCACCTGATCGCGGGTCAGGACCTGGGCGCCGGCCTGCATCAGCTCGGCCACGGTGCGGCCGTCACGCGCGCCTTCCAGAATGAAGTCGGAGATGATCGCGACCGCTTCGGGATGGTTCAGCTTGACGCCGCGCTCGAGCCTGCGGCGGGCCACGATGGCGGCCATCGAGATCAGGAGCTTGTCCTTTTCGCGGGGAGACAGGTTCATGCGGACTCTCTGGTGATCGTCTTCTAATGATCGTCAGTTGGTAAACGTCTAGTTGAGCCACAGCCGCGGCAGCGGTCCGGCCGATGCGCAGCCGAGCACCGCCATCATGTCGGCGCGCAGGCTCGCGGCATCTTGGGCACAGAAGCGCGCCATTGCAAATCCATTCCAGGCGGACAGTCCGGCCTCGCCCCGAAACGCCGGCAGGCTCTCCCTGATGCGCTCCACCAGCGCGGCGTCGCCGGGCACGATCAGCGCAGTCCCGATGGCCGCGGCGCCCTTGGCGATCGCGGGCTGCGCCAGCTTGTCGCCGATGTCGCCGTCGAGGCGGACCGTCTCGGCGAACACCAGCTTGCCGCCGCGCTTGAGCCGCCAGCGATCGACGAACTCGCCCTCGCGCATGCGCTCGCCCATGGCCGTGCGGCCGAACACGACGATCTCGCACAACAATAGCGAGGCGGTGTCGGCGAGGTCGATGTCGATGCGGCGATGAATGCGGGCGCGGTCGAACAGGATGGTCTCCTGCGGCAGCCACGAGATGTGCGCGCCGGCATGAGCCGTCAGCGCGATATCGAGCTCGGCTGGCTTGCCCGGCGCGCGATAGACCTTCTCGGCCGCGGCGCTCGACAGCGTGACGCGGCTGCCTTCGCCCGCCGCGACCTCGATCGCGAAATGGTCGCCGCCGGCGATTCCGCCTGCGGTGTTGACGAACATCGCCGACAGACCGTCGTCCTCGGGCGAGGGAAAGCGGACGCGCAGCGAGCCGGATTCATGCAGGTGATGGCGCCGCGTCACGTCGTCCTGCAGCCGCACGTCGAAGCGCACCGCGCCGCGGGCGCGGTTGGCCTCGAAGATGTCGGCAGCGGCGTTGGCGGGATCGGCCCGCATCGATCCCCTCCCCTGGGACCAGACGCGGGCGAGACCGCGTCGAGAAGCTACGTGATGATCACAGCGCCATCTGGCGGCTGATCTCGGCCTGGTCGAGATTGGCGCGGGTGCAGGTGAACTTCACCGCGCCGCGATCCATGACGGCGAAGTTGTCGCCGAGTTCGCAGGCAAAGTCGAGATATTGCTCGACCAGGACGATGGCGATGTTGCCGAGATTGCGGAGGTACGAAATCGCCCGGCCGATGTCCTTGATGATCGACGGCTGGATGCCCTCGGTCGGCTCGTCCAGCAGCAAGAGCTTCGGCCGCATCACCATGGCGCGGCCGATCGCAAGCTGCTGCTGCTGGCCGCCGGAAAGATCGCCGCCGCGGCGGCCGAGCATCGATTCCAGCACCGGAAACAGCGAGAATACGTCGTCCGGGATGCTGCGATCGGCCCGCTTCAGCGGCCCGAAGCCGGTCTTGAGATTCTCCTCGACCGTGAGCAGCGGGAAGATCTCGCGGCCCTGCGGCACGAAGCCGATGCCCTTGCGCGCCCGCTCATACGGCTTCAGGCGGGTGATGTCAGCGCCATCGAAGGTGATGCTGCCCGACGCCAGCGGATATTGCCCGACCAGCGCCCTCAGCAGCGAGGTCTTGCCCACGCCGTTGCGGCCGAGCACGCAGGTGACCTTGCCCGGCTCCGCCGCGATCGAGACGCCGCGCAGCGCCTGGGCGGCGCCGTAATAGAGGTTGATGTCCTTGACGTCCAACATCGCCTAGCGTCCCAGATACACTTCGATCACCCGATCGTTCGACGACACCTGGTCGATGGTGCCCTCGGCCAGCACCGTGCCTTCGTGCAGGCAAGTGACCTTGACGCCGAGCTCGCGAACGAAAGTCATGTCATGCTCGACGACCATGACGGTATGATCCTTGTTGATCTCTTTGAGCAGCTCAGCCGTCTGATGCGTCTCGACGTCGGTCATGCCGGCGACCGGCTCGTCGACCAGCAGCAGCTTCGGGTCCTGTGCCAGGAGCATGCCGATCTCCAGCCACTGCTTCTGGCCGTGCGAGAGGCTGCCGGCGAGCTTGCGTCGGGCATCCTTGAGCCGCACCGTCTCGAGCACCCGGTCGATCTGCTCGGCCTCGCCCCTCGAGCCGCGCCAGAACAGCGTGCCCTTGACGCTGTGGTCGACATTGAGCGCAAGCAGCAAATTGTCCTCGACCGACTGGCTCTCGAACACCGTCGGCTTCTGGAACTTGCGGCCGATGCCGAGCTCGGCGATCCGCGTTTCGTCGAGCCGGGTCAGGTCGGTCTTGCCGTCGAACAGCACCGTGCCCTCGTCGGGCTTGGTCTTGCCGGTGATGATGTCCATCATCGTGGTCTTGCCGGCACCGTTCGGGCCGATGATGGCGCGCATCTCGCCGGGCTCGAGCGTCAGCGAAAGATTGTTGATGGCGTGGAAGCCGTCGAACGAGACGTGCACGCCGTCGAGATAGAGTAGCGACGACGTCGCGCGGGTGTCCATCACGTTCATGCGCTCACTCCGCCATCTTGGGTTCGGTGACGCCGTCCTCGCGGGCGGCGCTCTCGGCGTTCAGCCTCCTGCTGCCGAGCTGATCCCACCAGGAATTGAAGGTGCCGATAATGCCTTTGGGCAACAGCAGAGTGACGAGCACGAACAATGCGCCGAGCATGAACAGCCAGTAGGGCGCCAGCACGCCCGAAGTGAAGAAGGTCTTGGCGTAGTTCACGACGACGGCGCCAAGCGCAGCCCCGACCAGCGTGCCGCGGCCGCCGACCGCGACCCAGATCACGGCCTCGATCGAATTGCCGGGCGCGAACTCGGAGGGGTTGATGATGCCGACCTGCGGGACGTAGAGCGCGCCGGCGACGCCGGCCATGCAGGCCGACAGCGTGAACACGAACAGCTTGTAGGACTCGACGCGGTAGCCGAGGAAGCGCGTCCGCGACTCGGCGTCGCGGATCGCGATCAGCACCTTGCCGAGCTTCGATGACACGACCGCCCGGCAGATCAGGAACGCCAGAATGAGCGCAAGGCAGCTCAGCGCGAACAGCGCGGCGCGGGTGCCTTCCGCCTGGACGTTGAAGCCGAGAATGTCCTTGAAGTCGGTCAGGCCGTTGTTGCCGCCGAAGCCGAAATCATTGCGGAAGAAGGCGAGCAGCAGCGCGTAGGTCATCGCCTGGGTGATGATCGACAGATACACGCCGGTGACGCGCGAGCGGAAGGCGAGCCAGCCGAAGCAGAAGGCGAGCAGGCCGGGCACCACGAGCACCATCAAAGCTGCAAACCAGAACATGTCGAAGCCGTGCCAGTACCAGGGCAGCTTGGAATAGTTCAGGAACACCATGAAGTCCGGCAGGATCGGGTTGCCATAGACGCCCCGGGTGCCGATCTGGCGCATCAGATACATGCCCATCGCGTAGCCGCCGAGCGCGAAGAACGCGCCATGGCCAAGCGAGAGAATGCCGCAATAGCCCCAGATCAGGTCGATCGAGAGCGCCAGGATCGCGTAGCAGACATATTTGCCCCACAGCGCGACCAGATAGGTCGGCACCTGCAAGGCCGAGCCGGCCGGCAGCAGCAGGTTGGACAGCGGGATCAGCACGCCGCAGGCGGCGACCACGAGCACGAAGATGGTTGCGGCGCGATCGAGCGACCGGGTGAGGACGTGCGGCATCATGCTTCCACCGCCCGGCCCTTGAGCGCGAACAAGCCGCGCGGGCGCTTCTGAATGAACAGGATGATCAGCACCAGGATCGCGATCTTGCCGAGCACGGCGCCGGCGACCGGCTCCAGGAACTTGTTGGCGATGCCCAGCGTGAAGGCGCCGACCAGCGTGCCCCAGAGATTGCCGACGCCGCCGAACACCACGACCATGAAGGAATCGATGATGTAGCTCTGGCCGAGGTTCGGGCTGACATTGTCGATCTGCGACAGCGCCACGCCGGCGATGCCGGCAATGCCTGAGCCGAGCCCGAAGGTGAGCGCATCGACCCGCGAGGTCGCGATGCCCATCGAGGCCGCCATGCGCCGGTTCTGTGTCACCGCGCGCATCTCCAGACCAAGCGCAGTGTAGCGCAGCATCGCCAGCAGGATGGCGAACACGGCCATCGTGAAGCAGAGGATCCAGAGCCGGTTGTAGGTGATGGTGATCTGGCCGAGCTCGAACGCACCGCTCATCCAGGAGGGATTGCCGACCTCGCGGTTGGTCGGACCGAACGCCGTGCGCACCGCCTGCTGCAGGATCAGCGACAGGCCCCAAGTCGCGAGCAAGGTTTCCAACGGACGCCCGTAGAGGAAGCGAATGATGGTGCGCTCGATCAGCACGCCGATCGCGCCGGCGACCAGGAAGGCGAGCGGGACGGCAATCAGCAGCGAATAGTCGAACAGCGCCGGGTACCGCGTGCGGATGACCTCCTGCACGACAAAGGTGGTGTAGGCGCCGAGCATCACCATCTCGCCATGGGCCATGTTGATGACGCCCATCACCCCGAAGGTGATGGCGAGGCCGATGGCGGCGAGCAGCAGCACCGAGCCGAGCGACAGGCCGTACCAGGCGTTCTGCACGCCGGACCAGATTGCGAGCGAGCTCTGGATCGATGAGATCGCGCTGGCAGCAGCCTTGGTGACGGTGGCCGGCTGGTCGCCGCCGCTGATCTCGGTCAGCAGCGCAAGCGCCTCCTGGTCGCCGCGCGACCTGATGGTGGCGACCGCTTCAAGCTTGTCCACCTCGCTCGCGTCGGACTTGAACAGGAGGATGGCAGCCCGCGCCTCGGTCAACGCCTGCTTGACCGCGCGATTGGTTTCCTTGGCGAGCGCCGATTCCACCGTCGGCAGCGTCGCCTCCTCATGCGACTTGAACACCGATTTGGCGGCGGTCAGGCGTGTGTTGGTATCCGGCGACAACAGCGTCAGGCCACCCAGCGCAGCATCCACGCTGCGCCGGAGCCGGTTGTTGAGGCTGACCGCCGCGGCATTGTCCGGAAGCTTGTCGACGGCAGCGCCGGTCGCGGCATCGATGATCTTGCCGTCGGTCTGCTTGACATAGACCTTCTTGGTTTCGGCATCGAACATCAGCCGCTCGTCCTGGAGCGCGCTGATGATCGGAAAAGCCAGCGGGTTGCCCGACACCGCGATCTCGCCGACGGCCTCGTTCGTGTCCGAGAAATCATCGTTCGCGAGCTTCGCGACCGACTCTTCGAAACTGGCTGCGAAGGCGGGAACGGAAACAGCGATCAGGGCGAGCAAAACAAGCAGACGGCGAATGATCGCCAGAAAAACAGCAGGCACTGGACAACCCCGGCAGGAGTTCAGGAGGTCAAGAGAAGGCGGCAACATCGCCGCCTTCTCCTGTCGTCATGGTCGCGTCAGGTCGGGATCAGGAGCCCGAGCCCAGGCACTTGTTGGTCTTGACGTTGAAGTTGCCGCACTTCTTGCCGACCCAATCGCCGATCAGGTCCTTCGAGCCCTCGAGCTCCTTCGACCAGGCGTCGCCCGGGACGAGATCCTTGGTCTTGTAGACGACGCTGAACTGGCCATCGCCCTTGATCTCGCCGATGAACACCGGCTTGGTGATGTGGTGGTTCGGCAGCATCTTCGACACGCCGCCGGTCAGGTTCGGCGCCTCGATGCCCGGGAGCGCGTCGATGACCTTGTCCGGATCGGTCGACTTCGCCTTCTCGACCGCCTTCACCCACATGTTGAAGCCGATATAGTGGGCCTCCATCGGGTCGTTGGTCACGCGCTTCGGGTTCTTGGTGTAGGCCTGCCACTCCTTGATGAACTTCTCGTTCGCCGGGGTCTTGATCGACTCGAAATAGTTCCAGGCAGCGAGATGGCCGACCAGCGGCTTGGTGTCGATGCCGGCGAGCTCTTCCTCACCCACCGAGAACGCGACCACCGGGATGTCCTTGGCCTTGATGCCCTGGTTGCCGAGCTCCTTGTAGAACGGAACGTTGGCGTCGCCGTTGATGGTCGAGACCACGGCGGTCTTCTTGCCGGCCGAGCCGAACTTCTTGATGTCGGCCACGATCGTCTGCCAGTCGGAGTGACCGAACGGCGTGTAGTTGATCATGATGTCGTCCTGAGCCACGCCCTTCGACTTCAGGTAGGCTTCGAGGATCTTGTTGGTGGTGCGCGGATAGACGTAGTCGGTGCCGGCCAGCACCCAGCGCTTCACCTTCTCTTCCTTCATCAGGTAGTCGACCGCCGGGATCGCCTGCTGGTTCGGCGCCGCACCGGTGTAGAACACGTTGCGCTCGCTCTCCTCGCCCTCGTACTGGACCGGGTAGAACAGGATGCTGTTGAGCTCCTTGAACACCGGCAGCACCGACTTGCGCGACACCGAGGTCCAGCAGCCGAACACGACCGCGACCTTGTCCTTGGTGATCAGCTCGCGCGCCTTCTCGGCGAACAGCGGCCAGTTCGAGGCGGGGTCGACGACGACGGCCTCGAGCTTCTTGCCGAGCACGCCGCCCTTCTTGTTCTGTTCGTCGATCAGGAACAAGATCGTATCCTTCAGCGTGGTCTCGCTGATGGCCATGGTGCCGGACAGAGAATGCAGAACGCCAATCTTGATGGTGTCGTCAGCGGCCTTGGCCGGGCCAAAGCCGGCTGCGCCGAGCGCCAGGCCGGCAGCAGCAGCCAGCCAGCGACGGCGGCTGAACGGCGCCGTTAATTCCTGAGTGAGTCGAGTAAGCATGAGGTAATATCTCCCTGACGCAGACGTGCTTCGCAGCCAAGGCGGCCGGCGGTCTGCGGCGGAAGAATCGCAAGAAGTGTGCCATGCCGTGCACATCTGGTAAGGCATTGACACAAAAGTGGAACTTCGCGCTCTCGTGGCGCGAGGTCGCTGCCTTCTGCTATCGAATTGAGCAAGCTCGATGATTAATCAGATAGCACATAGCGCAGGATTTGTGCACTTTGTTTTGAATGGCTAAATTTAAAGCAGCCGGGTACCACCCGGAAAGCCGATCCGTTGCGCAGCGGCCTTGCATGTGCCGTCCACCTGTTCCATATATCCGGTAGATCGAGGCGAATCGGCCGGATCTTTGCAAGCCGCGTGTTCTTTAGCTCGACCCGAGCTTCTGGCTTTGCATTCTCACCCATCCAATCTAGGCGCTCCAAACACGCGGGTGTCTCTCAACCACCCACCCGCGTCCGGCTGCCTGCCGACACGGGCCTTATCCTCTTATGGAAAGCCCAATCTTTTGACATCCTTCCAGGATTTTAACCTCGCCGACGCGCTGACGCGCGCGCTGAAGGAAGAGAACTACACCACCCCCACCCCGATCCAGGCCCAGACCATCCCGCTCGCGCTCGAAGGCCGCGACGTGATCGGCATCGCCCAGACGGGAACCGGCAAGACGGCTTCGTTTGCGCTGCCGATCCTTCACCGCCTGCTGCAGAACCGGATCAAGCCGCAGCCGAAGACGGCACGCGTGCTGGTGCTGAGCCCGACCCGCGAATTGTCGGGTCAGATCCTCGACAGCTTCAACACCTACGGCCGGCACATCCGCCTGAGCTCGGCGCTCGCGATCGGCGGCGTGCCGATGGGACGCCAGGTCCGCGCTGTGATGCCCGGCCTCGAAGTGCTGGTTGCCACCCCTGGCCGGCTGCTCGATCTGGTCCAGAGCAACGCTTTGAAGCTGACCCATGTCGAGTTCCTGGTGCTCGACGAAGCCGACCGCATGCTCGACATGGGCTTCATCAACGACATCCGGAAGATCGTGGCCAAGCTGCCGATCAAGCGGCAGACGCTGTTCTTCTCGGCCACCATGCCTAAGGACATCGCCGAGCTCGCGGACGCCATGCTGCGCGACCCCGCGCGGGTCGCGGTGACCCCCGTCTCCTCGACGGTCGAGCGCATTGCGCAGCGCGTGATCCACGTCGACCACTCGGCCAAGCCGAACCTTCTGGCTCAGTTGCTCAAGCAGGAGCCAGTCAACCGCGCGCTGGTGTTCACCCGGACCAAGCACGGCGCCGACAAGGTCGTGAAGAGCCTGGAAAAGGCCGGCATCCCGTCCCAGGCGATCCACGGCAACAAATCGCAAAATCACCGCGAGCGCACTCTGGCCGCCTTCCGCTCCGGCGAGATCCGCACCCTGGTCGCGACCGACATCGCGGCGCGCGGCATCGACGTCGACGGCGTCAGCCATGTCGTCAATTTCGACCTGCCGAACGTGCCCGAAACCTACGTCCACCGGATCGGCCGCACGGCGCGCGCCGGTGCCGAGGGCGTTGCGATTTCGCTCGTGGCGGGATCGGACGAGCTGTCCTATCTTCGCGACATCGAACGGCTGATCAAGATCTCGCTGCCGCGCGACGATCGCCGCACGCCCGGCCTCCGCGAAGCTGCAGCACCGGCTAAACCGCCTCAGCGCGGTGGCCGTCCTGGCATGCAGAATGCGCGGACCAACGAGGGTGGCACCGCCGCAAAAGGCCCTCGCCGTCGCCGTCGTTCCAATGCTAAGATGGCGTCTCTGCCAGGCAATCGTCAGGAGCCCCAGCGGCCGTCGCAAGGCGGCGGCAAGGCCGGGTCGATTCAAGGCGTTGCTTTCCTGCATCGCGAGGGCAGACCCAAAAACCACGCTCACAACCGCAACCAACGGCCAAACTAGACGTCTATCGATCTGGAGAAAGACATGGCTAAGGAAGAGCTGATCCAGTTCGAAGGGCTGGTCACCGAAATCCTTCCCGATGCACGCTATCGGGTACAACTCGACGCGGGGCACGAGATCGTTGCCTACACCGCCGGCAAGATGAAAAAGAATCGCATCAAGACGCTCGCGGGAGACCGCGTGACCGTCGAGATGTCGCCCTACGACCTCGAAAAGGGTCGGCTGATCTTCCGCCACAAGGACGAGCGTGCCAGCTCGCCCGGCGGTCCTCCGCGTGGCGCAGCGCAGCGCGGCGGCCAGTTCCGTCGGCGCTAGGGGGATTGGGCGGAGCAATGTTCCGCCCGGCCCGGCGGATTGATCAAGCCTTGCGCAATCAGCGACAATTCAGCGCGTCGGCATCGAGCCGGCGCGTCAAAAAATCATGCACTCTCGCGCAGCTCAGGATTGTTTTGCGCGGGCATTTCCAATAATATATCCCGCAATCGATTTTCGGCCGGACGAGATTAGCTATTACCGGTACAGCCGGTTCAGACGCTGACGACCCTTCCAAAAATTCGATCTAACCAGCCCAGGAGACTGGGTTACGCATTTGGTATCTGAGAAGGGAACTACCCCCGTGAGCATGGGAACCGTGAAGTGGTTTAACGCAACCAAGGGCTATGGCTTCATTCAGCCGGACGACGGCGGCAACGACGTGTTCGTGCACATCAGCGCCGTCGAGCGCGCTGGTCTCGGCACGCTGCGCGAAGGCCAGAAGATCTCCTACGAGATCGTGGCGGACCGCCGTTCGGGCAAGTCGTCGGCCGACAATCTCCGCGCCGCCAATTGAGCGACGCCAGGGCAATCGCCTACGATTGCCCACCTGGACAACGAAAGGCCGCCTTGTGCGGCCTTTTTTATTTGCCGGCTGTTCGCCGTCGGATTGTGATCGCCCTGGAACGCCGTCTGCTGCCCGCGCGCAAGCGGACCCGGCACCGCGCAGGATTAGTCCGGCGCTCAGCTCAGCAGGAGGTCGCCGGGCTATACATCACACAGGTCGACTGCCGCGGCCGGGTATAGGCGACGTCGCTGAGATTGACGCCCGTCTTGCCCATGACGTAGCCGATCGTCGGAACGTATTGGTAGTTCACCTCGCTGAAGATCAGATAGGTGCCGGACACCAGCAATTCAGCCGGCACGCCGACCGTCATGCCCACGGTCCGCGGCGTCGACCCCTTACTCCACTTCACCGTCGCCTGCATGGTGGTGGGATCGACATAGAGTTCGGTGATCGTCGCATTCACCGGCGTGGTCGAGTACGGATACATGATGCCGGTCGAGGCGGCGAAGAAGTTCGACATGTCGCTGTCGCCGACCGTGGTCGACTGCGACGTCAGATCGGACAGGGTGCGCGCCATCAAAGTGACCTTGCGGTCGACGGCGATGGCCGAGCAGAATTCGACCGTGCCGAAGAACATCACCAGCATCAGCGGCACGATGAATGCGAACTCGGTGGCCGCGACACCGCGACAATCGGCAGCGAAGGCGTCGATGCGACGCCACAGGCGCAGGCGCGAAGACATACCCGGCATTCTTCCCAACGGCATGATGAATTCCTGGTGTCCCTCAGAAGCAGCTCGCGAGGTCCGTGTTATGAATACGGCTCGTTCTTGAATGCGGCCGTACCCACCAGCAGCCGCTTGCTGCCGCTCAGGTTGGCGATGTTGTAGCCGAGGCCGGTCACGAAGATCGGCCACTGATAAAACAGCCTGACGACGACAATGTCTCCGGCGGCGCCCGGACTGTAGGTCATGTTGTTGACGAAGTTGCCGCTGTTGTCGATCTGGTTGCTGATCGAGACGCTCCCGAACGAGGAGTAGCTCTTCACATCGATATAGATCTTGTTGCAGTCGAACAGCGCGGGAACCTGGGTGCAGACGTAGCTCGCGAACTGCGACTGCGTATAGGAGCCCTGTTGCGCCTGTCCGGTCAGGATCATGCGCGCCGAGTCCTGCGTGATGGTCTCGAGCACCTGGCCGGCAAAGAACATCAGCGCCGTTTCGATGATCGCGAACAGCAGCGCAAAGAAGACCGGCGCGACCAGCGCGAATTCGAGCGCGGCCGATGCCCGCCTGTTGCGCCGGAAGCGGCGCAGCAGCCGGCGCATCGAAGCGGTCGAGGAGACGGAGGCTTGCATGGGGTCATCCGGACTGGAAAGGCACATCAACCTGAGTGAAACGAATAGCGGAAACTCCTTGGGAAAGAGTTTCCTACGATACGGACAGTATGGCCCGCCGCATCAACGTCCCGCTAACCATGCTTGGGCAGGGCGATCGCATATGGTGAAAAAGCTGGGCGCGCAGTCTTTTCGCGACCATCCTTCGAGACGCCCGCCTTCGGCGGGCTCCTCAGGATGAGGGCCTTTCTCCGCCGCAAAGCTGTTGATCCTCATGGTGAGGAGCGTCGCTCTTGCGACGCGTCTCGAACCACGAGGCCATGAAAGGTCCGCCCGGGAAAACCATATGCGATCGCCCTGCATGCTTGGGGGGTCGCTCGCAGTCAGCCCTTTGAGGCAGCGCCACCTGTCCGATCCGACCATCGAAACCAAACGAATCGGGCTATCGAGCCGCAGCGCCAGCGGCAAGGCTCACCGCATCGTCGGTGCGGACGCCCGTGGAAATGCGGTCAGACATCCATCGACCCGGCCAAGCATGGCCAAGCCAGCGCTCAGTTGGTCTTCGACGCCGCTGCCGCGTTGCCGCTCGCCGTGCTGGACATCGTTCCAGCCTGGTCGAGCACCGATTTGAAGTAGTTGTCGCCGTCGCCCAAGGTCACCCGGCGCTGGCAGATCGGCATGCAGCTATAGGTCTCACGATCGACGCCGCGATACACCGTGACGAGCTGGTCGGTGGGTCCGGCGACCTGGATCTGGCGATCGATCAGCACCTGTCCGCCGCGATCCATCGCAATGAAGTTGGTGGCACCGTAGCTCTTGCCGGTGACGACGATGATGCCGCCGCTCTGCAAGGTCACATCGGCGATCATCGGATTGCCGACGACGAGGGTCGCGACCCGGTCGGGCAACTTGACCAGCTTGGCCTGGTCGACATTCACGGCGATGGCAGGATCGGGTTCCGCCGAGGCGGCAGCCGGCCACAGCAGCACGGCGGCGACAGCCGCCCGCAATGCGAAGGAAACAGAAGGACGACGCGATACACAGAACGACATACTCAACCCCGGGACCTTGACGAGCCGTCTCAAGCGATACGCAGCGGTGACGGCGCCCGACGCGGCAAATCTGCGCTCAATTGGTGAACGTTCTGCAAACGCCGCCATCTCAGCTCGGGCGGTTGCAGAACACGTCATCTTCGGAACGGAAACGCGAGCTGACCGCCGAACTCACCGGGCATCGTCGCCTCGTCCTTGCCGTAGGCCATGGGCAACTGCCCCTCCGGCATCCGGAACGTGCCGAACAGGATGTCCCAGATCGGGAACGTGCCGGCGAAATTGGTGTTGCCGCCCTGCTCCATCGACGTGTGGTGCCAGCGATGGAAGACGGGCGTGGCGAGGACATATTTCAGCGGGCCCAGCGTCCAGTTGAGATTGGCGTGGACGAAGGCCGAATGGAACGTCGTGAACGGTCCAACCCAGATCATGACATTGGGCGAGATGCCGGCCATCAGGAGGATGACGTCGACCGCGATCGTGCCGAGGATCAGGTTGATGGGATGGAAGCGGGCCGCCGAAATCCACTCCAGATCTTCCGAGGAGTGGTGGACCGCGTGGTATTTCCAGAACTCGCCGCCATGGAACAGACGATGCGTCCAGTACAGCATGAAGTCGGAGAGCACGAGAAAGAGCAGCCCCTGCAGCCATTCCGGAAGCTGCGCCAGCGGGCCGTGCCCGTTCTCATAGAAGGCGATCAACTCGTCGGCGTCGCGGATCTTGAAGAGAACGCTGGCGCCGAGCACGAGAAAGCCGATGCGGAGCACCCGCGCGAACACCGGCACGAAGAACCAGTAGACCACGTCGGTGACGAGCTCGCGCTTCTGCCACCACGGCTTGCCGGGATTGCAGGCCCAGAAGTGGCTGAGCACCGAGAACACCACCGCCAGCACCAAGGTGATCGGCAGCACCTTCTCGATGGTCTGGCCGAGCATCAGCGCGACTTCCCATGGCAGACCGGACATCACATTCCTCATCTCATGAACTGTTCCGAGGGGTACTCCTTGGCGCTTAAGGAGCCGTGAACCTCGTGGCCGGCCGAGCTGGGCTGCCGATCGGTCCAGCACGATCAACGCGGAGCCAAGGGCTCGCCGGCCAGGTCGACGGGACGATATGCCTATGGTGCGGAATGCGGCGCAGGCTCCTGCGATGGAAACATTGGGCGCGGCAGTGGAAGCTCGCGCTCATCTTTTCAGCGAGATTGGCACGGCGCGTGCCGTGGATCATTTAGAATGATCACGGTCCGCTTCATCCTACGTTTACTCTGCACAATAACAGCCATTTGTCGCCGGGTTTCGGCGACCGAATTAACTACGCCGAAATTCCTGCCCCCTAGGGTGGCCGCATGGTCACGGTGCTGAGAACGCCGCAACGACCAGAGTTTGTTCGACCAGCCACGTGTACATGGAGTTACCTATGAAGAATCTTCTTGCTCGCTTCGTGAAGGATGAATCCGGCGCGACCGCGATCGAATACGGTCTGATCGCCGCCGGCATCTCGCTCGCGATCATTGCCGCAGTGAACGGTCTCGGCTCCAGCCTGAGCTCCAAGTTCGGCGCGATCAACACCTCGCTGAAGTAAGCGGTCGTCACGGCCGAGCAAAGAAGGCCCCGGACATCCGGGGCCTTTATCATTTCCACCTTCAGCTCCGCGGCGTTCAGTGATGCGTAACCACGTTTTGTCCGCAGCCGCGTCCCGGCCTCCGCCCAGCGGGACCGACGTCGCCTTGCGTTGGATCTGCGGCGGCCTCGGCCTGTCCATCCTCGCTCTGGCGGCCCGCATCGTCAGCGTCTGGTGAGATCGACAACCGGCCGGCCATTCCGGCCGTTTCCCGATCATTTATTTCTTGCAGCTAGACTCTGGCGCAGCGGCGCACCCATGCCCCGCGTCGATGCCATTGAGAGCCCATGACCCTCGATCTCGCGCGCCTCCTGCTGTTTCCGGCCCTGATGGCCTTTGCCGCGGCGAGCGACCTGTTCACGATGACCATTTCGAACCGGGTCTCCCTGGCGCTCGTCGCCGGCTTCCTGGTTCTGGCGCCGCTGAGCGGGATGAGCATGGCAGACATGCTGATGCATCTCGGTGCCGGCGCGACCTTGCTGGTGATTGCGTTCACGTGCTTTGCATTCGGCTGGATCGGCGGCGGTGACGCCAAGGTTGCATCCGCCGCCGCCCTGTGGTTCGGCTTCGCCCACCTGATGAACTACCTGTTGTACGCCTCGATCTTCGGCGGCGTGCTCACCCTCGCTCTCATGCAGTTCCGGCAATGGCCGTTGCCCTACATGCTGGCGGGGCAACCCTGGCTTGCACGCCTGCACGCCAAGGAGAGCGGCGTGCCCTATGGCATCGCGCTCGCCCTGGGCGCTCTGATGGTCTATCCGGAGACCGATTGGGTGAAGGCGATCGACGCTGCGCGTCTTGCATTTCTCTGAACACACCGTGTCAACGCGGTGTTAAGGCGATTTAGATACGCCTCATTAACCATGCTTTGACGAATAACTGCTCAACTCCCATCACGGCGGCGGAAACGTCGCGGCGTCATGTGGAAAGTGAAGCGTATGAATACCGCACGCATTGTGGTTCTGACCATCGCTGTAGGCGCTGGCGGCGTGGCCGCATATCTCGCGAGCGGGTCCGACGACCGGCCGGCTCAAGTCGCCGCGCCCGCGCCGCAGATGCCGACCGTCGACGTTCTCGTCGCCAAGGGCGACATCGCCCTCGGCCAATCCCTCAAGCCCGAAGATCTGCAGTGGCAGAGCTGGCCGGCGGCCACGGCCAGCGCCAGCTTCATCCGCCGCAACGAGCGGCCCGAAGGACAGACGCAGATCACCGGCACGATCGCGCGGGCGCCGTTCATTGCCGGCGAGCCCATCCGCGAACAGAAGCTCGTCAAGGCCGACGGCTCGGGCTTCATGGCCGCGATCCTGCCGGCCGGCATGCGCGCCGTGTCCACCGAGATTTCGCCGGAAACCGGCGCCGGCGGCTTCATCCTGCCGAACGACCGCGTCGACGTGATCCTGTCCAAGCGCGAACGCAATCCGGATCAGCCCAACGCGGGCGACGTCGTCAGCTCCGATATCATCCTGTCGAACATCCGCGTGCTGGCGATCGATCAGGCCCCCAAGGAAAAGGACGGCCAGACCACGGTGGTCGGCAAGACCGTCACGCTGGAGCTGAAGCCGGAACAGGCCGAGACGCTCGCGCGTGCCCGTCAAACCGGAACGCTGTCCCTGGCGCTCCGCAGCATCGCCGACGTCAACGTGGCCGAGCGCCGCACGGACGAGACCAGCCGCAAGCGCAGCGACAGCGTTGCCGTCGTCCGCTTCGGCATTCCCAGCACGATGACGACGCAGAAGTGAGCAAGAGGACCACCCAGATGACCTGCAGCGAAAATCAGCGGAAGATGCGGACCCTATTGGTCCGTGCGCTGTCGTTTTCGGCCGCCGCTGCGCTGACCCTCAATCCGGCGATCGCGCCGGTGATCGCGGCAGACTATCGCCCGGCGACTGCAGCCGCCGCCGCGGACGGCCAGAACAATGCACGTTTCCTTGCGCTCGGCATCGGCAAGTCCGTCGTCATCGATCTGCCGCGCGATATCAAGGACGTTCTTGTTGCCGATCCGAAGATCGCGAATGCCGTCGTGCGCTCCTCTCAGCGCGCCTACATCATCGGTGCGGCGATCGGTCAGACGAATATCGTCTTCTTCGACGCGCAGGGCCAGCAGATCGCGGCCTACGACATCGCGGTCAAGCGCGACCTGAACGGCGCGCGGGCGGCGCTGAAGCAGTTGCTGCCGAATGCCGATATCCAGATCGAGGGCCTCGCCGACAGCATCGTGCTGACCGGCTCGGCGTCGAGCCAGATCGAAGCCCAGCAGGCCGGCGAACTGGCCGCCCGGCTCGCCGGCGGCGCCGACAAGGTCGTCAACTCGATCACCGTGCGCGGCCGGGACCAGGTCATGCTGAAGGTGACTGTCGCCGAGGTACAGCGCTCGGTCGTCAAGCAGCTCGGCATCGATCTCTCCGGCCAGCTCAACTACGGAACGGCTGTTATCAAATACGCGAACTCCAATCCGTTCACCGCCTACGGCAGCAATCTCGTCTCCAACAACGCCGTGACCGCGTCGTTAGGCGGAGCGACCCCGACGGTGCAGGCGACACTGCGCGCGATGGAGAACGCGGGCGTGATCCGTACGCTCGCGGAACCCAATCTGACCGCCATCTCGGGCGAGTCCGCGACCTTCATCGCCGGTGGCGAGTTTCCGGTTCCCGCCGGTTACTCCTGCGATCCGACGACCCATGTCTGTACGACGCAGATCAGCTTCAAGAAGTTCGGCATCTCGCTCAACTTCACGCCCGTCGTGCTCAGCGAGGGCCGGATCTCGATGCGGGTGATGACCGAGGTCTCCGAGCTCTCAAACGAGAATTCGATCACGCTGTCGCAAGCCGTCAGCGCGTCGACGGTCAACTCGTTGACGGTTCCCTCGATCAAGACCCGCCGCGCCGAGACCACGCTGGAGATTCCTTCCGGCGGCGCCATGGCGATGGCCGGCCTGATCCAGCAGCAGACCAAGCAGGCGATCAGCGGCATGCCGGGCCTGATGCAGCTGCCGGTCCTCGGCGCGCTGTTCCGCAGCCGCGACTACGTCAACAACCAGACCGAGCTGATGGTTCTGGTGACGCCGTTCGTCGTCCGCGCCGTGGCACAGAAGGATCTCTCCCGCCCAGACGACGGCTTTGCGGCCGCCTCCGATCCCCAGGCCGATCTCCTGGGCAGCATCAACCGCATCTACGGCGTACCCGGCCGGGTCGAACCCGGACGCAACTATCGCGGCACCTATGGCTTCATCACGGACTGAGCCGGGACAAGGACCTGCAACGATGACCACGAAACCCAGCCCCGCTCGACACCGCCGACTGCAACTTGCCGTGGCCCTGGCCGGCGCAGCGGTCCTGCTCGGCGCTTGCAACTTCCGCAGAGATCCGTCCGTGACGGCCAGCATCCCCGACGACTACCGGCTGCGCCACCCGATCGCGATCCAGGAGGCCCCGGACTCCCTGGTCGTCTTCGTCGGCCAGGGCCGTGGCGGCCTGACGGCCGAGCAGCGCGCCGACGTGATGGGACTGGCCCAGAGCTGGATTCGCCAAGGCACGGGCGGGATCAGCGCCGACGTGCCGAGCGGCACCCCCAACGCACGGGCGGCCGCCGACTCGATGCGGGAGATCCACTCCCTGCTGGCCGCCGCCGGCGTCCCGCCGCACGGCATCACCGTCCGCAACTATCAGCCGAAGGACCCGCGCCAGATGGCCGCGATCCGGCTGAGCTATCCAAAACTGTCGGCCACGGCGGGGCCCTGCGGGATCTGGCCGGACGACCTCGGGCCGTCGATCAAGAACAAGAACTGGTTCGACAACAAGCCTGACTGGAACTACGGCTGCGCCTACCAGCGCAACATGGCGGCAATGGTTGCAAACCCGTCGGACCTCGTGCAGCCGCGATCCGAAACGCCGTCCTATACCACCCGGCGCACGGCGTTGTTCGACAAATATCGCAAGGGACAATCAACCGCGATCACGTATCCAGAGGCCGACAAGGCCAAACTCAGCGACACAGGCAAATGATCAGCTACGCCCGACAGACCCAAGAGGAGCAGCCTGACGTCGTGCCGCCGCCGGCCGACGATCACATCGCGCCCGCGCCGCGCGTGTCCGTGCAGGCGTTCTGTGAGACGGTGGAAACCGCCGCCACGGTTCAGGCCGCCGGTGAGGACCGGCGCCTCGGCAAGGCCCATCTGAAGGTTCAGATGGGCGGCATGGCGGCGGCGATCGAGGCCTACCGGTCTGCCCCGACCCCGAACGTCATCATCCTGGAGACGGATGCGCGCACCGACATCCTGGCCGGCCTGGATCAGCTCGCTACGGTTTGCGACCCCGGCACGCGCGTCGTCGTGATCGGCCGCGTCAACGACGTCACGCTGTATCGCGAGCTGGTTCGGCGCGGCGTCAGCGACTATGTGCTGTCGCCAGTGACGCCGATCGACGTCGTCCGCTCGATCTGCAACCTGTTCTCGGCGCCGGAAGCCAAGGCTGTCGGGCGGATCATTGCCGTCGTCGGCGCCAAGGGCGGCGTCGGAGCCTCGACCCTGGCCCATAACATCGCCTGGGCGATCGCGCGCGACCTGGCGATGGACTCCGTGGTGGCAGATCTTGATTTGGCGTTCGGCACCGCCGGCCTCGACTACAACCAGGATCCTGCGCAGGGCATCGCGGACGCCGTGTTCTCACCGGACCGGATCGACATCGCCTTCATGGACCGGCTGTTGTCGAAATGCACCGATCATCTGAGCCTGCTGGCCGCGCCTGCGACGCTCGACCGGGTCTATGATTTCGGCGCTGAGGCATTCGATGCGGTGTTCGACACGCTGCGGGCCTCGATGCCCTGCATCGTGCTCGATGTTCCGCATCAATGGGCAGGCTGGACCAAGCGGGCGCTGATCTCCGCGGACGACATCCTGATCGTCGCGGCGCCGGATCTCGCCTCGCTGCGCAACACCAAGAACATGTTCGATCTCCTCAAGGCCGCCCGGCCGAACGATCGCATGCCGCTCTACTGCTTGAACCAGGTCGGCGTTCCCAAGCGGCCCGAGATCAATGCGAGCGAGTTCGCCAAGGCGATCGAAAGCCCACCGATCGCAACGATCCCGTTCGAGCCGCAGATCTTCGGCGCGGCCGCCAACAACGGCCAGATGATTGCGGAAATGTCTCCCAGCCATCGGACGACGGAGATGTTTCTCCAGATCGCGCAGCGGCTCACCGGCCGCAGCGAGACAAAGAAGCCGAAAGGCTCCTTCCTGTCGCCTCTGCTGGACAAGCTGAGGGCGAAGTAAGCACGCGTGGAGTTCTAAGTCGTGTTTGGTAAGCGTAGCGGATTGGACAACGATACCAGAGCCCTCAGGCCGGCCGCGCCGGCGCCCGAGCCGGCGCCGGCTGCGCCACGCGCGGCGGCTCCGGCCGTGCCGTCGCCACCTCTGGCTCCGACCCGGCAGGCTCCGCCGCCGCCGCCACCGGTTGTCGAGGCCCGGCGCTCGGACAGTTACTATCAGGTCAAGGCGACGATCTTCGGAGCGCTGATCGAAGCGATCGATCTCGCTCAGCTGGCCAAGCTCGACGGCGAATCCGCGCGCGAGGAAATCCGCGACATCGTCAACGAGATCATCGCGATCAAGAATATCGTGATGTCGATCGCCGAGCAGGAAGAGCTGCTCGACGATATCTGCAACGACGTGCTCGGCTATGGCCCGCTGGAGCCGCTGCTGTCGCGCGACGACATCGCCGACATCATGGTCAACGGCGCCGGCACGGTCTTCATCGAAGTCAACGGCAAGATCCAGCGCACGGGCATCCGGTTCCGCGACAACCAGCAGCTCCTGAACATCTGCCAGCGCATCGTCAGCCAGGTCGGCCGCCGCGTCGACGAATCCTCGCCGATCTGCGACGCGCGTCTCGCCGACGGCTCGCGCGTCAACGCCATCGTTCCGCCGCTGGCGATCGACGGCCCCGCGCTCACCATTCGTAAGTTCAAGAAGGACAAGCTGACCCTCGATCAGCTGGTCAAGTTCGGCGCGATTTCGCCGGAGGGCGCGGAGATCCTGCAGATCATCGGTCGCGTCCGCTGCAACGTGCTGATCTCCGGCGGTACCGGTTCGGGCAAGACCACGTTGTTGAACTGTCTGACCAACTACATCGATCACGACGAGCGCGTCATCACCTGCGAGGACGCCGCCGAACTCCAACTGCAGCAGCCACACGTGGTTCGCCTCGAAACCCGCCCACCCAACATCGAAGGCGAAGGCCAGGTGACCATGCGTGAGCTGGTGAGAAACTGCCTGCGTATGCGGCCCGAGCGCATCATCGTCGGCGAGGTCCGCGGCCCCGAGGCATTCGACCTGCTGCAGGCCATGAACACCGGTCACGACGGATCGATGGGCACGCTGCACGCCAACAACCCGCGCGAAGCGTTGTCCCGCTGCGAATCCATGATCACAATGGGCGGCTTCTCGCTGCCGTCGCGGACCATCCGTGAGATGATCTGCGCCTCGATCGACGTCATCGTCCAGGCGGCGCGCCTGCGCGACGGCTCCCGCCGCATCACGCACATCACCGAGGTGATGGGCATGGAAGGCGACACCATCATCACCCAGGACATCTTCCTCTACGACATGATCGGCGAGGACGCGAACGGCAAGATCATCGGGCGCCACCGCTCGACCGGAATCGGCCGGCCGCGGTTCTGGGAGCGCGCGCGCTACTACGGCGAAGAGAAGCGGCTTGCGGCTGCGCTCGACGCCGCCGAAGTCGCGAGCAAGGACTGAGGAGAGACCCCATGAAGCTGCAGGCTCTCGCCCTTGCCTTCCTCGCCGCCACCGCGATCGGCGGCATCGCCTGGGTGTTCCTCTACCCCCTGCTGTCTGGCGAGCGGAAGGCCGAGCAACGGCGCAGCACCGTCGCCAAGTCCGAGCCGGTGGTCCGCCAGGCCGAACGCAGTCAGCGCTCGCGCCGCGAGCAGGTCGAATCCTCGCTGAAGGACCTCGAAGCGAAGGCCCAGAAGCAGAGCAAAGTCCCGCTGAACATGCGGATTTCGCAGGCTGGGCTCGACTGGACCGTGCAGAAATTCTGGATCGTTTCCGGTGTCCTCGGCTTCGTCGTCTGCGCCGTTGCCTTCTTCGCCGGCGGCGGCCCGCTCGGCGCGCTCGGGCTTGGCTTCGCCGCCGGTCTCGGTCTGCCGCGCTGGATCCTCGGCTACCTCAAGAAGCGGCGCGAGAAGAAATTCCTGGCGGCATTGCCGGACGCCGTCGACGTGATCGTGCGCGGCATCAAGGCCGGCCTGCCGCTGTTCGAATCCATCAAGGTCGTCGCCGCCGACGCGCCGGAGCCTTTGCGCAGCGAGTTCCTCGGGATCATCGAGACCCAGGCGATCGGCATGCCGCTCGGCGAGGCTTGTGCGCGGCTCTACGAACGGATGCCGCTTCCCGAAGCCAACTTCTTCGGCATCGTCATCGCGATCCAGCAGAAGTCGGGCGGCAATCTCTCCGAGGCGCTCGGCAACCTCTCGAAGGTGCTGCGCGACCGCAAGAAGATGAGCGAGAAGATCCAGGCGATGTCGATGGAGGCGAAGGCGTCCGCGGGCATCATCGGATCGCTGCCGCCGATCGTGATGCTGCTGGTCTATCTGAGCACGCCCGAGTACATCTCGTTGCTCTGGACCCATCCGACCGGCCAGCTGATGCTGGTCGGCTGCGTGATCTGGATGTCGATGGGCATCCTGGTCATGAAGAAGATGATCAATTTCGATTTCTGAGGTGGACCATGGTCGACATTCTGGTCTCCAAGCTGCACGACCCGCACTTCATGACGATGTTCTTCGCCGCCATCGCGGCGACGGCCACCGTCTATACGCTGATCATGCCGCTGTTCGCAGGCGAGAACCTGAACAAGCGCATGAAGGCGGTCGCCAGCGAACGCGAGCGGATCAAGCAGCGCGAGCGCGAGCGGTTGAACGCCGGCGAGAAGGTCTCGCTGCGGCAGACGCCGAAGCAGCTCATCTCTCGCGTGGTGGAGGATTTCAACCTCACCAAATGGCTCGCCCAGGAGGCGGCCCGCGAGAAGCTCATCATGGCGGGCTACCGCGGCCAGGCGCCCTACATCACCTTCCTGTTCGCGCGCCTGGTGACGCCGCTGGTGCTGTTCGTCGGGTCCGTGCTGTACGTCTTCGTGATCGCGCATCTGCAGAAGTCGATGCCGGTCAAGATCGGCATCTGCGTCGGCATGGCCTATCTCGGCCTGCAGGCGCCGATGCTGTTCCTCAGCAATGCGATCTCCAAGCGCCAGCTGTCGATCAAGCGCGCGTTTCCCGACGCGCTCGACCTGCTGCTGATCTGCATCGAATCCGGCATGTCCATCGAAGCCGCCTTCCGCAGGGTTGCCATCGAAATCTCGAGCCAGTCGATCGCATTGTCGGAGGAGTTCACGCTGACCACCGCGGAGCTCTCCTATCTGCAGGACCGCAAGGTCGCCTATGAGAACCTCGCCCGCCGCACCGGCCTCGAGGGCGTGAAGTCGGTCTGCCTCGCGCTCCAGCAATCGGAGCGCTACGGCACCCCGCTCGGGCAATCGCTGCGCGTGATGGCGCAGGAAAATCGCGACATGCGCATGAACGAGGCCGAGAAGAAGGCCGCGGCGCTGCCGCCGAAGCTGACGGTGCCGATGATCCTGTTCTTCCTGCCGGTGCTGTTCGTGGTCATTCTGGGACCGACCGGCATCAAGGTCGCGGCCATGCAGTAGACGTAGACCGCTCGCGAGAAATTTCGCTTGCGGTCAGGGCTCTACCCTGGAAGCTAGGCGGAGCATGATCGAGGTCTCCGCCTGATGTCCGACAAGCTCCGCCGCGCCGACGGCGCCCGCGTCCTGGCCGATCTGAACGCACTGCGCGCCTTCGGCACCTACAAGACCGGCGTGCACCGGCCGACCTTCTCCGACGCCCATCGTCAATCGCTCGCTTGGCTCGCCGAGCGCCTGCCCGATGCGCAGCTGACGCCTGATATCGACGGCATCGGCAACGTGCTGGGCACCAGCGCCAAGCCCGGCCCCAAGCTGCTGGCCGGATCGCATCTGGAGAGCCAGAATCAGGCTGGCTGGCTCGACGGCCCGCTCGGCGTCGTCTACGCGCTGGAGGCGGCGCGCGTGCTCAATCCCGATCCGTCTATTGTCGGTGCGGTGGAGATCGCCTCCTGGTGCGACGAGGAGGGCCATTTCGGCAGCATGCTCGGCAGCCGCTCCTATGTCGGCGACGTCAGCGAGGCCGAAATCGATGCTGCCCGCGACCGCAGCAGCCCGCGCACGCTGCGGGAGGCGCTTGCCGAGATGGGCCTTGCCGGACGGCCGCGCCTGCAGGCCGAGCCCGGCCGGCATATCGGCTATCTCGAAGCTCATATCGAGCAGGGCGACACGCTCGAGGCGGGCGAGCTCAAGATCGGCGTCGTCACCTCGATCGTCGGCATCTGGCAATACCGCATCACCTTCACCGGCGAGCAGAACCATGCCGGCACGACGCGGATGGCGGTGCGCAAGGATGCCGGGCTCGCGCTCGCCAAGTTCTGCGTCGCGATCGACGCGCGCTTTCCGGCCGCCTGCGGCCCGCGCACGGTGTGGACCACGGGACGCATCACGCTCGATCCGGGCGCACCGAGCATCATCCCCGGCCAGGCCGAGATGCTGTTCCAGATCCGCGACGACAATGCCGCCGTGGTCGACCGGCTCGAAGAGCTGCTGCGCGAGATGGCTGCGCAGGCGTCAGACGCAGGTCCCTGCCATGTCGCCGTCGAGCGCATCCGTACCGGCGCGCCAGCCATGATGGACGGCACGTTCCAGGATGCGGTCGAGGCCGCCAGCCGCGATCTCGCCGCCGGCAGGTCGCTGCGGATGCCGAGCGGCGCCGGACACGACGCGCAGGTGCTGGCCACCATCATGCCGGCGGGCATGCTGTTCGTGCCGTCGATCGGCGGCATCAGCCATCACTGGACCGAGAACACCGCCGATGCCGACATCGTCACCGGCGCCGACGTGTTCGTCGATACCTGCCGCCGCCTGCTGGCGGGCGCCACACGATAAGGCCCGCCATCAGCGAGGCACGTCGTCAGTCCGGCGGATTGAGCGCGGCCATCGGCGCCGCGTTGCGCGCCTTGCCCTTGCTTTGGCTCTGCCCCTGGATCATCTGCTTCAGGTAGGCGACGTTGGCGGCGGCCTCGTCCGGCGGCAGATCGGCCCGCGCGATCTGCTCGGCCTCCGCGAAGCGTCCCTGCAGGCCGACGACGAGCGCGAGGTTCTGACGCACCCGTGCGTCCGCCCGCTGCGAGCCGTAGGCCTGGCGCAGCACCTCCTCGGCCTTCGGCAGCTCCCGCGTCAGCATGTAGGACAGGCCGAGATTGGAGAGCACCGAGGGCTCGCCGGGCACGATCTTCAGCGCGCTGTCGTAATAGCGCCGCGCCTCCTCGTGGCGGCCCATCTGGTCCAGCGCGGTGCCCTGCACCGACAGCAGCTTCCAATCGGGATTGTCGGGCGAATGCGCGCGCGACAGCACGTCGAATGCGAGCTTGAAATTGCCGTTGTCGGCCAGCGCTCGGCCATAGGCCGCGAGCACGGTCTTGTTGCCCGCGTTGGCGAGCGTGGCCTGCTCCAGCACCGCAACCGCCTGCTCACGCTGGCCGTTGTTGCGCAGTGCCTGGCCATAGGCGACGGCAATGGCCGCATCCTTGGGATTGGCGCGGTAGCGCTCGCCATAGACCTCGACCGCGCGCTGCGGGGTCGCGGGCGGTGGCTCGGCGCGACTGCCTAGCGAGCCCGTGACGTCGGACATGGTCTGGCAGCCGCCGAGTCCCGCAGCGACGAGCGCGGCGAAGGCGACGGACGCGAGGAGCCGGGGAATGGAAGGCGGTTGACGCATGTCACTTGGACTCGACCGGGCGAATTGAACGCGCCAGCAATAAACTGTTAACGCTAACAGCCGGTTAATGGCGCGATCCCGGCGCAGCCGTCACATTTGCGTCGGCTTGCGGGCGAGGCGCCCGGCGCGATTGCGGCGGCCCTCAAACTCTGCGAAGTCTGGCTCAAGCGCGCCAGTTAGGGAACCATTAGGCATGCCGTCGATGTTCGAGACCGCCTCCACAACGTCCGCCATCCCGATCACCTTCGTGACAAAGGCGAGCTGGCCGGGGATCAAGGAGAGCCTGTCGGCTGAAGCGCGCAACTTCGCCGAGGCCAACGTCTACACCGCCAAGCCCGGCAGCTATCTGGCGCTGCCCGGCGCGGACGGGCGCATCGCTCAGGTGCTGTTCGGCATCGAGGACGACGACGCCAAGCACCGTGACCTGTTCCGGCCGGGCGCCCTGCCCGGCCTGCTGCCCGCCGGCACCTACCGCTTCGCCAATGCGCCGCATGATGCACGGCTCGCCGCGCTGGCGTTTGCGCTCGGCAGCTACCGCTTCGGCCGCTACCGCAAGGCCGAGACGCCGGAGGTCCGCCTCGTTCCGCCGGACGGCGTCGACGCCGCCGAGCTGAGCCGCCTGGCCGACGCGGCGACATTGGCGCGCGACCTCGTCAACACGCCGTCGAACGACATGGGACCCGAGGAGCTCGAGGCCGCCGCGAAGCAGGTTGCCGACCGCTTCGGCGCGCACGTCACCAGCATCGTCGGAGACGATCTGCTGCAGCAGAACCATCCGCTGATCCACGCCGTCGGCCGCGCCTCGACGCGCGCGCCGCGGCTGATCGAGCTGGTTTGGGGCGACGCATCGCATCCCAAGGTCACGCTGGTCGGCAAGGGCGTCTGCTTCGACACCGGCGGGCTCGACCTGAAGCCGTCGAGCAGCATGCTGCTGATGAAGAAGGACATGGGCGGCGCCGCCAATGTGCTGGCGCTGGCGCAGATGGTGATGGACGCCGGGCTCAAGCTGCATCTGCGCGTGCTGATTCCGGCGGTCGAGAACGCGGTCGCCGGCAACGCCTTCCGTCCGATGGACGTGTTTCCGTCGCGCAAGGGCATCACGGTCGAGATCGGCAACACCGATGCCGAGGGCCGGCTGGTCCTGGCCGATGCGCTGGCGCTCGCTGACGAAGACAAGCCCGATCTGCTGATCGACATGGGCACGCTGACGGGCGCGGCCCGGGTCGCGCTCGGTCCCGAGCTGCCGCCGTTCTACACCCAGGACGAGGCGCTCGCCGCCGATGTCGCGCGCTGCGCCGCCGCCGAGAACGATCCGCTGTGGCGCATGCCGCTGTGGGCGCCGTATGATAGTTGGCTCGACTCCAAGGTCGCGACCATCAACAACGCGCCGTCGGGCGGCTTCGCCGGCTCGATCACCTGCGCGCTGTTCCTGCAGCGCTTCGTCGAGCACGCCAGGAGCTGGCTGCATCTCGACATCTTCGCCTGGACGCCGTCGGCCAAGCCCGGCCGCCCCGAGGGCGGCGAGTGCCAGGCCGCGCGCGCGCTCTACAAGCTCTTGAGCGAGCGCTATGGCTGATCCGAGGCTCACGCCGGCACGCGGCGATATCGCGGCCAGGCATCTCCAGGGACAGGTGACGGCTGCGCGCTTCGTCGACGGCGAGACCCTCGTCGTCGTCGATCCGATCGCGCCACTGCGGCTGCAGCCGCATTCCGGCGCCGAGCAGGCGACGCAGGCGCTGAAGGGCGAGCGCGTCACGGTCTACGACCGCAATGGCGAAGGCTGGGCCTGGGGCCAGCTCGAAAGCGACGGCTATGTCGGCTGGCTGCCGGAGGCGGCGCTGGCGGCGCCCAGTGCTGCGCCGACGCACAAGATCAGCGCACTGCGCAGCTTCGCGTTTCCCGGACCGTCGATCAAGCTGCCGCCGCTCGAGACGCTGCTCATGGGAGCGACCATCGCGGTGACGCGTGAGGAAGCGAGCTTCGTCGTCACGCATGAAGGCTGGTTCGTGCCGAAACAGCACGTCGTGGCGCGCGATCAGCGCGAGCCCGATTACGTCGCCGTTGCCGAGCGCTTCGTCGGCACGCCCTATCTCTGGGGCGGCAAGAGCAGCCTCGGCATCGACTGCTCGGGGCTGGTGCAGGTGTCGCTGAATGCCGCCGGCGTGCCGTGCCCGCGCGACAGCGACATGCAGCTCGCGGCGCTGGGCCGCGTGCTCGACGGCGGCGAGCCGCTTCGCCGCGGCGATCTGATCTTCTGGAAGGGCCATGTTGCGATCGCCCGCGATGCCGATACGATGGTCCATGCCAACGCGTTTCATATGGCGACGGCGATCGAGTCGGTCAGCGCCGCGATTGCACGGATCAAGGCGAGCGGGAGTGACGTACTCGCCATTAAACGGCTCGTTTGAGAAGGCCGAAGCACCACACGTGATGACATCGACACATCAGCTTCAAGGTATGAGTCTTGCTGGGCTGCTCGTGAATGGGCCCTCTCCCCTTGTGGGAGAGGGCATGTAGGACGGAGCTGCAAGCGCGGTCGGGTGAGGGGTCCGTATCTACGAGTGCGATTGCGGAGAGATACCCCTCACCCGACCGAGTACGTAGATCCGCCGAACATGCCCTCTCCCACAAGCGGCGATGGCGCAGTCATGAGCAGCGTGCCGAGAACACCAGTATTGCTGTAATTGCGCGTGCAATGGCGCGTTGCCCGCCGATGCGAGCGTTGCGTCGGATTCACATCTCAAACAGCATGGCGACAAGCGTCAGCACTCTCGCGGCCTCACTGGCCCGAGCTCTGCGACATTCATCCGCCCTCGAACAATGAGAGGGCGCAGGGAAGGCCGGGTGCCGAGCGCACCCGTGGTTGCGTGCAAGAAAGCACGCGGTAGTCACCACAGGTACGGGCCGAACATCCGGCCTCCCCTGCGCGATGTTTTGCGACTTACTTCGTGCTCTCCCCAGGGACCGGCTTTTTTGCCCCTGTCACAGGCGCGATGCTCTCGCATCATCGCCGGCTTGACGCCAGCATCGGGGCGCCAGGACCACACGACTTCGCCGTCCGCATGATGCCGTTCGTCCGTGCGCCCATGCACACGCAGCATCACCGCGGCCACCGCATCCCGCACCGACGTCCGTGACGACGCGTACGCCCCTCTCGTGGGCAGGACCGGTGCAGTATGCACGAATTCCGAAAATAAGAAACAGGAATATTTTTCGACGGAGGGCTGGACAGCGCCTCGCAAACACGACCCGTCGGGCAAATCATGCCACACCCCCCGCCCTCAACGAGGGGCGTTCGCGGCCCGGCATCGACCGGATCACGACGTGTTCGTGTCCTGCGCAAATCGCTCGACGAGGTCAGACCAGAACGGAATGTGCTTGATCTGCGCCGGCCAGGGTTTGCTGCCCCAGCTCGTGAACTCCCGCTCGAAATAGTCGTTCAGATTGGCGCCGTAGTAGATTGCGTCGATCCCGTAGATCGAAAACACCGGGTTGCCCGATTCGCGCGGCTGCTCGGGCAGGTAGCGATGAGCAATCAGCGGGATGAGTTTGGGCGCCCGGGAAACGATGTCCCGAAGCTTCTCTTCCCGGGCGCTTGCCGTCGAAGGCAATCTTCCCCATTCCGACCACCACAATTGCCCGGTTTCGACGGCGCAGCAAAGGCTTTCGAACGGCCACTCGAGCGCGCGTCTGATCGCACGATCTCCGTCCAGTCGTGACCATCCACCGGGCGCCTTCGCCGCAGGAGCGCGATCAGATCGGGAGGAAAGGTCAGCCCGAATCGACGTTGCGTTCTGTCGAGCTCGGATTGCGTATAGCCCTTGGTCCAACGATCCGTGTCCCTGCCGGACATTGTCATCGCTTCCGCTTGTTACGGCTCGATCCGTCTGCATCGGCGACCTGGCTTCGATGGATCATCAAAGCCCTTGCAGCGATCCGATGATCGGCTTCAGGACGCCCCTTGAGTGACATTCTGTCCGTGACGACACGAGCGAGATAGTTCGCGATCGACACGACATCGGCACCGCCTTCAAGCATGTTGAAGACCTCGAGAGCGTAGCGATCATATTCGTCTTCGGCGCCCTCGCAGCCGGAAACGCCGATCGGGTCCCACTCGGATAGCAGAAGAGCTCTTATGAGGTCCAACTTGGACGGCATTGTCTCGCGACTACCCTGCCACTGTCGTTCGCGGTTCCGCTAGCTCGCTGCCGCCCCATTCCCCGCCGTCTCGTTCCTGAACGCCGCCGCGAACAGCGCGCGCGTGTAGTCGGTCTTCGGCGCCTTGAACAGCTCCACCGCCGGCCCCTCCTCCACCACCTTGCCATGGCGCATCACGATGAGATGGCTGGCGAGGGCGGCAACGACGCGGAGGTCGTGCGAGATGAACATGTAGGTCAGCTCGCGCTTGCGCTGCAGCTCGCGCAGCAGCTCAACCATCTGCGACTGGAACAGCATGTCGAGCGCCGAGGTCGGCTCGTCCAGCACGACGAAGCTCGGCTCCAGCACGACCGCGCGGGCCACTGAGATGCGCTGGCGCTGGCCGCCGGAGAACTCGTGCGGATAGCGGAAGCGCGTCTCCGGATCGAGCCCGACATCGGTGAGCGCCTTGACGACCTTCGCCTCGGACTGCTCCTCCGACAGGTCAGGCTGATGCACGCTCAGGCCTTCGGCGATGATGTCGCCGACCGACATGCGCGGACTGAGCGCGCCGAACGGGTCCTGAAAGACGATCTGCATGTCGCGGCGGAACGGGCGCACCTGCTTGAAGGTCAGCCCCTGGATCTCGTTGCCAAGAAACACGATCGGACCGTCGGAGGAGATCAGCCGCAGCAGCGCCAGCCCCAGCGTGGTCTTGCCGGAGCCGGACTCGCCGACCACGCCGAGCGTCTCGCCCTTGCGCACGGCGATGCTGACGCCATCGACCGCCTTGATGTGGCCGACGGTGGAGCGGAACAGGCCGCGCTTGATCGGAAACCAGACCTTGAGGTCTTTCGCCTGCATCACCACGGGCGCATCGGGCCGCGGCGGCGCCGGGTCCGGTTTCGGCTCGGCGGCGAGCAGCGCCCTGGTGTAGGGATGCGACGGCGCGGTGAACACCTGCTCGACCGGACCCTGCTCGACGATCTTGCCACCGTTCATGACGCAGACACGATCGGCGATGCGGCGGACGATGCCGAGGTCATGGGTGATGAACAGCAGGCTCATGCCCAGTCGCGCGCGGATGTCGGCGAGCAGCGCCAGGATCTGCGCCTGCACGGTGACGTCGAGCGCGGTGGTCGGCTCGTCGGCGATCAGCAGATCGGGCTCGTTGGCGAGCGCCATCGCGATCATCACGCGCTGGCGCTGGCCGCCGGAGAGCTGATGCGGATAGCTGCCGAGCCGCGTCTCCGGCTCGGGGATGCCGACCTGCGTCAGCAGCTCGAGCACGCGCGCCCGCGCCGCGCCGTTCGAGATCGGTCGGTGCAGATGCAGAATCTCGCTGATCTGCCGCTCGATCGTGTGCAGCGGATTGAGCGAGGTCATCGGCTCCTGGAAGATGATGGAGATGTCGCTGCCCCGGATGCCGCGCATCTCGCCTTCCGACAGCGGCAGCAGATCGCGGCCCTTGAAGCGGATGCTGCCCGACGGATGCGAGGCGACCGGATAGGGCAGCAGCTTCAGCACCGACAGCGCGCTGACCGACTTGCCCGAGCCGGACTCGCCGACCAGGGCGACGCACTCGCCGCGCTTGATGTCGAACGAGACGTGGTCGACGGCGGTCGACAGGCGGCCCTGCTGGTGGAAGGCCACCGAGAGATCGCTGACCGAAAGCAGCGGCTGGCTGATCGCATCCATGTCGGTCACCTGAACGTCTTGCGCGGATCGAACGCGTCGCGCACGGCCTCGCCGATGAAGATCAAGAGCGACAGCATGATCGCGACCGAGAAGAAGCCGGTGAGACCGAGCCACGGCGCCTGCACGTTGGACTTGGCCTGCGACAGCATCTCGCCCAGCGACGGCGATCCCGGCGGCAGGCCAAAGCCGAGGAAGTCGAGCGCGGTCAGGGTCATCACCGAGCTCGACACGATGAAGGGCAGGAAGGTCATGGTCGCGACCATCGCGTTCGGCAGGAGATGGCGGACCATGATGACGGCGTTGGAGACGCCGAGCGCGCGCGCCGCCTGGATGTACTCGAAATTGCGGCCGCGCAGGAATTCAGCGCGCACCAGGCCGACCAGCGAGACCCAAGAGAACAGCAGCATGATCCCGAGCAGCGTGAAGAAGCCGGGCACCAGCACCGCCGACAGGATCAGGAGCAGATAGAGATAGGGAATCGCGTTCCAGATCTCGATGAAGCGCTGGAACAACAGATCGACCCAGCCGCCGAAATAACCCTGCACGCCGCCGGCGGCGATGCCGATGATCGAGGAGAAGAACGTCAGCGACAGGCCGAACAAAACGGAGATGCGGAAGCCGTAGATCAGCCGTGCGACGACGTCGCGGCCCTGGTCGTCGGTGCCGAGCCAGTTGTATTCGAGATCCCGGCAGCTCTTCAGCCCCTTCTTCTCGACCACGGATTTGCACTGTGCCTCCGTCAGCATCCAGGTCGGCGGCGATGGCGCCGGCGTCGGCAGATCGAGATTGTGCGTGGCGTAGGAGTAGCGGACCAGCGGCCAGATCACCGTGCCGCCCTTGTCCGCAATCAGCTTCTGCAGATACGGATCACGATAGTCCGCGGCGGTCTCGAAGTCGCCACCGAATGCCGTTTCCGGATAGGTGACGAACGCCGGGAAGTACAGGTGGCCGTCGAACTTGATCAGGAACGGCCGATCATTGGCGATCAGCTCGGCGAACAGCGACACCACGAACAGGAACAGGAAGATCCACAGCGACCAGAAGCCGCGGCGGTTGGCCTTGAAGTTCTGCCAGCGGCGCTGATTGAGCGGCGACGGCCGGAAGCGGTGCCGCGTCGGCGGCACGGCCTCGCCGAGCGGGGCCTGCGCCTTGGTCTCGACCGGAGGGGTGGCTGTGATCGTCATCAGACCTCCCGCGCCTCGAAGTCGATCCGCGGATCGATCCACATGTAGGTCAGATCCGAGATCAGGTTGATCGCGAGGCCGAGCAGCGAAAAGATGAAGAGATTGCCGAACACAACGGGATAGTCCCGATTGAGAATGCTCTCGAACGACAACAGGCCAAGGCCGTCGAGCGAGAAGATGGTCTCGATCAGCAGCGAGCCGGAGAAGAAGGCGTTGATGAAGGTGCCTGGAAAGCCGGCGATCACGATCAGCATGGCGTTGCGGAACACGTGGCCGTACAGAACCTGGTTCTCGCTGCAGCCCTTGGCGCGCGCGGTCATGACATATTGCTTGCGGATCTCGTCGAGGAACGAGTTCTTGGTCAGCAGCGTCATGGTCGCGAAGGCGCCGAGCGCCATCGATACCAGCGGCAAAGTGAGATGCCAGAAATAGTCGATGATCTTCCAGTACCACGGGAAGTCCGACCAGCCATCCGACGTCAGCCCGCGCAGCGGGAAGATGTTGAGAAACGAGCCGCCAGCGAACAGGATGATGAGCAGGATCGCGAACAGGAAGCCCGGAATGGCGTAGCCGATGATGATCACGGCCGAGGTCCAGACGTCGAAGCGCGAGCCGTCCTGCACCGCCTTGCGGATCCCCAGCGGGATCGAGATCAGGTAGGTCAGCAGGGTCATCCAGATGCCGAGCGACATCGACACCGGCAGCTTCTCCTTGATGAGCTGCAGCACGCTCGTGTCGCGGAAATAGCTCTTGCCGAAATCGAAGCGCGCGAAATTCCACACCATCAGCGCGAACCGCTCCGGCGCCGGCTTGTCGAAGCCGAACTGCTTTTCGAGCTGCTTGATGAAGGCGGGATCGAGCCCCTGCGCACCGCGATATTTCGAGTTCAGCTCGCCGCCGGATCCCACCTGTCCCGGCGGCCGCGCGCCGAAATCCGAACCACTGCCGCCCGAGATGCGCGAGGTGCCGCCGGTGTCGGCGCCGGTCAGTTGCGCGATGACGCGCTCGACCGGGCCGCCCGGCGCGAACTGCACCACGACGAAGGAGATGAAGAGGATCCCGAGCAGGGTCGGGAGCATCAGCAGGATGCGACGGGCGATATAGGCGGCCATGAACTACTTCGCCTGCTCCAGCTTTGCGGCTTTGGCGGCATCGTACCACCAGATGTCGGGGGCGCCGACGCCCGAGGCGTATTTCGGCGGCTTCGGCGGGTGGCTGAACTGATCCCAATAGGCGATCGGGTGGGTCTGGCGATACCATTGCGGTATCCAGTAGTGGCCGGCGCGGAACACGCGATCAAGCGCCCGGCAGGCCAAGGTCAGCTCGATGCGGGTCTCCGCCGAAATCGCCTTGTTGACCAGCGCGTCGATCGCGGGATTGCTGATGCCGCCGAGATTGTAGGAGCCCTTGGTCTTGGCCGCGTCCGAGGTGAAATACGGCCGCAGGCTGTCGCCGGGGGTCGGCGACATCGACAACCGCTGCACCGTGATGTCGAAATCGAAATCCTCGACGCGGGCGCGATACTGCACAGCGTCGACGATGCGCAGATCGGCGTCGATGCCGAGCGTCTGCAGGTTCTTGATCAGGGTGCCGTGATGCGGCTTGAACGAGACCTCGTCGATCAGGAACTCGATCGCGAACACCTCGCCATTCGGTAGCAGCCGCTTGCCGTCCTTCACCGGCAGGCCGGCCTGCTGCAGCAGTTGCGTGGCCTTGCGCAGCAGCGTGCGATCCTGCCCCGAGCCATCGGAGACGGGAGGGACAAAAGGCTCGCCAAACACATCGTCGGGCACCTGGCCGCGGAACGGCTCGAGGAGCTTCAGCTCCTCCGGCGACGGCGGCCCGACCGCGACCATGTCGGAGTTCTGGAACGGCGACACGGTGCGCGCATAGGCGCCGTACATGATGGTCTTGTTGGTCCATTCGAAGTCGAACGCGTAGGTCAGCGCCTGGCGGACGCGCGGGTCCTTGAACTTGTCGCGGCGGGTGTTGATGAACCAGCCCTGTCCGCCGGACGGCGTCTCGTCCGGCAGCAGCTCGCGCTTGACGCGGCCGTCCTTGATCGCCGGGAAATCGTAGCGCGTCGCCCAGATGCGCGAGGTGAACTCCTCGCGGAACAGATAGCTCTTGGCGGTGAAGCCCTCGAAGGCGACGTCGCGGTCGCGATAGAACTCGTAGCGGACGATGTCGAAATTATACATGCCGCGGCTGACCGGCAGATCGGCGGCCCACCAGTCCTTGACGCGCTCGAATTCGACGTAGCGGTTGATCTCGTATTTGCCGACCTTGTAGGGGCCGGAGCCGAGCGGCACGTCGAGCGGATTCTCGTCGAAGGCGCGGTTGGCGTACCAGGCCTTGGAGAAGATCGGCAGGGTCACGACGTAGAGCGGCACGTCGCGTGCGCGCTTCTCGACGAAGCTCACCACGACGGTCGCATCGTCGAGCGCCTCGGCCTTCACGAAGTCGCGCAGCTGCACGACGATCAGCGGGTGGCCCTTTTCCTTCAAGGTGTTCAGCGAGAACGCGACGTCATGTGCCGTGATCTTCGTGCCGTCGTGGAAGCGCGCCTCGGGACGGAGCGTGAAACGATAGCTCAGCTTGTCCGCTGATATCGCGACGGACTTCGCGACCAGCCCATACACCGCGTCCGGCTCGTCGCTCGCGCGCACCATCAAGGTCGCGAACGTCATGTCCATGCCCTGGGCGCCCTCGCCCTTGAGGACATAGGCATTGAACGAGTTGAACGTCTGGTAGGACTGGTTGTAGGCGCGCACCGAGGGGATCAGCGAGAACAGCCCGCCCTTCGGCGCGTCGGGATTGACGTAGTCGAACTGCCGGAAGTCGGCGGGATATTTCAAATCGCCGAACGCCGACATGCCGTGGGCCTCGGCGCCGAACTCCGCGGCCTTGGCCGGCGTGAGCAACGGCGCCGTGAGCGCGCCGAGCCCAAGCCCGAGCACGCCGCGCCGCGACAAATGAGAAAGCCGGCTCAAGAGCGCTTCACCTTGGCGGCCTTGTCGGCATCGTACCACCACAGATTCGGCCAGCCGGACCGCGCATATTTCGGGAATGGCGTGAAATGGCTGAAGCGGTCCCAGCGCGCGCTGCGCGAAAACGGATAGGTGAACTGCGGGACGACGTAGAAATTCCACAGCAGCACCCGATCCAGCGCGTGCGTCGCGGCTTCGAGCGAGGCGCGATCCTTGGCGTAGATGATCTTCTCGATCAGCGCGTCGACGGCGGGATTCTTGATGCCAATCGTGTTCTTCGAGCCGGGTTCGTCGGCGGCCTTGGAGCCCCAGAAATCGCGCTGCTCGTTGCCGGGCGACAGCGACTGCCCCCAGACGTCGATGATCATGTCGTAGTCGAAGGTGCGCACCCGGTTCTCATACTGGACGTTATCGACCTGGCGGACCGTCACCGCGACGCCGAGGCGCTCCAGCGACGGCTTGTAGAACAGCACGATGCGCTCGGACGACGGGTCCTGGACCAGGAGTTCGACCGTGACCGGCTTGCCGGCGGGATCGACGAGCTTGCGGTCCTTGATCTCGAAGCCTGCGTCCTTCAGCAGCCTGGTGGCCTCTCGCAGATTGGCGCGAACGTTCTCGGGATTGCCGCCCACCGGGGCCTGGTAGACCGTAGTGAACACGTCCGGCGGCACCTTGTCGCGCAGCTCCTCGAGGATCTGCAGCTCCTGGCCCTGCGGCAGCCCGGAACAGGCCAGATCGGTGCCTTCGAAGTAGCTGTTGATCCGCTTGTACTGGCCGTAGAACAGCTGCTTGTTCATCTCCTCGAAATCGAAGGCGTAGTTGAAGGCGCGCCGCAGCCGCGCGTCCTGGAATTGCGGACGCCGCAGGTTGAAGGCGAAGCCCTGCATGCGGCCGGAATCGCTGATCGGGAATTCGTCCTTGACCACGCGCTTGTCGTTGATGGCCGGGAAGTCGTAGGCCGTCGCCCATTGCTTGGCGGAGTTCTCGTTGATCCAGTCGGCCTGGTCGGCCTTGAAGGCCTCGAGGGCGACGATGTTGTCGCGGAAATATTCGAACTGCAGCTCGTCGAAATTGTTCTGCCCGATCTGGACCGGCAGGTTGGCGCCCCAGTAATCCTTGACACGCTCCATCTTGATCGAGCGGCCGGGCACGAACTCCTTGACGCGATACGGGCTCGAGCCGAGCGGCGGCTCCAGGGTCGTCGCGGTGACGTCGCGCTTGCGGCCCTGCGCGTCGGTGCCTTCCCACCAGTGTTTCGGCAGCACCAGCAGCTCGCCGACGATGTGCGGCAGCTCGCGATTGCCCGGGCCGTCGAAGGTGAACTTGACCTCGAGATCGCCGGTCTTCTCGGCCTTCACGACATGACGATAATAGGACGAGTAGTGCGGGCTGTTCTTCTTCAGGACGTCCAGCGAGAAGATGACGTCCTCGGGCGTCACCGGCTTGCCGTCGTTCCAGCGCGCTTCCTTGCGCAGGCGGTAGATGACCCAGGAGTAGTCGTCCGGATACGCCGCCGACTCGGCGAGCAGGCCGTATTCGGTCGACACCTCGTCCTGCGACCGCGTCATCAGGGTCTCGTAGACCAGCCCCGCCGCGGAGGCGATGTTGCCCTTCACATACATCACGACGATGTTGAAATTATCGAAGGTGCCGAGCGAGATCATCCGCGCTGTGCCGCCCTTGGGCGCGTCGGGATTGACGTAGTCGAAGCGCTTGAAGTCGGCCGGGTACTTGATCTCGCCGAACAGCGACAGGCCGTGGCGCCAGACCAGTTGCTCGCCGGCCTGCGCCTGCGCGGCGTCGAGCGGGACGAGGCTGGCGGCGGTGCCGAGCGCCGGGGTCATCGCAGCGAAGACGCTGCTCTGCAGGAGCTGTCGTCGGGTAATCGTCAAATGAGACTTCCTCTGAATAAGACCGCTTGAAGCAGGTGGTCGGCCGTGGCCGCTGCTGCTCAAAGATCCAACGTTCGATCGTAACCCAATTCGCAAGGGCAGGTTTCGCCGGCCTCAGCCAGGGTGCTCCAGCCCGTGAACCCGTTCCATTCAGGGGACCAATATACGGCAAGGTTTCGACCAATAACCTTGCTTTTTCCTCATGATACCGGGTTGTGAACGAGGTGGATGCGACCAAAGGTCCCAAATGCGGCGAAATTCGCCCCGCAAAGCAAAACGGCCGGGCTTGGGGCCCGGCCGTCGGAAACTGGAGGTCTGCAGCGGATCACTTGGCTGCGGTCGGCAGCGGCGCCGGGTTGTCCGACAGCGAGTTCAGATAGGCCAGCACGTCGGCGCGCTCCGAGTCCTTCTGGATGCCGGCAAACCCCATCGCGGTGCCCGGGATGTAACCCTTCGGATTGGTGATGAAGTGGTTGAGTTCCTCGATCGTCCAGGTGCCGCCCTTGGCCGCCATCGCTGCCGAGAATTTGAAGCCGCGGCCTTCGCCGATCTTGTCGCCGACGATGCCGTAGAGGTTGGGGCCGACGGCATTCTTGCCGCCCTTGTCGAAGGTGTGGCAGGCCGCGCACTTCTTGGCAGCGGCGGCGCCCTTCTCGACCGAGGCGGTCTGCAGCAGCTTCTCGATCGGCTCGGCTGCGGCCGGCGCAGCGGCTTCCTTGCCTGCGCCCTCGGCCTCCTTCACCGCGATCTCGAAACCCGGCTTCTCCGGCATTTTCGGCGCGAACAGCGCGCCGGCGGAAAAGCTCGTGACCAGCACGACCAGACAGGCGGCCAGGACGGCGCCGAGGATTTTGTTCAGTTCGAAGGAGTCCATTTTGGAATCAGGCTCCGAGGGCGGATTTCATTGCTTGGGGGCCGCGGGGCCGCGACCGTGAGTCGCCCCAGGATTCGAGAAAGGACTCGTGAAGGCATCGAGCGGAATCGAGCCGTCGCGCCTCCCCCTGCGGCAGAAGTGAGATATCGGTTTGCCCGTGCTCTGGCAACCCGTATAAGCGGGCCGCTTTCGCTGTCCCCATCAAGCCCGGCCGCGCTGTTGCGACCGGCTCCGACCTGCCGTTTCCCGGATGACCAAGTCCAAAATCCTCGTGCTGATCCCGGCCCGCATGGCCTCGACCCGCCTGCCCGGCAAGCCGCTGCTCGACATCGCCGGCCAGCCGATGATCGTGCAGGTGCTCCGGCGCGCGCAGGAGGCGGGAATCGGCCGGGTGGCCGTGGCAACGGACACGCCGGAGATTGCTGCGGCTGTCGCTGCCGCGGGTGGCGAGGTGGTCATGACCAGGCCGGATCATCCCTCGGGGTCAGACCGCATCTACGAGGCCATGTGCAAGCTCGACCCTGCCCGCGAGGCCGAGATCGTGGTCAACCTGCAGGGCGATTTCCCGACCATCGACCCGCAGAACATCAGCGACGTGCTGCCGCCGCTGGAGGATCCCGCGGTCGACATCGCGACCCTTGCCGCGCAGATCCATACCGAGGAGGAGAGCCTCAATCCGAACGTCGTCAAGGCGGTCGGCTCGCCTGTCGGTGGACGGCGCCTGCGCGCGCTGTATTTCACCCGGGCCACGGCGCCGCATGGCGACGGACCGAGGTACCATCACATCGGCCTCTACGCCTACCGCAGGGCGGCGCTGGAGCGCTTCGTCAGCCTGCCGCCATCGCCGCTGGAGCAGCAGGAGAAGCTGGAACAGCTGCGGGCGCTGGAGGACGGCATGCGCATCGACGTGATGGTGGTCGACGCCGTGCCGCGCGGCGTCGACACCGCGGCCGACCTCGAAACCGCACGCCGGCTGCTGTCCAAGGCTTAATTGACAAAGGCTTGAGCTGCTAGAAGGCCCACCATGAGCAAGATCTTGAAAATCGCATTCCAGGGCGAGCCGGGAGCCAATTCCCACATCGCCATCTCCGAGGCCTATCCGACCGCCGAGGCCATGCCCTGCGCGACCTTCGAGGACGCGCTGAGCGCGATCTCCTCCGGCGAGGCCGATCTCGGCATGATCCCGATCGAGAATTCGGTCGCCGGCCGCGTCGCCGACATCCACCATCTGCTGCCAGCCTCGGGCCTCTACATCATCGGCGAATGGTTCCTGCCGGTGCGCCACCAGCTGATGGCGCTGAAGGGCACCAGGCTCGCCGACATCAAGACGGTCGAGAGCCACGTCCACGCGCTCGGCCAGTGCCGCCGCATCATCCGCCAGCTCGGCGTCCGGCCGATCGTCGCCGGCGACACCGCGGGCAGCGCGCGGGACGTCTCGCAGCGCGGCGACAAGAGCGTGGCGGCAATCGCCTCGCGGCTGGCCGCCGAGATCTACGGCCTCGACATCCTCGCCGAGGACATCGAGGACGAGGCCCACAACACCACCCGCTTCGTCGTGCTGGCGCGCCAGGAGCAGTGGGCCGAGCAGAATTCCGGGCCGCTGGTGACGAGCTTCGTGTTCCGCGTCCGCAACCTGCCGGCCGCGCTGTACAAGGCGCTCGGCGGCTTCGCCACCAACGGCGTCAACATGACCAAGCTCGAGAGCTACATGGTCGACGGCAACTTCTTCGCGACGCAGTTCTACGCCGACGTCGACGGCCATCCCAACGACAAGGGGCTGGCCTTCGCGCTGGAGGAGCTGAAGTTCTTCTCGCGCGAGCTGCGCATCGTCGGCGTCTATCCGGCGCATCCGTTCCGCGCGACGTTCAGCGAGCGGATGGAGTGATCGGGGCTCACGCTTCGATATAGGCCGCCAGCTCAGCGGGCGTTCCCGTCGGGAACGCCTCCTTCAGGAAGTCGAGGAAGGCGGAGACGCGCGCGCTCAGCAGCCGGCGCGATGGATAGAGCGTCCACAGCGCGATGGCGGGCGCGTCCAGATCGCCCCAATGCGCCAGCCGGCCGGCCGCCAGATCGTGGCTGACGAGCGACAGCGGCAGGCACGCGGCGCCGACGCCCGCGCGGACCGCATCGCGAACCATGATCAGCGACGACAGGCGAAGGATGGGGTCGAACGCGATGCGCGATCGTGCCGCCGGCGCTTTCACCTCCCAGACTGCGTTCTGATCGCTGCCGCGCACGACCGCTGGAACGACGGCGTGATCCGCCGGCCGCGTCAGGCCTGGGCTCGCCACGACCACCAGTCGGTCGCGCAGGAAGATGCGTCCAACCAGGCTTTCATCGGGATCGGGATTGACCCGGATCACCAGGTCATAGCCTTCCTCGACCATGTCGACGGTGCGGTCGTCGGTGGTCACGTCGAGACGGACCTCCGGATATCGAAGCGCAAACGCGGCGGCGAGCTTGCCCATCGCGGTCTGCGAGAACAGCAGCGGCGCACTGATCCGCAACCGGCCGCGCGGCTTGTCGCCGCCGGAGGAAATGGCGGCGACCGTCTCGTCGAGCTCGGTCAGCAGCACCCCCGCGCGCTCGAACAGCGCCCGCCCCTCCTCGGTCAGCTTCAGCGCGCGTCCGCCGCGCTCGATGAGCCTGAGATCCAGGCTCGCTTCCAGCTCGCCGACCCGGCGGGACAGCGTCGCCTTGGGACGACCGCTGGCGCGGGCGGCACGGCCGAAGCCGCCGTGGCGGGCGACGAGGTTGAAATCGGCGAGCGCAAGCAGATCCATCCGTTCCACCAGTGAGACGACCTGTCCAGATATAGCGTCTATTGGCTCGCGTGTGGATCAATATCTTCCGGGTGTCCCAACAAGCCAACCCGGAGTGATCCCCATGACCATCCTCGTGACCGGCGCCACTGGAAATGTCGGCCGCCGCGTCGTCGAACAGCTCGTCAAGCGCGGCGCCGATGTCCGCGCCCTCGTCCGCGATCCCGCCAAGGCCAACTTTCCAGCGGGCGTTCAGATCGCCCAAGGCGACCTGCTCGACATCGATTCGCTCCGCGGCGCGTTCTCTGGCGTCTCGACGCTGTTTCTGCTCAACGCCGTCACATCAGACGAATTCACCCAGGCGCTGGTCGCGCTCAACATCGCTCGCGAGGCCGGCATCGAGCGGATCGTCTATCTCTCGGTGATCCACAGCGACGTCTACGTCAACGTGCCGCACTTCGCCGGCAAATTCGCCGTCGAGCGGATGATCGAGCAGATGGGCCTCCACGCCACCATCCTGCGGCCGGCCTACTTCATGAACAACGATCTCACGATCAGGGACGTCGTGCGCGGCTACGGCGTGTACCCGATGCCGATCGGCAGCAAAGGCCTCGCCATGATCGATGCCCGTGACATCGGCGAGATCGCGGCCATCGATCTGATCCGCCGCGAGCAATCCTCGACGCCGCTGCCGCTGATGCGGATCAACCTTGTCGGCCCCGACACGCTGAACGGCGCCGATGCCGCCGCTGTCTGGTCCGAGGTGCTGGGGCGTCCGATCGGCTATGGCGGCGACAACACCGCGGGCTTCGAGACCAACCTGCGGCAGCTCATGCCGAGCTGGATGGCGTTCGACATGCGGCTGATGAGCGAGCGCTTTCAGACCGACGGCATGGTGCCGGACGATGGCGACGTCGCCCGCCTGACCGCGCTGCTCGGGCGCCCCTTGCGCTCCTATCGCGACTTCGTCGCCGAGATCGCGACCGTCGCCTGACGGCACACCCCATGCGTCTGCGGGACGTCTCCATGAGAGCGTCCCGCGCAATCCAAGGAGGTCATCATGACCAATCAAACGAACGATGGCGTCACCATGAAGCCCAACATCCTCGTGCTCGGCGCGACCGGCGGCACCGGACGGCTGATCGTGCGCGACGCGCTGGCGCGCGGCCATCACGTCACCGCGCTGGTGCGCTCGCCGGAGAGGGCCGGGGATCTGCAAGGCGCGCAATTGATCGTCGGCGATGCCCGCGACGAAGCTACGCTGCGCAAGGCGCTCAAGGGACAGAACGCCGTGATCAGCTCACTGGGCACACCGCTCAGTCCGTTCCGCGAGGTCACGACGCTCTCGACCTCGACGCGCGCGCTCGTCAAAGCGATGAAGGCCGAGCATGTCGCGCGTCTGGTCGCCATCACCGGCATCGGCGCCGGCGACAGCCGCGGCCATGGCGGCTTCGTCTACGACCGGCTGATCCTGCCGCTGCTGCTGCGCAACGTCTACGCGGACAAGAACCGGCAGGAGGCCGTCATTCGCGACAGCGGGCTCGATTGGCTCATCGTTCGCCCCGCCATGCTGAACGACAAGCCTGGCGGGCAGAAGCTGCGTGCACTGACGGATCTCGCCGGCTTTCACGGCGGCACGATCGCGCGGGCCGACGTCGCGCGCTTCGTGGTGGATCAGGTGAGCGACGACAGCTTCCTGCATCGCGCGCCGCTGATCACATGGTGAGACCAGCGCCGTCCTGCTTATGCCGCCGCCTTCCGCTCGAGGCCGAAGGCGTCGGCGAGCAGGCTGTAGGAGCGCTTGCGGGCGTCGTGATCGTAGATCGCGGTGATCACCATCAGCTCGTCGGCCTGGCTCGCTGCGATCATCGGATCGAGCTTGGCCCGCACCGTCGCCGGCGCGCCCACGAACAGCCGCGAGCGGTTGCGCGCGATCGAGGCCCGGTCCGCGTCTGTATACATGTACGCCGCCGCTTCCTCCGGGCTCGGCAGCGGCAGGAACTGGCCGCGGTCGCGCCGCAAGCGGTTGAGGTCCATCGACGACGCCAGCCGCTCGGCCTCGGCGTCGGTCTCGGCTGTCACCACTGCGACTGCCAGGATCGCATGCGGCTGCGAGCGCCAGCGCGACGGTGTGAAATGCGCGCGGTAGGTCCGCATCGCATCCACGGCATCGTGGCTCGCGAAATGATGCGCGAAGCCGAACCCCATGCCGAGCTGCGCCGCCAGCTCGCTGGAATAGTCGCTGGAGCCGAGCAGCCAGATCGGCGGCAGCGGCGCATCATCGGGCATGGCGATCACGTTGTTGTAGGGATGGCCGGCGGGGAACTCGCGGGTCTCCCACAGCATCAGCTCATGCAGCCGCTCCAGGAAGTCATCGCCCTCACGACGGTCGAGCCGGCTGCGCAGCGCATAGGCCGTGGTGCCGTCGGTGCCGGGCGCGCGGCCCAGGCCGAGATCGATCCGGCCGGGAAACAGTGCCTCCAGCATCTTGAAGCGCTCCGCGACCACCAGCGGCGCATGGTTGGGCAGCATCACGCCGCCGGAGCCGACGCGGATGTGCTGCGTCGCTGCCGCGATCTGCCCAATCATGATGTCGGGCGACGGGCTCGCCACCGACGGCAGGCTGTGGTGCTCGGCCAGCCAGTAGCGGACGTAGCCGAGCTGATCGACGTGACGGGCCAGGTCGATGCTGTTACGCAGCGCCACTGACGCCGGCGTGGCGGTGGTGGTGACGGAGAGGTCGAGGACTGAAATCGGGATCATGGCTTCAACCTAATGACTGCGAGGCGCGCCACAATGGGCTGGAAGCGATGGTGACCTGCCGGAAATGCAGTGGATGGCTGGACCTAATGTTGGGACAATACGATTGTATACATCAACGAAACCAAACTATCCCACATTCATAATTGATAAAAACCCCTTCGCCATAATCGATAACCTTTGATATTGTTTACCTTTATCGTCCCACTATGCATTTCCAATAGCTCCTCAAAAATCCGCTTCTTGCCATATCAGTGGGCCAAATCCCATTTCTGGTGGGCTGTTTATTGCAGCGCCCTTCCCTTATCTTGGCACATCCAGAGGCCGATCCCCTCTTGAGTTGAAATTTACGCCCCAGCCGGAACCTGCGTTGCCATGACCGACCTCGCCACCGCCATTGCCGACGGCCACACCGCGATTCCCCGGCCGAAGATCTCGTTCGAGTTCTTCCCGCCGAAGACCGAGGAGATGGACCGGACGCTGTGGGCCTCGATCGAGCGCCTCGCCCCGCTGGAGCCGAGCTTCGTCTCGGTGACCTATGGTGCCGGCGGCTCGACGCGCGAGCGCACCCACGCCACGATCGCGCGCATCCTGAAGGAAACCGCGCTGCTGCCGGCGGCGCATCTCACCTGCGTCGGCGCTTCGCGCCACGAGATCGACGAGGTCGTCGACCGCTATCACGAGGTCGGCGTCCGCCACATTGTGGCGCTGCGCGGCGATCCGCCCGGCGGCATCGGCACGCCCTACTACACCCATGCCGAAGGCTATCAGAGCTCGCCCGAGCTGATCGCCGGCATCAAGAAGCGCCATCCCGATATCGAGGTCTCGGTCTCGGCCTATCCGGAGAAGCACCCCGAGAGCCGCGACTTCGACGCCGACATCGACATGCTCAAGGCCAAGGTTGACGCCGGCGCCACCCGCGCCATCACCCAGGTGTTCTTCGACAACGATCTCTACTTCCGATACCTCGACCGTGTCCGCGCCCGCGGCATTACGATCCCGATCGTGCCCGGCATCATGCCGATGCACAATTTCAAGCAGGCGCGCGGCTTCGTGACCCGCGCCGGCACGACGGTGCCGGACTGGCTGGCCGAAAAATTCGACGGTCTCGACGACGATCCCGAGACCCGCAAGCTGGTCGCGGCGACCGTCGCCGCAGGCCAGGTGCAAAAGCTCGCCAAGCATGGCGTCGACACCTTCCATTTCTACACCATGAACCGCGCCGACCTCGTGTTCGCGATCAGCCATCTGCTCGGCATCCGTCCGAAGTCCGCCAACAAGGCTGCCGCCTGATGTCCGCCCCTGTATCTCCAGCGCGTACCGCCTTCCTTGACGCTGCCCGCGAGCGCATCCTGATTCTCGACGGCGCCATGGGCACGATGATCCAGGCGCTGCAGCTCGACGAGGCCGCCTTCCGCAGCGAGCGGTTCCGCGACTTCCATCGTGACCTCCGCGGCAACAACGACCTGCTGATCCTCACGCAGCCCGACGCCATCGAGGACATCCACGCGCAATATCTGCGCGCCGGGGCCGATATCGTCGCCACCAATACGTTCTCGGCGACCTCGATCGCGCAGGCCGATTACGACCTCTCCGACATCATCTACGAGCTCAACCGCGAGGGCGCCCGGCTCGCGCGCAATGCCGCGACCCGCGTCGCCGCCGAGGACGGCAAACAGCGCTTCGTTGCCGGCGCGATGGGTCCGACCAACCGCACCGCCTCGATCTCGCCTGACGTGTCGAACCCCGGCTACCGCGCCGTGACCTTCGACGATCTCCGGCTCGCCTATGGCGAGCAGGCGCGCGGGCTCTTGGATGGCGGCGCCGACATCCTGCTGCTCGAGACCATTTTCGACACGCTCAACGCCAAGGCGGCGCTGTACGCCATCGCCGAGCTCTGCGAGGAGCGCGGCATCGACGTGCCCGTGATGATCTCGGGCACCATCACCGACAAGTCCGGCCGCCTGCTCTCGGGCCAGATGCCGGAGGCGTTCTGGAATTCGGTCCGTCATGCCAAGCCGCTGACCATCGGCTTCAACTGTGCGCTCGGCGCCGAGGATCTGCGCGCGCATGTCGCCGACATCGGCCGCGTCGCCGACACGCTGGTCTGCGCCTATCCCAATGCCGGCCTGCCCAACGAGTTCGGCCAGTACGACGAGACGCCGGCCTACATGGCGCGACTGATCGGCGAGTTCGCGTCGGCCGGCCTCGTCAACATCGTCGGCGGCTGCTGCGGCACCACCCCCGACCATATCGCCGCGATCGCCGCCGCCGTTGCCCCGCACAAGCCGCGCGCCGTGCCCGAGATCGCGCCGCGGCTGCGGCTGTCGGGCCTGGAGCCGTTCGAGCTGACGCCCGCCATTCCCTTCGTCAATGTCGGCGAGCGCACCAACGTCACCGGCTCGGCGAAATTCCGCAAGCTGATCACCGCCGGCGACTACACCGCGGCGCTGCAGGTCGCGCGCGACCAGGTCGAGAACGGCGCCCAGGTCATCGACGTCAACATGGACGAGGGCCTGCTCGATTCGGAAGCCGCGATGCGGACCTTCCTCAACCTCGTCGCCGCCGAGCCGGACATCGCCCGCGTGCCGGTGATGGTCGACTCCTCGAAATTCCACGTCATCGAGGCCGGCCTGAAATGCGTGCAGGGCAAGCCGGTGGTGAACTCGATCTCGCTCAAGGAGGGCGAGGAGAAGTTCATTCACGAAGCGAAGATCGCGCGCCGGCACGGCGCCGCGGTCGTGGTGATGGCATTCGACGAGACCGGCCAGGCCGACACCTATCAGCGCAAGACCGAGATCTGCGCCCGCGCCTACAAGATCCTGGTCGAGACGGTCGGCTTCCCACCGGAAGACATCATCTTCGATCCGAACATCTTCGCGATCGCTACCGGGCTGGAAGAGCACAATAACTACGGCGTCGACTTCATCGAAGCGACACGCTGGATCCGCCATAACCTGCCGCATGCCCACATTTCCGGCGGCGTGTCCAATCTCTCCTTCTCGTTCCGCGGCAACGAGCCGGTGCGCGAAGCCATGCATTCGGTGTTCCTGTATCACGCCATCAAGGCGGGCATGGACATGGGCATCGTCAATGCCGGCCAGATGATCGTCTATGACGACATCGATCCGGAGCTGCGCCAGGTGTGCGAGGACGTCGTGCTCAACCGCGACCCCGGCGCGTCCGAGCGGCTGCTGGCGCTGGCAGAGAAGTTTCGCGGCCAGGGCAAGCAGACCAAGGAGGCCGATCTCGCGTGGCGCGAATGGCCGGTCGGCAAGCGGCTGAGCCACGCGCTGGTGCATGGGATCACCGAGTTCATCGATATGGACACCGAAGAGGCCCGCGCCGCCGCGACCCGGCCGCTCGACGTCATCGAAGGCCCGCTGATGGCCGGCATGAACGTGGTCGGCGACCTCTTCGGCGACGGCAAGATGTTCCTGCCGCAGGTGGTGAAGTCGGCGCGCGTGATGAAGCAGGCAGTCGCCTATCTGATGCCGTTCATGGAGGCGGAGAAGGCCGCCAACAAGGGCCGCGGCAATGAGCGCTCCAACGCCGGCAAGATCGTGCTCGCCACCGTCAAGGGCGACGTCCACGACATCGGCAAGAACATCGTCGGCATCGTGCTCCAGTGCAACAATTTCGAGGTCATCGACCTCGGCGTCATGGTGCCCGCGGCCAGGATCATCGAGACGGCGAAGGCCGAGAACGCCGACATCGTCGGCCTGTCCGGCCTGATCACGCCTTCGCTCGACGAGATGGCCTATCTGGCGTCCGAGCTGGAGCGCCAGGGTCTCAATGTGCCGCTGCTGATCGGCGGCGCCACAACGAGCCGCGTCCATACTGCGGTCAAGATCGATCCGAACTACCAGAATGGCCCGGTCGTTCACGTCAACGACGCCAGCCGCGCCGTCGGCGTCGCCTCCTCACTGCTGTCGCCGGAGCGCAAGGATGCCTACGCCACGGAGGTTCGCAGCGAGTATCAGAAGATCGCCGCGGCGCATCTGCGCGGCCAGGCCGACAAGAAGCGGCTGAAGCTCGCGGACGCCCGCGCCAACGCGCCGAAGATCGACTTCGCCAAGGCGAAGCCGGTGAAGCCGACCTTCCTCGGCACCAAGACGTTCGTCGACTATGACCTCGCCGAGCTCGTGCCCTATATCGACTGGACTCCGTTCTTCCAGACCTGGGAGCTCGCCGGTCGTTTTCCTGGCATCCTCGACGATGCCAAGGTCGGCGAGGCCGCGCGGGCGCTGTATGACGACGCGCTGAAGATGCTCGAGCGCATCGTCGACGAGAAGTGGTTCACGGCGCGCGCCGTGATCGGCTTCTGGCCGGCGAACGCCGTCGGCGACGACATCGTGCTCTATGCCGACGACGGCCGCACCCAGGAGATCGCGACGCTGCACACGCTGCGGCAGCAACTCGAGAAGCGCGAGGGCCGCTTCAACACCGCGTTGTCCGATTTCGTCGCGCCTGTGGATGCCGGCGTGCCGGACTATGTCGGCGGCTTCGTCGTCACGACGGGCCTCGGCGAGGACGCCGTCGCCGACCGCTTCAAGAACGCCAATGACGACTACTCCTCGATCCTGGTCAAGGCACTGGCCGACCGCCTCGCCGAAGCCTTTGCCGAACGCCTGCATGCCCGCGTCCGCCGCGAGTTCTGGGCCTACGCCCCGGACGAGGCGCTCTCCGCCGATGACCTGATCCTGGAGAAGTATCAGGGCATCCGCCCGGCCCCCGGCTATCCGGCGCAGCCCGACCACACCGAGAAGGCGACCTTGTTCGAGCTGCTCGATGCCGAGAAGAATGCCGGCGTCCGCTTGACCGAGAGCTTTGCGATGTGGCCGGGCTCGTCGGTCTCGGGCCTCTATTTCGCCTCGCCGGAGAGCTTCTATTTCGGCGTCGGCAAGATCGAGCGCGACCAGGTCGAGGACTACGCCGCGCGCAAGGGCATGACGGTGACCGAGGTCGAGCGCTGGCTGGCGCCGATCCTGAACTACATCCCGGCGAGGGGCGGCCAGCAGGCAGAGACGCCTCGCGCAACCGCTGCGCCCGCTCCCGCAGCAGCCAACGACGCCGCGCCCGCGGAGCTCGCCAGTCATCCGGCCGGCTGCACCTGCGCCGTGCATCTGGCCTGGCGCAAGAAGGCGGTCGGCGCGAAGTAGCCGGCGCAGTCACCACGCCCACAACTGTCGTCCCGGCGAACGCGGGGACCCATACCGCGTGATGTATCGGTCGTACGCGATCGCGGAGACCGAGCTCACCAACAACTTTCCGGGGTTATGGGTCCCTGCGTTCGCCGGGACGACACCTCGTGATGGCGGACGGCTCTCGCCTCTCATCGGCGTTCGCGACACCGAGGGTTGGAGCCATCCTCCGTGTCTCCAGCGCCACGACCGCTCCGAATGACAAAGCGCCACAGTCGCCGCCAGGCGATGCGGCGTGGACATCGCCGCCGTAACCGGCTGAAATAGGCCCGGGGCCTTCGGGTGGTTTTGGTTCATGTCGTTGCAGTTCAGGCTTGCGTCGCGAAACCTGTTCCATGACAGGCTGCGCTTCATCGCGACCATCATCGGCATCATCTTCTCGATCGTGCTGGTGACCGTGCAGATGGGTCTCTATGTCGGCTTCCGCCGGATGGTCACGACCATGATCGACCACTCCCCGGCCGAGCTGTGGATCATGCCAGTCGGCACCAAATGCTTCGAGGACCCCTCGCTGCTCGACGAGCGGCAGCGGTTTCGCGCGCTTGCGGTTCCCGGCGTGGCGGAGGCGACGCCGCTGGTGATCGGCTATGCGCAATGGCGGCTGCCGCAGGGCACGACGACGCCGGTCTTCGTGGTCGGCTCGGAGCTGCGCGGACTCGGGCTGCATCCCTGGAACGTGGTGGAGGGACGGCTGGACGACCTGTCGGTGCCGGGCGCGGTCGCGATCGACCGGACCTATTTCGAGCGGCTCGGCATCACCGGCGTCGAGCAGGCCGCGGAGCTGCGCGATCGCAAGGTGCAGGTGATGGCGGTGACCAAGGGCATCCGCTCGTTCACGACGACGCCTTACGTTTTTACCGACGTGGAGCGCGCGCGGACCTATACCGGCATCGCGCCGAACAAGGCGTCCTATCTGCTGGTGAAGCTGACGCCCGATGCCGATCCAGGCACGGTGCAGCAGGCGCTGCGCGGCAATCTCGGCAATGTCGATGTGCTCACCGCAGCCGAGTTCCGCAACCGCAGCCGCTCGTTCTGGCTGTTCGGCACCGGCGCCGGCGCGGCGCTGTTCGCCGGCGCGCTGCTGGGACTGATCGTCGGCACCGTGATCGTGGCGCAGACGCTCTATTCCAGCACAAAGGATCATATCAACGAGTTCGCGACGCTGCGCGCGATCGGCTCGACCAGCCGCTACATCTACACCGTCATCATCTGGCAGGCGCTGCTCAGCGCCATCGTCGGCTTCGCCGGTGCCGCCGGCATCGGCAAGATCGTGGCGGCGGCGACGGCGGAATCGGCGCTGCCGGTCATCATGACGCCGGCGCTGACGGTCGCGCTGTTCGTGCTGACGGTGACGATGTGCATCGGCTCGGCGATCGCGGCGATCCTCAAGGTCATGCGCATCGATCCGACGCTGGTGTTCTCGCGATGACCGAGACCGTGCTCGAGGCCACCGATCTCGTGCATCACCTCGGCCAGGGGGCCGGCCGGGTGCAGGCGCTGAAGGGCGTGAGCCTGTCGCTGAAGGGCGGCGAGCTGGCGCTGCTGATGGGTCCCTCGGGCAGCGGCAAGACGACGCTGCTGTCGATCCTGGGCTGCCTGATGACGCCGGATGGCGGAACCGTGCGGGTTGCCAGCCAGCCGGTCGCGGGGCTCGATCCCGAGGCGCTGGCGAAGCTGCGCCGCGAGCGCATCGGCTTCATCTTCCAATCCTATCATCTGTTTCCGACGCTGAACGCCGAGGACAACGTCCGGCTCGCGCTCGACGTCCGCGGCGAGCGCGCGCGGGCGGCGAAGAAGGCGGCGCGCGAGGTGCTCGACAGGGTCGGCCTCGGCCCGAAGAAGCGGTCGTTCCCGCGCCAGCTCTCGGGCGGCGAGCAGCAGCGCGTCGCGATCGCCCGCGCCATCGTCGGCAAGACGCAGGTCATTCTCGCCGACGAGCCGACCGGCGCACTCGATACCGCCAACGGCCAGGCGATCATGACCCTGCTCGCCGATATCGCCAGGGATCCGTCGCGCGCGGTGCTGGTGGTGACGCACGATCCGCGCATTCTGCCGTTTGCCAATCGCGTCATCCACATCGAGGACGGCCGCATCGTCCGCGAGGAGAGCGGCGGCGAGTCCATGAAGAAAGTCTCGCACGCATGATATCGGGAATTCCAGAACGCGCTCACCTGCTCGGGCTCGTCGCCGCGGCTGCATTGGCGATCATCGTCACGCCGACCTCGATTCCACCGACAGCGCGCGCCGCCAATGCCCAGGAGGAACGCTGGCTGGCCGTCGCACCCGGCCGGGTCGAGCCGGCATCCGGCCTGATCAAGCTTGGCGCGCCAGTGGTCGGGCCGATCCAGGAGGTGCTGGTCAAGCCGAACGAGACCGTGTTCGCCGGCCAGGCGCTGGTGCGGCTCGGCGACGCCGAAGCCCGCGCGCAGCTCGCCAGCGCCGAGGCGCAGGTCGCGATGCGCAAGCGCGTGCGCAACAAGGAGTCGACGCCGTCTGGCGCGGGTCCGCGGCGCCGCGCCGAAGACGGCCTCGCCGATGCGCAGGCGGCGGTGTTCGACGCGCGTGCTGCGCTCGACAAGGCCGTGGCCGAGCGGCGCGCCGGGCGCGGCGCCGATGCCGATGTCGACACCGCACGCACGCAACTGACAGCCGCGCAGGCGAAGCTGGAGCAGCAGGCCGACGAGCTGCGCAAGGTCACCGCGGATGCGCCGCTGCCGGTCAGCGCCGAGGGCCAGCTCAACGTCGCCCGCAGCGAACTGCAGGGCGCCCGCGCCACGTTGGAAAAGCTCACCATCCGCGCGCCGCTCGACGGCGCGGTGCTGCAGGTCAATGCGCGCACCGGCGAGATCGCTTCGCCGCAGACAACGCCACCGCTGGTGCTGCTCGGCGATACGTCCTCGCTGCGCGTGCGCGCCGAGCTCGACCAGCGCGACCTCGACAAGATCAAGGTCGGCCAGCAGGCCGTGGTCCGCTCCGACGCCTTCCGGGGCCGCGACGTCGCCGGCAAGGTCGCCGCCATCGCCCCGCTGGTCGAGAGCAGCCGCACGGCTGCGCTCAGCCAGCGCAACATGACCGATGTCGACGTGGTGGAAGTGCTGGTCGATCTCGCCGAGCCGGGTCCGTTCGCGGTGGGCATGAAGGTGGACGTGTATTTCAGGCCGTGAGGGCTGATGGCTCGACTGCGCTCCGCGCCTGGCTGCACAGCTTCTCCTGGCGGGCTGAGGTGAGAACATCTCTCGCCGCTGGCGCGGTGCACCTCGCCCCGCTTGCGGGGAGAGGTCGGATTGCATCGCCAGATGCAATCCGGGTGAGGGGGTGCAGGTCTTTCCGCTGACACTTCTCGTGCGGCTGCCCCTCTCCCCGTGAGGAACGGGAGAAGGAGCGCACCATCGCCGGGGCGACGGCTCGCTTCAACGAGCTCAATCCCCGCTCGGCGGCGCCAGTGGCTGGACGAAAGCCTGGAATGGCGACAGCGCCTCACAGCGGGCGGCGTGCGTAGCCAGCGCCGGGTAACGCGTCGCGTCGAACAGATGCGGATGCGCCTCGCGGGTGAAGCGCAGGACGCAGGCGACGGCGATGTCCGCGTGGCCGATGCGCTCGCCATACCAATAATCCGTCGTCGCGGCGGCGCGCTCCGCCTCCAGCATCGCCAGCACGCCGGAGATCTGCGTCTCGCAACGCGCGACCCACAGGGCCAGGCGGTCCTTGCGCAGCACGCGCTCATAGATCAGGCTGACGGCCTTGTCGCCGAGACCGGTCGCGAGCGCGATCGTATGCAGCTGCCTGCGGCGCGGCGCGCCGCTGCGCGCCAGCATCGCACGCTCGGGCCCGACGGCCTCATCGAGGTGATCGAGGATCGCCGCCGAATCGATCAGCGCCTCGCCGTCATCGAGCACCAGCACCGGCACCCGGAGCAGCGGATTGTACGGCGCGATCTTGTCGGCATCGCCGAAGGTCGACCACGGCTTGTGCTCGAACGGGATGCCGTAGAGCTCGAGTGCGATCGCGGTGCGGCGGACGAAAGGCGAGTCGTATTGGCCGATCAGGAACATCGGTTATCCTCCTGTGCGGCGCATTGAAGCGCCGTTCGGCGCCGTTGTCAGCTGCCACGTTCAGGCGAGCAGCGGCACATGCGCGGCGACAGAACGCGGCAGGGTACCGTCGAGGCGGGGATCGGGGGCGATCTCGATCTGGCGGCGATAGGGGCGGAAGCCGGAGCGCTGGTAGAAGGCCAGCGCGCGCGGATGATCGAAGCTGCAGGTGTGGACCCAGAGCCGCGTCAGCGGCTGCGCCCAGGCGCGGCGCAGCGCATGGTTCATCAGCAGGCGTCCGGCGCCGGTGCCGATCAGCCTGTCGGTGACGCCGAACAGCACCAGCTCGCAATCGGTCTTGTTGCGGAAGTCGAGCTCCAGCAGGGCTTCGTCACCGCCGTCATGCGCCAAGGTGTAGATCTCGACTCCGTCGGCGCGAACTGTCTTGGCAAGCTCCGCATCGCTCATCCGCGTGCGCTGCGACCACAGCCACTCCCAGCCGACGCGGGCATAGAGGTCGCGGTACCAATCGAGATCGGGCTGCGCGACGCGGCGAATGCTCCAGTCGCCGATCGGATCCGGCGGCAACACCGGCGGCGCCACCATTTCCAGCGAGGTCACCACGGCCGCGACCTTGCCGTGTGGAACGTCGTAGTGGCCGTCGGGGACCGACATGCCGTTCACCTACTCGCCCTCGTCGCTCGCCAGCACGCCCTTCACGGCGCGGGCCCAGCCGGCGAGCTTGCGCTCCCGCGTGGCCGCGCTCATCGCCGGCCGGAAGCGGTGCTCGAGCCGCCAATTGTCGGCGAACTTTTCCGGCTCCGGATAGACGCCGGCGTTGAGGCCGGCGAGATAAGCGGCGCCGAGCGCGGTGGTCTCCTGAATCATCGGACGGTCGACTGGTGCGTCGAGCAGGTCGGCGAGACGCTGCATGGTCCAGTCCGATGCGGTCATGCCGCCGTCGACGCGCAGCACGATCGTGGCTGCGGACGCATCGGGCCAGTCGGCGCGCATCGCGGCCCACAGATCGTAGGTCTGGTAGCACACGCTCTCCAGCGTGGCATGCGCGAGCTCGGCGGGGCCGGTGTTGCGGGTCAGGCCGAACAGCGCGCCGCGCACGCGCGGATTCCAATACGGTGCGCCGAGGCCGACGAAGGCCGGCACCAGATAGACCGACTGCATCGAGTCGGACTTGTCGGCGAGCGGACCGGTTTCGGCGGCATGCTTGATGATGCCGAGCCCATCGCGCAGCCATTGCACGGCCGAGCCGGCGACGAAGATCGAGCCTTCGAGCGCGTAGGTCCGGACGCCGTCGAGCTGATAGGCGATGGTCGTCAGCAGCTTGTTGTTCGATTTCACCGGCGTGGCACCGGTATTGAGCAGCGCGAAGCAGCCAGTGCCGTAAGTGGACTTCATCATGCCCGGCGTGAAGCAGGCCTGGCCGATGGTCGCCGCCTGCTGGTCGCCGGCGATGCCCGCGACCTTGATCGGACCGCCAAACAGGTCGGGCGTGGTGGTGCCGAACTCAGCCGAGGAATCTTTCACCTCCGGCAGCATCGAGCGCGGCACGCGCAAGAGCTTCAGCAGCGCATCGTCCCACTGCCCGGTGTGAATGTTGAACAGCAGCGTGCGCGAGGCGTTGGTGGCATCGGTGGCGTGCACCTTGCCGCCGGTCAGCCGCCACAGCAGGTAGCAGTCAACGGTGCCGAACATCAGCTCGCCACGCTCGGCGCGCTCGCGCGCGCCCGGCACGTGATCGAGGATCCATGCGACCTTCGTGCCGGAGAAATAGGGATCGATGATCAGGCCGGTCCTGGCGCTGACCTCGGGCTCGTGACCGTCGGCCTTGAGCTTGGCGCAGATGTCGGCCGTGCGGCGGTCCTGCCAGACGATGGCGCGGTGGACGGCCTGGCCGGTGGCGCGGTCCCACACCACGGTGGTCTCGCGCTGGTTGGTGATGCCGATCGCGGCGATGTCCTTGGCCGTCAGTCCCGCCTTCTCCAGCGCGTCGCGGCAGGTCATCACCGTCGAGGTCCAGATGTCCTCCGGCTCGTGCTCGACCCAGCCCGAGGCCGGGAAATGCTGCGGGAATTCCTGCTGCGCGACGGCGGCGATCGAGATGTCGGAGCGGAACACGATCGCGCGCGAGGACGTGGTGCCCTGATCGATGGCCAGCACGAAGGACATGGGGCTTCTTCCCGGGAGTTGACGACGTTGGGCCGACAAGCAAGCGGATTGGCGGGGGAAGGTCAAGGAGGTTGGGAGCGCGCGACGTCCTTCTGGAAAAAGTGGAGAGTTCGCACCTTACGAGCATCCAACCCCGTGTCCGAACTTGGCTGGGACCACTGCGCTGCGCATGGCTGGGCCCTCTCCCCTTGTGGGAGAGGGCCACACCGCCGACAGCCGCAAGCTCACTCGGGTGAGCGGTTGGCGCCACATGCGCGCTCTGAGTACGCGGAGAGAGACCCCTCACCCGGTTGCGCTTCGCGCAACCACCCTCTCCCACAAGGGGAGAGGGTGCGGCTATCGTGTGGAGAGATTTTTACACCGCCGCCGTCGTGACGCCGCCGTCGACCACGATGGTCTGCCCCGTCATGAAGGTCGAGGCATCCGACGCCAGATACGCCACCGCGCCGGCGATCTCGTGCGGCTCGCCGATGCGGCGGAGCGGGGTCGTCGCGCAGCGCTGTTTCAGGCGGACTTCGTCCTCCCACAGCGCGCGGGCGAAGTCGGTCTTGATCAGGCCCGGCGCGACGCAGTTGATGCGCACGCCTTGCGGGCCCCATTCGCCGGCGAGGCTGCGGCACAGCGCGAAGTCGGCGGCCTTGGAGATGCCGTAGGCGCCGATCACGGTCGAGCCGCGCAGTCCTCCGATCGAGGACACGATGACGACCGAGCCTTTGCCGCGCGCGGCCATCGGCGGGATCGCCTTGGCGCAGAGCCAGAGATTGCTCTTCACGTTGGAGGCCATGATCTTGTCGAAGGCCTCGTCGGTGATGTCGAGCAGCGGACCGTAATACGGGTTGACCGCAGCATTGCAGACGAGGATGTCGACCTGGCCGTATCGGTTGACGGCGCCGTCGATCAGCGCATCGACCTCGGCGCGGCGCGAGATGTTGCAGGGGATGACGTGGGCCTCGCCACCGCTCGCGCGGATGCCGCTTGCCACTTCCTCGCAGGCGTCGGCCTTGCGGCTGGAGATCACGACCTTGGCGCCGAGCTGCGCCAGCAGCTCCGCGGAAGCACGGCCGATGCCACGGCTCGAGCCGGTGATGACGGCGACCTGGCCGGAGAGGTTGAAGGGATTGGGGATCATATTCTGCTTCCTCCGAGTCATTGCGAGGAGCGAAGCGACGAAGCAATCCAGGGCGACGCGTGACGCCCTGGATTGCTTCGCTACGCTCGCAATGACGGCTCAAAACAACCGAGCCGGCGTAGGCTCTCACGCTCGTCATGCGCGGGCTTGACCCGCGCATCCATCATCAAGGAGCGATGGGTTGCCGGGTCAAGCCCGGCAACGACGGACCATCTCAGATCAACCCACCCGCCTCGCTGACGCGGCGCGTGTGGTAGTCGGTGTCACCGAAGGTGCTCTCGATCATGGTCAGGCGCTTGAAGTAGTGGCCGATCTTGGCCTCCATCGTCATGCCGATGCCGCCGTGGAGCTGGATCGCCTGCTGGCCGACGAACTTGGCCGACTTGCCGATCTGCACCTTGGCCGCGGCGATCGAGGTGGCGCGCTCCTTGGCGTCGTCGAAGTCGGCGGCCATGGTGGCGAACATCGACATCGAGCGGGCCTGCTCCAGCGCGACGAACATGTCGGAGGCGCGATGCTGCAGCGACTGGAACGAGCCGATCGCGACGCCGAACTGCTTGCGCGTCTTGATGTACTCGACCGTGGTCTTGAGCGACTCGTCCATCAGACCGACGGCTTCCGCGCACAGTGCGATGCGGGCTTCGTCCACGACGCGTTCGATCAGCGGCAGGGCGTTCGAAGGATCGCCGATCGCGGCGTCGGCACCGACTTCCACACCGGTGAAGGTGATGTCCGCGGCGTGCAGGCCGTCCTGGGTCGGATAGCCCTTGCGGGTGACGCCCTTCGCATCCGCCGGCACGAAGAACAGGCCGATGCCGGACTTGTCGCGCTGGCCGCCAGCCGTGCGCGCGGTGACGATCAGCGTGTCGGCGTTTTCGCCATTGAGCACGACGAACTTCTCGCCGTCGATGACCCAGCCGTCGCCCTTCTTCTTGGCGGAGGTGGCGACATCGAACAGGTCGTAGCGCGACTGCTTCTCGAGCTGGGCGAAGGCGAACGTCTTGCTGCCGTCGATGATCCCTGGCAGATGCGCGGCCTTCTGCGCCGCCGATCCGCCATGGCGGAGGAAGCCGCCGGCCAGCACGACCGTGGCGAGGTAAGGCTCGAGCACCAGCGCGCGGCCCATCGCCTCCATCACGATCATGGTCTCGACGCCGCCGGCGCCGAAGCCGCCGTCTTCCTCGGAGAACGGCAGACCGAGCAGGCCCTGCTCGGCGAGCTTGGACCACATCGCGCGGCTCCAGCCGCCCTTCTCCTTCATGTAGAGCTTGCGCTTGTCGAAATCATAGGCATCCGCCAGCAGGCCGTCGATGCTGTCCTTGAGGAGACGCTGCTCCTCGGTGAGATCAAAATCCATTGGTTGACTCTCCAGTATCCCCATTCTCCGTCATGCCCGCGCTTGTCGCGGGCATCCACGTCGTGCCCGGGCAGGGCTGCGCGTGGATGGCCGGGTCAAGCCCGGCCATGACGGCGTGCGTTGTCGAGGCGCCGCGGCTCACAGGTCAGAGCCCCAGCACCGCCTTGGCGATGATGTTGCGCTGGATCTCGTTGGAGCCGCCGTAGATCGAGACCTTGCGGTTGTTGAAGTAGCTCGGCGCGATCTGGGCGGTCCAATCCATGGTCTCGTTGCTGTCGTCGTCGCCATGGATGTCGTAGGGCGCGGCGAACGGGCCGATCACCTCCATCAGCAGCTCGGTGGTGGTCTGCTGGATCTCCGAGCCCTTGATCTTCAGCACCGAAGACGCCGGATTGGGCTTGCCCTTGCCGTGCTTGCCCTCGTCGGCGACGACGCGCAGCTGCGTCAGCTCGAGCGCCTTGAGCTCGACCTCGCATGCGGTGAGCTTCTCGCGGAACGACGGGTCTTCCAGCACCGGACGGCCACCGGACTCGATCTTGGCGGCGAGCTCCTTGATGCGGCGGATGCGCTCCTTGGAGACGCCGACACGGGCGATGCCGGTGCGCTCATTGCCGAGCAGGAATTTTGCGTAGTCCCAGCCCTTGTTCTCCTCGCCGATCAGGTTCTCGATGGGCACCTCGACGTCGTCGAAAAACACCTCGTTGACCTCGTGGCCGCCATCGATGGTCTGGATCGGACGCACCGTGACGCCCTTCGACTTCATGCTGAAGACGATGAAGGAAATGCCCATCTGCTTCTTCGCGGAAGGATCGGTGCGGCACAGGCAGAAGATCATGTCGGCGTGCTGGGCCAAGGTGGTCCAGGTCTTCTGGCCGTTGATGATCCACTTGTCGCCGCGGCGCTCGGCCTTGGTCTTCAGCGAGGCCAGGTCGGAGCCGGAGCCCGGCTCCGAGAAGCCCTGGCACCACCAGTCGTCGACATTGGCGATGCGCGGCAGATACTGCTTCTTCTGCGCCTCGTTGCCGAAGGTGTAGATCACCGGGCCGACCATGCTGACGCCGAAGGCGAGCGGCTGCGGCGCCGGATAGGCCTGCAGCTCCTCGTTGAAGATGTAGTGCTGCACCGAGGTCCAGCCGGTGCCGCCATATTCCGTCGGCCAGTGCGAGACGCCCCAACCCTTCTTGTTGAGGATGCGCCACCAGGTCACCATCTCGTCCTTCGACAGATGGCGGCCCTCGATCATCTTCCGCCGTGTCTCCGGCGGCACGTTGTCCTTGAAGAACTGCCGGACTTCCTCGCGGAACGCCTGCTCTTCCTTCGTGAATGCAAGATCCATCGGATCCTCCCGTGTGTAGTTTGAATCGCGTTCGTTCGTCTTGTTCCGCCGTCGTCCCGGCGAACGCCGGGACCCATAACCACCGACGGTCGTTTGAGAGCACAGGCATCTGCCGTCATGCCCCAAGCAACATCACGCGGTATGGGTCCCGGGTCTGCGCTTCGCTTGCCCGGGACGACACCGAGTGAAATCCCGCGCGAGTTGCGCGTGGGATTTCGGTCGTTCGTTACTGCAGCACCTCGAACAGGCCGGCGGCGCCCATGCCGCCGCCGACGCACATGGTGACGACGGCGTACTTGGCCTTGCGGCGGCGGCCTTCGATCAGGGCGTGGCCGGTGAGCCGCGCGCCCGACATGCCGTAGGGATGGCCGACCGCGATGGCGCCGCCATTGACGTTGATCTTGTCGGGGTCGATGCCGAGCTTGTCGCGGCAGTACAGCACCTGCACGGCGAACGCCTCGTTGAGCTCCCACAGGCCGATGTCGTCGACGGTCAGCCCGTGGCGCTTGAGCAGGCGCGGCACCGCGAACACCGGGCCGATCCCCATCTCGTCGGGCTCGCAGCCATGCGCGACGAAGCCGCGGAAGATGCCGAGCGGCTGCAGGCCGCGCTTCGCCGCAGTGGCGTCGCTCATGATGACGCAGGCCGAGGCGCCGTCGGAGAGCTGGCTGGCATTACCCGCGGTGATCGAGAAGCCGTCGCCGCGCACGGCCTTGAGGCCGGCAAGACCTTCGGCGGTCGTCTCGGGACGCGGCCCCTCGTCCTGCGACAAGGTGACGTCCTTGAACGAGACATTGCCGGTGGCCTTGTCGGTGACCGCCATCTTGGTGGTGATCGGCGCCAGCTCGTCGTTGAACTTGCCGCCCTGCTGCGCGGCCGCGGTGCGGCGCTGGCTCTCCAGCGCATATTCGTCCTGCCGTTCGCGGGAGATGCCGTAGCGCTTGGCGACGATCTCGGCGGTGTCGATCATCGGCATGTAGACGTCGCCCTTGATCTCGAGCAGCGCCGGATCGGTGGCCTGGAAGCTGTTCATCTTGTCGTTCTGGACCAGCGAGATCGATTCGCCGCCGCCGCCGACTGCGATCTCGACACCGTCGAAGATCACCGAGCGCGCCGCGAGCGCGATGGCCTGCAGGCCGGAGGCGCATTGGCGGTCGATCGTGGTGCCGCCGACCGACACCGGCAGGCCGGCACGCAGCAGCGCCTTTCGCGCGATGTTGCCGCCGGTCGAGCCCTGCTGCAGGGCGGCGCCCATCACGACATCCTCGACTTCGGCGGGATCGACTTTGGCGCGCTTGACCGCCTCGCCGATGGCGTGGCCGAGCAGCGTCGCGCCGCCGGTGGCGTTGAGCGCGCCGCGATAGGCCTTGCCGATCGGCGTGCGGGCGGTGGAAACGATGACGGCATCGGTCATGGGCGACCTCCTGTTGTTGTTACGGATGTTTGGTGTGAGACGCGGGTGATTGCTGCTGGCGCAATTCGTGACGCGACAGCTTGCCGACCGGAGTGCGCGGCAGCTCGTCGACGAACTCGACGGCCGCCGGCAGCTCGTGCTTGCCGAGCTTGCCGGTGAGGAAGGCGCGGAGATCCTCGACCGGGAACGGCGCAAAGCCGTCGCGCAGCTTGATGAAGGCCTTGGCCGCCTCGCCGCGATAGGCGTCGGGAATACCGATCACGATGACCTCCTGCACCGCCGGATGGGTGTAGATCGCCTGCTCGATCATCTGCGGATAGACGTTGAAGCCGCCGGAAATGATCATGTCCTTCTTGCGGTCGACCAGGAAGTAGAAGCCGTCGGCGTCGACATAGCCGATGTCGCCGGTCAGGAAATGATCGCCGACGAACGACTGCGCCGTTTCCTCCGGCCGGTTCCAATAGCCCTTGGTGACGTTCGGCCCCTTGATCCGGATCTCGCCGACCTCGTTCACGCCGAGCACCTTTGCGGGATCCTCGAGCGACACGACGTCCATCTCGATGCCGGGCAGCGTGATCCCGATCGAGCCGGGCTTGTCCGGGCCCCCCTTGGGATGGGCGGTGCCGGGCGAGCAGGTCTCGGTCATGCCCCAGCCGCTCTTCAGCTTCATGCCGACGCGTCGCTCCAGGATGCGCGCGACCTCGACCGGCAGCGGCGCGCCGCCGGAGCCGACGCTGGTCAGCGACGACAGATCACGCTTGTCGAGATCGGGCAGGTTGGCGATCGCGATCCACATCGTCGGCACGCCGGGAAAATAGGTCGCGCGCTTGACCTCGATGTCGCGCATCACGGCGTCGAGATCGAAGCGCTGGTGCAGCGAGATCAGGCTGCCGAGGCGCAGCGAGGTCAGCAGCACCACCGTCAGTGCATAGATGTGGAACAGCGGCAAGACGCAGATCACGCGGTCGGAGCCGTTACCGTTTGCACGCGTCGCGCGGCCCCAGACTTCGGCGATCGACACCGCGGAGGTGAGATTGCCATGGGTCAGCATCGCACCCTTGGGCAGGCCGGTGGTGCCGCCGGTATATTGCAGCAGGGCGATGTCGTCTGGCGAGATCGAAGGCCACGCCATAGGCGCAACGGCGCCTTCGACGAAGGCGCGGTGCGTAATCACCGCGGGATTGTCCGGCAGCGCCGTCTGCGGCGTGCCGACTTTGCCCCAATCATCATCCTCGCAGACGATCAGGCGATCGATCAGTCCCTTGGCGAGGAACTTCAACGCGGTCGGCAGCAGCGCTGATAGGTTCGACGTGACGAGAATGCGCGCGCCGGAATCGCTGAGCTTGTGCGACAAGGCGATCTCGCCATCGAGCGGCGACAGGTGCACCACGCGGGCGCCGGCCTTGAGCGCGCCGAAGAAGTTGATCGGATGATCCGGCGTATTGCCGAGGAACAGCGCGATCGACGCGCCCTTGCCGAAGCCGGCGCGCAGGAACGCCGCGGCGGCCTGGTCGACGAGCGCCGCGAGTTGCTTGAAAGTGATGGGGCGGTCGCGGAATTCCAGCGCGTCGCCATTGCCGAAGTCACTGACCGCCTTTGCCAGCAGATCCGGCAAGGTGCCACGCGCAAGCGGCGCATCCCAGCGGACACCTTCGGGATAGAACTGTTCGCCAGGATGGGTCATGCGAGCTCAATGTCCGTTGGCGTAAGACGGCCCCGCTGTCTCCGTTCCCTCCCCCCTTGTGGGGGAGGGTCAGGGAGGGGGGCGGCCCCGGGCGAGACTGCCCGTGTGGACCCCCAACCCCTCCCCGCAAGGGGGAGGGGAGCGCAGCCGGGCGCAGAGTGATAGTTGGGCCGCCTCAAGCGGCCTTCCCCTGCGCCAGCGAGGCGAAGGTCTTGCCTTCGTCGGCGAGCTTCTTCAGCAGCGGCGCTGGCTCCAGCGACGGGTCATTGGTCTCCTTGGCATAGAACGCCAGCCGCTCGGCAATGTGCTTCAGGCCGACGCTGTCGGCCCAGTACATCGGGCCGCCGCGATAGATCGGCCAGCCATAGCCGTAGAGCCAGACAACGTCGATGTCGGACGGACGCGCGGCGATGCCCTCGGCGAGGATCTTCGCGCCCTCGTTGATCATCGGATACATCATGCGCTCGAGGATCTCCTCGTCGCTGACCGCGCGGCGCTTGAGGCCGAGCTTGGCGAGCGTCTCGTCGATCAACTTCTCGACATCGGGATCCGGCAGCGGCGCACGCGAGCCGGCCTCGTATTTGTAGTAGCCCTTGCCGGTCTTCTGGCCGAAGCGGCCGGCTTCGCACAGCGCATCCGCGATCTCGCTCTTGATGCCGCGGTCCTTGCGCGAGCGCCAGCCGATGTCGAGGCCGGCGAGATCGCCCATCGCGAACGGGCCCATCGGCATGCCGAACTTGGTGACGACGGCATCGACCTGCTGCGGCAGCGCGCCTTCGAACAACAGCTTCTCGGCCTGCTTGCCACGCTGCGCCAGCATGCGGTTGCCGACGAAGCCGTCGCAGACGCCGACCACGGCCGGCACCTTGGCGATCTTGCGGGCGATCGACACGGCGGTGACGAGCGCGTCCGGCGCGGTCTTCTCCGCGCGCACGATCTCGCACAGCTTCATGACGTTGGCCGGCGAGAAGAAATGCATGCCGAGCACGTCCTGCGGACGGCTGGTCTCGGCGGCGATTGCGTCGATGTTCAGATACGAAGTGTTCGAGGCCAGCACCGCGCCCGGCTTGGCATATTGATCGAGCTTGCCGAACACTTCCTTCTTCACGGCCATGGTCTCGAACACCGCCTCGATGACGAGGTCGGCGTCCTTGACGTTCTCGAGACCGACCTTGCCGTCGATCAGCGCCATGCGCTTGGCCGGGGCGTCCGCCGGAATGCCGCCGCGCGCGGCGGTCGCCTCCCAGTTCTTCTGCATGATGCCCATGCCGCGCTTGAGCTGCTCCTCGGCGGTCTCGATCAGGGTGACCGGGATGCCGGCATTGGCGAACGACATCGCGATGCCGCCGCCCATGGTGCCGGCGCCGATGATGGCGACGCGCTCGACCTTGCGGCCCTTCGTGCCCTCGGGCACGCCGGCAATCTTGGCCGCCTCGCGCTCGGCGAAGAACGCGTAGCGCTGCGCCTTGGACTGGTCGCTGGTGAGCAGCTTGAGGAAGCCCTCGCGCTCCCGCTTCAAGCCCTCGTCGAACGGCAGATCGATCGCATAGCCGACCGCATCGGCCGCCGCGAACGGCGCCTCCAGCCCGCGCGACTTCTTGGTGATCGCAGCGACCGCATTGGTGAAGATCGAGCGATCGGCCTTGGCCGCGGCGATCTTGGAGTCATCGTCGCGCAGCTTGCGCAGCGGACGGTTCTCCGCCACCACCTTGCGCGCGAAGGCTTCGCCGCCCGATGCCGGCCCCTCGACGATCTCCTCGATCAGGCCCGCCTTCAGCGCTTCGGCTGCGCCGATCGGATCACCGGCGACGATCATCTTGACCGCGAGCTCCGGCCCCACCGCGCGCGGCAGGCGCTGCGTTCCGCCCGCGCCCGGCAGCAGGCCGAGCTTCACCTCGGGCAGGCCGAGCTTCGCCTCCTTGGTGGCGACACGATAATGACAGGCGAGCGCCACTTCGAGACCACCGCCCAGCGCCGTTCCATGAATCGCCGCGATGACCGGCTTGGGGCTGTTCTCGATCGTGCTCAGCACGTCGTTGAGCGCCGGCGGCTTCGGCGGCTTGCCGAACTCGGTGATATCGGCGCCGGCAATGAAGGTGCGTCCGCCGCAGGTCAGCACGATGGCCTTGATTGCGGGATCGTCGATCGCCGCCTTGACGTTGTCCAGGATGCCGCCGCGAACTGCGGCACTCAGCGCATTGACGGGCGGACTGTCGATGGTGACGATGCCGATGATGTCATGACGATCAAGCTTTGCCACTTCGCTCACGCGTAAGCTCCTTGGGATGTCGTTTCTTTGCGGCCGGTTAACGTTCCGACCCCTTCTTGGCTCTTCATTTGCGCAGAGGTTCAGCCTTGCTTGCGTCTACCCGCTGCCGGACATCAATTCCGCAGTGCGAAATCTAATTCCACATCTTGACAGCCAGGGTTATTTTGAAGCACGAGCGTTGTCAACGAGGCTCATCAATCAACAGCCGATGACATGAAACGCCCAGGGAAGAAAGCTGCGACCGATCGCAACTTCGTCGTTGCGCTGTCGCGCGGCCTCGAGGTGCTCAGGGCTTTCCGGCCCAATGACGGCCTGCTGGGCAACCAGGAGATCGCGGCGCGCACCAACCTGCCCAAGCCGACCGTGTCGCGCCTGACCTACACGCTGACCAAGCTCGGCTATCTCACGCCCGTTCCCCGCTTCGAGAAATATCAGCTGGCGCCGTCAGCGCTGCTGCTCGGCTACGCCGCGCTCGCCAATCTCGGCGTGCGCCAGCTCTCCGAGCCGTTCCGCGAGCAGCTGATGCGCGAGACCGGCGGTGCGGTGGCAATCGGCGGCCGCGACCGGCTCAGCATGATCTATATCGGCCAGAGCCGGCACGGCGTCGTCAACGTCGAGCTCGACGTGGGCTCGCGCATTCCGATTGCGACCACCGCGATGGGCCGGGCCTATCTCTGGGCGCTGCCCGAAGAGGAACGCGCCGTGCTGATGCGCGAGATGCGCGAGCATTACGGCAACCGCTGGCCCAAGATCCGTGACGGGATCGAGCGCGCCGGCGAAACCGTCGCCAAGTACGGCTTCACGATCTCGGCCGGCGAATGGCAGGATGACGTTCACGCCGTCGGCGCGGCGTTGAGGCTCAACGATGGAACGGGTCCTTACGCGATCAATTGCGGCGCGCCTGCATTCCGCTTCACGGAAGAGCGCCTGCTCACCGACATTGGACCTCGTCTCGTGGCGATGGTAAGGAAAATCGAAGCAGCGCTTGGCGGACTTGCGCCGCAAACTAATCAGACGAATGTTCATGCGAACAATTCGTCTCACAAAGAACTCAATAAAAAGCCGAAGCCAGGAGGAAAAGTTGCCCGTGTTGCCGAGGGTATCAGATAGCCTGCATCATCGCGGTCGGCTGGCGCCGCGTCCTGACCTGAACGATTTCGGGAGGGGCGAGACGAGATGACGCAGGCACAACTCGCCCAGACCAACGATCCGCTGCTCGCCGTCCGCGACGTCAGCGTCGTGTTCGGCGGCATCGTGGCGCTCAACGGCGTCTCGTTCGACATGCGCCAGGGCCAGATCCTCGGCCTCATCGGCCCGAACGGCGCCGGCAAGACCACGCTATTCAACTGCCTCAGCCGGCTCTACCAGCCGAGCTCCGGCGACATCCTGATGGAAGGCCACAGCATCCTGAAGCGGCCGCCACACCGCATCGCCGAGATCGGCATCGGCCGCACCTTCCAGAACGTGGCGCTGTTCCCGAACTTGTCGGTGCTCGACAACGTCCGCGTCGGCACGCATGCGCGGACCTCGAGCGACATCATCTCCGATTCGCTTCGTCTCGCCTGGATCCGCCGCAGCGAGACTTCGGTGAATACCAAGGTTCACGAGATTCTCGCCTATCTCAACCTCGAGGAGGTCGCGCACAAGACCGTGTCCGGGCTGCCGTTCGGCACCCAGAAGCGCGTCGAGCTGGCGCGCGCGCTCGCCGCTGACCCGAAGATCCTGCTACTTGACGAGCCCGCCGGCGGCCTCAATCACGAGGAAGTCTATGTGCTCGGCGACCTGATCCGTCGCATCCGCGACGAGCGCCATGTCACTGTGCTGCTGGTCGAGCATCACATGGGACTGGTGATGTCGATCGCCGACCACGTGGTGGCGCTGAATTTCGGCCGCAAGCTCGCCGAGGGCACGCCCGCGCAGGTGCAGGCCGATCCCGACGTCATCAAGGCCTATCTCGGGAGCAAGGATCAATGACGGCGCTGCTCAACGTCAAGGACCTGCGCGCCTATTACGGCCAGGTCCAGGCCCTGCACGGCCTCTCCTTCTCGCTCAACGAAGGCTCGCTGACGACCCTGCTCGGCGCCAATGGCGCCGGCAAGACCACCACCCTGCGCGCGATCTGCAACATGGTGCGCTCGACCGGTGCGATCGAGTTCGAGGGCAAGCCGCTCAACAACAAGTCGACCGAGAGCATCGTCCGCTTCGGCATCGCGCACGTCCCGCAGGGTCGCGGCACCTTCACCAACATGACGGTGGAGGAAAACCTGCAGCTCGGCGCCATCACCCGCTCCGACAAGGCGGGCATCGTCGCCGACATCGAGCGGATGTATTCCTACTTCCCCAAGCTGAAGGAGCGTCATACGCAGCAGGCCGGCACCCTGTCCGGCGGCGAGCAGCAGATGCTGGCCGTGGCGCGGGCGCTAATGCTGCGTCCCAGGTTGATGCTGCTCGACGAGCCGTCGTTCGGCCTCGCGCCGCTGGTGGTCCGCGACCTCTTCGGCATCCTCGGCAAGATCAACCGCGAGGAAAAGGTCTCGATCCTCGTCGTCGAGCAGAACGCGCAGCTCGCGCTGGAGCTCGCCGATCAGGCCTATGTGATCGAGACCGGCCGCATCGTCATGTCCGGCGCGGCCTCGGACATCGCGAACGACGAGAACGTCCGCAAATCCTATTTGGGCTACTAACGGAGGCGGGACAATGGAGCTGTTCACCAACCAGGTCCTGGCCGGCATTGCGACTGGCGCGATCTACGCCTGCATGGCGCTCGCGGTCGTGATGATCTACCAGGCGATCGACCATCTCAACTTCGCGCAAGGCGAGATGGCGATGTTCTCGACATTCATCTCCTGGCAGCTGATGCAATGGGGCCTGCCCTACTGGGTCGCCTTCGTGGCGACGCTGGCCTTGTCCTTTGCCGGCGGCATCGCGATCGAGCGCGTGCTGTTCAAGCCGCTTACCAAGGCACCGATCCTGACCCAGGTCGCCGGCTTCATCGCGCTGTACTCGATCATCAACTCCTTTGCCGGACTGACCTGGGACTTCACCATCAAGCAGTATCCGACGCCGTTCGGATCGTCGCCGTTCCTGGGCAGCCAGCTGATCTCGACGCACCAGGCCGGCATGATCGGCATCACCTTGCTGCTGCTGATCGGCCTGTACTTCTTCTTCCAGTACACCAGGGTCGGGCTTGCGATGCGTGCGGCGGCGGCGGTGCCCGAGTCGGCGCGGCTGGTCGGCATCAACACGTCGTGGATGATCGCGCTCGGCTGGGGCATGGCGGCGGCGATCGGCTCGATCGCCGGCATGCTGATCGCGCCGGTGGTCTTCCTCGAGCCGAACATGATGGGCGGCGTGCTGATCTACGGGTTCGCCGCCGCCGTGCTCGGCGGCCTGACCAGCCCGTTCGGCGCGGTGCTCGGCGGCTTCCTGGTCGGCATCTTCGAAAATCTCGCCGGAACCTACATCCCGCATGTCGGCAACGAGATGAAGCTGCCGATCGCGCTGGCCCTCATCATCTCCGTCCTGGTCATCAAGCCCGCCGGCCTGTTCGGCCGCAACATCGTGAAGCGAGTCTGATCATGAGCGCAATCGAGGACATCACATCCCAGGCGCCCGCGGTCGAGGCCGTTCCGAAGCGGGCAATGACCCTGAGCTCCGGCACCACCTTCGTGGTCGTGCTGCTGCTCCTGGTGGTGCCGCTGTTCGTCAAGAACTTCATCATCTTCCAGATGACGATGCTGCTGATCTACGGGCTGGCCGTGCTGGCGCTGAACATCCTGACCGGCGGATCCGGCCAGTTCTCGCTCGGCAACAGCGCCTTCTACGCCATCGGAGCCTATACGTCGGCGATCCTGATGGAGCAGTACAATGTCAACTACGCGCTGACCCTGCCGGTCGCCGGCGTGATCTGCTTCGGCGCCGGCTTCCTGTTCGGCCAGCCGGCGCTGCGGCTCTCGGGCGTGTATCTCGCGCTCGCCACCTTCGCGCTCGCCACCGCGATGCCGCAGATCCTCAAGCTCGGCTTCTTCGAGGAATGGACCGGCGGCGTGCAGGGCCTCGTCGTCACCAAGCCGGACGCGCCGTTCGGCCTGCCGATGTCGCAGGACATGTGGCTGTACTACTTCACGCTGGCGGTCACGATCGCGATCTACGTGTTCTCGGTGAACCTCCTGCGCTCGCGGTCGGGGCGGGCTTTCATGGCGATCCGCGACAACGAGATCGCGGCATCCGCCATGGGCATCGACGTCGCGACCTACAAGACGCTGGCGTTCGGCGTCAGCGCCGGCATCACCGGCGTCGCCGGCGGCCTCGGCGCCATCGCCGTGCAGTTCGTGGCACCTGACAGCTACACGATCGTGCTCGCGATCTCGCTGTTCCTCGGCATGGTCGTCGGCGGCGTCGGCTGGCTGCCCGGATCGTTCGTCGGCGCGGCCTTCATCATCTTCGTTCCCAACATCGCCGAAGGCATTTCGAAGGGCCTGTCCGGCGCGGTGTTCGGCGTGCTGCTGTTCCTCGTCATCTTCCTCGTGCCGCACGGCTCGCGGCAGGTGGCGATGGTGGCGCAGCAGCTGCTCGGCAAACTCAGAAAGAACTAAGGAGGAACTCTTGCAGGTCGTTCAACAACTACGAATCGCCGCGATCGCGACGGCGGTCATCGCCCTCACCTCGGGCGCAGCACTCGCCCAGAAGAAATACGATACCGGCGCGTCGGATACCGAGATCAAGATCGGCAACATCATGCCCTACAGCGGACCGGCGTCCGCCTACGGCGTGATCGGCAAGACCGAGGAGGCGTATTTCAAGAAGATCAACGCCGAGGGCGGCATCAACGGCCGCAAGATCAACTTCGTCAGCTATGACGACGCCTATTCGCCGCCCAAGGCGGTCGAGCAGGTGCGCAAGCTGGTCGAAAGCGACGAGGTCCTGTTCGTCTTCAACCCGCTCGGCACGCCCTCGAACTCGGCGATCCAGAAATATCTCAACGGCAAGAAGATCCCGCAACTGTTCGTCGCCACCGGCGCCACCAAGTGGAACGACCCGAAGAACTTCCCCTGGACCATGGGCTGGCAGCCGAGCTACCAGAGCGAGGGCCGCATCTACGCGAAGTACCTGCTCAAGGACAAGCCCGGCGCCAAGGTCGGCGTGCTGTTCCAGAACGACGATTTCGGCAAGGACTATCTGAAGGGCCTCAAGGACGGCCTCGGCGACAAGGCCGCGTCCATGATCGTCATGGAGGAGAGCTACGAGACGTCCGAACCCTCGATCGACGGCCACATCGTCAAGCTGAAGGCCTCCGGCGCCGACGTCTTCTTCAGCGTCACCACGCCCAAGTTCGCGGCGCAGGCGATCAAGAAGCTTGCCGAGATCGACTGGCATCCGACGCATCTGGTCGTCAACGTGTCGGCCTCGGTCGGCAGCGTGATCAAGCCGGCCGGCTTCGAGAACTCGCAAGGGATTCTTTCGGCCGCCTACGCCAAGGATGCTGCGGATCCGCAGTGGAACGATGATCCCGGCATGAAGAAGTTCTTCGACTTCCTCGCGCAGTACTATCCCGACGCCAACAAGCTCGACAGCTCGACCGTCTACGGCTACGGCGCCGCGCAGACGCTGGTGAAGGTGCTGCAGATGTGCGGTGACGACCTGACCCGCGCCAACGTGATGAAGCAGGCCGCGAGCCTGAAGGACTTCGCGCCCGACACGCTGCTGCCGGGCGTCAAGATCAACACCTCGGCTACCGACTTCGCGCCCATCGAGCAATTGCAGATGATGCGGTTCAAGGGCGAGAAGTGGGAGCTGTTCGGCGAGGCGATCAGCGGCGCCATCGAGTAATCGCGCATCGCCGCAGAAAGCGGTGCCGATCTCCACTGGCCCTCCGCGCCATCGGCGCGGAGGGCTTTTTCATATCTGGATCGGCGTCGAACTATTCATCTCAGGCTGTTCTTGCAGAGCACTCACCCGCCGAGATTGCGGAGACCTCTCGCAGTTGCACATGATATGGACCGCCAAGGCACCGCGAAAACACGGACCGTGCCGTGATGTCGCAACCACCCCGGTGCAGCTCTGCTATAGTTCCAGCCAGAACAAGAGCCGCCATCAAGGCGGCCGAGACACGTCAACCAAACCAACACGGGAGAAACGCACATGATGATCACGCGAAGGGCCGCCCTCGCCTCGGCTGCCGCCATCGTTCTCGCCTCGAGCTCCGCAATCGCCGCCGACAAGAAATACGATACCGGCGCCTCCGACACCGAGATCAAGATCGGCAACATCATGCCCTATAGCGGGCCGGCCTCGGCCTACGGCATCATCGGCAAGACGGAAGCGGCCTACTTCAAGAAGATCAACGCCGAGGGAGGCATCAACGGTCGCAAGATCAACTTCATCTCCTATGACGACGCCTATTCGCCGCCGAAGACGGTCGAACAGGCACGCAAGCTGGTCGAGAGCGATGAAGTGCTGTTCATCTTCAATTCGCTGGGCACGCCGCCGAACTCGGCGATCCACAAATACATGAACTCGAAGAAGGTCCCGCAACTGTTCGTCGCCACCGGCGCCACCAAATGGAACGATCCGAAGGACTTCCCCTGGACCATGGGCTGGCAGCCCAACTACCAGAGCGAATCCAGAATCTACGCAAAATATCTGCTGAAGGAAAAGCCGGACGCGAAGATCGCGGTGCTGTATCAGAACGATGATTACGGCAAGGACTATCTGAAAGGGCTGAAGGATGGGCTTGGAGCCAAGGCCGCCTCAATGATCGTCATGGAGGAGAGCTACGAGACCGCCGAACCCTCGATCGACAATCACATCGTCAAGCTCAAGTCCACCGGCGCCGACGTATTCGTGAACATCACCACGCCGAAATTTGCGGCGCAGGCAATTAAGAAGGTCAAGGAGATCGAGTGGAAGACGCTGCATATCCTCAACAACGTCTCCGCCTCCGTCGGCAGCGTGCTGAAACCGGCCGGCTATGAGAATTCACAGGACATTCTCTCGGCGGCCTATCTCAAGGACGTCTCCGATCCGCAATGGAAGGATGATGCCGGGATGAAACAGTTCCTCGACTTCATGGCGAAGGATTTCCCGGATGGCGACAAGCTCGATGGCGGCACCGTCGTCGGCTACAGCGTGGCCCAGACGCTTGTGCAGGTGCTGAAGCAGTGCGGCGACAACCTCACCCGCGAGAACGTCATGAAGCAGGCCGCATCCCTGCGCAACTTCCGCACCGAGATGCTGCTGCCTGGCATCACGATCAACACCTCGGCAACCGACTTCGCGCCCGTCAGCCAGTTGCAGCTGATGCGCTTCAAGGGCGAGAAGTGGGAGCTGTTCGGCGACGTGATTTCCGCCGACGTCGGCGGCTAACGACGGAACGCAATTGAAACCGCCTCCTGCGGCTTCGCGCCGCAGGAGGCGCTCTCTCCAGGCATCTTTGCTGTCTTTGCCAAGAATTTCTTAAGCTAGGAGTTGAAAGAGAGGCGGTCATGCAGCGGCGGCGGTTACGCCGAGCGCGCGGCTGCGCTATGGGGACTCGTCCGGAGTGAAACGAGTCGCCCGTGCTGCGGGCGAATCCAACAACAAGGCCAAGCTCCAAGGCCGAGAAGGAGTCCCCACGTGACCACTGCCCTCACCCGCCGCACGCTCTCCAGCCTGCTCGGCCTCGCCTTGGTTGGCGCCGCTGCCGGCAGCGCCTATGCCGACAAGAAATACGACACCGGCGCCAGCGACACCGAGATCAGGATCGGCAACATCGTGCCCTATAGCGGCCCGGCCTCGGCCTACGGCTCGGTCGGCAAGGCGATGTCGGCTGTGTTCAAGAAGGTCAATGATGAGGGCGGCATCAACGGCCGCAGGATCAATTTCATCTCGTACGACGACGCCTATTCGCCGCCGAAGACGGTGGAGCAGGCACGCAAGCTGGTGGAGAGCGACGAGGTGCTGTTCCTGTTCGGCGTGCTCGGCACTGCGCCCAACACGGCGATCCAGAAATACATGAACGCCAAGAAGGTGCCGCAGCTGTTCGTCGCGACCGGCGCCACCAAGTGGAACGAGCCCAAGACCAATCCGTGGACCATGGGCTGGCTGCCGAGCTATCAGTCGGAAGCCCGCATCTACGCCAAATACCTCACCGCGCAGCAGCCGACCGGCAAGATCGCGGTGCTCTACCAGAACGACGACATGGGCAAGGACTATCTGAAGGGTCTCAAGGACGGCCTTGGCGACACCTCCCGCGTCGTGCTGGAGGAGAGCTATGAGATCGCCGAACCCACGGTCGAGTCGCACATCGTCAAGATGAAGTCGGCCAATCCCGACATCGTCGTGCTGTTCACCACACCGAAGTCCGGCGCCCAGGCGATCAAGAAGCTCGGCGAGATGAACTGGAAGCCGCTGACCATCATCTCGAACGTCAGCGCCTCGACCGCGGCCGTGATGCGGCCGGCCGGCGTCGAGAACTCGCAAGGGGTGATCTCGGCCGCCTATGCCAAGGATGCCTCCGATCCGCAATGGGCCAACGACCCCGGTCTCGGCGCGTTCAGGGAACTGCTCGCCAAATATCTGCCGGAGATCAACCCCGTGGATTCGTCGGCGCTGACCGGTTACAACATCGCCACCACGATGGTCGAGGTGCTGAAGCGATGCGGCGACGAACTGACCCGCGCCAATGTCATGAAGCAGGCGGCAAGCCTGAAGCAGTTTGCGCAGGGCGGGCTGTTGCCCGGCATCACGCTGACCACCGGTCCGGACGACTTCCAGCCGATCGAGCAGCTGCAGCTGATGCAGTTCAAGGGCGAGCGCTGGCAGTTGTTCGGCGAGGTCATGAGCGGCGAACTGAAATAGGCTGCGCACGGCACGCGGGCGGCGCCGCATGACCAGCCGCCGTCCGTTGTTGCGCGCGATCTTCGATGCCGCGGTCGCCGCGGCGCATCCTGACATGGTGCTGCCGGCATTCCTGCCGGCGGCTCCCAAAGGACGAATCATCTGTCTCGCCGCCGGCAAGGGCGCGGCCGCGATGGCGGTCGCGGCCGAGCGCCACTACCTGGACACGCTGGGATTCGATCCCGCGAAGCTGACCGGCATCGCAACCACCCGCCATGGCCATGGCGTGCCGACCCGGCGGGTGAAGGTCATCGAGGCCGGACATCCGATGCCAGACGAGGCCGGGCTGAAGGCCGCCGACGAGACGCTGCAACTGGCGGCAACCGCCGAGCCCGGCGACCTGATGCTGGTGCTGCTCTCCGGTGGTGGGTCCGCCAATTGGGTCGCGCCGGTGAACGGCGTCAGCTTCGCGCAGAAGCAGCAACTGACCCGCGCGCTGCTCCGCTCGGGCGCACCGATCGGCGAAATGAATACGGTCCGCAAGCATCTGTCGCGGATCAAGGGCGGCCGGCTGGCGCGGGCCGGGCAGAAGGCCGAGATCGTGACCCTGGCGATCTCCGACGTGCCGCATGACGATCCCTCGGCGATCGCATCGGGTCCGACGGTGCCCGATCCGACCACGCTGGCCGATGCCCGCGGCATCGTCGCCAAATATAAGCTCGAGGTCGACCCGGCGATCAGCCGGGCGCTCGATGATGCCGCCAATGAGAGCTGCAAGCCCGGCGATGCCGCCTTCGCCCGCGCCTCGTTCGAGCTGATCGCGCGCCCCGCCAGCTCGCTCGAGGCCGCCGTGGCCAGCGTCAAGGCGGCGGGCTACGACGTGCTCGATCTCGGCGCCGATCTCGAGGGTGAGGCCCGCGATGTCGCGGCCGATCACGCCAAGCTGGCGCGCGAGGCCCGCGTGCTCGGCCGCCGCATGGCGATCATCTCCGGCGGCGAGCTCACCGTGACGGTGCGCGGCCAGGGCCGCGGCGGCCCGAACCAGGAATATGCCTTGGCGCTCGCCGACCTCCTCAAGGACATGGAGGGCATAGCGGCGCTCGCCGGCGACACCGACGGCGCCGATGGCGGCGGCGGCAGCGCCTCCGATCCGGCCGGTGCGCTTGTCGATGCCGAGGTCATCGCCGCGATGCGGGCGCAGGGGCTGGATCCGCAGGCCTATCTCGCCAACAACGACGCCACCGCATTTTTCGCCGCGACCGGCGGCCTGCTGCAGACCGGACCGACGCTCACCAACGTGAACGACGTCAGGGTCATCCTGGTCGATTGAGGGGCGCGCCTGCGTCCTTCAGAACTCCTCCGCGATCTTGGTGAGCATCGCCAGTAGCGCGTCGCGCCCATCCGGGCCCAGCAGCTCGTTGAGCCGCGCCTCGTGCTTCGACACCACCAGCTTCTTGGCGCGGGCCAGCACGGCGCGGCCCTTCTCGGTCAGCATCAGGATGTGCGAGCGCCGGTCGTTGGCCGAACGCACTCGCGCACACAGGTCGCGGCTCTCGAGGCTGTCCAGCAGGGACACGAAGTTCGGCCGCAGGATGCCCAGGGTGTTGGCGATCTCGGTCTGGTTCCGGCCCGGATTGGCGTCGAGCAGCAGCAGCACCGAGAACTGGGCCGGCGTCAGTTGCAGCGGCGCGACGCAGCGCAGGAAGTCCTCGAACACCTTCAACTGCGCCCGTTTCAGCACATAGCCAAGCAGATCCGACAGCTCGCCGAGCTGGACCGCTTGCGTCTCATCGGCCGCTACGGCAGCTTCCTTGCGGCTTTCCCTCTTGCTGACGGGCTTGGCGCTATCGGCCATCACGGTCCGCCAAATTCATCGCATTTGCTTCCATCCCTGGTCTCGAACGCCGCAGCCGGAACAGCGGCCTTGAGATTATAATCGATAATTGTTATCCACTATATCAAACACGGGCAGCCCAATTCAACTGCCCCGACCTGCGGACGGCGCATGGCGTCGCCCGCATCCGGTCACCACAGAGGGGGAGCGTCCGGTCTTGAACACAACGATCCTGCTGTTCCTGTTGCAGGACGGCATTACCAATGGCGCGATCTACGCGCTGCTCGGGCTGGCGCTCGTGCTGGTGTTTGCCGTCACCCGGGTGATCCTGATCCCGCAGGGCGAATTCGTCACCTACGGCGCCCTCACCTATGCCTCGCTCGCTGCCGGCCAAATGCCGGGCACGGCGAAGCTCGCCGTCGTGATCGGGCTCGCGGCCTTCGCCTTCGACCTTTACGCCATGCGCAAGACGCTGCACGCGCCGAAGATCGCGCGCACCTTCGGCCTCAACGTGGTCCTCCCGGTGGCCATTCTGCTCGCCAGCATGTGGGCGGCGAACCAGCGCATGCCCGCCGGCGTCAGCCTGGTGCTGTCGCTGCTGATCGTGGCCAGCATCGGCCTGTCGCTCTACCGCATCGTGTTCCAGCCGCTCGCGCACACCTCGGTGCTGGTGCTGCTGATCGCCTCGGTCGGCGTTCACCTGGCGCTCCAGGGCCTCGGTCTGCTGTTCTTCGGCGCCGAGGGCCAGCGTGGCCCGACCCTGCTCAATGCCACGGCGACACTCGGCTCGCTGCGCTTCACCGGGCAGGGCATGGCGGTCTACGGCATCACCATCGCCTTCATCGTCGGCCTCTGGCTGTTCTTCGGCCTGACCCTCTACGGCAAGGCGCTGCGCGCCACCGCCGTCAACCGGCTCGGCGCCCGCCTCGTGGGCATCCGCACCACGCTGTCCGGCCAGATCGCCTTCCTGCTGGCCTCCAGCATCGGCGCGCTCTCGGGCATCCTGATCGTCCCGATCACGACGCTCTATTACGACACCGGCTTCCTGATCGGCCTCAAAGGCTTCATCGCCGCGATCATCGGCGGCCTGATCAGCTATCCCCTGACCGCCGTCGCCGCGCTCGTCGTCGGCATCGTCGAGGCGTTCTCCTCGTTCTACGCCTCGAACTTCAAGGAAGTGATCGTCTTCACGCTGCTGATCCCGGTCCTGCTGCTGCGTTCGCTCGCCGCGCCCGCGGTCGAAGAAGAGAAGGATTGAGCCGTGCGCGAGCGTTGGCCTCTCATCATCTTTGCCGTCATCGTTGCGGCGATCCCGTTCATTCCGGGCATGCCGCCGTTCTGGATCGTGCTGCTCGACAATATCGGCCTGTCCGCGCTGGTCGCGATGGGCCTGGTGCTGTTGACCGGCGTCGGCGGCCTCACCTCGTTCGGCCAGGCCGCCTTCGTCGGCTTCGGCGCCTACACGACCGCGGTGCTCTCGGCGCAGTATGGCATCTCGCCCTGGCTGACCTTGCCATTGTCGCTGCTGGTCTCCGGCCTCGCCGCGGTGCTGCTCGGCCTCGTCACGGTCAGACTGTCCGGCCACTATCTGCCGCTCGGCACGCTCGCCTGGGGTCTCGGCCTGTACTACCTGTTCAGCAAGCTCGCCTTCCTCGGCCGCAATGACGGCATCTCCGGCATCCCGCCGCTGTCGATCGGCAGCCTCAAGATGCTCGATCCCGGCACGATCTATTTCGCGATCTGGGCCGCCGTTCTGATCTCTGCGCTGCTGACGATGAACCTGCTGGACTCCCGCACCGGCCGCGCCATTCGCGCCCTGCGCCGCGGCCACATCGCGGCGGAAGCGTTCGGCGTCTACGCACCCCGCGCCAAGCTGCTGGTGTTCATCTATGCCGCCGTGCTCGCCGGCCTCTCGGGCTGGCTCTATGCGCACTTCACCCGCGCCGTGAACCCGACGCCGTTCGGTGCCCAGGCCGGCATCGAATATCTGTTCGTCGCCGTCGTCGGCGGCGCCGGCTATGTCTGGGGCGGCGTGCTGGGTGCTGCGATCGTCGTTGTGCTGAAGGAGGTCCTGCAAAGCTACCTCCCGCTGCTGCTGCATGGCGAGGGCCAGCTCGAGACCATCGTGTTCGGCATCCTGCTCGTGACGCTCCTCCAGCTCGCTCCGACCGGCCTGTGGCCGTGGCTGACGGCGCGCCTGCCGTTCAAGCCGCTGGCGAAGAAGCCGGACACCACAATCAAGCTGCCGGCCCGCGAGCGGTCCGCGACGACGCCCAACGTCCTGCTGCAGGTCGACAACGCGCGAAAGCAGTTCGGCGGCGTGGTTGCGGTCAACAACGTCTCCTTCGACGTCCAGGCCCGCGAGATCGTCGCGCTGATCGGCCCGAACGGCGCCGGCAAGAGCACGACCTTCAACCTGATCACCGGCGTGCTGCCGCCGACCTCCGGCAACATCTCGGTGCTCGGCAAGGCCGTCGGCAACGCCCCGCCGCAGGACGTCGTCAAGCTCGGCATTTCCCGCACCTTCCAGCACGTCAAGCTGGTGCCGGACATGACGGTGCTGGAGAACGTCGCGATCGGCGCCCATCTGCGCGGCCATTCCAATGCGCTTACCAGCATGTTCCGGCTCGATCGCGCCGACGAGGCCAAGCTGCTCGCGGAAGCCGCGCGCCAGATCGAGCGCGTCGGGCTCGGCGACCAGATGCACCAGCTTGCTGGCTCGTTGTCTCTCGGCCAGCAGCGCATCGTCGAGATCGCCCGCGCGCTGTGCGTCGATCCGATGCTGCTCTTGCTCGACGAGCCGGCCGCGGGATTGCGCCACATGGAGAAGCAGCGCCTCGGCGCGCTGCTGCGCGACCTCCGCGCCGGCGGCATGTCGGTGCTGCTGGTCGAACACGACATGGGATTTGTCATGGATCTCGCCGACCGCATCGTGGTGCTCGATTTCGGCACCAAGATCGCCGAGGGCACACCAGCCGCGATCAAGACCAATCCCGAGGTGATCAAGGCATATCTCGGAGCCGCTGCATGAGCACCTTGCTGGAAGTCGCCGACGTCCACGTCTCCTACGGCAAGGTCGAGGCTGTCAGATCGGTCTCGCTGACCGTCGCCGAGAACGAGATCGTCACCATCATCGGCGCCAACGGCGCCGGCAAGACCACGCTGCTCAGTGCCATCATGGGCGTGTTTCCGCTGAAGGGCCGCGTCTCCTTCCTGGGCGAGGACCTGGCACGCTATGAGATCGAGGACCGCGTCGCGCGTGGACTGTGCCTGGTGCCGGAGCATCGCGAGCTGTTCGCCACCATGAACGTCGAGGACAATCTGCAGCTCGGCGCGTTCCGCATGAGCAAGGCGCACGCCGCGCGCGGCTTCGAGCACGTCTACACGCTGTTTCCGAAGCTCAAGGAGCGGCGCAAGCAGCTTGCCGGCACGCTCTCCGGCGGCGAGCAGCAGATGCTGGCGATGGGCCGGGCGCTGATGGGCGCGCCGAAGATGCTGATGCTGGACGAGCCCAGCCTCGGTCTGGCGCCGATCATCGTCGCCGGCATCTTCGAGATCGTCGCCAGGCTGCGCCAGGAAGGCGTCTCGGTGCTGCTGGTCGAGCAGAACGCCAAGGCCGCGCTCAAGGTCGCCGACCGCGCCTATGTGATGGAGCTCGGCGAGTTCGTGCTCAACGGCAAGGCCAGCGAGATCGCCACCGATGAGCGCGTGGCGGCGAGCTATCTCGGCTTTGCCGAGGCGGCTGCGAGCTGAGCCTGATGTCGATGGGGTGAGGCGCTGCTTCAGGAGGGCGCCTCCTTCGACAGCAGGAAATCGACCATCACGCGCTCCAGCGCCCGGTACATGTCGGTGCCGGTCGCCGTCAGGCAGCCGCGCTGGCGCGCAGCGGCGATGAACGGCGACACCTCCGGCCGGGTGATCACGCAGCCGCAATAGGCCGACGGGCTGACGGTCGCCATGTCGACCGGCAACGGATCGCCGGGCTGCATGCCCGCCGGCGTCGCATTCGCGACCAGGTCGAAGCCGCCGGCATCGGTGCCGCCGACAACGGCGCGGCCTTTCCCCCGCTCGTTGAGGCGCGCTATCAGCACATCGCGGCGTCCGGGATCGCTGTCGTGAATGGCAAGCTCGCGCACGCCGGCATCGATCAGCGCCAGCGCAATCGCCGAACCCGCTCCGCCCGCGCCGATCTGCAACGCCCGGCAGCCTGCGGGATCGAAGTCCTTGGCTTTCGCCGCGCCGACGAAGCCAAGGCCATCGACCATGTCGCCGTGCCACCCGCCGTTCGCACCACGCCGCATCAAGTTGACGGCACCGATGAACTGCGCACGCTCGGTGGCGGTCGCGCAGGCGCGGTAGCAGGCGAACTTGTGCGGGATCGTCGCGACGATGCCGTCGAGATTCCTGACCCGAGTCATTGCCGCCAGGAAGTCCGCGAGATCGCCTGGCGCGACCTGGACCGGGACGAGGATCGCATCGCTGCCCTGCTCGGCAAACGCCTGGCTCACGCCGGCCGGCGCACGCACCTGTGCGATCGGATCGCCGATGATGATGTGGAGCCTTGTGGCGCCGGTGGGGGCTGGGATCATGGCGGGCCTCTCGGAAAACTACAAAGATCCTCGTCCAAATGGCCGAAAGGCCGGCTCACGGAGCCGGCCTTTCTCAATCAGAAGCTATGGTCTCGCGGCTCACTTCGCCGGGACGTACTTCCCGTCCTTCACGGTCAGGATGATGCGGGAGCGGTCGTCGAGGCCCGAGCGATCCTTTTCGGTGAAGTTGTAGACGCCCTGCGAGGCCGCCATGTCCTTCTCGGTCATCAGCGCCTGGCGGATGGCTTCGCGGAACTCCGGCGTGCCGGGCTTGGCGGTCTTCAGCGCCACCGGGATGACGCGCTTGAGGATCTCGAACGCATCGAAGGAGTGACCGGCGAACTGGCTGCGGCTGTTCGGGCCATACTTGGCTTCATAGGCCTTGTTCAGCTCGAGGCCGGGCTTCTTGGTCAGCGCGCTGTCGTCCTGCGTCTCCGGCGACATCACCGGGCCGGAGGCCATGATCACGCCCTCCGCCGCCTTGCCGGCGATGCGGATGAAGTCCATGCTCGCGGCGCCGTGGGTCTGATAGATCAGGCCGGTGTAGCCGCGCTCGCGCAGCTCGGTCTGCGGCAGCGCCGCCGCGGTGCCGGAGGCGCCGACCAGGATCGCGTCCGGATTGGCGGCGACCAGCTTCAGCACCTGGCCGGTGACCGACGTATCGGGGCGCGCGAACCGCTCCTCGTCGGCAATCGTGATGCCCATCGGCACCGCCTGGTTCTTCAGATCGTTGAACCAGAGATCGCCGTAGGAGTCGGAGTAGCCGATGTAGCCGACGGTCTTGATGTTGTGCGCCTTCATGTGCTCGTACAGCACCTTGCCCATGATCGGCACCGGCTGCGGCATCACCACCGACCATTTCATCCGCTCAGGCGTGACCGGGAACGGCGCCAGGCCGAAATGCGGAATGCCGGCCTCGTTGGCGACGTTGGACACCGCGATGGTCGGCGGCGTCAGCGCCGAGCCCATGATGATGTCGGCTTTCGACTCCGTCACGAAGCGGCGCGCATTCGTCGTCGCCGTGGTCGGATCGCCGCCATCGTCGAGCACGATCACCTTGAGCGGCACGCCGCCGATCTCCTTCGGCACGAACTCGAGCGCATTGCGCTCGGGGATGCCGAGCGCCGCGCCCGGCCCCGTCGTGGTCGTGGTGATGCCGATGGTGATCTCGCTGGTCTGCGCCAGCGCAGGAGCAGCTGCGAGCATCGCGATGACGCCTGCCGCCGCCAGATAGGCCTTCCTCATAAAATCCTCCCTTAATCTTTTCGGTTCAGCTCGTGATCCGCCGATCCTGTTTGCAGTCCCGCCCCGTGTCCGGGGCACCTTCCAACACGGCCGGCCGATATGTGTCCAAACGTGATCATAGCATTGAACACGAGAAGATCACTCCTCACCAGTCGACCAAAGCATGACAGCTGAACATCCTTAAGACGGTCGCATGTCGCACCTATTCCAGCCTCATCCGCCGAGAAACTTGGCTCGCATCTCCTCCGGGAACGGCGCCGATTTCAGTCGGTCCGGGTCGGCCGGATCGCGGCCGACCAGCACCCGGGTCTCGAACCCTTCGATCGCCAGCGCCTCGCCCTTGAACACCTTGTGGATGACGTCGAAGGACGAACGCTTGATGCTCTCGACCCGGCTCTCGATCGTGATCCAGTCGCCATAGGTCGAGGGGATGTAGAACTTGGCGCGGGTGTCGACCATGGGGATGCCGACCAGGCCGTAGCGGCGGACGATGTCCTGCTTGGAGAACCCGGCCGCCTCGAACATGACGGAAGTCGCATCGTCGAACATCGCGAAGTAGCGCGGATAGTAGACGATGTTGGCGGGGTCGCAGTCGCCCCACTGGATCTGCACGTCGCGGCGGTTGACGAACATTTTTAGCCTCACTCCGTCGTCATTCCGGGGCGCGCGAAGCGCGAGCCCGGAATCCATTTCTCCATTTGCGCCAGACGCCAAATGGATTCCGGGGCCGACGCTTTCACGTCGTCCCGGAATGACAACCATGAAGACGTCCGCGGGCGGCACCTACTTCGGCGCCATGCGCAGCGAGCCGTCGAGGCGGACGACCTCGCCGTTGAGGTAGGCGTTCTCGACCATGTGCAGCGCCAGCGCGGCAAACTCGTCGGCGTGGCCGAGACGTCGCGGGAACGGGATCGCGGCGGCGAGCGAGTCCTGGGCCTCCTGCGGCAGGTTGGCGAGCAGCGGCGTCAGGAACAGGCCGGGCGCAATGGTCAGCACGCGGATGCCGAACTGTGCGAGCTCGCGCGCGATCGGCAGGGTCATGCCGACGATGCCGCCCTTGGAGGCCGAATAGGCCGACTGTCCGATCTGGCCGTCATAGGCGGCAACGGATGCGGTGTTGATGACGACGCCACGCTCGCCGGTCGCCTGCGGCTCCAGCTTGGTCATGCCGTTGGTGACCAGGCGCAGCATGTTGAACGAGCCGATCAGGTTGACCTTGATGACCTTCTCGAAATCGGCCAGCGGCATCGGGCCGTCGCGGCCGACGACGCGCTTGGCGACGCCGATGCCGGCGCAGTTCACCAGCACGCGCGGCTGCTGGCCGAGCGCCTTGACCGCCTCGGCGACGCCGGCTTCAGCGCCGGCGGCGTCGGACACGTCGCACACCACCGAAACACCTTTGATCTCAGCGGCAACCTCCGCCGCCAGCTTGGCGTTCAAATCGAACACCGCGACCTTGGCCCCCTGCGACGCGAGCTTGCGGGCGGTGGCGGCCCCGAGGCCGGAGGCGCCGCCGGTGACGATGGCGGCCTGATCCTTCAACAACATTGTCGTTTCTCCCTTGGATGCGTCGATCAGCCGGCGATGATGATGTCGCCGTCCGGCGTCGCGGCGTAGATGCGTTCGATCAGGTCCTTGCGGTTCTCCAGCACGGCGCGCTGGTTGATCGATCCCTTGTCGGTGACCTCGCCCTTGTCGATCGACAGCGGCTCGCCGAGCAGCACGGCGCGCGTGATCCGCGTCGACGAGCCGGTCGCGGTGCCCTGGAACTTGGCGAAGCGCTCGCGGAACGCCTGGACGATGAGCGGATCCGCCGCCGTCGCGGCGAGATCGTCCATCGGCAGGGTCGCATTGATGAGCCGGCAGCCGTCGAGATCGAGCACGACGATGGCCGCGATCTCGTCGCGGTTGATGCCTGCGATGATGACGTCGCGCGCCAGCGGCGCGCAGGCGGCGATGAAGCGCGCCCTGAGAGGACCGACCGAGACCCAGGTGCCCGACGCCAGCTTGAAGTCCTCGGCAACACGGCCGTCGAAATCGAAGCCGGCATTGAAGTCGTCGGGATCGACGGGCTTCAGCGCGTCGCCCATCTTGTAGTAGCCTTCGTCATCGAAGGCCGCGGCCGAGACCTCCGGCAGGCGCCAATAGCCCGGCGTCACGTTCGGCCCCTTGGCGCGCACTTCCATCTTGCCGTTGTTGGGAACGAGCTTGGCCTCATTGCCCGACACCGGCAGGCCGACATGGCCGGAGCGGCTAGTGCGCGGATTGACCGACATGAAGAACGGTGCGGTCTCGGTGGAGCCGAGGCCCGTCAGCATCGGCACGCGAGTGCCCGTCTCGGCCACTGAGAGCTCGTCGAGCTCGTTCCAGACATGTGGCGCGAGTGCGGCGCCGGAGAAGAACATCGCGTGCAGCCGCTGGAAGAAGGACTTCCGCAGCGCCGGGTCCTCGCGGAAATAGGGCAGCAGCGACTCGTAGCCCTTGGGGACGTTGAAATAGACCGTCGGCGAGATCTCGCGCAGGTTTCGCACGGTTTCCTCGATGCCGCCGGGCACCGGCTTGCCCTGGTCGAGATACATCGAGCCGCCGTTGAACAGGGTCAGGCCGATATTGTGGTTGCCGCCGAAGGTGTGATTCCAGGGCAGCCAGTCGATGATCACGGGCGGCTCGTCCTTGAGGAAGGCGAGTGTCTCGCGGATCATCACCTGGTTGGCGCAGATCATGCGCTGGGTATTGATCACGGCCTTCGGATTGCCGGTCGAGCCCGAGGTCAGCAGGAATTTCGCGATCGTGTCGGGGCCGATCTTGTCATGGGCGGCGTCGAGGCCAGGAAACAGCGGCGATGCGATGAGATCGGCGAGCATCGTGATCTTGCGGCCCGGCACCGAGCCGAACGACGCCACGATCTCGGTGCCGTCGGGCACGTTCGCGGCGAGCGCGTCGGCGAACTTGTCGGCGTCGTCGACGAAGACGAGGCCCGGCGTCAGCAGCTTCATCAGATAAGCGAGCTTGCCGTAGTCGCGCGACACCAGCGAGTAGGCCGGCGACACCGGGCAGAACGGCACGCCGGCATAGAGCGAGCCGAACGCGACCAGGGCATGATCGATCGAATTGCCCGACAGGATCATCACCGGGCGGCCCGGCGAGAGTCCGCGGGCGAGCAGCCCCGAGGCGATGTGCCGGCTCGCCGCCAGCAGTGTGGCATAGGTCAGCTCGCGCCAGCCCTCGGGCCCGACGCGCTCGGCCATGAACACGCGCTCTGGTGTGGCTTTGGCGAAGTGATGCAGCCGGTCCGTGATCCGCTGCGGATAGTCGCCGAGCGGCTGCTTCGGACGGAGATAGATGGTGCCGTCGTCGCGGCGATCGACGGTGACCGCGGGATCGTTGAACGAGATCGCGCGCAACGGATGAACACTGGCGGTGCGCGCCGTGTCGTCCGTTCCTCCCTGTGTGCTTCTTATTGTTTGTGTGGTCATGTCACGTCGGCTTCACTTTGGCGGTCTTGTGATCGAGGAAGGCGCGGATGCGACTCTTGGCCTCCTTGTCGCTCTGCGCGACGGTGGCCATCAGCGATTCCATCAGCAGACCGGTCTGCGGATTGGCCTCCGCGATCATCGGCAGCGCCTGCAGCACCGCGAAATTCGTCAGCGGCGCGTTGCCCGCGATCTTGGCGGCCAACTCCATGGCCTTGGTCATCGAGGCACCGGCCTCGACGAGATATTGGGCGAAGCCGTAGGACGAGCCTTCGGTCGCGGAATAGACGCGACCGGTCAGCATCATGTCCATCATGCGGGCGACGCCGATCAGGCGCGGCAGCCGCACCGAGCCACCGCCTCCGACGAAGATGCCGCGCTGGCCTTCGGGCAGCGCGAAGTAAGCCGACGGCTCGGCGACACGGATATGCGCGGCGCAGGCGAGCTCGAGACCGCCACCGATGACGGCCCCCTTCAGTGCGGCGATCACCGGCACGCGGCAATACTGGATGCGGTCGAACACGCGATGCCACATCTGCGAGTGCACCAGGCCCTCGGTCGCGTCGCGCTCGCGCAATTCGGAGAGATCGAGGCCGGAGGAGAAATTGTCGCCGAGGCCGTGGATCACGACGCAGCGGACGTCGTCGGGCAGGCTGGTGAAGCGCTCGCCGATGGCGAGGATGATGCCGTCATTCAGCGCGTTGCGCTTGGCCGGGCGGTTGAGCCCGATCGTCAGGACGGCGCCCTGCTGTTCGATCTGCAGCAGAGACGGATCGCCCGCTGGCGTGGCGGTGTCGGCGTTTCCCATCGCTTGATTGTGTCCTGTTCAGAATAGTTATGTTTTATAACGATCTTCGCGGGAGTCAATAAGCGGCGCCCGACATCATGTTGTGCGATGCAAAACAACAAGCCGCGGGGGGCGCGGCCAGACGCAGCATGGTAAGGCCCGCCTGCGCGCGAAGGCAAATGACATGATCCGGCATTCCCGCGGCGAAATCACGCCCGGGGCTTTGCTGATCGTGTTCACCCTCCGGTGCGGAGGGCGCAGGGAAGGCCAGGCGTCGGCTGACGCCTGCGGCCCGCCTGCGAAAAGAATGCAGGCGGCAGGTACCACAGGTGCAGCCGAGAACGCCCGGCCTTCCCTGCGCGATGGTCTTCACGCTTATACGCAGTCTCCCTGGTGCGCCGGGCTTTTTGGCCACCATCACCGCGCAGCGCCTCCGGCGCCATCACGGCTTGATACCAGCGTCGGGGTATCAGGACGCTGCGATTTCACGTCCACGAGACGTTCGTTCGTCCGCAGGCCCGGTCGAGCCTGCTGCGAAGTCTCGCGGCCATCGCTCCCCGCCCCGCGTGTCGTGACGATCGCGCGCTACGCCCCTCTGCGATGGGACGGGATGGCGGGAGAGAACCATAATTTCCGATAATACGCAAGTCATTTCTTTTTTTCGGTCTCCAGCAATGAATGCCCTCAGGCCGCAACTTCGGGGGCGTCGTCCGAAATGAACGGCCGACAACATCGCGTTCAGCACGACTTCAAAGCACGCGCTGTAGAACGTCTACCGTCACCACACTTCCCAATGGAGGGGACCATGGTTTCGCTGAAGACATCTCTCGCTGGCGGCGTTGCCGCGCTTGCCATGACCGCCACCCTGCTCGCCGGCGCCGCGCCCGCCCAGGCGCATGACGGCCGCAACGCGGCGCTGATCGGCGGCCTGGTGGCCGGGGCTCTCATCGGCGGCGCGCTGGCGTCGGCTTCGGAAGCGCAGGCGTATGAGCCTGCCCCGGTCTATCGTTCGCATTACCGCGACGCGGCGTATGACGGCTACGGCTACGAGCGCCAGCGCTACGTTCCGGCCTACCGCGACCGCAATTGCGACCACGGCTATGGCCGGGCGGCGGATTGGGACGACGAGGACTGATCGAACGTCTTCCTGGATTTCGACGCCGCCGCGCCGAACGATCCTGTCAGTTAGTTGCTCCGTCATTGCGAGGAGCCAACGGGTCCGCGCAAAGCGCGGCCCGATGACAGGCTCCGCGACGAAGCAATCCAGAGTCCCGCACACCACCCTGGATTGCTTCGCTGCGCTCGCAATGACGGCGTGTGTGGTCGGCCGCCGGGCCTACAGCACCATATGCACGTCGATGATGACGCGGTCCGCGTGCCTCGCGGCGGAGCCGACGAAGACGTGCTCCATCAGCCAGCGATATTTCTCGTGGCCGGTCTCGAAGCGCGGATGGGTGCGGAAGTAGATCAGCTTGGGGTCCACGGGCTCGCCGCGCTTGAGCTTCTGCAACAGGTCGACCGGTCCGAAGCGGATGCCGCGGTTCTCGACGTAGATCGTCGCGCCGTCGTCGGTCTCGAAGCCATATTTGGCTTCGAGGTCGATCAGCTCGTTCGGACGGATGATTTGGAAGTCGGCGCCGAAATTGCAGATCCTGCCCCTGATGCCCTCACCGGCGCGGCCGGGGCCCTTCACCTCGCCGCCATGGATCGGGATGATCCGGCGCACGCCGATGCCGGTCTCGCCGGCACTGGTGACGTCGCCGATCATCACGGTGAGGGTGAAGACGTAGCGGGTCTCGAGGATCGGGGTCGTCATCAGCGGGCCATCATCTGTTGCGGCAGCCAGGTGGCCAGCAGCGGGAAGGCGATCAGGATCACCAGGCGGATCAGGTCGGTGACGACGAAGGGCAGCACGCCCTTGAAGATCGTCGAGAACGACACGTCCTTCACCACGCTCTTGATGACGAAGACGTTCATGCCGACTGGCGGATGGATCAGGCCGAGCTCGACGGTCATCACGATGATGACGCCGAACCAGATCGGATCGAAGCCGAGATGGGAGATGACCGGGAAGATGATCGGCACGGTCAGGATGATCATCGCCATCGCATCCATCAGGCAGCCGAGCACGAGATACATCACCATGATCAGCGCCAGCACCCCGTAGGGGCCGAGGCCGAGGCCGGTGAGGAACTCCGTCACCTTCTGCGGCGTCTGCGTCACCGTCAGGAAGTAGCCGAAGATGAGCGCGCCGATCAGCACGGTGAACACCGCGGCCGCGGTGCGCGTGGCCTGCAGCAGCGAAGCCAGGATCTTGTCCTTGTCGAGCCGGCCGGTGAACACGCCGATCAGGAATGCGCCGGTGGCGCCGACGCCGCCGGCTTCCGTCGGCGTGAAGCGCGGCAGGAACGGCAGACCATAGAGACCGCCGATCACGAACAGGAACAGGAGCACCGGCGCCCAGATGCCTTTCAGGCCCGCGATGCGCTCGCGCCACGGCGGCGCCTCGCCCTTCGGGAGAAAATCCGGCCTGACACGGCCGATCACCGTGATGGTGATCATGTACATGGTCATCGCCAACAGGCCGGGGATGATGCCCGCGATGAACAGCTTGCCGATGTCCTGCTCGGTGATGATGCCGTAGACGGCGAGCACGGTCGACGGCGGCAGCATCGCGCCGAGCGTGCCGCCCGCGGCGATGACGCCGGTGGCGAAGGACTGCGGATAGCCGAAGCGGCGCATCTCGGGATAGGCCACCGCCGAGAACGTCGCGGCAGTCGCCACGGACGAGCCGCAGATCGCAGCGAAGCCGCCGCAGGCGGCGACGGTGGCGATGCCGAGCCCGCCGCGCAGATGGCCGACGAAGCCGTTGGCGGCGCGGAACAGCTCGCGGCTCATGCCGGAGTTGGACACGAACGTTCCCATCAGCAGGAACATCGGGATCACGCCGAACGTGTAGTCCGTGACCGTGCGCATCGAGGTCTGGCCGACCAGCTTCAACGCCGCCGTGCCGTTGACGAGATAGGCGAAGCCGGACACGCCGACGAGTCCCATCGCCATGCCGACGGGCACGCGCAGCAGCATCAGCGCAAACAGCGCAACAAAGCCGATGACGGCAACCGCATCCGTGCTCATGCGGCACTACTCCGTGGGCTTGACGTGAGGGTCATGAATCTCCTCGGGGTGGAAGATCAGGCGATAGGTCCGGATGGCGATCAGGAGCACCGCCGAAACGTCGCCGATCCAGGCGATGGCGAAGAACGGCCAGGTCGGCATGTGCAGATCGAAGGTGAGGACGTTGTCCTCATAGGTGCCGCGCACCTTGTCGAACAGGGTCCAGGTCTGCACCGTGACGACGAACAGCAGCACCAGCGTTGCGAAGATGTCGATCCAGCGCTGATAGCGCGGGCCGACATTGCCCCAGATCAGATCCACGGTGATGTGGGTGCCGCGATAGGATGTCGCAGCGATGCCCCAGAAGATCAGAATGCCGAGCAGCATGCGCCCGATGTCGAAGGAATCGGGGATCGAATAGTTCAGCGTGTTGCGGAGCAGCACCGACAGGAAGATGTCGAGCGCGACGATGCCGACGAAGAACGCCGCGATCCATTCGATCGCATCGATGATCCGGTCCATGTAGGCGCGCTGCATGGCGTCCCCGTTTGAAATCTGGTCGTAGGCTTGAAGATTGGAGCGCGCGCTGCCGCGCAGCAGGCGGTGGGCCCCCTCGCCCCGCCAGGGCGAAGCGAAGCTTCGCTAAGGCGGGGAGAGGGTTGGGGTGAGGGGGTACAGGTCTAACGGCTCGCACCACCCGTGCGGCTGCCCCTCACCCCGACCCTCTCTCCGTCAGAACGGGGAGAGGGAGCGCACCGTCTGCTGCGCAACAGCGCGATGTAAAGAGCGCTACTGCGCCAGCGCGTTGTACTTGGCGAGCGAGGCCTTCAGCTCGGTCATGGCGGCCTCGGCGTCGACGCCGGTCTTCTTGACGCCGTCGGCCCAGGTCTTGAACAGCGGCTCGGAGGCCTTCTTCCACAAAGCGGTCTGCTCCGGCGTCAGCTTGTAGACCTCCTGGCCGGACTCGGCCTTGATCTTGTCCACGCCGGCGTCCTCGAACTTGCCCCAGGGCTCGCCGACCTTGCCGGCGGTCTCCGTGTTGCAATTGTCGTCGATCGCCTTCTTCTGCATCGCCGACATCTGGTTGTACTTGTCCTTGTTCATGACGAACACGAAGGTCGTCACGTAGAACGGCGCGTCCATGTGGTACTTCGTGACCTTGTCGACTCCGAACAGCACCAGCGAGCCCGCCGGAAAGGTGACGCCGTCAGCGACACCGCGCTCGATGATGTCGCGCACTTCCGGCGCCGACGACTGCACATTGGTGCCGCCGAGCAGGGTGACGAAATTGGCGATCGTCGCATCCGCCGGGCGGATCTTCATGCCCTTGACGTCCTCGGGCACGACGACCTTCTTGGTGCGGGTGTGGAAAGCCGAGGGCGTGTGGACGAAGGCGAGGCAATACTTGACGTCCTTCATCTCCTTCTCGGCATATTTGCGGTACCACGCGTCCAGACCTTCCGAGCCGCCCTTGGCGTCGGAGACTAGGAACGGCAGCTCGCCGGCGCCGATGATCGGGAAACGGCCGGGCTGATAGCCGGGATTCACATAGGTGACATCGGCGATGCCGTCGCGCGCCATGTCGTAATGGTCGAAGGCCTTGCCGAGCTGCTGCGCCGGGAACACCTTGCCCTTGATGGTGCCGCCCGAGGCCTTTTCGACCGATGCGGCCCAATCCTCCAGCGCCTTCTGCAGCGGATGGCTGGCGGGCACCCAGTGCGAGATCTTCAGCTCGAACGTCTTGTCCTGCGCGAGCACGGGGGTGGTCACACCGGCAGCCAGCGCCAACGCCAGAAGCGTCTTCCTCATCGGGATCCTCTCCTTCCATCATGGGCCTTCGAGGGCCCTTTGCTTCATTGTTATAGCATATAACCATCATTGCAAGCGTGACGGCAGACCCGCCGTCGCGGCACGCGCGAGCCTGCCCCTATCGCGCCAGCCAGCGCAAGCCTGGCAGACGAAAGTTGCAGCCGCGCGACCAATTCATTAACACGTTAAGCATCTTGAGTGCACCCGAAATTGCACGGCTGCGTCGGCACACCGCGAAATTGCCAGGAGGGGTCGAGCGGCCCTGCGCCATCTCCGCCGGCGTCGGCGCGCACCGTTTCAAACATCGGCGCAAAACACGTTTGAAACTTTGTAGGCGGTGCAAAACGCGCGGAGACGTCGTTGACTGCGGACATCGCCAGCAATGATCGAGACACGTGTGAGCAGCATTCCCGCCGGCTTCGAGCCGCATTTCCGCAAGAGCCCGTTCACCGATCCCTGGGAGCCGCTCTACGCCAGGAGAACCGACAAGGCCGTCATCCTCGGCCTGCGGCTCGCCGTGCCGCACACCAATTCGCGCGGGCTGATCCATGGCGGCCTGATCGCATCGCTGGCCGACAATGCGATGGGCTATAGCTGCGCCCAGACGCTGGGCTGGGAGGCGTCGTTGGTGACGATCAACCTCGCAGTCGACTACATCGGCAGCGCCGGGATCGGGCAGTGGCTCAGCGTCGAGAGCGACGTCATCAAGAGCGGACGCACCGTCTGCTTCGTGCAGAGCCTGGTGCTGGCCGACGACGCCGTGATCGCGCGGGCGAACGCGACGTTTCGCGTGGTGCCGAAGAAGGAGTGACGTCGTCAGCCGAAGCGCCAGTCGCAGGTCGTGGCGATCAGGTCGATGAAGGCGCGGACCTTGGCTGATAGGAGCCGGGAGTTCGGGAACACGATGTGGATGGGAAGTGGCGGCGGCTCGTATTTCGCCAGCACCCGCTTGAGGCGGCCGCCACGCAGCGCGTCGGCGGCCTGATAGGCCATCACCCGTGTCACGCCGCCGGCCGCCTCGGCATACTGGATCGCGGCGTCGGCATTGTTGGTGACGAGCCGCGGGCTGACCGCAATCCGCAGTTCCCGGCCCTCCTTGACGAAGCGCCATTCGTCGGCCGGGCCGAACTGGATGGTCTGGTGCTTCGCCAGCGCATCGGGTGTCCGCGGCTCGCCTTGGCCTTTGAAGTAGGCGGGAGCCCCGACCACGATCCGGCGCATGCTGCCGACCTGGCGGGCCACGAGCGACGAATCGCCGAGATGGCCGATCCGAACGGCGCAGTCGACGCCGTCCTCCACCAGATTGATCTGGCGGTCCTCGAGGCGCAGCTCGGCCGCGACCTCGGCATAGCGGCTCAGATACGCGGCCATGACCGGACCGACATGGAGCCGGCCGAAGCCGACCGGCGCCGAGACCACCAGCCGCCCCACCGGCTGCAGGCGCTCGCTCTCCGCGGCGCGCTCCGCCTCCGCCAGATCGGCCAGGATGCGGCCAGCGCGTTCCAGATAGCGTCGTCCGGAATCGGTCAGCGTCACCGAGCGCGTCGTCCGCTGCAGCAGGCGGACGCCAAGATGCGCTTCGAGCGCGGCGACCAAACGGGTGACCGCCGATGGTGACAGCTTGAGCCGGCGCGCCGCCGGTGCGAAGCCGTTCAGCTCGGCGACGGTGACGAACGCCTGCATGGCATCGATGCGGTCCATGGGATTATTGCAACATCTGCAACGATCCAATGTCAACTGGTCAGATTATTTCCCTGGGGGATTGGGACCATATTGCCTTCACGGCGGCAGTCACGGCCGCAGCGACAAGGAGTCATTGCGATGACCCAGCCAACCATCCAGGCCCCCGGCGACGTCATGTTCTCACCCGCCGTCAAGGCGATCCAGGCCCGCAAGGGGTCGCGCGAGAGCTACGCGCATGTGGAGCAGAGCCGCGGCTTTCGCCACGAGGTCGACGACGATCTCGCCGGCCGCCTCGCCGAGGCCACGAGCTTCTATCTCGCGACCGCCTCGGCCGACGGCCAGCCCTATATCCAGCATCGCGGCGGACCGAAGGGCTTTCTCAAGGTGCTCGACAGCCACACGCTGGCGTTCGCCGACTTCAGCGGCAACCGGCAGTACATCACCCAGGGCAATCTGTCGGAGAACCCGCACGCCTACATCTTCGTCATGGACTACGCGCATCGCCGCCGGGTGAAGATCTGGGGGACGGCGCGGGTGGTCGAGGATGATGCCGCGCTGACGGCCTCGCTGATTCCGAGAGGCTACAAGGCGCGGCCCGAGCAGGTCATGCTGTTCACGATCAGCGCCTGGGACACCAACTGCCCGCAGCACATCCCGCAGAAGTTCGACTCGGCCGACGTCGCGGAAGCGCTGGCCGTGCGCGATGCGCGCATCGCGGAGCTGGAGGCGGAGGTGACGCGGTTGAAGGGCGAGGCCCTCTGACGAAGTCCTCTGCCTTCAGCACTGTGGACCTGTGCTTGGTCGTCATTCCGGGGCAATCGTTCGTGCGCGGTAGTGCACGGGCGATTGAACCCGGAATCTCGACATGAGTAGAGCGCAAAACAATCTCGAGATTCCGGGTTCAAGGCCTGCGGCCTTGCCCCCGGAATGACGTGGGTGGGGCTTAAGAACTCAGGCGGCCTCGGCCGCCCTGCCCCAATCGAACTCGGGATAGTACTGCGCCATCATGCGCTCGGCATAGGCGACGAGATTGCCGAAGCTTTCGGTCCTGCGGCGGAGCTCGGATTCGAAGAACGGCGTGAGAATGCCGGCGATGACGGCGAACGCGGTCGCGTCGGTGCCGCATGGACGATCACCCATCAGATAAGGCCGGTCGCCGAGCTGCACCGACAGCGCGCGTAGCGAGCGCGCGGCGAGATCGACGTCCTCGTCCGGCGCGTGCCGGCCGAGCCCGGAGATCAGATAGTTCTCGGCGACACGAAACTGCGCGTCCTCGCGCAGCTTCTCGCGCTTGTCGGCCGGCACGCCGTCGAAGAAATGCGCCGGCCCCTTGGCGAAGTTGACCGGATCGACCCAGCGTGCCCCGACCAGCGCGAAATACAGATGATGCTCGATCATGCGCTCGAACCCCCAGGCCTGCGCCCGCGCGCGCACGTCGAGTCCGGAATCGAAGTCGAAGCCGTATTTGCGCTCGATGTGGGCACGGATGAAGGTCGAATCGGCAATCAGCTCGCCGCCGTCGTCGATGAAGGGCAGTTGCCCCTTCGGCGACGCCGGCGGCATCGCCCGCTGCTTCCGAAAAGCGAGGCCCGCCATCTTCAATTGCACCTCCGTCTTGGTGACGAAGGGGCTGATCTCCGGCAGGCCGAAGCCCGCGCCCAAACCGAACAATGTGATCATGACAGCACTCCCGACTTCCTGAGCAGACGCCGGACGCTACGGACGTGCTGCTGCCACCATGGTGTCAGCAGCGGCAGTAGCGTGGTGGCCAGGCCCAGGCCATAAAACATCATCATCGACATCACCCCTTCAATCTCGTTGTTGGCCCGGTATAAGGACAGGCTGCTGCCAGCATCCTGTCAGCATCGGCGGGGGTGCTCGCCGCTCGCAGGACACACCATGAGACGCGCCGACCGGCTGTTCCAGATCATCCAGGTGCTGAGACGCACGCGCCGCCCATTGACGGCGGATGCGATCGCGGCCGAGCTCGAGACCTCGAAGCGCACGATCTATCGCGACATCGCCACCCTGATCGGGCAGCGCGTGCCGATCCGCGGCGAGGCCGGCATGGGCTACATCCTGGAGAAGGGTTTCGATCTGCCGCCCTTGATGCTGACGCCGGACGAGATCGAGGCGGCGGTGCTTGGCGCGCAATGGGTCGCGGTCAACGCCGACCCGGTGCTGGCGCGCGCGGCGGAAGACCTGATGGCCAAGATCGCCGACACCGTGCCGGAGCGCTTAAGGCCATTCGTACTGGAGCCGGCGAGCCGCGCGCCGCGGCCGTGGATGCGCGAGCCGGACCGCATCGACATGTCACGCACGCGTTCGCAGATCCACGAGGGACGCAAGATCCGCTTACGCTATCGCGACGAGCAGGGCCGCGACAGCGAGCGCGTGATCTGGCCGATCGCGATCGGCTATCATGACGCGGTGCGCATCCTCGCCGCCTGGTGCGAGCTGCGTCGCGACTTCCGCAGCTTCAGGACCGACCGTGTCGTCGAGGCGGATTATCTCGACGACAAATATCCTGAAAGGCGCGAAGCGCTGCGCGCCAAATGGCGGCGCAGCCTGGTGTGGGAGGTTCCCAAGGATGTCTGAACAGGTGTCTGGCGAGACTGACAGCAGCCCCTGTCAGAGCTGCGGCGCGTGCTGCGCCTATTCGTCGAACTGGCCGCGCTTCACGATCGAGGAGGATGAAGCCCTCGACCTGATCCCGGCCGAGCTGGTCAACGAGCGGCTGTCGGGCATGCGCTGCGACGGCGACCGCTGCTGTGGGCTCGATGGCGAGATCGCGCGCGCCGTCGCGTGCCGGATCTACGCGATCCGCCCCGAGGTGTGCCGCATTTGCATGCCGGGTGACGCCGAATGCGCGATGGCCCGGCGCAAGTTCGGGCTGCCGGTGCTCGCCTGAGCCAAAGGCTAGGAAGACGGGGAGTCAGGCCGTGACCGGCTCGGGGCTGTCGTCGAGATCGTCCTCGAACGGCTTCATCACCGAGAGCGGCTTGGTCGACAGCGAGATCGGCTTGCGGCTCGAGGTCGCGCTGGCCGGACCCGCCCGACCGCCGCGGGACTGCGCATACAGCGCCGATCCGACCCGGCCGCCGAACTGCGACAGGTCCTGCTCGCTGCAGGTGGATGCAATCGCAAGCGCCAGCGGGTGAAGATGCGTGCGCCTGTAACAGAACAGCGCCAGCATGGCCCTCACATCGGCGGAGACGCTCTCGACCAGCGCGGGCAGCCCGTTGGCGTCGGCACGGTAGAGCTCGCCGAGAAGCTCGTCGCCGACCGGGCACGAATCGCTGTCGAACGCATCGCGACTTTGAAGCATCTGTTTGATTGCCATGGCGCGACGATGCGGCGCGAATCGCTAACGTCCGGTTAACCAAACCGAACGGTCGTCCCACCCCCGGCTTGACACGGGGCTGCCGCCGTCGGCGCAGCTTCGCCGCGACGCACCGCGACCGGACTCAGCCGTTCGCGGCCATGAAGATCGAGAGCCCGAATCCGGTGAGGTGATGCAGCGCCTGATCGACGCCGATCAGGGTCCAGAACCATCGGTGCTCGGTGTTCATGCCGAACCGCGACGAGCAGATGCCCTTGATGCGATCGATGGTGATGTGAATGGCGAAGTCGATCACGGCGACGAACCAGAATCTCGGCGCGACGATCAGGATCAGAACCATGGCGACGGCGAGATGGATCAGGCAGTGCACCAACAGCGGCAGCGCCCAGCCCTTCCGTTGGTCCTTGCCATAGGCCATCCAGGCGTTCTGCAGAACGAAGTCGCCAATGATGTGCTTGAAGGTCAGCAGCAGCATCCAGCCGACCAGCGCACCAACCGGAACCTGCGACGACAAAGAAGGAAAAGACAAAGCTGACGCTCTCGCTACGACTAACCCTTGGAACCAACCCTGGGAACCAACCCTTGGACGCACGGGGAACTGGAGGCGTTCAGCGCAATCTGATGAGAATACCCGGCCAATTCGACGCGTATGCGACGCTTATGACATCTCCGGTAGCGAATTGCACGCGAAAGGGAACCTCAAATCACGCCCTGCTACCCTTCCCGGCAATTCCGCGGGGGTAAGGTTACCCGCCACCGTGCATCTGCGAACCGGCCGCAGTCGCGGTGTTTCATTCCGCGGCGTCGGTCTTCGGTGCTGACAGCGCCCTCGCCCGGATCTGCGCGATGGCCCGCTTCAGCGCGCCCTGTCCCGGCTCTGCCAGCGCAACGGCGCGCGCCTCGGCGATGGCGGAGGCGAGATCCGAGATCGGCAGCACGCCATCGAAGGTGGGCTTGGCCAGGCCATCGATGATGGCATGCCAATCGGCGAGACCCTGCCGGTAGCCGTCGCCCTGTCCCTGGATCATGGTCGCCGTGCCGATCACGGCGGACGCCGCCGCAGGCTGCTTGTCCAGCGCGCGCGCGATCATGTGCAGCCACCGTTCGGCCCAGGCGCGCTCCTCGCCATAGCGCACCGACTGCAGCCGCCAGCGCCGCAGGCCGGCCATCAGCTTGAGACGGCGAATGGCGAGCGGCGATCGAACCGAGAAGCGGACCTTGACCCGGCGCCGGCCCAGCCAGCCGACCTGCTCGAAGGCTGCCAGCAACGATTCCGCCACGGCCTGCGGCAGCGCACCGATCAGTTCGTCGAGGCGAAACCGCCGCACGTCATCGCTCTCGCGTCCCCCCGGGCGCTGCCCCATGTCGAGCCTGATCAATCTGAGCTGGGCGATCCGGATCGGATCCTCGTAGGCCATGCGGGCGGCCAGCAGCTGCGCGATCTGAGACAGCATGCCGGCATCGACGTTCGATCTGCGCACGAATCGCTTGATGCGATCGACGTAGAGCTGCGCATAGCTCGCGCCCTGATACTCCATCAGCAGATGGATGCCATCGCTCACCGTCGGCACGGCGGCGTCAGGCAGGCCCTGAGGCAGAAAAGGCGGCTCGCCATCGTCGTCGCCGATGACGTCGGCGAACAGATATCGCAGCGAGGACCGGACGCTTTCCACTGGGCTTCAGGCTCCCCGGATCACGCCGGCTTGGCGACGGGCGCCGGCGCGGTGGTCTGTTGCGCCAGCCGCCGCTCGAGCGTTTCGATGTTCTGGAACAGCCGGGCGCTGGCGAGGCGCAGGAAGTAGAAGGCGAAGGCGGGGTTCTGGACGTAGAGCTGCTCGACCTGGTCGTAGGACACCGACAGGATCAGCCCGCCCTCGACGCATTCCAAGGTCTGCGTGCGCGTATTGGACGGGGAAATCATGCCGAACTCGCCGACGATCGCGCCCACCGGCAGCTCGATGCCGGATTCGACCAGGCGGAAGCGGCCGCTGACGATGTAGTACATGCTGTCGGCCTTCTCGTCCTTGTAGAACAGCACCTCGCCGGGACCGCATTTGCGCTCGGTCATGAACGGCTTCAGCCATTCCATGGAGAGGTCGCTGTTGACCGACTGCTTCACGTCGCGGACCAGTTGCAGCATCTGGTGGAGCCGGTAACTGTTGAGCGGCAGCAGCACCCCGTGCAGGATCAGGACCGGATAGTTGTGCATCGGCACCGCGGTCGCGATCAGGACGATGTTGGTGAGGATGGCGAAAACCCGCAGCGGAATCATGGTCCGCATCGACAGCGTGGCGACCACGAAGATCGAGGCGAAGAGGCTGCCGGCGGCGCCCGCATGTTCGACCAGGTGTGAGGTATCCATTGGGATCAACCAGACTCTTGGGACGCAGGAGGGCGGACGCTCGGTTCCGGCCTCCTTTTGCCTAATTTAGCGTGTCCATGCCGACCTCTGATATACGGCGAACAGACGACGTTTGAACCGGTATTTGAGCCGACACTCAAAAATTCCCGCTCGAAGTAGGACGGCTTGGACCTGCCGGAGGCACCCGCGCAACCGACCGGCCCGCATCGTTGACGGGATTCCCCCGATCGGGGCACCTTGCCGCCGCCGCGATCTCCTGCGGCTCTGAGATCAGCGACCGACGCCCGCCAGCAATGACCAAACCGCAGCACCCTGCCCTGGCGGCATTCGTCACCGCGCTGGCCGGACGCAACATGACCAAGGCGGCCTTTGCGGCCGTGGCGCTCGGCATGAGCGCCATGGTGCTGTTGACGATGGACCCGGCCTACGAGGCCGGACGGCGCTGGATCATCGCCCTGCTGTGCGGATGCCTTGTCTTTTTCGTCGTCGAATGGGCGGTTCGGGTTCAGCAGGCGGCGCGGGCGCATCGCGTCGCCGCCTACCTCATGTCGGGCCGGGGACTGCTGGACACGATCTCCGCTCTCGCCGTGCCGACCGCGCTGGTCTCGGGCATGGAGGCACGCACCGCGTGGCTGCTGGCGGTCATCTGGGTGCTCAAGGTGATCCCCGGCGTGCCCGGCCTGCGCCGGCTCCGCCGGGTGCTGGTGTTGGAAGCGCGCCCGCTGCTGTCGGTGCTGGTGCTGTTCCTGGTGGTGCTGTTTGTCGGATCGGTCGCCGAATACGCGCTCGAACATGACGAGCAGCCGGCCACCTTCGGCACCATCCCGTCCGCGCTGTGGTGGGCGGTCGTGACCCTCACCACCACGGGCTATGGCGACGTGGTGCCGGTCACGCCGCTCGGGCGGGTGGTCGCCGCCACGGTGATGATCTCCGGCCTCGGCGTGTTCGGCCTATGGACCGGCATCCTGGCGACCGGCTTCGCCGCGGAAACCCGGCGCGACAACTTTCTCAAGACCTGGGAATCGGTCAGCAAGGTACCGTTCTTCGCCAGCCTCGGGCCCTCCACCATCGCCGACGTCACGCAGATGCTGCGCACCATCGACCTGCCGCCGCGTGCCACCGTGATCCGGAAGGGCGAGCCGGGCGACTGCATGTATTTCATCGCCTCCGGCGAGGTCGAGGTCGACCTTCCCAACAAGAAGGTCCGGCTCGGCGAGGGCGCGTTCTTCGGCGAGATGGCCTTGCTCGGGAACAACCTGCGCTCAGCCGACATCAGCACGACAGGGCTGTCGAAGCTGCTGGTCCTCGACCTCGTCGATTTCCGCGTGCTGATGGCACGCCACCCCGATCTGGCGCAGAGCATCGCTGCCGAGGCCAGGCGCCGAACCATGGAGAACAGGACATGACGACCAGACCGACCACCCAGGCCGATGACGCGCCGAGCATGCCACTCCTGACCATCGACGGCGCACGCGCCACCATTCGGCTCAATCGTCCGCACCATCTCAACCGGCTCCAGCCGGAGGATCTCGGCGAGCTGCTGGCGCTGTTCGACCGGGTCGAGGCCAACGCCGCCTTGCGCGTGCTGGTCTTGACCGGCACCGGGCGGGCATTCAGCGCCGGCTTCGACCTTGGCGCCATCGGCGCAACGCCGGCGGATAAGGCCGAGGCTTCCAGCCCGGCATTCGAGGAGGTCGTCGACCGGCTGGAGGACCTCGCTTTGCCGACGATCTGCCGGCTCAACGGCGGGGTCTATGGCGGCTCGACCGATCTGGCGCTGGCCTGCGATTTCCGGATCGGGGTCGATACGAGCGAGATGTTCATGCCGGCGGCGCGGCTCGGGCTGCACTACTACCCGAATGGCATCAAGCGCTACGTGTCCCGCCTTGGTATCGACAATGCCAAGCGTCTGTTCCTGACGGCGGAGAAGATCGACGCGGCCGAGATGCTGCACATCGGCTATCTCACCGGCGTGGCGACGGCCGATGCGCTCGACGCGGAGGTCGACCGGCTGGCGGCCATTCTGGCCGGCAACGCCCCGCAGGCCATGCGCGGCATGAAGCGGGCCATCAACGAGTTCGCACGCGGAGCCCTCGACGATGCGGCGGCTCGCCGCAGGCATCGGGACAGCATGAGCGGAGCCGAGATCCGCGAAGGTATGAAATCGTTTGCAGAGAAGAGAAGGCCGAAATTCTGAGCGCAGCCATGCTCCGAACTGATAAAATTTTGCATGCAAATTGCTGTATCCAGCCGGTGTTCTGACACACGCTCAACGAACTATCGACGTAAAGCCCCAATTTGCGGTTGACAGCTTTTTGTCCGTGGCTAGCTTGAACCACGGGCGGAGACTTTCACATGCAAGTGATGGACGCGTATTGGGGACGACGAGCTCTGGAGTACGTCGATGCGATCGAAGCGTCGAAGACCAGCGCGAGCGTGCTCTCCCAGTTCGAGAAGATGATCAGCGACCTGGGCTTTCACGCCTACATCATGGCCGGCGTGCCGACCTCGGGCCAATCGCTGCAGCAAACCATTCTCGCCAACGGCTGGCCGCGGGAATGGTTCGACATATATGCGCGCGAGCAGTTTCACCGCTGCGATCCTATTCCGCGGCACTGCATCTCGACATTGAATCCATTCGCGTGGTCGGAGGCTCCCTATGACCGCGAGGACGAGCCCGGCGCGCATGAGGTGATGATGCGCGCGAAGGACTTCCGATTGAACGAAGGCTTCTGCGTCCCCATCCACTACGACGATGCCGTGGGCGCCGTCAGCCTTGCAGGCGAAAATCCGAATCTCGCTCCGGACGCGCGGGGCGCGCTGCACCTGATCAGCATCTTCACCCACAGCCGGCTGCGCGCGCTGGCGCGCTCGGCCGCGAGCAACCAGGGCCGACGCCTGTCGCGGATCGAGGCCGAGGTGCTGGGCTGGGCGGCGCGCGGCAAGACCGCGTGGGAGACGGCGCGCATCCTCGGCGTCTCCGAACGCAACGTCCGGTGGCATCTGGAAGAAGCACAGCGCAAGCTAGCAACCAAGAACAAGACGGCGACGGTTGCGACCGCTCTTGTCAACGGCGAGATCTCGATCTGATCTGTCGTTTCTCCCACTGGATCAATTCGAGCGCATCGGCAATCTGCAAACCCCAATTTGATTCAGACGACCGGGGGTTTCGATGCCTGAGATTCATGTCGTTCGAAAAGATAATCGCGCTCTGTACGAGAAATATTTCGATTCGTATTACCGTCTGCGCCACGAGATCTACGTCAAGCAGCGCAAGTGGATGGCGCTCGATCGTCCGGACGGGCGCGAGATCGATCAGTTCGACACCGAGGATTCGGTCTATCTGTTCTGCATCGACAAGGGCCAGTTGATCGGCTCGATGCGCGCGGTGCCGACGCTGCTGCCGACGCTGATGAGCGACATCTTCCCGTATCTGAATCTGCGCGGCCCGATCCAGCGCCCCGACGTCTACGAACTGTCGCGCATCTTCGTGATCCCGGAGCGCCGCGGCGAGCACGCCGGCCCGCGGGTCGACATGCTGCTGCTCACTGCAATCATGGAATACGGCATCTCGATCGGGCTGACCGGCTTTTCGATCGTGCTCGAAACCTGGTGGCTGCCGCGGTTCGAGAAGTGCGGCTGGAAGGCGCGGCCGCTCGGCGTACCTCACATGATGGACGGGATGTCGGTGATGGCCGTACTCGTCGACTGCGATGAAACGACTTGGAAGTCACTCTGCAAGCAGATCGGCCTGACGCGGCCAACCCTCACGTGGCGGGGGCTCGAAGACGTCAGCCGCCAGGCCCTGCCGGATATCTTTCTTCATCTTCCACCAGCCGCTCAGCCAGCGCAATGAGCTGTTCCCGGTGCCGCTTCAGCCTGAGCTTATGGAAGGCCTTCAAGAGGCGGTGACCAAGGAGCGTCGCCTCATCCACCTCGAGGGCATAAAGGTTGGACGGCGTGTTCATGGAATCCATCGCTGACACTTCAGGTTTCGAGCCGTGACTGAACCTTCAATCGAGAAGATCATCGAGCGTCTGCAATTTTGCATCGTTGACGCTCGGGCGATGCAACTCAAAATGTTAGAGAGAATTTTGTCAATATCATTGCTTGAAGCCCACGAGCTGAAGGAAAAGTGCGCGCCCAATTCGACAAACAGCAGCCATTAGCGCTCCTGCACCGACTCTCGCAACACGTCTGGTCCCCGTAGCAACGCGTCTCGGTTGGCGCATCACAGACACAAACTGTTGATTTCAGGGCGGCTTTCGATGTGAAGGTCGGACAGGAGAGCGCGCGCATCGTTGCCGAAACGCGCTTGCCGAACTCGGACGACACCTCGGCAAAATCATGGCGCCGCCGCCCGAGTTGCTCCTTGTTCAGCAAACTCGGTTTACAAAAATGGACTCGCGGGTCGTCTCGTCCTCCTCCGGAGTCCCGGATAACGGAACTCCACCGGCAAACAATAGGCGCGCGCGACCCCACGGACGGGAAGTTATTTGTCGTGAAAGCGGACGGTCTCCGCGACCGTGGCGCGGCGGGTGCGGTAGGAGTTGGCCTTGTCACCGAGATCGGGATGGCCGAACGAGATGCCGCAGACCACCTTGCGGTCGGCGCCGAGCCCGAAGTGCTGCCGCACCACGTCGGAATGAAACGCGAGCGCCGCCTGCGGCACGGTGGCGATGCCGAGCGCCTGCGCCGCCAGCATGAAGCTCGTGACGTAGCCGCCGCAATCGATCGCGCCATAGGTGCCGAGCGCCTCGTCGCTGTGGATGATCGCCACATGCGGCGCGCCGAAGAAATTGTAGTTCTCCAGCGCCTGCCGGGCATAGCCCGCCTTGTCGCCGCGCGGGATGTCGAGCGCGTTGTAGAGCTGGAAACCGCTCTCGCGCCGCCGTTCGAGATAGACACCGGTGTATTCGCGCGGGAAAGGAAAGTCGCCTGACGCCGCCTTGCCGCTGGAGGCCGCCGCATACATCACCTTCCGGAACGCCTCGGTCGCCACACCGGAGGTGATCTCGACACGCCACGGCTGGCTGTTGCACCAGGACGCGGTTTTCTGCGCCGCCTCCAGGATGCGCTCGATGGTGGCGCGCGGCACGGGCTCGGGCAGGAACCTGCGACAGGAGAAGCGCGCGGCCATCAGCTCTTCGAGAACGGTGATGGGAGTGGCCTGTGCGGCTGCGGCGTCAGCTTTCATTTATGGTTCTCACTACAACGGAGAAACGTCCCTTCATGATGAGGCGCGCAGCGCCGTCTCGAACCATGAGGCCCGGATATCGGCCTCATCCTTCAAGACGCTGCTGCGCAGCTCCTCAGCATGAGGGTTAGCTACGTCCCTTGGTCGGCACCTTGTTGAACGGCACGTCCTTGTCGACCCGGATGTCACCGGGCAGGCCGAGCACGCGCTCGGCGATGATGTTGCGCAGGATCTCGTCGGTGCCGCCGGCGATGCGCATCGAGGGCGAGGTCAGCAGCATCTGCTGAAACTGGCCCTGCGTCACCGCCTCGTCCGCGCCGGTCAGCACGCCGGCGCCGCCTTCGAGATCCATCGCGTAGGTCGCGATATCCTGCAGCATGACGCCGGCGACCAGCTTGCCGATGGAATTCTCAGGTCCCGGCCGCTCGCCCTTGGACAGCGCCGAGATGGCGCGATAGCTCGTGTATTTCAGCCCGCTCGCCTTGACCGCCCACGACGCCAGTTTCGAGCGCGTGGCGCGATCGTCGATGGCGAGCCCGTTGTCGGTCATCAGGTTCGCGCAGAACTCGAACATTTCGGGGAAGCCGGTCGCCAGCCGCGCGCCGATCGACATGCGCTCGTTCATCAAGGTCGTGAGCGACACGTTCCAGCCGTCGCCGACGGCGCCGAGCCGCTGGCTGTCCGGGATCACCACGTCGGTGAAATAGACCTCGTTGAACTCCTGCATTCCGTTGGCCTGCTTGATCGGACGGACCTCGACGCCCGGGCTCTTCATGTCCAGGAAGAACATGGTGAGACCCTTGTGCTTCGGCACGGTGGGATCAGTGCGCGTGATCAGCAGGCCGTAGTCCGAGTAATGCGCACCCGATGTCCAGATCTTCTGGCCGTTGATGACCCAGTCGTCGCCGCGCTTCTCGGCGCGGGTGCGCAGGCCCGCGACATCCGAGCCGCCGGCGGGCTCGGAGAACAGCTGGCACCAGATCTCCTCGCCCGAGGCGAGCTTGGGCAGATAGCGCCGCTTATGCTCCTCGCTGCCATAGGCCATCACGGTCGGGCCGCACATGCCCTCGCCGATCTGGAACGGCTGCGTCAGCTTGCCATAGACGCCCTCCTCCTGCTGCCAGATCACGCGCTCGATCGGCGTCGCACCGCGGCCGCCATACGCTTTCGGCCAGTGCAGGCAGGCCCAGCCGGCATCGGACTTCTTCTTCTGCCAGGCCTTGCCGACCTCGACGATATCGGCGTGCTTGAGCCTGATGCGCCCGAGCGAGGAACTCGCGAGTTCGCCCTCCAGCTCCTTCGGCGCGTTGGCCGCGATCCAGGCGCGCGCGGTGTCGCGAAAGGCGGCTTCTTCAGGGGTATCGTCGAAGTTCATGATCTAACCTCGCTGCGTATGCGGAGGGCGGGTTGGCCGAAGGCGTAACCCGCCGCTTTGATCAGCATTGCACGAGCCAAGGGCGGGTTACGCTGCGCTAACCCGCCCTACGACTCCGCTTGCTAGGCACGTCCCTTGGTCGGCACCTGGTTGAACGGCACGTCCTTGTCGACACGGATGTCGCCGGGCAGGCCGAGCACGCGCTCGGCGATGATGTTGCGCATGATCTCGTCGGTGCCGCCTTCGACACGGGTGCCGGGCGCGCGCAGCAGCATCGCCTGGAATTTGCCCGCAAGCTCGGCCTCGGGACCGCTGAGCACGCCGGCCGCACCCTGCAGGTCGAGCGCGTAGGCTGCGACATCCTGGATCATCGGTCCGGCGACCAGCTTGCCGATCGAGTTCTCAGGTCCCGGCCGCTCGCCCTTCGACAGCGCCGAGATGGCGCGCATGCTGGTGTATTTCAGCCCGCTCGCCTTCACCGCCCAGTTCGCGAGCTTGGAGCGCACGTTGCGGTCCTCGATCGCGGGACGATCGTCCAGCATCAGGTTGGAGCAGAAGTCGAACAGCTCCGGGAAGCCGGTGGCGACGCCGGCGCCGATCGACATGCGCTCGTTCATCAAGGTGGTGAGCGCGACGTTCCAGCCGTCATCGACGGCGCCGAGCCGCTGCGAGTCCGGAATCACGACGTCGGTGAAATAGACCTCGTTGAAATCCGAGTGCCCGCTCGCCTGCTTGATCGGCCGGACCTCGACACCAGGGCTCTTCATGTCCAGGAAGAACATCGTCAGGCCCTTGTGCTTCGGCACGGTCGGATCGGTGCGCGTCAGCAGGATGCCGTAGTCGGAATAATGCGCCCCCGAGGTCCAGATCTTCTGGCCGTTGATCACCCAATCGTCGCCGCGCTTTTCGGCGCGGGTACGCAGGCCGGCGACGTCGGAGCCGCCGGCCGGCTCGGAGAACAGCTGGCACCAGACCTTTTCGCCGGAGGCGAGCGGCGGCAGATACCGCCGTTTATGATCTTCCGAGGCGTAGGCCATCATGGTCGGCCCGCACATGCCGTGGCCGATGATGAACAGGCCGGAGAGCTTGCCGTAGGGCCCCTCCTCCTGCTGCCAGATCACGCGCTCGATCGGCGAGGCGCCGCGTCCGCCATAGTCCTTCGGCCAGTGCAGGCAGGCCCAGCCGGCATCAGCCTTCTTTTTCTGCCACGCCTTGGCAACCTCGAGGATATTGGCGTCCTTCAGCGCGACGCGGCCGAGCGAGGTCGCGCGCAGCTCGTCTTCATACTGCTTCGGCGCGTTGGCAGCGATCCAGGCCCGCGCCTGGCTGCGAAACGCGGCTTCCTGCGGAGTGTCATCGAAGTTCATCGGCAAGCCTCTCATCTCGTAGGGTGGGCGAAGGCGCAACGCGCCGTGGCCACCGATTCAATCCTGCGCCACCGATGGTGGGCACGCTTCCGCCTTCGCCCTTTGGGCTTCGTCGGACAAGTCGCTTTGCCCACCCTACGGATTCCCATCGTGCGTCACGCCGCATTGCGCTTGCGCATGCGGTCGATCAGCTGGTCCTCCCAATAGGACAGGCTGCCGAGGCCGAGCGCGAGCGCATTGGCGCGGCGGTAGTACATGTGGCAGTCGAACTCCCAGGTGAAGCCCATGCCGCCATGGACCTGGATGTTGTTCTTGGCGCAGTGCTGGAACGCCTGCGTCGCGCTGATGCGCGCCGAGGCCGCGGCTTCAGGCAGCTCCGGGGCGTTGGTCGAGAGCGCCCACGCGCCGTAGTAGGAATTCGAGCGCGCCAGGGTCGCAGACACATACATGTCGGCCAGCATGTGCTTGACCGCCTGGAACGAGCCGATCGGACGGCCAAAGGCGATGCGATCGAGCGCGTAGTCGCGGCCCATCTCCAGCGCGCGGTCGGAGCCGCCGACCTGCTCGAACGCCGTCAGCACCGCGGCGCGGTCGAGCACCTGGGTGATGATGCTCCAGCCCTCGCCGGCGGCGCCGAGCGGCTCCGCCTTGCAGTTCTTGAAGGTGAGCTCGGCCTGGCCGCGCGTCGGATCGAGATTGGTCAGCGCCTTGGCTTCGACGCCGCCCGCCTTGGTGTCGACCAGGAACAGCGAGATGTCGCTGTCGCGGCCGGTCGAGCCGGTACGCGCGGCAACGATGACGAGATCGGCGATGGCGCCGTCGGCGACGGGCTTCTTGGTGCCGTTGAGCACGCCGTTGGCAGCCTCGAGCTTGATCGCCTTCGGCGACGGATTGCCGGTGCCCTCGAACAGCGCCAAGGTGCCGATCGTCTCGCCGCTCGCGATCTTCGGCAGCCAGGCCTGCTTCTGCGCATCGCTGCCGGCCAGCATCAGCGCCTCCGCGGCAAGATACACGGTCGATGAGAACGGCACCGGCGCCAGCGCGCGGCCGACCTCCTCGGCGATCACACAAAGCTCGAGATGGCCGGCGCCCGCACCGCCATACTCCTCCGGAATGGCGACGCCGAGGAAGCCCATCTCGGCAAAGCCTTTCCACAACGCGCGGTCATACGGCTCCTTGCCGTCGAGCACCACGCGCACCGCCTTGGGCGGGCACTTCTCGGCGAGGAATTTCCGCGCCTGGTCCCGCAACTGCTTCTGGTCGTCGGAGAAATCGAAGTTCATGGCCTCACCTGCTTCCTGATCGTCATTCCGGGGCGATGCGCAGCATCGAACCCGGAATCTCGATCTGATTCATCTTTGGATTCCGGGTTCACTCGCTTCGCGAGTGCCCCGGAATGACGGTTCTAAAATTCCGCATCACAGCACGATCACGTCGCTGTCGGGCTTGGCCGCATAAAGCCGCTCGACCAGCGCGGCGCGGCGCTCGAGGCCGGCGCGCTGGTTGATGTAGCCCTTGTCGGTCAGCTCGTGCCCGTCGATCGACGGCGGCTCGACCATCAGCATCGCGCGGCCGATGCGCCGGCTGCTCGCGCCTTCGCAGTCCTTGTTGTGCGCCTGAAGGCCGCGGCGGACGCAGTCGATGACCCCTGGATGCTTCACCACATCCTCGAACGTTGCGTTGGGATCGCCGACCAACTGGCGGCAGGCGTGCAGATTGGGCCAGGCAAGGAGACCAACATATTCGCGGTCCTGCCCGGTCACCAGTGCATCGTGGATCGCCGGTGTTGCGGCTGCGATCGCATCGGTGCGCAGCGAGCCGACATGGACGAAGGTGCCGGTCGTGAGCTTGAAATCCTCGACGACGCGGCCGGCGAAGATGATGCCTTGCGCCGGATCGTTGGGATCGACGAATACGCCGGCGTCGCCGATGCAGTAGAAGCCCTCCTCGTCGAACGCCTTCCTCGTCAGCTCGGGCTGACCGAAATAGCCGGGCATCACGTTGATGCCGCGCAGGCGCAGCTCGTATTTGTCGCCGACCGGCACCATCTTCAGCTCAACGCCGGGGAACGGCAGGCCGATCAGGCCGACCCGCTCGGTGTTCCAATAGGTGCCGGTCGAGGTCGGCGCGGTCTCGGTCGAGCCCCAGCCGGTGTAGAACACGATGCGCTCACCGGTGGTCTTCACCGCCAGCGCCTGCATCCGCTCATAGAGATCGTCCGGCAGCCGCGCGCCGCCATAGGCCATGATGCCCAGATCCTTGAAGAACGAGCGGCACAGCGCGTCGTCCTTCTCCATCGCCGCCGCCAGCGCCGCATAGCCGGCGGGCACGTTGGCATAATAGGTCGGCGACACCTCGCGCAGGTTACGGATGGTTTCGTCGAACATGCCGGGCATCGGCCGTCCGTCGTCGATGTAGAGCGTGCCGCCCTCGATCAGCAGCGGATTGAACAGCGCATTGCCGCCCATGGTGTGATTCCACGGCATCCAGTCGAGCACCGTGGAGATCGGCGCCTCCGGCCCGCGCGGCCGCGTCTGCATCATCATCGCCGCATTGGCGCACATCATGCGCTGGGTGTTGATGACCGCCTTGGGCATGCCGGTCGAGCCGGAGGTGAACAGCAGCTTGCCGACCGTGTCCGGTGTGATCTGCGCAATCGACGCGTCGACCGCGCCTGTGACCGGCGTGGCGGCAAGATCAGCGAAGCTGATGCTCGCAACGCCCTCGCACGGACGCGCGACATGAACGACGGTGACGCCGTCGAGATCGAGCGCCTTCAGCGCCTTCTCGAAGGTCGGGCCGTCCTGCACCATGACCACGCCCGGCTTCACCAGTCCGAACAGGTATTTCAGCTTGAGGTGATCGTGACTCATCAACGAGTAGGCCGGAGACACTGGCGCCGCCGGCGACCGTGCCTGCATGGCCGCGAACGTCATCAGCGCATGCTCGATCGAATTGCCGGAGAGGATCGCGACGGGCCGGCCGTCCAGCCTCAAATTGAGCAGGCCCTGCGTCAGCCCATCGACCGTGCGCTTGGCCTCGGCATAGGACAGTTTGCGCCATTGCCGCTCGGCCCCGCTGCGTTGCGCGAGCCAGGTCCGCGTCGGCGCCTCCTTGGCCCAGCGGGCGAGCGGCGCCGCCAGATGCGGCTCATAGGCCTGCAACGGAATGCGCGACTTGATGATGATCGTGCCGTCAGTGCGGCGCTCGACGTCGATGTCGCGCGCCAGCCAGTTTACCTTGCGGAATGCCGGCTTCTCCAACACCTTCGCTGCCGTCCCGTCCATTTTGCGTCTCCCGAAATATCGTCCTTTGCGGATCTTGATATCTAGCGGTTGGTATAGACCGGCTTTCGCTTCTCGAGGAAGGCTGTAATGCCTTCCTTGAAATCCTCCGAGCGGCTGCACAGCACCTGGTTGCGATCCTCCATCGCGATGACGGCTTCGATCGACGACGCATCGACGCTCATGTTGAGGCATTCCTTCGACAGTCGAAGTCCGACCGGCGAGGCCGTCATCATCGCGTCGACGAACGGCGCGGCCGCGTTCTCGAGCATATCGTCCTCGACGATCTCCGACACCAGGCCGACCATGAGCGCGCGCTCGGCGCCGATGAAGCGGCCGGTGAGAATCAGCTCCGATGCGACGGAGACGCCGACGAGGCGCGGCAGGAAGTAGCTGGTGCCGATGTCGCAGCCCCCCAGGCCGAGCTTGATGAAGGCACAGTTCATCCGCGCCGAGCGGGCGGCGATGCGGATATCGGCGGCGAGCGCCAGCGCGAAGCCGCCGCCGGCGGCCGCGCCCTGCACCAGCGCAATGATCGGCTGCGGGCAGCGCCGCATCAGCATCACGATGTCGGCGATGCGCCGCTGCGAATCCAAAGACTCAGTCACGCTTGGCGGCTCATTGGCGCCGCCGCGCCGCTGCATCGCGGCCTTCAGATCCAGCCCGGCGCAGAAATTCTTGCCGGCGCCCCTGAGCACGACGACCCGCGTGGTGCGATTGCGCTGCAGGCTTTCGAAATAGGAATTAAGCGCGTCGATCAAGGCCGGGTCGAGCGCATTCAGGCTCTCCGGACGATTGAGCGTCACCCGGTCGACACCATTGTCGTGTTCGATCAGCAGCGGTTGGGACATGGCGCGCGCTCCAGCCTCAGTGTCATCCCGGCGAACGCCGGGATCCATAGCCACCGGCCTGATTGGTTAGAGCGCGGCGTCTGCCAGAGTGCCTCTCACAGACGCCGCGGAGTATGGGTCCCGGCTCAAGGCCGGGACGACAGCGGAGAATGCCGCCTAGCGCGGGGCCATGCGGATGGCGCCGTCGAGGCGGATGGTCTCGCCGTTCAGCATCGGGTTCTCGACGATGTGGACGGCGAGGTTGCCGTACTCGGAGGCGTCGCCGAGCCGGGCCGGATGCGGCACCTGGGCGCCCAGGCTCTTGCGCGCTTCTTCGTTCAGGCCCATCAGCAACGGTGTCAGGAACAGGCCGGGCGCGATGGTGTTGACGCGGATCTTCTGGCTGGCGAGATCGCGCGCGGCAGGCAGGGTCAGGCCGACGACACCACCCTTCGACGCCGAATAGGCGATCTGGCCGATCTGGCCTTCATAGGCCGCGACGCTCGCAGTGTTGATGGCGACGCCGCGCTCCTCGCCGACCGGCTCGGCGGTGACGAGGCGCTCGGCAAACAGCCGCAGCACGTTGAAGGTGCCGATCAGGTTGACGTTGATGATGCGCGCGAACTTGGCGAGCGGATAGACGCCGTCCTTGCCGACGATGCGCTGCGAGCCGCCGATGCCGGCGCAGTTCACCAGCACGCGCGCGACGCCGTGGGCGGCTTCGGCCTTGGCGATACCGGCCTTGACCTGCTCCTCGTCGGTGACGTCGGCATGAATGGCGACGCCGTTGAGCTCGGCCGCCACATTGTCCGCGTTTTCCTTGCTCTGGTCGAGTACGGCGATCTTCGCGCCCTTGGCGGCCATGGCGCGCGCCGTGGCGGCGCCGAGGCCCGAGCCACCGCCGGTGATCAGAACGGCAACGTTGTTGAGTTGCATGGTGCGTTTCCTCCGTTTGTTTGTTGTTGGCGAATGGCGAGTAGGGAGTAGCGAACAGGGAAGGTAGGGCATCCCCCTATTCGCTACTCCCTATTCGCCATTCGCGCGTTTCAATATGCCGCCGCAGATCAGCGCCTCCATATGGGCGATGTACTGGCGGCAGACGTCATCGGTGACGGGGCCGACGCCGATCGCGCGCGACATGGCGTGGCGGCCGAAGAACAAATGATCGCAGGCGCCGATCAGGCTGGTGTAGAACAGCACCGGGTCGACGGCGCGGAAGTCGCCCTCGGCGACGCCCTGCTCGATCAGCCTGTGATGGAAATCGAGCAGCGGGGCCACGAAGAACTTCGACACCTCGTCGGCCGCTTCGGCGCTGCTCTCGTGCAGCAGATAATGGATCAGCCGGTTCATGTAGGGAAACCGGTGATAGGCGCGGATGATGCCGCTGATGTGCAGCTTCAGCTTGGCCGTCGGCGGCAGCGGCTGCGCCAGCAGATATTCGAGATTTGCGACCTCGGTCGCGGCGTCACGGGCGAGCAGCGCCAGCAGCAGGCCGTCCTTGTTGCCGAAATGGTATTTGACCAGCGCAGCGTTTGCCCCGGACTTCTGCGCGATGTCGCTGAGCGAGATCTCGATCGAGGACCTCGCGATCATCAGCTCGCTGGCGGCGTCCAGCAGCTTCTCTGCTGTCGCATTCCGCCCCGCGGGAAGTTTCTCCGGCACGCTGTTCTGAAGCTGGGGTCCCAAGACATGTCTCGCGCTTGATCGGGGCAGATAAGCCGAAGCCGGAGTTGATCTCAAGAGTTAATTGATCGATTGACTAAGGCTCGATCGGGCATTTAAATCGCGGCCAATCACGAACACCAAGTCTAGGGAGGATACGTCATGGCGGAAGCCTACATCGTCGCGGCGGCACGCACGGCCGGCGGCCGCAAGGGAGGCCGCTTGGCCGGCTGGCATCCGGCCGACCTCGCTGCGAAGGTGCTGGACGCGCTGGTCGAGCGCTCCGGCGCCGCGCCGGACCAGGTCGAGGACGTGATCATGGGCTGCGTGATGCAGACCGGCGAGCAGTCGAACAACATCGCGCGCAATGCGGTGATGGCCTCGAAGCTGCCGGAGAGCGTGCCTGGCACTTCGATCGACCGGCAGTGCGGCTCGTCGCAGCAGGCGCTGCATTTCGCCGCGCAGGCCGTGATGTCGGGCGCGATGGATGTCGTGATCGCCGCCGGCGTGGAGTCGATGACCCGGGTGCCGATGGGTCTCTCCTCCACGCTTCCGGCGAAGAACGGCTTCGGACACTACAAGAGCCCTGGCATCGAGAGCCGCTATCCGAACATCCAGTTCAGCCAGTTCACCGGCGCGGAAATGATGGCGGAGAAGTACGGTCTCTCCAAGGATGAGCTCGACGAATACGCCTATAACAGCCATCAGCGCGCGATTGCCGCCACGCAGGCAGGCCACTTCAAGGACGAGATCATCCCGCTCGAGATCGTCAGGGCCGACGGCTCGACCGACACCCATCACATCGACGAAGGCATCCGCTTCGATGTCACCCTCGACGGCATCAAGGGCGTCAAGCTGATCGCCGAGAACGGCAAGCTCAGCGCGGCGACCGCGAGCCAGATCTGCGACGGCGCCTCGGGCGTGATGGTCGTCAACGAGCGCGGCCTGAAGTCGCTCGGCGTCAAGCCAATTGCCCGCGTCCACCACATGACGATGATGGGCGGCGATCCCGTGATCATGCTGGAGGCGCCGCTGCCGGCCACGCAGCGCGCGCTGCAGAAGGCCGGCATGTCGATCGACGACATCGACCTCTACGAGGTCAATGAGGCATTCGCTTCCGTGCCGACCGCGTGGCTGAAGACCACTGGCGCCGATCCCAGCCGGCTCAACGTCAACGGCGGCGCGATCGCGCTCGGCCATCCGCTCGGCGGCTCCGGCACCAAGCTGATGACCACGCTGCTGCATGCGCTGAAGCAGCGCAACAAGCGCTACGGCCTGCAGACCATGTGCGAAGGCGGCGGCATGGCGAATGTGACGATCGTCGAGCGGCTGTAAGTCGCGCCCCAATAACGGTGTCGTCCCGGCGAACGCCGGGACCCATAGCCACCGAATTGAATGTCGGGCGAGCTGGAGCCACAGCTCGCTCTCACCACAGGCCCCTGTGGTTATGGGTCCCGGCTCAAGGCCGGGACGACACCTTTTCCTTTTATTCGCGGTGTGCCCGTCATGACCCACCCCTCCATTCACGCCCAGAGCCATCCGGACAAGATCGCCTATCAGATGGCTGGCACCGGCAAGGCCATCACCTATCGCGAGCTCGACGAGCTCTCCAACCAGGGCGCGCAGCTGTTCCGCGCGCTCGGCCTGAAAGCCGGCGATCACGTCGCCTTCCTGATGGAGAACCGGCTCGCCTTCATGGAGATCGCCTGGGCGGCGCAGCGCTCCGGCCTGTACTACACGGCGATCAGCCGTTATCTCACCAAGGACGAGATCGCCTACATCATCAGGGATTGCGGCGCCAAGGTCTTCATCACCTCGCCGAAATGCGCCGAGCAGGTGCGCGATCTCGCCACCGCCAAGGACGGCCCGCTGTTCTTCATGGTCGACGAGCCCGAGCCCGGCTTCCGCTCCTGGGACAAGGAGGCCGGCGCCCAGCCGAGGACGTCGATTGCCGACCAGGTCGCCGGCTACGACATGCTGTATTCGTCGGGCACGACCGGACGGCCGAAGGGCATCAAGAAGGACTTCGAAGGCAATCCGATCGACCAGCCCAACCAGTTCCTGCGCGTGCTCTGCGCCGACATGTGCGGCATGAACGCCGAGAGCATCTACCTGTCGCCGGCGCCGCTCTATCATGCAGCGCCCCTGCGCTTCAACATGATGGTCTCGGTGCTCGGCGGCACCTCCATCATCATGGAGCATTTCGACGCCGAGGAGTTCCTGAGGCTCGTCGAGAAGTACAAGATCACGCAGTCGCAGCTGGTGCCGACGATGTTCGTGCGCATGCTGAAGCTGCCGGAGGACGTCCGCAAGAGCTATGACGTCTCCACGCTCAAGGGCGCCATCCATGCCGCCGCGCCCTGCCCGGTCGACGTCAAGGCCAGGATGATCGAGTGGTGGGGCCCGATCCTGATCGAGTATTATGCGGGCTCCGAGGGCAACGGCGCCACCGTCTGCACCTCGAAGCAGTGGCTGGAGCATCGCGGCAGCGTCGGGCGTGCCGTGGTCGGCAAGATCAAGATCCTCGGCGAAGATGATCAGGAGATGCCGACCGGCGAGATCGGCACGGTGTATTTCGCCGACGCGCCGGTGTTCTCCTATCACAACGATCCGGAGAAGACGAAGCGCGCCTACAACGACAAGGGCTGGTCGACGCTCGGCGATGTCGGCTATCTCGATGCCGATGGCTTCCTCTATCTGACCGACCGCAAGTCCTACATGATCATCTCCGGCGGCGTGAACATCTACCCGCAGGAGACCGAGGACGTCCTCATCACGCATCCCGACGTCGCCGATGTCGCCGTGTTCGGCGTGCCGAACGAGGAGATGGGCGAGGAGGTCAAGGCGGTGGTGCAGCCACACGACATGGCGCGCGCCGGCAAGGAGCTCGAGCAGCAATTGATGCTGTTCTGCCGCCAGCATCTGTCACCGATCAAATGCCCGCGCTCGATCGACTTCGAGCCGGAGCTGCCGCGCACACCGACGGGCAAGCTGGTCAAGCGGCATCTGCGCGAGCGCTATTGGCCGAAGAAGGGCGCGGCTTAGCCCCACCAACGGTGTCGTCCCGGCCTTGAGCCGGGACCTATAGTCACCGTCTTGAGTTTTGCGAAGGCTGGAGCTGCCAGTCAGCCTCACCACATTGTCCTGTGGTTATGGGTCCCGGCGTTCGCCGGGACGACGTGAGGAGAGTACACGACGTGTCTCAGTCTCTTCCCCCGCTCCCCCTTCCGCCCACCATCCGCTCGCGCTTCGTCGACGGCATCAACGGCCTGCGCATGCATGTGCTGGAAGCCGGGTTCGAGACGCCCGGCCGTCCCTGCGTGCTGCTGCTGCACGGCTTTCCCGAGCTCGCCTATAGCTGGCGCAAGGTGATGCCGGCGCTGGCGGCGGCCGGCTATCACGTGCTGGCGCCGGACCAGCGCGGCTATGGCCGCACCACGGGTTGGAGCGCGGACTATGACGGTGATCTCGCGCCGTTTCGATTCACCAATCTGGTCCGTGATGCGCTCGGCGTGGTCTATGCCTTCGGCCATCGCCATGTCGCTTCCGTCATCGGCCACGACTTCGGCAGCCCCGTCGCGGCGTGGTGCGCTGTGATCCGCCCCGATGTCTTCCGGTCGGTCGTGATGATGAGCGCACCGTTTCCCGGGCCACCCGCAGCGCCGTTCGACATCGCCAGCCAGCCCCTCGCGCCGCAATCGGATCCGGTGCATCGCGAACTGGCGGCGCTGCCGCGGCCGCGCAAGCACTATCAATGGTACTACGCGACGCGGCAGGCCAGTACGGACATGCATCGCGCGCCGCAGGGGCTACATGATTTCCTGCGCGCCTATTATCATCACAAGAGTGCGGACTGGGCAGGCAACGTCCCTTACCCCCTGCAGGCCTGGGACGCGACCGAGCTCGCCAAGCTGCCGACCTACTACGTAATGGACCTCGGCAAGACGATGGCCGAGACCGCCGCCGAGGAGATGCCTGACGCGGCGGCGATCGCGGCCAATCGCTGGCTGCCTGACAGCGAGCTCGCGGTCTATACCGCCGAATATGAACGGACCGGCTTCCAGGGCGCGCTGCAATGGTATCGCTGCGGCACGTCAGGCCTGTTCGAAGCGGAATTGCAGACGTGGTCGGATCGCACCATCGACGTTCCGTCTGCATTCATCTCCGGCCTGCAAGACTGGGGCATCTACCAACGGCCCGGCGTGTTCGAATCGATGCAATCCCGAGTGTGCACCAACATGATGCTGTGCGAGCTGATCGATCGCGCCGGTCATTGGGTGCAGCAGGAGCAACATGAACGAGTCCATGAGCTCCTGTTAACGTTCCTGAACAGATCGACAGCCTGATTTCGGACGCCGTTCCGACGTATTAGGCGAATCGAGGAACGAACATTCGGGGTTGACGTTTCCGCATCCGGGCAATGCGCATCAGGAGATGATTTATGGATAAGAAGATCGCAGGCTTGTTGGGCGCCGTCGCCGCTGTCGGCGCGCTCGGCACGGTGCAGGCGTCGGCGGCTCCGGCCCCGACCGATGTCCTGAAGGCCAATTCCTACGCCGACCTGCTCGAGCCGATCCCCGATGCCGCCAGGGTGCTGCAGGCGCTCGACGAGCAGGGACCGCCGGCGGCCGAGCCGAAGGTGCAGCTCGCGCAGTGGTACCATCACCACCATCATCATCACCATCACCACCATGGCTACTGGCGCGGCTATGGCTACGGCCCCGGCTATGGGTACGGCTACGGCCCCCGGGTCTATGTGGTGCCGCGCCGGTACTACCATCACCACCACCATCATCACCATCACCACTGGTATTACGATCGCTATTGATCGTTGAGAGGTGACAGCTCGGGGGGCGCCGACCGTGAGGTCGGCGCTCTTTCGTTTGAGGAAGACGGAAGGGTCAGGCCTTGCGCGCCTTGTCCTTTGCCGCGCGATGCAGATGGCGATAGGTGCCGTCGAACACGGTATCGGTGCTGGACACCCATTCGGTCTCCTTGGCGAGCACGGGCCGGCTGGCGTGGATGCGGCGTGACTGCAGCTCGCGCTCGGCTGCCTCGTCCGGGCTCATCGGCTCCACCGTGAAGTTCGCCTCCTCCGGAATCACGATCACCTGCGCGAAGGGCTCGCCCGGACGGAAGATATGCGTCCGCCCTTCCGCGGGCGCCTTGAAGACGCAGAAGAACAGCATGGGCCAGAAATTGCGCACCAGCGCCGGCACCGCGATCGGGCAGGTATCGCTGCGATCGGTGTAGAAGCGCGGATGCGGCTCGGTCCGGATCGCGAAACCCTTGGGCACCTTGAGATCGAGCAGGATCTGGTAGGTGTAGAAGGCATCGCCGAAATTGCGGAATGGCGGCCATTGCAAGCTCGGGCTCGGCGGCTCGCCCCAGTCGCCGGACAGTTCGAGCTTGCCGTCGCGCGTGGTGACCTGCAGCTCGAAGTCGTAGGGATAAAACAGCTCGATGCCATATTGCGCACCTTCCGAGAATGGTACGCAATGCCAGACCTGCTCATGCGAGCCATTCGCGCGTGGTTGGCGTTCGCCTGCCCAGCCCGGAATATCCATCCGGGTGCGGCGCGGCGCCAATCCAGGATCGTTGAGCCGGTATTTGACGCTGTCCATTGGAACTCCTTAGGTGGCTGAGCGGAACGCGAACGACGGACTATCCTCGCAGTTCCATGACTGGAGCTTGAATGCGGGGTCACGAAAGCGTTCGCGACCACTCGGCGGCCGGAGTTTGACCGCGATGCGGCAAGTCCATATAGACTTTAGAAACGTTCTAAACAGCCGAATGTTGAGAGCGACAGATCCGGGGACCTTGGAATGAAGAACTTCGCCGACCTCACCGAGCGCGAGATCCTGGCAATCGCGATCTCGGCCGAAGAGGAAGACGGCCGCATCTACATGAGCTTCGCGGAGGATCTGGCGGAACGTTATCCGGACTCGGCCAAGCTGTTCGAGCAGATGGCCGAGGAGGAGAAGGGCCACCGCCACATGCTGCTCGAGCTCTATGAGGAGCGCTTCGGCAAGAACCTGCCGCCGATCCGGCGCGAGAACGTCAAGGGCTTCCTGCAGCGCCGGCCGATCTGGCTGACCAAGAACCTGTCGCTCGACGCCATCCGCCGCGAGGTCGGCACGATGGAGTTCGAGGCCGAGCGCTTCTACGCCAAGGCCGCCGAGCAGGCCAAGGATGTCGGCGTGCGCCGGCTGCTCGGCGATCTCGCCGAGGCCGAGAAGGGCCACGAGAAGGTTGCGGCGAAACTGACCGACAAGATCCTCAGTCCGGACGTCCGGCACAAGGAGGATGAGACGCGGCGGCGCGTGTTCGTGCTGCAATATGTCCAGCCCGGTCTCGCCGGCCTGATGGACGGCTCGGTGTCGACCTTGGCGCCGCTGTTCGCCGCCGCCTTCGCCACGCATCAGAACTTCCAGACCTTCCTGGTCGGCCTTGCCGCCTCGATCGGCGCCGGCATCAGCATGGGCTTTGCCGAGGCGCTGTCCGACGACGGCTCACTGACGGGACGCGGCTCGCCGTGGCTGCGCGGCGCCGTCTGCGGCGCGATGACGACGCTCGGCGGACTGGGGCACACGATGCCCTATCTCGTCCCGGACTCCTGGACCAACGCGTTCTGGATCGCGACCGCGATCGCGAGCCTCGTGGTGTTCTTCGAGCTGTGGGCGATCGCCTATATCCGCGCGCGCTACATGGACACGCCGTTCCTGCAGGCGGTGTTCCAGATCGTGCTCGGCGGCATCATCGTGCTCGGCGTCGGAATTCTCATAGGAGCGGCCTAGCCTCCGCACCCCGGCGTCTTGCAAAACGTCCAGCCGCGAGGCTGATGGCGCCGGACCGATCACAACGGAAAATCGTCATGACGCCACGCTTGCATTACGGCACGCCCGCTAAGATCCTGCACTGGCTGGTGGTGGCGCTGCTCGCCATCCAGTATCCGATCGGCTGGCTGATGCCGGACCTGCATGCCAACACGCCCCCCGGCGCGCCGATGATCCTGCACATTTCGTTCGGCCTCACCATTCTGGCATTGATCGCCGTGCGCTTCGTCTGGCGGCTCACCCATCCGGTCGCGCCGGAGAGTTCGCTGCCGCCCTGGCAGCGGCTGAGCTCGGAGGTCGTGCACTGGATGCTCTATGTGATGGTGATGGCGAGCACCATCACCGGCTGGCTGTTCGCCTCCTTCCGCGGCTGGAGCGTGTCGTTCTTCTACCTGCTTCCGTTGCCGATGCTGGCGGCGCGCAACCCGGCCGGTAACCGCGCCATCGACGGGCTGCACCAGGCATCCGAATGGCTGCTGCTGATCCTGATCGTCGCTCACGTCGCCGCCGCAATCGCGCACGTCTTCATCTATCGCGACCGGGTCATGCAGCGGATGCTGCCGGGCTAGAGGATAGTCCGCAATTTTGGTCAAGTGATCGCCATCCGCATCGGTTAGACTCCCGGCAAACATCGCACCGGGAGGATTGACATTGGCCGCACCGCAATGGACGTTCGCAACCGCCGTCGACACGGCGAAGGCATTGGCAGACCGTCAGATCTCGTCGGTGGAGCTGACCAGGCTCGCCATCGATCGCATCGAACGTCATGACTCCGAGATCAACGCCGTCTGCGTGCGCGATTTCGAGCGCGCGCTCGCTGCCGCTGACGTCGCCGACGCGGCGCTGGCGCGCGGCGAACGGCGGCCTTTGCTCGGCCTTCCGCTCACGGTGAAGGAATCCTACAACGTCGCCGGCCTGCCGACGACCTGGGGTTTTCCGCAGCACAGGGATTTCATCGCGGCCGAGGATGCGCTGACGGTGACGCGCGTGAAGGATGCCGGCGGCATCGTGCTCGGCAAGACCAACGTGCCGCTCGGGCTCGGCGACTGGCAGAGCTACAACGACATCTACGGCATCACCAACAATCCCTACGATCTCGGCCGCACGCCAGGCGGTTCGTCAGGCGGATCGGCCGCGGCCCTGGCCGCCGGCTACGGCTCGCTGTCGCTCGGGTCCGATATCGGCGGCTCGCTGCGGGTCCCCGCGTTTCACTGCGGCGTCACCGCGCACAAGCCGAGCTACGGCCTGGTGGCCTCGCGCGGCCACACGCCGCCGCCATTTCAGCCGCTGCCCGGCGAGGCCGACCTCGCCGTCGTCGGCCCGATGGCCCGTTCGGCCGCCGATCTGTCGCTGCTGCTCGATGTGATCGCAGGCCCCGACCCGCTCGAGGCCGGCAAGGCGTATCGCCTCGACCTGCCGCCGGCACGTCACGGTCGCCTGCAGGATTTCCGCGTGCTGGTGGTTGCGAGCGATCCGCTGCTGCCGACCGACAGCGCCGTGCGCGGCGCGATCGAGCGGCTGGCGGCCGACCTGGCACGGGCCGGCGTCAGCGTCACGACGGAGAGCCCGCTGCTGCCGGACTTCGCCGCATCGAGCCGGCTCTACATGCGCCTGCTGCTCGGCTTCATCGGCGCCACCATGCCCGCGGAGGTCCACGCCGGAGCCAGCCACGCGGCCGCGCAATTGCCGAAGGAGGCGGCGAGCCTCGCGGCCGAGCGACTGCGCGGCATCGCGCTCAGCCATCGCGACTGGGTTCAGGCCGGCGGGGCACGGGCGCGGCTGCGCGCGCAATGGCGAACGCTGTTCGAGCAGTTCGACGCCGTGATCTGCCCGATCATGCCGACTCCGGCCTATCCGCACGACCATTCGCCCGACCAGGAGCAGCGCCGCATCAGCATCGACGGCGTCGAGCATTGCTACGCCGATCAGCTCGCTTGGCCGGGCATCGCCACCTTGCCCGGACTGCCGGCGACCGCGATCCCGCTCGGCCTCGCCAACGGCTTGCCGGTGGGCGTGCAGATCGTCGGCCCATTTCTCGAAGACCGCACGCCGCTCAAGCTCGCCGACCTGGTCGAGCGCGAGTTCGGCGGCTTCGTTCCGCCGCCACGGTTCGCGAATTAGTTAGTGCTTCGACTTCTTCAACAACGCCTCACCAAATTCCGCCGTCGTCCTACATCGTCATGGCCGGGCTTGACCCACGGCTGTCCGGTTCAGCTTCCGCATATTGCGAGGCTCAACTGTTGTGGGTTTTT
>NZ_JBNPUK010000015.1:0-149131 GCF_051168135.1 Bradyrhizobium sp. HKCCYLRH2060
CGGCTATCGATCTCCTCTTGAGTTCGAAGCCGCGTTCAAGCAAAACACGATGCGATGACTTTACCCATTGTCACTGACATTATCGTGTCTCACTTGAGGGGTGCAGTCCAGCAGCGTCACCGTAATCCCCGGACGGGACCGTCCTCCACCGCGCCGGCTTCCTGCAGCAAGTCGCCCGGAAGTCGCCGGTCACCGAGATTTCCGGCAGCGACATCCAGATCAGGGTCCTTGGAGACATCGGTGCCGTGAATGCACGCACGCACTTCACCAAACCCGACGGAAGCCGGAGGACTGGCTGCTACACGGACGTCTAATGGAAGCGTGGCGACCGCTGTCGTTGCATTTCGCTTCGCGCAACTGATGTGGAAGCACGGCGGTCGTACCTTGCGGTCGGGCGCCCGCGAGACAGATCGAGATTGGTTTGATCTTGCCTGTCATGAGATTGCCTCAACAGAGTTGCCGAGGCGATCAATCATGAATGAGGATAAACCCGCCGCCCGCTATTCAACGCCTGTGAGACCTTCACCTCACGTCCACATTTCATGCGTATGGAAGCTGCAAGGCTCAGCGTCCACTGGCTCATGCTAGCGTCGGGAAAGACGACGAATGGCGGCGCAGTGCTCTCCGTCGACGCGATGAGCTTCATCGGCGCCCTGCCGATCGACAATTACAACGGTGCGGCGCGTAGCTCTAATGTACATAAAGTTATGCGGTTTAAATCGATCTTTGAAGTTGACTCGATCATACTGCTGATACATCCTAAGGGTGTATCTTAGTCACGAGAAACCCTGGCTGGTCTTCGATGCAACGGGAGCAGATCGAAGCCATAACTCGCGATATTGGGCAACAAGAAATTCTTGAACGTGAAGTTCTTGCGATTGCCTCTCGCGAGAGGCAGCGCATCGGGCGTGAACTCCACGACGGGCTCTGCCAATCGCTCGCCGGCTTAGCGGCGCTAGCTGCGGCGCTGTGGCGAAGTTTGGCGGCGAGTGGCCAACCGAGTCCCGCCGCGGCCGCGGCCGAACTCGTACGATTGCTGAACGAGACCATCGGCGAGGCGCGTGACCTCGCTCGTGGGCTCAGCTCGATCGGCCTGAATAGCGCGGATCTTGTCGGCTCCCTTGAGAGCCTCGCCCGCAACGTCAGCGCCGCTCATGGCGCCTTTTGTGCGTTTGTGGAAGATAACCCTTGTCCCGATCTTGGCCGCGAAACCACGAGCCACCTCGTGCGCATCGCCCAAGAAGCCGTCCGCAATGCGGTCAGCCACGGCCGAGCCGACGAAATCGAGATCCGTCTGGCGTGCACTGCAGGCTCGGGACTATTGAGCATCCGGGATAACGGTGTCGGGCTTCCCGAAAAATGGCGCGATCATGACGGCATCGGGCTTTATACCATGGACTACCGCGCGCGGGCGATCGGCGGTTCTCTCACTGTGGAGCCGCAGGCCCGTCGCGGCGTCATGGTTGCGTGCGCGTTTCCGCTGTTATCGAATTACGAACGGCAGGAAAGTATCGGCGATGCCCACTTGCCTGGCTGAAGCCGCGGACGCGGTGCGGAAGAGGCTGCTTGTCGTCGACGATCATCCCGTGCTGTGCCGCGGGTTGATCGCCCTCATCGAGGCGGAAAATGGCCTCGCCGTTCACGGCGCGGTCGGTACGCGCGTGGCCGCGCTCAAGACCATCGCGATCAGTCGCCCTGATCTGGTGATCGTAGACCTTGCTCTCGGCGACGAGGACGGCCTAGACCTCGTCAAGGAAATCAAGGCGCGTCATCCCGGCGTTCGCTCGCTGGTGCTTTCGATGTACGACGAAGAGGTGTTCGCCGAGCGCGCGCTTTGCGCCGGCGCCCTCGGCTATGTCACCAAACAACAGCTCGAATCGACCGTGATCGCTGCCATTCGTCGGGTGCTTGCAGGCGAGACCTACATGAGCGAGGCTCTGCAGCGGCGGCTGGCTGAACGATGCGTCGGCGCGCGACCGCTTGAGGCCGCCTCGCCGGTGCGCACGCTGAGCGATCGCGAATTGCAGGTATTTCGGCTCGTTGGTCAGGGCCGAACCACGCGGCAGATCGCTGGTCTACTGAACCGCAGCGTCAAAACGGTAGAATCCCATCTTGAGCACATCAAGAATAAGCTGGCGATCGAATCGGCTGCTGAACTCGCCCAACGCGCGGCTCAATGGGTTACAATCGGCCGATTGGGTTGAGTCACAAAGTTCGCCCAAGTGCGCGGTTAGTGTCATACGTCTGCCATGCCGCCGATGACTTCTCGACCAAGCCGCTTTCCGGCAAGCGCGACGGCCGAACACGCGGTCTGGTCATGGTGCTAAAGCGGACTGCGCGATCAGCACGGCGCAAGCGGCGTCTGCTCATTGTGGACAGTCACCCCTGATGCGGCGCAGGCTGACCGCGCTGATCGATGCTGAGCCCGATCTTGTCGTATGTGCCTCGGCGGCCACCCAACGGGATGCGCTCGTGGCCATCGCGGCCACGAAACCCGATCTAGGGATCGTCAATCTGTTCCTTGGCGATAGCAATGGTTTGGATCTGGTGAGAGACGTTCGCGCGCGCTTTGTTCGTCTGCCGCCACCTGGATCGAGCATGCATGATTCGCCGCAATACGTCCGCCGCGCTTTCGAATCCGGCACCGACGGCTGCGTCGCCAAGCAGGAGATGACCGAAGACCTTCTGGTGGCGATCCGCAGCGTGCTGCTCGGCGACCCTTACGGCGCACCGGCGCCTTGATCCATGCCCGTCTGCGTCCGGCAAGTTCACGCGTGCGAAGCTGGGCGGCCCATGGGGGATTCTCCCAATGCGAAAACGGGGTGCGACCCCGATGTCGGTTTAAGTCTCCAGCGTTAGCATTGGTAGCTACCAATGCCGTGCCCGCTTTGACGACCGAAATGCTGGTCGAGCCCTTCGCTTATCGGCTCGATCGAGACCATCACCGCTTCAAATGGGAAAAAACGATGAGAAATATCTGCACCGCAGCCGCAATAGTCGCGATTGTTTTCATTCCTTGGACCGTCCATGCGGGCACTTGCTACAAAAACTTAGGTTGCAAGGGCACGACGTCGACCACTTCTTGCAAGACATGTCTTGGAAACCCCTCAAAGGGAGAGGGTTGGAAGGAAAACTCAAAGAGCAGCTGTATCGGAAACTTCAACCATTGTCCGGCGGTCCGTTAACGGTACTGGCGCTGGTCCCGCGCCCCGGCACCAGCAAGGCCGTCTCCGGCCACAAGATCCATCCCTATCTGCTGCGCGGCGTCAGCATCACCGAGCCCAATCACGTCTGGGCGGCCGACATCACCTACATTCCGATGGCGCAGGGGTTCCTGTATCTGGTGGCGATCATCGACTGAGCCACCCGGGCGGTGCTGGCGTGGCGCTTGTCGAACACGATGGATGCGGACTTTTGCATCGCTGCGCCCGACGAGGCGATGGCGCGGCACGGCCGGCCTAAGATCTTCAACACCGATCAGGGCGCGCAGTTCACCAGCTCAGCCTTCACCGGCAGGCTGGAGGCTGCAGGCATTGCGATTTCGATCGACGGACGCGGCCGTTTCATGGACAACATCTTCATCGAACGATTGTGGCGCTCGATCAAGTATGAGGAAGTGCATCTGAAAGCCTATGCTGACGGGCGCGAAGCGCGAGACGGCATCGGCTCATGGATGACCTTTTATAATCATCGCCGCCCGCACCAGGCGATGAACAATCAGTTTCCCATGGCGGCATGGCGCGCCGGCATGGATGTGATCGAGGCGGCCCAGACTGTGGATATGCCGCTTCGCTTGGACAACGCAAACGCGTTGCCCACATCCCCACAGCAGGCCCAAACGCAGCAGCAGGAAGCTGCTTGATTTGAACGACAAGGCAGGCGCGATCACACCTTAATTTTCGGCGATCCATGGTCCCGTGCGTGGGGTCCACTTCAGTTGAACGTGTCTCGCAAGCTAACATCCGCCTGGGGTTGTGGATTCCCGCGTTCGCGGGAGAACGGGGCAGCCGAGAAGAACAAAGGGCGCGATCAGTCCGATCGCGGAGCATCGGCAGCAGCGCAGATCTGAGTAGCTGTAGCCCGCATGAGCGGCACCGATATCTGAGGGGGCCGGCCCCGCATATCGCTTGCGCTCATGCGGGCTGCAGCAGCTGCGCTCGGGTGGCGACGCGCGGCCCTCGTCGAGGCCACGCATAATGCACCCTCACGCCGCCCGCACCGAGTCCAGGAAGCGGCTGACCTCGTCGCGGAGGCGGCTGCTCTGGCCGGACAGCGACTTCGCGGCGGACAGCACCTGCGACGAGGCCGAGCCGGTCTCGTCGGCGCCATGCCGGACACTGGCGATGTTCGCCGACACCTGCTGCGTGCCGTGCGCCGCCTGCTGGACGTTGCGCGAGATCTCGCGCGTCGCCGAGCTCTGCTCCTCGACGGCGGAGGCGATGGCGGAGGCGATCTCCGACATCCGGGCGATGGTCTCGCCGATCTCCTTGATCGAGCCGACCGACTCCTGGGTCGCCGCCTGGATGCCGCCGATCTGCTGGCCGATCTCGCCGGTGGCCTTGGCGGTCTGCTCGGCCAGCGCCTTGACCTCCGAGGCGACCACCGCGAAGCCGCGTCCGGCCTCGCCGGCGCGGGCGGCCTCGATGGTGGCATTGAGCGCGAGCAGGTTGGTCTGGCCGGCGATCGCGTTGATCAGCTCGACGACGTCGCCGATCCGCGCAGCCGCCTTGGCGAGCTCCGCGACGTTGTCATTGGTCCTGCGCGCCTGCGCCAGCGCCTCGTTGGCGATGCGCGCGGAGTCCTGCACCTGCCGGCTGATCTCGTTGACCGATGAGCTCATCTCCTCGGCGGCCGCGGCGACCGAATGCACGTTGGTCGAGGCTTCCTCGGACGCCTGGGTGACGACGGTGGCGAGCTCCAGCGAGCGGCCGGCGGTCGTCGTCAGCGATGAGGCCGAGCGCTCCAGATCGGCCGACGCCGACGACACGATGCCGACGACCTCGCCGATCGCCATCTCGAACTCGCGCGTGAAACGCTCGACGCGCTGGCCGCGCTCGATCTTGGCCTGCGCGTCGGCCGCGGCCGCCTGCTCGGCGCGTTTCTTCGCGAGCAGCGCTTCCTTGAAGGTCTGCAGCGAGCCGGTCATCGCGGCGATCTCGTCGTCGCGATTGATCGTCGGGATCGCCACGTCGTCATGGCCGGCCGCCATCTCGCCGATCAGGCCGGTCAGGTTCACGATCGGGTTGATCACACGGCGGCGCAGCAGCAGGGTGACGAACACGAGAATGCCGGCGAGCGCCGCCACCACCGCCGTCGCCAGCGCGAGCATCAGATAGGCTGCATCGCGCGCCGCGACGGCGCGTTCGCGCGCCTCGGCGATCGCGGCGTCGCGCACGACGAAGAACTTCTGCACGGCCGGGACGACCGCCTCGGCCAGGCTGTCGGCGGTGAGTGTGTAGTTGAGATCGCCGAGCCCGGCTGCGATGTCCTTGTCGACGATCGGAACGGCGCGCCCGAAATAGGCGTCACGGGCCTCCTTGAACGCCGTGAGCAGCCGCTCCGGATTGCCGAGCTGGTCGATGCCGGCATCCAGGCGCTCGCGGTCGGCTTCGGTGCGGCCCTGGGCGCGGTCCATCGCCGCCTTCTCGGCCGGAGTGACGGCGCGGCGGGCGCTGAGCGCCGGCGACAGCGCGGCGGCCCGGCCGCCGGCGGTCACGCGCAGGTCCTGCGCGGTGCGGGCGACGTCGAGCAGCGTCGTCAGCGACGCGTCGGCATTGGCGATGCGGTTCTGCAGCTGGTTCAGGATCGGCTCGATCGCCAGGGCGACCTGGGTGACCCCGGGGAGAAAGCTCTTGATGACGGCCGGATCACGCGCGTTCAGCGGCGCGGTCAGCGTGGGGTCCACCTTGGCGAGGATCTCGTTCAGCTTGGACGAGGCCTGGTCCAGGCTGCGTGTGATCGCCTCGCTGTTGGAGACGTTCGCCAGCTGCGCGCGCGCCCTGGCGAAGGATGCCTCGGCCGATTGCCTGATCTTGCGCACGCCTTCGAGCTGCGCGGGCGTCGCGGGCGAATCCTGGAATATGGGCGTGATGTAGGGGGCGCGATGGCCGACCACGTCCTGCGCGTAGAGCAGCACGGCGCCGAACGCCTCGACCGTCTTGATCGCCTCGGCCTTGTCGCTGACGGCCCTGACCTGCTCGATCACGACCTGGGCAGCAGGGAGGACGGCCAAAGCCGTCACCGACAGCATGGATATTGCAAAAAGTCGGCCGATCTTCATTGCTACCCCCGGATTGCGAGGGCTGACACTAGGTTCCGTATGATTAAAGTTGCGCTTAATTCGACCCCCCGTAGTTCCACGGGGTCGTGGACATCGGCAGAGGGTATGCAGGCGGCAGCCTTGGAAGGACCGTCACTCCGGCCATCGCAACAGACGGTCCGAGCGCGCCAGAAGGCTTCGGCAATGGCTCTCTCCAAAGTCGCGCGCCCAACGTTGCGCGTCATCGATCGCCCCCTGGAGGTCGACCAGCGCTTGCGCCTGCCAGTGCTCGCGGTCGCGGCCAAGAGGGAGCGCGTCCGTTTCGGAATCGATTCCAACCAGGGGAAGAATGTCGACATCGGTCTCAAGCAGTGCGGTGAAGCGAAGCCTTGCGATGGTTCGCGCGCCCTCGATCGGAGACACCGCACCGGACAGGACATCCCGCGCCGCGCGAAGAATGTGCTGACGCGCGGCGATGACTTGGGGCTGATTCCAACTCATGAAAACTTGGATCTCCCTACAGATCGAAATTCGTCGGCAGCATCACGACGTCGCGGATGGTCATGCCGCGCGGACGGGTCAGCATGAACATGATCACCTCGGCGACCTCCGAGGGCTCCAGCAGGCTGCCGGACTCGCGCGCCTCCTTCAGCTTCTCGGCCGGCCAGTCGGCGATCAGCGCGGTGACCACCGGGCCGGGCGAGATCGCGCCGACGCGGATGCCGTGCTTGAACACCTGGCGCCGCACCGTCTGCACGAAGCAGTCGATTGCCCATTTCGACGACGCATAGACCGGCTCCCACGGCGTCGGGTAATGCGCCGCGAGCGAGCTGGTCACGATGATGTCGCCCGACCCGCGCGCGATCATGTGCGGGAGAACGTCGCGCACATTCTTCATGACGACGTTCACGTTGAGGTTCAGCATGCGGTCGATCGCGTCGGTCCTGGCGTCGACGAGATCGCCGCCGAGATAGCTGCCGGCATTGGCGTGGAGGATGTCGAGCCGTCCGGCCGCATCGAGGACGCGCGGCAGAAGGGTGGCGCAATCAGCGGGATCGAGCAGGTCGATCACGACGGGGATCACGGCGTCGCCATGGGTCTCGCGCAGCTTCGCCAGCGCCGCGGCGTCGCGATCGATCATGACGACGCGCGCGCCGGCCGCCAGCATCGCCGCGCTGCTGGCCAGGCCGATGCCCGACGCCGCGCCGGTGACCGCCGCCACCTTGCCTTCGAGTTCCCTGCCCATCGTCTCCTCCTTGTCCGGCCAGACTACAGCAAACCGCGCCGCGTTGCCGCACTCCGTTGGACCCATCGCGATCCCCACGCGTTGCATCCCGGCCGCCAGCATCACCCATGAAGAGCCCGATGGAGACGATCGAAGCCTATCTCGCCCGCAAGCATCAGGAGCTGCAGCTCCTGAATTGCTGCCTGCGGAGACCGCATGCGCTGCCGGCGCCGCGCTCGGTGATGGAGGTCATCCGGCGCAAGTTTCAGCTCACGGCCGCGCTGAAGGCCGAGCACGCGCTCAGCGACTGGACCGCGACAGAGACGGCCTGGGCGGATGCGGACGATCATCGCGCCGGCCCGTTCGCCTTCAGCTACGACTATCAGCGCGCCGATCTCGACGTGCGCGGGCCGTCGTTCTACGCGGCGGGCGAGAGCCGCCATGACACCATCTACACCATCTCCGGCATGGCGGCGATCGCGGCACTGCTGCTGGCGACGCGGCCCGTTCTCGGCACGGCGGACCTCTTGATGCTGCCGGGCTCCTATGGCGAGACGCAGGAGCTGGTCGCGGCGCATGCGCGGCATCTGCGCCCGGTGACGCTGACCCGCGACCTGGCCGCCGCGCTGGCGCAGCGCTCACCCGCGCCGCGGCTGCTGCTGATCGATTCCAGCGCGACCGCGCCGCGCTTCGAAGCCGTGCTGGGTTGCGACCGCCCGGCGATCGATCTCCTGATCTTCGACACCACCTGCTTTGCCAACGGCTCCGGCCGCATTCGCCGCGTGCTGGCCTGGACGCGGCGCTGGGACGTGCCGGTCGTGATGGTGCGCAGCCACACCAAGCTCGACTCGCTCGGCGCTGAATATGGCCGGCTCGGCTCGGTCGCTTTCGCCGATTGGAGCAAGGCCGGCGCCGCGGGCCGCATTGTGCTTCGGGCGCTGCCGGACGAGACGCGCAACGCCGTCAGGCTGCTCGGCGGCGCGGCGCTGCCGGCGCATTTCCCGCCTTACGTCGGCCTGCCGGCCTATCGCGAGCTGACCGCGCGACGCGTGGCCGCCATCCTGCGCAACAGCCGGCGGGCGCGGCGCCACTTCGCGACCACGCTGCGCGGCCTGACCGCGGAGCTCGACTTCGCGCACGGCCTCTACGTCACGCTCGCCGGCCGCGCGCCGCTCGACGAGGCCACCGCCCGGCAAGCCGCAGCCGCCATGAGTGATGATCTCCGGCGCGCCGGGCTGCCGATCCGCCACGCCGGCAGCTTCGGCTTCGATTTCGCTGCGACGGAATGGTTTCACGACGCCACCACGGATCGCTACAGCGTGCGCGTCGCCGTGCCCGACCTGCCGACCGCGATCTGGGACGAACTGACGGACGCGATCGCCGCGTGGTGGTCCGCACATCCCGGGCGATCCGCCGCGGCGTGACCGTTGCGCCATGGCAGCCCGTTGCTTCCTCGACGGCAATTCGATGTCACCCGCGCCGCGTCGTGCTCGGCGGCCTCGGCGCGAGGGGATTTGCAGCAGCGCCCACGCGCCGCGCGCATGTAGCTGAACCCGCTTCGCGAAGAGGGACCGGCGGCCCGTCCCCTCACAGCCATCCGCGCCGGCGGAACTGCCAGTACAGCACGCTGCACACGGTGGCGATGAAGCCCAGCACGGCGTAGTAGCCGTATTGCCATTTCAGCTCCGGCATGTGCTCGAAGTTCATGCCGTAGATGCCGGCGACGGCGGTCGGCACCGCGAGGATGGCCGCCCAGGCGGCCAGCCGCCGCGCGATGTCGGTCTGTTGCGCCTGGCCGGCCATCATGCTGGCCTCGAATACGAAGGCGAGGATCTCGCGCAGGGAATCCGCATCCTCCTCGGCGCGCTTGGCGTGGTCGAGCACGTCGCGAAACAACGGCGCCATCTCGGCATCGATCGCGACGTTGTCGACATGCTCGAGCCGCTTGCAGACGTCGACCACGGGGCCGACGGCGCGGCGCAGCCGCAGCAGATCGCGCCGCAGGCGATACAGCCGGTCGACCTCGTGGCGCGCCAGCGGCCGCTGCAGCACCACCTCCTCCAGCGTCTCGACCTCGGCCATGATGCTCTCGGTCACCGGCCGGTAGTTGTCGACGATGAAGTCGAGGATCGCATAGAGGATGTAGTCCTCGCCCTTGGCGAGCGAGCCCGGACAGCTCTCGCAGCGCTCGCGCACCGCGCCATAGGAGGTCGAGGCGCCGTGGCGCACCGAGACGACGAAGCCGGGGCCGACGAAGATGTGGGTCTCGCCGAACACGATGTGCTCCTTGACGAGCTGCGCGGTGCGGGCGACCACGAACAGCGCATCGCCATAGCGCTCGACCTTGGGCTGCTGATGCGCCTTCGACGCATCCTCGATCGCGAGCTCGTGCAGGCCGAACTGGTCCGCCACGCGCTGCAGGAGCGCCGCGTCGGGCTCGTGCAGCCCGATCCACACCACGTGGCCGGGCCGCTTGCTCCAGGCGCCGGCGTCCTCGATCTGAATGTCGGCGACGCGGCGGCCATTGGCATAGGCACCGGCTGCGACCACGCCCAGTTCCCGTGGCTCACCGCGGGGCTGAAGGACTGGCGCATCGGCCGGTGTCTGCACCGTGACGTGACGCATGGTTGGATCTCCGCTCTCCAGCCCGACTTTCGATGCGAGGAGTCGCCTGGTCAAGCGTCGCATCAGGTCACGCCGGTCGGGCCGTCGAGCAATTGCCTGACGCGGCGGACCAGATCGGTGCGGCGGTACGGCTTGTTGATGATCTCGAACTCGCCGATGTTGGCGTCGGCGCGCTCGACCGCGGCATCGGAATAGCCGGTCGTCAGCAGCACCTTCAATTTCGGCTGGCGCTTGCGCGCCTCGCGCGCCAGCACGGTGCCGTTCATGCCGCCGGGCATCACGAGATCGGTGAACAGCAGATCGAAGCGGACCTCCGAATCCAACAGCTCGAGCGCGGCATGCGCATTGGCCGCGACCTCGGTACGATAGCCGAAATCCTCCAGGATCGAGCGCGCCAGCTCGGCGACCTCATGGCGGTCCTCGACGATCAGGATGCGTTCGCTGCCGGTGCGGTCCATCGCCATCTGCGGCCGGATCGACGGCGCAGCGATCGCCTGCTCGGTCGCCGGAAACAGCAGCTGCACAGTCGTGCCCTGCCCGACCTCGCTGTAGATATAGGTGCTGCCGCCGGACTGGCGGGTGAAGCCGTAGACCATGGCGAGGCCGAGCCCGGTGCCCTTGCCCTCCTCCTTGGTGGTGAAGAACGGCTCGGCGACCCGCGCGAGAATGTGGTGCGGAATGCCGACGCCGTCGTCGGACACTTTCAGCGCGACATAGCGCCCGCCCTTGGGCACGCCGAACTGCACGATGTCCTCCTCCGCGATCTCCTTGTTCTCGGTGCGGATGGTCAACGTGCCGCCGTGCGGCATCGCATCGCGCGCGTTGACGAACAGATTGAGCAGCGCGACCTCTGCCTGGGTCTGGTCGACACGGCTGTTCCACAGGCCGGGCTGCGCCTTGACGACGATGCGCACGCTGTCGCCGAGCGTGTGGCGCGCCATCTGCACCATGGTCTCGATCATGTTGTTGAGGTTGATCGGCCGGCTGTCGAGCCGCTGCTTGCGCGCGAACGACAGCAGCTGCTGGGTGAGGGTCGCGGCGCGGTTGGCGGCCGTGCGGATGTTCTCGACGGCGCGGCGGTGCCGCGGGGCAAGCTCGCTGACGGCGCCCTGCAGGGTCTCGGTGTAGCCGATGATCACCTGCAGGATGTTGTTGAAGTCGTGCGCGATGCCGCCGGTGAGCTGGCCGATCGCCTCCATCTTCTGCGACTGCACCAGTGCGCTCTCGGCGTCGCGCCGGCGCGACACGTCGAGCTGCGAGCCGAAATAATAGACCAGCTCGCCGTCGCGGTTGTAGACCGGGCTGACGAACAGCGCATTCCAGAACGCAGCACCATTCTTGCGATAGTTGAGAATCTCGACCGCAATGTCCTGGCGATTGGCGATCGCGGTTCGCACCGCGTCGACGGTGTCGCGGTCGGTGTCCGGACCTTGCAGGAAACGGCAATTGGCGCCGACGATCTCGGACAGCGCGTAGCCCGTCATCTCCAGGAACGCCCGGTTGGCGAACAGGATCGGATTGTCGGGCTGGCGCGGATCGGTGACGATCATCGGCATCCGCGTGGTCTCGACGGCCGCGAAGAAGATGTCGTGGCGCTCCGACGACAGATCGGATGCATCGCCGCTGTCGACAATCGCGCGATCGCGCTGCGGCCCGTGTTCCAACATGCTTCCTTGCTCCGCCTTCCATCGCCATGACATGCAGGGTCGCGCCGAGACCGGCGTGAGTTGTGCAACGACTCCTTCGATATGCCGCTGGATGGGATCGGGTTCCCGCAGGCCTGCTTGCGCGCGGAATAACGGACACAGGACTCACGAAAATGCGACGCGGCGGCGCGGGAACAAATCCGGCGGATACGGAAATACCCGCGCCGCGGGGCCGCGGCCTACGTCACCGGGCAAAACAACCAGGTCGACGGCGGGCTGGTGCGCAGCCGGTGAGGCGGTGCATCGCCGTCAGAACATCTCGAAATATTCGCGCTGCTCCCAGTCGGAGACCTCCGCCTGGAAGCGCTCGAGCTCGGCGTTCTTGATGAAGGTGTAGTAGTCGACGAAGGTCGAACCGAACGCCTGGCGGAAGAACGCGTCGTCCCTCAGCGCATCGACGGCCTCGCGCAGCGATTTCGGCAGCAGGCTCGCCTTGGTCTCATAGGGCACATCGGCCGACGGTCCCGGCTCGAGCTTGCGGTCGATGCCATCGAGGCCGGCTGCGATCTGCGACGCCATGTAGAGATAGGGATTGGCGGCGGGCTCGCCGATGCGGTTCTCCAGGCGCGTGGCGCGATCGCCGGGGCCGCCGAGCACGCGGATCATGACGCCTCTGTTGTCGCGGCCCCAGATGGCACGGTCCGGCGCCAGCGAATAGGCGCGGTAGCGCCGGTAGCCGTTGATCGTCGGCGTCGAAAACAGCGCCGAGGCGCGCGCATGCGCGAGCAGGCCCGCCATGTAGTGGCGGCCGAGCGCGGACAGACCTTCGGCATCCTCGGTCATGAAGGCGTTGCCGCCGTCGCGCGCCACCAGCGACTGGTGCAGATGCCAGCCCGACGACATCACGTTGGGGATGCGCGGCCGGCACATGAAGGTGGCGTGATAGCCGTGGCGCTGGCAGATCTGCTTCACGGCGCTGCGGAACAGCACCATCGTGTCGGCGGGCGCGAGCCCGAGCGCCGGCTGCAGCACGAACTCGCACTGGCTCGGGCCATATTCGAGCTCGATCGAGCGCAATGGCAGGCCGAGCGCGACGAGATTGGCCCTGATGATCTCGAGCGCGGGCTCCATCTGATCGAAGCGCTGCTCGGTGAGATATTGATAGCCCTGGGTCAGCAGGCTGACCGTCGGCGGCACGCCGGGCTGACCGGGCGAGCCGGCATCACCGGGCGCGAGCCTGGGATCCTCGACCTTGAAGATGTGGCACTCGACCTCGAGGCCGGCCATGAACTGATAGCCACGCTGTTCGAGCGTCGCCAATGCCGACCGGTAGAGATTGCGCGTGGCGAACGGGACCGGCGCACCGTTGGCGAAGTACAGATCACAGAGCACCCAGCCGGTGCCGGACGCCCAAGGCAGGACGCGGAACGTGGTGGGATCGGCGACCATCAGTGCATCGCTGCCGCCCTGCATCTCGGCCATGCCGAAGCCACCGCCGGCGGTGAACACCGGAAACACGGTGCGATGCGAGGTGTCCTTGGCGAGCAGGGTCGTCGTGATCGAGCAGCCGTCCTCGAGCGAGGACAACGCAGCATCGACAGTAAGCGTCTTGCCGCGCAGGATGCCGTGCTGGTCCGGGAACGAGAAGCGGATGGTGGTGAGGCCGTGCTCCTCGGCGAGGCGGCGCATGCGCACTGCGGCCTCGGCCTGCTCGACGGTCCACAACTGATGCTTGGCGACGAAACTCAACGATGGCTCCATGATGCATTGTCAAACTGCGAGATCATGGGCGCAGTCTTGCGGCGCGCGAGCCCTAACCTCTCCCCGCTTGCGGGGAGAGGTCGGATTGCATCGTCAGATGCAATCCGGGTGAGGGGGGACAGGTCCAACCACTCGCACTTCCCGTGCGGCTGCCCCTCACCCCAACCCTCTCCCGGTGAAGAACGGGGAGAGGGAGCGCACTGCGCTCGGAGCGAGAGCTGGCCAACTACACCGAAGGACATATGCGCACTCACGCCTGCCATCACTCCGCCGCGCTCAGATGCGGCGCGAGACGCACGATATCGGCCGGCACCGGCGCTGCCCAGGGGGCGTTGCGGCGGCGGCGGACGTCGACTTCCATCCAGTAGGTCTCCCAGCCGCGGGTCGGGCCGATGCCGTCCATCGTCGCCGGGCCCTGCACGCTGCGGGCCCCGGCGGCATCGAGGAACAGCATCGGCGGTTCGCCGCTCGCGACCTTCTCGATCTGCTCGCGCAGCAGCCGACGATATTGGATGATCGCCTTGTCGGATTGGCCCAGATGCTCGCGGGTGCGGTCCTGGATCCGGCCCATCGACTCCACCGCCCACTGGTCGTGCACGTTGATGTCGTTGCCCATGCCGGTGTAGGTCGCGGTCGCCTGCTCCCGTGGATCGAAGCCGTAATCGTTGCTCTTGTTCTTGCGCGAGCGATAGTCGGGCAGCTCATAGAGCTCGAGCCGCTGCGCCCGCATCTTCGCCCGGTCGACCGGCGCGCCATAGCTGGTGAAGATCGCGTACCAGTAGCAGCTCTCGTCATCGACCGGCACGTGCCACTGCGTGATCGTCATCTCCGTGCTCATCGGAATCACGAAGGCATGCGGGAACAGCTGATTGGTGACGCGGACATGGGTGCGTTCGGCATCGATCTCACGCAGTGCGATGATGCGCAGGCCGTATTCGGTACGCTCCACATTGATGATCGGACGATCGTACTCGCGCAGCACCTTGGTCATCGGCAGCTCGCTGTCGGCGGAGGCACCGCGGAACTGCTTGCCATAAGCGGTCGACGTATCCTCGTCCTCGAAGAAGCGGTGCAGGAACGAGGCATGCGCGGGGTCGATGCCGACCTCCAGCGCCTGCAGCCAATTGCACTCGATCAGGCCCTTGAACGCGAAGGTGTAGGCGTCGGGCGCGGTGAAGCAGTCGAGATCGGGAAACGCCGGGGCTGCACCATCGCCGAGCCAGGCCCAAAGGATGCCTCCCTTCTCGATCACGGGATAGGCGCGCTGCTTGACGTTCTTGCACAGCGGCGAGCCGGCCGGTTCGGCCGGCGTCTCCAGACAATTGCCGTCAGCGTCGAACAGCCAGCCATGGAAGGCGCAACGCAAGCCGCCGTTCTCCAGCCGTCCGAAGGCGAGATCTGCGCCGCGATGCGGACAATCGCGATCAAGTAGTCCGTAGCGGCCTTGCGCATCCTTGAAGAGCACGAAGTCCTGACCGAGCAGTTTCACCGCGCGCACCGGGCGCTCGCCTGCGAGCTCATCGACCAGCGCGGCCGGCTGCCAGTACATCCTCATTAGTTTACCGGCGGGCGCGCCGGGTCCGACGCGCGTGATCAGGTCGTTCTGCTCCTGGCTCATCATGATGGCCGTCTCTCCTGTTCCGTCGCAAGTCGGGCGTTGAGCGTCACGCGATCATCTAATAATGTTCGCTAGACGAACACATGTTCGCCCAGATTAGATTCGCTTTAAGTGGGGAGAAGCGCAAGTGAAAAAGCTACAACCGAAGCCGAGGGGCCAACGGACTGCAGCTTCACTGCGGCCGAAAACAACAACAGCGGATCATGTCAGGCCGATGCCGAAACTGAAGCGCACTGATGAGGAGAAGAAGCAGGCTCGGGGCGACGGTCCCGAGTTCGTGGAAGCGCTCGATCGCGGCCTGCGGGTGATACAAGCCTTCAGCCGCGAGGGCCGGCCGATGACGCTGAGCAAGGCGGCGGAACTCACCGGCCTCGCCCGCGCCACGGTGCGACGGATTCTGCTGACCCTGAAAGCCTCCGGCTTCGTCCATGGCGACGACCGGCTGTTCTCGCTGACGCCGCGCGTGCTGCTGCTGGCCTCCAGCTATCTCGCCTCCAACCAGGTCAACAGCGTGATGCAGCCGTTGATGGACAGCACGGCCGGCGAGGCCCGCGAGGTCTGCTCTCTCGCCGTCCTCGACGGCGACCAGGTCGTGTTCATCGCGCGCGCGACGCCGGCGCGCATGTTCTCCACCGGCCTGGAGATCGGCTATCGGCTGCCGGCGTTCTGCACGTCGGTCGGCCGCGTGTTGCTGAGCCGGATGCCGGACGATCAGTTGCGCCAGGCCGTCGAGCGCATGACGCTGACCGAGATGACGCCGCAGACGATCACCGACAAGGACGCGTTGATCGCGTCGGTCACGGCCGTTCGGGACGACGGTTATTCGCTCGTCGACGGCGAGGCGGAGGAGGGTTTCCGCTCGATTTCCGTGCCGATTCGCCGCTATGACGGCGGCATCATCGCCGCCGCCAACATCGGCGGCCACGTCGATCGCATCGGCGTCGACGAGATGAAGGAGCGCTTCCTGCCGCTGCTGAAGAAGCTCGCCGCCACGGCGCAGCCACTGCTCGTCTGATCCTTCGACGAGAGGCACCGGGCTCGGCTGCAGCCGTGCCGGCTCGTGCTCGCGCATTGGGCCACAGCACCTTAAGCTTCGCATCGACCTCGCTGCCGCGGGTGCCACTGTTTCATCCGGCAGCGACGTCGCCGGACGCGTCCTCGCTGCTGCCGAGCGAGCAGTCGTCTCTCGTTCCATCAACAGCGTCGGCCCGCGCTGCTCCGGCAAGAGCTAGACTTCGCGCGGATATGTTTCCTACGGGTGCGACGATCGCTCCGATGTCATCGCCGACAGCCCGGTGCTATCAATTCATCGCCGCGACGGAACGAGAGCGCCGGGCGTCAACAGCCACGTGAAGTTACCAGCCGCTCGAACTAATCGTTGTGGTCGCAGGCCTTGCGACGCCGGGCCCCACGCCCATTACGTGATATTATCGTGACGCCCGACCTCGTTTGCCACGATTGACGATCCATCCAGGTATCATCGCGCTGCATGCGATGGTGGCATGATCCGGGGCGGAAGTAGTTAGACCCCTTCCTCGCGCGCGAATTGCGGACGACGCCACCAGATTGCCGCGAATGACGCCGTAATCACGAAAGCCAGAGGCGCCGCGGCCCAAGCAGCATCGCGTGCGCCCCGATCACAGCGATCATCCGGCTGGCCATCCACTGTCGCGAAGGGGCGCAGGATGAGCCAGGACAAGGCTGGGGACGAGGTCGTCGCCCTGGGACGCCGGGCGCGAGCCGCAGCACATCGTTGGACATTGGCCGCCTCTCGCGCGTAAATGGCATTCCGGGCGGACGACACCCGGACATGCAGGTGAACGCCGTTTCCGGGGGGAAGACCCATGACTGATGCGCTGCCGCTCGTGCTGGTGCCTGGCCTGATCTCGTCGCCCCGCATCTATGCGCCGGTGATCCCGGCGCTGTGGCGGCTCGGGCCGGTGATGGTGGCGAACCACGTCCGCGACGACAGCATGGCCGCGATCGCGCGCCGCATCCTCTCCGAGGCGCCGCCGCGCTTCGCGCTCGCGGGACATTCGATGGGCGGCTACATCGCGCTCGAGATCATGCGCCAGGCGCCGGAGCGCGTGGGTCGGCTGGCGCTGATCAACACCCAGGCGCGGCCCGACACGCCGGAGGCGAGCGCCCGCCGCCGCACCATGATCACCCGCGCCAAGGAGGGCGACTACCACGGCGTTGTCGACGAGCTGTTCTCCGGCTTCGTCCATCCGTCGCGCCAGGATGATCCGCGGCTGCGCCAGCTCGTGCACGACATGGCCGAGGAGGTCGGCGTCATCGGCTTCATCCGGCAGCTGACGGCGATCATGTCGCGCCCGGATTCGCGGCCGACCTTGACCGCGATCCGCTGTCCGACCCTGGTGCTGACCGGCGACACCGACAACACCATCCCGAACAGCCTGTCGAAGGAGATGGCCGACGGCATCGACGGCAGCTGGCTGGTGGTGCTTGAGAATTGCGGCCACCTGCCGCAGCCCGAGCAGCCGGAGGAGACGGCGCAGGCGCTGATGGAGTGGTTGCGGGGGTGAGATGGCCGTCGAGCCGTATGAAACTCCGGACGGTAGCCGATGGCAACTCTCCGGAATGCAGCGTATATTGCGTCCATGCTGGACAACGCCAAAATCGCCAAGATCGCCCGCGAGGTCGCCACTGCGAATCTGAGCAGCTCCGCCGCGGTTACAGACGTCACCACAGCGCCCTATGCGGACTCCGAAGGCCGTGATGCCCTGCGGATCACCATCGTATTGAGCCCCATCCAAGGGACCAGCATCGAGGGAGAAGCAGTGCTGGATACGCTGGTCCAGATCCAAGAGCTGCTCCGGGCTGCAGGCGAGGACCGTTTTCCGCTGATCGAATACGAGGCGGAGAACGAGCCCGTTGGCGATACTTAATCCGGAGCATCTGTTTCAGCAGGCTGAGCAGTTGATCGCTCCGCCTGCAGCGGGGCCACCGCGACAGGTGAACATCCGTCGCGCAATTTCCGCTGCCTATTATGGATTGTTTCATGCAACGCTCATTGCCGCTGCAGATCAATTCGTTGGCAAGACGAAACAAGGGACACCCTTATACGCCCTCGTCTATAGAGCCGTGGACCATCGAGACCTCCGATTGCTATGCGAGGAGGTCAGAAAGTCGAAGCTTTCCGCAAAATACCTGCCGTTTGCACCTTCCGGAGGCTTTGGAGCAAACCTTCACGCGTTCGCATCTGCTGTCCTGGAGCTACAGGAGAAGCGACATGAAGCCGACTATAATCCGATGATCCGGGTCAAAACCCTGGATGCGCAGCTCGCCATCAGAATGGCGAGAGCTGCACTGACGAGCTTCGAGGCCGCCCGCGTCCAAAACCAGGACGCGTTCCTGACATCGTTGACGTTGTTGTTATTTCCGCCCCGCTGAGCGCGGACATCGTCAACTACGCTTCGCCGACTCTTCCCTTCCCCACCTTCAACCCATCCACGAACACATCCAGCAGCCGCAGCACGCTCTGCTGCCAGCCGGTCTGGTCGTGCATGTAGCACATGCCGATCAGCGCGCGCAGGACGTCGTCGGCGCTGATGTCGCTGCGGATCTCGCCGGCCGCGACGGCACGCGCCAGCAGCGCGCCGATCGAGCGGGTGAGATGGCCGTGCGAATAGGCGGCGAGCTCGGAGTTCGCGGTCATGACGATCGCGAGCGCGGCCATCATGCCCTTCTTGGTGGCGACGAACTGCACCGTCGAGCGCAGCCAGCGCCGGAGCGCCTCGACCGCCGACGGCTCGCTCTTGAGCTCCTCGGCCAGCTCCGCGAGCTGCTCGACCTCGCGCCGGTACACTGCCTCGAACAGGTCCTCGCGGGTCGGGAAATGACGATACAGCGTGCCGATGCCGACGCCGGCCTGGCGCGCCACCGCTTCCAGGCTCGCCTCGGCGCCGCCGACGCTGAACACCGCCTTGGCCGCCTCCAGCACCCGCTCGCGATTGCGCTGCGCGTCCGCGCGCGGCTTGCGATGGCGGTCTTGTGGTTTCGTCTCCATCTCACCAGCTCTTGATGACGGACCGTTCATGTCCTCTTGCTAAACGGAGGAACCCTCCGTATAAATAGACCTGCCACCCGGGACAGCCAACCTTCCTCAGCTCGTCGTCCCGCGGTCGCTGGATCTGGACGGACCACCGCCCGTAAGGCGGGTGCCCGCTGCGATCCGATTAGGCCATCGCTTCGATCGGAACAACGCATGAATCGGACTGTCAGACTCACCGTCAACGGTGAGCCGCGAACCCTTGCGCTCGACGACCCCCGCGTCACCCTGCTCGACCTGCTGCGCGAGCGCCTCCACCTCACCGGCACCAAGAAAGGCTGCGACCGCGGCCAGTGCGGCGCCTGCACCGTCCTCGTCGACGGCCGCCGCATCAACTCCTGCCTGACGCTGGCCTTGAGCCTCGACGGCGCCGCCGTCACCACCATCGAGGGGCTTGCCAACGGAGACCAGCTGCACCCGGTGCAGGAGGCCTTCATCGCCCACGACGCCCTGCAATGCGGCTTCTGCACGCCCGGCCAGATCATGAGCGCGGTCGGCCTCATCAACGAAGGCCAGGCCGGCAGCGATCCGGAGCGCGTGCGCGAAGGCATGAGCGGCAATCTGTGCCGCTGCAGCGCCTATGTCGGCATCGTCGAGGCCGTGCTCGACGCCCAGGCGACGCTCACCGAGGACAAGGAGCGCGCGGCATGAACCGGTTCGACTACGTGAAGCCGTCGACGGTCGCGGAGGCGATCGTAGCGGCCAGCGCGCCCGGCGCCGCCTATCTCGCTTCGGGCACCAACCTGCTCGACCTGATGAAGGGCAATGTCATCAGGCCGGCGCGGCTGGTCGACATCTCCCAGATCAAGGAGCTGACGCGCATCGAGACGTCAGGCAATGGCGACGTCCGGATCGGCGCGCTGGTGCGCAATGCGGACCTTGCCCATGACGCAGCCTTCGCGCGCGACTTCCCGGCGGTCGCCGAAGCGCTGCTGTCGGGCGCGTCGGCGCAGCTGCGCAACGCGGCCAGCGTCGGCGGCAATCTGCTGCAGCGGACACGCTGCGCGTATTTCTATGATCCGGCCTCGGCCTGCAACAAGCGCACGCCCGGCGCAGGCTGCGACGCGCGCGGCGGCGACACCCATCAGCACGCCGTGCTCGGCTGGAGCGAGGCCTGCATCGCCACCAATCCCTCGGACTTCTGCGTGCCGCTCGCGGCGCTCGATGCGATCGTCGAGATCGAAGGCGGCTCCGGCCGGCGCGAGGTCGCGCTGGAGGCGCTGCATCTGCTCCCCGGCACCACGCCGGAGCGCGAGAGCGTGCTCGCGCCGGGCGAGATGATCGTCGCGGTCCGGCTGCCCGCGGCGGCGCGCGCGTTCGCCAGGCATGCACGCTATCTGAAGGTGCGCGAGCGCAATTCCTACGCCTTCGCCGTCGTCTCCGCCGCGGCCGGTCTCGTGATCGAGAACGGCACCATCACGCACGCACGTCTGGCGCTCGGCGGCGTCGCCGCCAAGCCGTGGCGCGCCCACCAGGCCGAAGCGCTGCTCACGGGCCAGCCGGCCACGCCGCACACATTCCAGCACGCTGCCGAGATCGCGCTGCGCGATGCAAAGCCATCCGGTGACAACGCCCACAAGATCCCGCTCGCGCGCAGCCTGATCATGCGCGCGCTGGCCGCCGCAGCCGAGGGCACGCCGTCGCGCGTGCCGGCGCTGCCGGCCTCTCCCTTCTCCGCCGTTCCAGGAGCACTTCATGACGCCTGAGCTCAATCCCTCCCGCGATCCCGCCCATGTCAGACACGGCTCCAACGTCGGCCAGCCGCTGTCCCGCGTCGATGGCCGCGCCAAGGTCACCGGCACCGCGCGCTACGCCGCCGACAACAATCCGCCCGGCCTGCTCTATGCCGTGCTCGCGGTCTCCAGCATCGCGCGCGGCCGTGTCGTCGCGCTCGATGTCGAAGCCGCCAAGGCGCATCCCGGCGTCGTCGAGGTGATGACCTCCGCCAACCGGCCGCCGCTGCATGCCGATCCCGACGGCAAGCCGAACCCGTTCGCGTTCCGCTTCGAGGCGCTGCAGAACGACCGTGTGCGCTACGCCAACCAGCCGATCGCGCTGGTCATTGCCGAAAGCCTGGAAGCCGCGACCGAGGGCGCCGCGCTGCTGTCGCCGCGCTACGAGGCCGAGCCGGCCCGCATCGGTCTCGATGCCGCCGACGCCTATGTTCCGCCTGTCGTCGGCATGGGGTTTCCCGCCGAGAGCCATCACGGCGATATCGAGGCCGCGCTGGCGGGCAGCGACAAGCAGATCACCGCGATCTACGAGACTCCGCCGCATTATCACAACGCGATGGAGCCGCACGCGATCGTCGCCGAGTGGCAGGGCGACAGGCTCATCATCGACACACCGACCCAGGGCCTGGTGATGATGCGCGGCCGCCTGGCCGAGCTGTTCGGCATCGCGCCGGACAACATCCTGATCCGCAGCCCCTATCTCGGCGGCGGCTTCGGCGGCAAGGGCCTGATGGCCGGCCCGCAGGTGCTCGGCATCCTCGCCGCGAAGATGGTCGGCCGGCCGGTGAAGCTGGTGGCGCGCCGCGAGCAGCTCTACGGCCCGTTCGGCCATCGCTCGCCGACCCGGCAGACGCTGCAGCTCGGCGCCAGCAACACCGGACAATTGTCGGCGATCCGTCACCACGCGAGGATCGCAACCTCGAGCTTCGAGGACTTCTATGAAGCCGCGGCGCATGTGACGCACACGCTGTACGCCGCGCCGGCGATCGCGACGACCTACGACGCGGTACGCATGGACACCGGCACGCCGCTGTTCGTGCGCGCCCCCGGCATCGCGCCGGGCTCGATCGCGCTGGAAAGCGCGGTCGACGAGATGGCCGAAGCCTGTGGCCTCGATCCGCTGGCATTTCGCGTCAAGAACTACGCCGAGGTCGAGCCGGCCACCGGCAAGCCGTTCTCGTCGAAAGCGCTGCGCGAGTGCTACACGCAAGGCGCGGAGCGGTTCGGCTGGTGGGATCGGCCGCTGAAGCCGCGGATGATGCGCGACAGAGACGGCTTCCTGGTCGGCTGGGGCATGGGCACCGCGACGTTCCATGCGCTGATGTTTGCAGGCCAGGCCCGCGCGGTGATCCGGCGCGACGGCACCGGCGTGGTCGAGAGCGGCGCGCACGACATGGGCCAGGGCGCCTGGACCGCGTTCGCGCAGGTCGCGGCGGATTCTCTCGCGCTCGAGCTCGATCAGGTGACGTTCAAGGCCGGCACCTCCGACCTGCCGGATGCCGGCATCGCCGGCGGCTCGGCACATACCGCGACCGTCGGCACGGCGATCCACAATGCCGGCGCCGCCGTCATCGCCAGGCTCGCGGAGCTCGCGACCTCCGATCAGCATTCGCCGCTGTTCGGCGCCGGCAATGCCGGCGTGATCGCGCGCAACGGCCGGCTGCTCCGGCGCGACGACGAGGGCCGCGGCGAGAGCTATGCCGACATCCTCGCACGCGCCGGCCTCGACGAGGTCGAGGGCTCCGGCAGCGGCATGCCCGACCCTGCCGCCAACGAGCAATACGCGATGCATTCACATGGCGCGGTCTTCGCGGAGGTGAAGGTCGATCCCGATCTCGGCCAGGTCCGGGTGACTCGCATGGTCGGCGCATTCGCGGCAGGGCGGATCATCAACCCGAAGCTGGTGAAGAGCCAGCTCGTCGGCGGCATGATCTGGGGCATCTCGCTGGCGCTGCACGAGGAGGCGGTCACCGACCGCCGCACCGGCCGCATCATGAACGCCAATCTCGGCGAGTATCACGTGCCGGTGAGCGCCGACGTGCCGGCGATCGAGGCGTTCACGGTCGAGGAGCACGATCCGTTCGTCAATCCGCTCGGCATCAAGGGCGTCGGCGAGATCGGCATCACCGGCTCGGCCGGCGCAGTCGCCAATGCGGTGGCGCATGCGACCGGCATCCGCATCAGGCGGTTTCCGGTGCGGATCAGCGATCTGGTCTCGCGTCAATGACGTGAGCGCGGCAACGAAACCCGTTCGAAGCAATGCCTCCGTTCTCCTGACCGAGAGCGGAGGCCAGCGACCTCGCTTCGTTTACGCCGCCTGCCGCGCAAAGGTCCGCCTGAACCAGGCCAGGAACGCCTCGCGGTTCTGGCTGGCGTCGAACTCGACATGCAGCGCGTCCTTGTCGCGGGCGCGGACCCGATAGGGCACGCGGCCATCGAAGCCGCTGAACTCCATGACGCCGCGATCGCCGATGCCCGGCTCGGGGTCGAACCGGAACCAGGCGCCGCCCTCGGAAATATCCACCAGATCGGCTTTCACCACGCCCTTGCGATCGTCGACGACCTTGATCGGCAGGGTCGACTTCATCCGCGGCGACTGCCGGCGGTCGGCTTCGGCGGTCGCGGTCCTCACAGCCTTCACCAGCGTGGCGCGGAGCGAGGTCAGGCCCGTCGCCACCGAGCCGATGGCGCTGCGCACCTCGGCGGCCCGATCGTTGACCATGCCGGCATCCCTGCCGACATTGCCGATCTTGGACGACACGTCGCGCGCCGCGCTGGCCGATGACTGGACCGAGCGGCTGATCTCCTGGGTCGCCGCGTGCTGCTCCTCCATCGCCGCAGCGATCGAGGCCGCGACCTCGTCGATCTCGGAAATCTGGCTGCCGATGCCTTCGACGACGTCGACGGTGGCCTGCGTGGTGGTTTGTACCTCGCCGATCAGGCGCGAGATCTCCTCGGTCGATTTGGCGGTCTGATCCGACAGCGACTTGACCTCGGCCGCAACCACGGCAAAGCCGCGGCCGGCATCGCCGGCGCGCGCGGCCTCGATGGTGGCATTGAGCGCCAAGAGGTTGGTCTGCTCGGCAATGCCGCCGATCAGGTTGGAGACCTCGGCGATCTTGTCCACGGCCGTCGACAAGGAGAGCATCGTGTTCTTGGCCTTCTCACGCCCGGTCACCGCCGATTTGGTGATCGTGCTGGCGCGCGCCACCTGGCTCGAGATCTCGCGGATCGCCGAGCTCAGTTGCTCGGCTGCCGACGAGACCGTCTGGGCATTGGAGAGCGACTGCTCCGAGGCGGCGGCCACCGATTGCGCATCGGTCGACAGCTCCTCGGCCAGTTTCGAGAGGCCTGCGGCCACGGCCTCGACCTGGCGCGATGCGCCGGCCGCGGCTTCGACGGACGTCTCGGTCTCGCGCTCGATCACGTCGGCCATGTCGAGCATGGCGCGCTTCTTGTGCTCCTCGGCGGCCGAGCGATCGCGCTCCTGCCTGTCGCGCAGGCTCGCGTTCTCGAGCGCGTTGGTCTTGAAGATGCTCAGCGCGCCCGCCATCGCGCCGATCTCGTCGCCGCGTTCGGAATAGGAGATATCGGCCGACAGATCGCCCTCGGCGATCCGCCGCATCAGGCCGGTCATGCGCGACAGAGGACGGACGACGCCGAGCACCAGACCCGACATGCCGGCGACGACCAGGGCCAGAACGATGCCTGATACGCTCCACACGATGATGGAGATGCTGCGGTCCTGGGTCGCCGCCGTCGCCTCCATGTCCGAATTGAACTTGTTCGCCTTGTCGACCAGCGTGTCGATCACCGCGCGGTGGGCGGCGTAGGCGTCGGCCAGCCGGGCATAGGCGGCATCGGCCTTCGCCATGTCGCCGGAGCGCAGCGCCGGGATCAACTCGGCTTCCAGGGCCTGCCAGAATTTCCGGACCTCGCCGTCCGATCGTTCGACCAGCAGCGATTTCAGATCAGGCTGCAGCGCCGAGCCGGTCCAGAACGTCTTGCGATCCTCATAGTCCTTCTTCAGTTGCGCCAGCTTCGTGACATGCGTGTCGAGATCTTTCGGCGTCCGGAGTGCGAGGGTCGCCTCGAGATAGGCCTCGAGCACATATTCAGGCGGCGGCAGGATGTCGGCCACCAGATCATTGCCGAGCTTGATCTTGTCGTAGAGCGGCCCGCCGACCTTGAGCTCGCGCAGCGCAAAGGCGCTGGTCAGCACGACCGCACCGAAGCCGAGTGCGAGCACGAGGCCGAAAGCCGCAATGAACGTGGAAATGGAGAGACGCATCTTCATGGCGGCGGCACATTTCGCTGGAGCGTGGACTGCACCCGCCGTCGTCCCGCCGGAGCCCTCTCCGTTCGCTTGCATGGAGATGGTCGGTCCGGAACGACCGGCATCGAGTCGTTAATTTGATCAGCGTGCACAACCTTTTCTCAGGGAAGGTAAATTTCCGCCCCCGTAGAAATGCGGTGCAGCCCGTTCGGCCGGGGATGCAGGCGCTCCTCCCACTCTGACCTGGCGCAAGGCGGCGGGAGGTGGATCTGCGAACATTCAAGCGTCGTTGCTGCAGGAGCCACCAGGAGCCACCATGTCGAAACCCATCCCGGACAAGGCCGAGATCGCGCTCGAATATCCCGACAAGTTCTATGCCGGCACGTTCGAGCATTCCTCGCGGTTCGAAGCCCATCTCGAATCATCCGGCCTGGCATTGACCCTGGAGCGGCCCGGCCCCGAGGACGTCCGAAAATCGATCCGCATGCATCTGCACTTTGGACTGCTCGCCGGGATTCTTCGCGAGCTCGCCGCCGGCATCGCTTCGATGCCCAAGGACGACATCGTTCATCGCGAGCAGCTGCGCGACGCAGTCGCGGATCTGCATCGAGCCCTTAACGCGCCTTAACCGGTTGTGCCGCGACGGCACAGCAAGGCGCGGCGTTAACTCCCGGTTCAGCCTTCGTTAGTGCATTGCTAACTACGCCAGAACCTTTGCCCGGAGAAAGTCGGGTTGGAAGCCGGTGTGCTGCGCGAGTGACAGCATTTTACTCAAAAGCGATCTATCTCCGATCCATCGACGGCGCGCGACGCGCGAGCCTTGTTAGTTGAGTATCGGAGACCCGCCATGAAGAAGATCCTGTTCGCAACCGTTGCAGTCGCCGCGCTGGCTTCGGCCCAGTCCGCTTTCGCCGCCGATCTCGGCGCCCGGACCTACCCCTACGCCACCAAGGCGCCGCCGGCCTACGCCGCTCCGATCTACAACTGGACCGGCTTCTATCTCGGCGCCCATCTCGGCGGCGCGTTCTCCAGCGACAACAATTTCTCCGGCCTCGCCACCGGCAACAACTCCAACGGCCGCTTCCTGGGCGGCGTGCAGGTCGGCGCCGACTGGCAGTTCGCCCCGACCTGGGTGATCGGCGCGGAAGGCCAGTACAGCTGGCTGAGCGGAAGCGTCGGAGCAGCATTCCCGGGCGGCTACGCCTACACCAACAGCCAGCGCGGCCTCGGCTCGATCACCGGCCGCTTCGGCTACACCTGGGGTCCGGGCCTGCTCTACGTGAAGGGCGGCTATGCCTATTCCGACAACAACGAGAAGGTGACGTTCGCCGGAACGCCGGTCGGCTTCGCGACCAGCGGCGACCACCGCAACGGCTGGACCGTCGGCGCCGGCCTCGAATACATGTTCGCGCCCAACTGGTCGGCCAAGGCCGAGTATCAGTACTACAATTTCGGCAGCGCCACCTTCACGGCGCCCGCCGCGCTGGTCCCGACCGGCAGCTTCACCACCGACGACCACACCTTCAAGGCTGGCGTGAACTACCGCTTCAACTGGGGCGCTCCGCTCGCGGCCCGCTACTGATCCGCAGGCGTCAAATAACAACAAACGACGGGAAGGCCGGCAGCGATGCCGGCCTTTTCTGTCATAGGTTATCGAAAGCGCGGCCGAACAATCCCTTCCATCCCGTTAAATGCCGCGCGGTGAAATGCGAAAATCCGCGAAAATTCGGCACGCCCTGAGTAGTTTCCCTGATTTGTTAACCGCCGGCCCCGATACTGCCTGCAAGCAACAGCTACAAATAGTGCATATTGGGGGACACCAGAGATGGCGATTCGGTTCAGCTTCAGCAGGATGCTCGGGGCGCTGCGACCCAAATGGGGCGTCCGCGGCAGCCTGTTCGCAGCCTTCGCGGTGATCGCCGGCATGGCGATCGCGATCAGCGTCGCTGCGGGACTGATGCTGCGCCACGTCGGCGGCGCCATGGTCGAGCTCTCGGGCCGCGACATTCCGCGCCTGACCTCGAGCCTGCAACTGCTGGCGCAGAGCTCCAGCTTGGCGAGCCTCGGCCCGGCGCTGCTGCAGTCCCAGAGCGAGGACGCGCTCAACGATCGCCTGAAGAGGATGCAGGAGATCCAGAAGACCACGCAGGAGCGGCTGAGCGAGATCAGCGCGCTCGGCGCCGCGAAAAGCGTGGTGGCGCCGCTCGCCGAGACCATCAAGAACATCAACGAGGCCAATCAGAGCCTGGTGTCGGCGGCGCGCGAGCGGCTCGACGTCGCAGCCCTTCACAACAAGCAGTATGACGCCCTGCGCAAGGCGCAGGCGGAGTTCACCGCCGCCGCCAACGAGCCGATGCTGGACGCGCAGACGCAGCTCAACGCCGTGCTCGGCGCGGCCGAGGTGTCGGCGGACGACGCGACGGCCGCCGCCCGCTTCGTCGAGCAGCTCGGCAACGTGATCGCATCCGGCAACCTGCTGGTGGCGCAGATGGCCGCCGCGCTCTCGGCCAACGACAGCGACACGCTGGAGACGATCGAGCGGCAGTTCAAGGAGGCGCTGGCGCAGCTCAAATCCAATCTCGAACTGCTGCCGACCGGCCGCAGCACCAAGGCGATCCACGACGCCGCGCTGAAGCTCGCCGCGCTCGGCGAGGGCAAGACCCGCGTGTTCAAGACCCGCGAGAAGGAGCTCGACGCCAACGACTACGGCCAGACCGTGCTGGAGGAGACGCGCAAGCTGAATGTCGGCCTCGACATCAGCGTGCAGCAGCTCGTCGAAGGCGTTCGCAAGTCGACCGAAGGTGCCACCTCCACGGCGGGCCGCGACATCGAGCTGGCGACGCTCGGCATGGTCGGCGCCGGCGCAGCCACGCTGCTCGGCTCGGTGCTGTTCGTCTGGCTCTATGTCGGCGGCAACATCCTGCGCCGCATCAAGCGGCTGCAGCAGGCGATGCAGACGCTGTCGAGCGGCGATCTCGACACCGAGATCGCGGCCTCGAAGCAGCGCGACGAGATCGGCGCGATGGTCGACACCCTGCAGGTGTTCCGCGAAAACATGGTCCGTGCCCGCACCCTGGCCGCCGAGCAGGACCGCGAGAATGCCGCCAAGGCCGAGCGCGCCGCGCGCATGGAGGCCCAGATCGCCACGTTCGAGGCGACGGTGCGCAGCGCCCTCGGCACGCTGCAGAACTCCGCCACGGCCATGCAGGCGACCGCACAGAGCATGTCGCAGACCGCCGACCAGTCCAACTCGCTGGTCAATGCGGTCGCGGCGGCTGCCGAGGAGACTTCGGTCAACGTCCAGACCGTGTCGGCCGGCACCGAGCAATTGTCGTCGTCGATCGCGGAGATCAGCCGCCAGGTCGTGACCTCGGCCCAGATCGCCAAGAAGGCGGTCGAGGAAGCCGGCGCCACCGACTCGACGATGCAGGGGCTCGCCGACAATGCGAGCCGCGTCAGCGTCGTCGTCGACCTGATCCAGGCGATCGCCTCGCAGACCAACCTGCTCGCGCTCAACGCCACCATCGAGGCGGCGCGCGCCGGCGAGGCCGGGCGCGGCTTCGCGGTGGTCGCGCAGGAGGTGAAGAGCCTGGCGAGCCAGACCGCCAAGGCCACCGACGAGATCCGTTCGCAGATCGCGAGCATGCAGCAGGTCGCCTCGTCGGCCGTGTCGGCGATCCGCAACATCGGCGGGACCATCGCCGAGATTGACAACGTCACCACCGCGATCGCCGCCGCCGTGGAGCAGCAGGGCACCGCGACGCATGAGATCGCCCGCAACATCCAGCAGGCGGCCTCCGGCACCACCGAGGTCTCCAACAACATCACCGGCGTCTCCAGCGCCTCGGCCCAGGCCGGCACCTCCGCCAACGAGGTGCTCAGCGCCTCGGCGGCGCTGCGCCGCGAGGCGGAGACGCTGCGCGCCGAGGTCGACGCGTTCCTGACCAACATCAGGGCGGCGTAGTCGATATCGGGCCTCGCCCTTCGAGACGCCGGCCTGCGGCCGGCTCCTCAGGGTGAGGAGGCGCAGGTCGCTTTGCGGCCAACCGGGCGTGGGATCGAAGCGCCGACCCTCAACCCTCATGGTGAGGAGGCGCGCAGCGCCGTCTCGAACCATGAGGCCCGGCCTGCCGCGTCCCGGAATGCCGTCCAGCCATGCCGCTTCCATCGCGTTTTTCGGCTGGCGCTCGCCCGCGGCGGCCGTTAATCGATGAGGCATGACCAAGACAGACACCGTTCCCTCCTCCGCCGAAGCCCTGCGCTATCCCTGGGAGCAGCATCCCGGTGAGGACCAGGTCGTCGAGGTCGCGCCCGGCGTGCTGTGGCTGCGCCTGAAGCTGCCGTTCCGCCTCAACCATGTGAACATCTATCTGCTCGCCGACGGCGATGGCTGGGTCGCAGTGGACTCCGGCTTCGGCAACGAGGAATCGATCGGCGCCTGGACGCGGCTGCTCGATGGCCCGCTGAAGCACGTGAAGATCACCCGGCTGATCGTGACGCATTCTCATCCCGACCATGTCGGGCTCGCCGGCTGGATCGTCGAGCGCTTCGCCTGCCCGCTGGTGATGTCGCAGGTCGAGTACCTGCAGTCGGTCTATCACCAGAACCGCGGCACCGAGGAGCGCCGCAATGCGCAGCGGCTGTTCTTCCGCCGCCACGGCATGGACGAAACGTTGACCGACAAGCTGCTCGGCCGCGGCCAGGAATATCTGCAGCGCGTCTCGGTGCTGCCGGCCTCCTACCGCCGCATCTCCCATGGCGACGAGATCCAGATCGGCAGCCGGCGCTTCAAGGTCATCACCGGCGGCGGTCACGCGCTCGACCAGGTCATGCTGTATTGCGCCGCCGACAAGCTGTTCCTGTCCGCGGACCAGGTGCTGAGCAAGATCTCGCCGAATGTCAGCGTCTGGGCGGTCGAGCCGGACCAGAACTCGCTCGGCGAATATCTGGCGTCGCTGGCGAGCCTCACCACCACCCTGCCCTATGACGTGCTGGTGCTGCCCGGCCACGGCGTGCCGTTCTACGGGCTGAAGACGCGCATCAAGCAGCTCGCCGACCACCACGAGGAGCGCTGCCGGATGATCGCGGACGCCTGCCGCGACGAGACCAAGACCTCGGCGCAGCTCGTGCCGGTCGTGTTCCACAAGCACGTGCTCGACCCCCACCAGATGGGCTTCGCCGCTGGCGAGCTGATCGCCCATATCAACTACATGCTGGTCGAGGGCCGCCTGACCAGCCAGGACGTCGATGGCGTGCTGCATTATCGCACCACCTGAGGCTGCGGGGCCGCGACGCCGCCGCGTCGCCGCAATCCCGGCGCCGTTCGGCCGAGATCACTCCCCCCTTGGACAAATCGCCCAATTCCCGCCGTGGGATTCCGGCTCGACAGCCGGTCTGGAAACGCTCTAAGAAGTCCTTACGCCACGCATGCCGCGAGGTTTTCGCTTCAGGTGCTGCACTGCAGCGCGCCAGTTCGGGTTTCGTGATGGACTACAGCCAGTACTTCAGTGCCGCCCTCGGTCGCCTGCATGATGAGCGTCGCTACCGTGTCTTCGCCGATCTCGAACGCATCGCCGGCCGGTTCCCGCATGCGACCTGGCACTCGCCGAGCGGACCGCGCAATGTCGTGATCTGGTGCTCCAACGACTATCTCGGCATGGGCCAGCACCCCAGGGTGGTCGGCGCGATGGTCGAGACCGCGACCCGCGTCGGCACCGGCGCCGGCGGCACCCGCAACATCGCCGGAACCCATCATCCCCTGGTGCAGCTGGAAGCCGAGCTCGCCGACCTCCACGGCAAGGAAGCGGCGCTGCTGTTCACGTCAGGCTATGTCTCCAACCAGACCGGCATCGCGACGCTCGCCAAGCTGATCCCGGATTGCCTGATCCTGTCGGACGCGCTGAACCACAATTCGATGATCGAGGGCGTGCGCCAGTCCGGCTGCGAGCGCCAGATCTGGCGCCACAACGATCTCGCCCATCTCGAGCAGCTCCTGATCGCCGCGGGCCCGAACCGGCCGAAGCTGATCGCCTGCGAGAGCCTGTATTCGATGGACGGCGACGTTGCACCGCTGGCTGAGATCTGCGATCTCGCCGAGCGCTACAACGCGATGACCTATGTCGACGAGGTGCATGCGGTCGGCATGTACGGCCCGCGCGGCGGCGGCATCGCCGAGCGCGACGGCGTCATGCACCGCATCGACATCCTCGAAGGCACGCTGGCCAAGGCGTTCGGCTGCCTCGGCGGCTACATCGCCGCCAAGGGCGAGATCATCGATGCCGTGCGCTCCTACGCGCCGGGCTTCATCTTCACGACCGCGCTGCCGCCGCCGATCTGCTCGGCCGCGACGGCTGCGATCAAGCACCTGAAATCGTCGAGCTGGGAGCGTGAACGCCACCAGGACCGCGCCGCGCGGGTGAAGGCGGTCCTCCACGCCGCCGGCCTGCCGGTGATGACCAACGACACCCACATCGTGCCGCTGTTCGTCGGCGATCCCGAGAAGTGCAAGCAGGCCTCCGATCTGCTGCTGGAAGAGCACGGCATCTACATCCAGCCGATCAACTACCCCACGGTCGCCAAGGGCACCGAGCGCCTGCGCATCACGCCCTCGCCCTACCACGACGACGGCCTGATCGACCGCCTGGCCGAGGCCCTGCTGCAGGTCTGGGAACGCCTGGGACTCGCGCTGCACGAGAAGCCGCTGGCGGCGGAGTAGTTATTCGATTTGCTGTGGTGAGCCCGCGCACGTTCCCGCGACGGCGGTGCGCTCCCCTCCCCCTTGCGGGGAGGGGAGCAGACCGGCCGGGCCGCGAGGACGTCGGCTCTCATCGACTGGGGCGGTGAACGAAGGTGAGACGGACCACGCCGGCGCTGCGGGAAGCAAGACCGATCGCGCTTAAGGACGCCCTCGTCATTCCCCGCGCGCCGGAGGGATAGCTATCGCCCCGCCTCCCCCAAAGCGCTAAGCTCGCGGCCAATTCCCGGGGCGGAGCGATCGAGGAGTTCGCGTAAACACCATGCTGCACGACTGGGGCGTGATCCTGGCCGCGTTCGGCTATATCGGGTTCCTGTTCCTGGTCGCCAGCCGCGGCAACCGGGCCGGCGAACGGCGGCCGGCAGAGAGCCGCAGCCGGCTGGCCGGGCTGATCTACCCGCTGTCGCTCGCCATCTACTGCACGTCCTGGACCTTCTTCGGCTCGGTCGGCTTCGCCTCCCGCACCAGCGTCGACTTCCTCGCGATCTATCTCGGGCCGATCCTGATGGTCGGCGCCTGCACGCCGCTGCTGCGCCGAGTCATCCGCCTTGCCAAGTCGCAGAACATCACCTCGGTCGCCGACCTGATCGGCGCCCGCTACGGCAAGAGCCAGGCGGTGGCGGCGACCGTGGCGCTGATCGCGATCATCGGCTCGGTGCCCTACATCGCGCTGCAGCTCAAGGCGGTGGCATCGTCGCTCGAGACCATCATGGTCGACGACCGCGCCTTCGCCCATATCCCGATCGTCGGCGACATGGCGCTGATGGTGACCTTGGCGATGGCGATCTTCGCGGTGCTGTTCGGCACCCGGCAGACCGACGCCACCGAGCACCAGCACGGGCTGATGCTGGCGGTCGCGACCGAGTCGATCATCAAGCTGGTCGCCTTCATCGCCGCCGGCGCCTTCGTCACCTTCGTGATGTTCTCGCCTGTCGAGCTGATCGAGCGGGCGATGAAATCGCCGGAGGCCGAGCGCGCGCTGGAATACGTGCCTGGCATCGGCAGCTTCCTGACCATGACCCTGCTGTCGTTCTGCGCCGCGATGCTGCTGCCGCGCCAGTTCCATGTCAGCGTGGTCGAGAACGCCGACGATGCCGAGGTGTCGCGTGCGCGCTGGCTGTTTCCGCTCTATCTCGTCGCGATCAACCTGTTCGTGATCCCGATCGCCCTGGCCGGCCTGATCACCTTCCCGTTCGGCGCCGTCGACAGCGACATGTACGTGCTGGCGCTGCCGATCGAGGCCAATTCGCAATGGCTATCGGTGCTGGTCTTCGTCGGCGGCCTGTCGGCGGCGACCGCGATGGTGATCGTCGAATGCGTGGCGCTGTCGATCATGGTCTGCAACGACATCGTCGTGCCGCTGGTGCTGCAGCGCCAGGAGCAGCGCGAGATCGGCCGCGACTTCGCGGGCTTCCTGCTCGGCACCCGCCGCATCGCGATCTTCGCCATCATGGTGATGGCCTATTTCTACTATCGCGCGCTCGGTAACACCCAGCTCGCCGCGATCGGCCTGCTGTCGTTCGCCGCCATCGCGCAGCTCGCGCCGAGCTTCTTCGGCGGCCTGTTCTGGCGGCGCGCGACCGCGCGCGGCGCGATGGGCGGCATGCTGGTCGGCTTCGCCGTCTGGCTCTACACGCTGTTCATCCCGAGCTTCCTCGACACCTCGACCGCGGGCATCCTGTTTCTGCAGCACGGCCCGTTCGGGCTCGAGGCGCTCAGGCCGCAGGCGCTGCTCGGCACCGACCTGCCGCCGCTGCTGCATGGCGTGCTGTGGAGCCTGTCGCTCAATCTGCTGACCTACATCGTGCTGTCGCTGGCGCGGCAGCCGTCGTCGATCGAGCTGTTGCAGGCCGACATCTTCGTGCCGGCCGAGCTGACGCCGAGCGCGCCGAGCTTCCGGCGCTGGCGCTCGACCGTCACGGTGCAGGACATCCAGAGCACGGTCGGCCAATATCTCGGCCCCGACCGCGCCCGCGCCTCGTTCGAGGCCTTCGCCGCCCAGCGCAACCTGCCGCTCGATCCGGCCGCGCCGGCCGATTTCGAGCTGCTGCGCCATGCCGAGCATCTGATCGCCTCCTCGATCGGCGCGGCGTCGTCGCGCCTGGTGATGTCGCTGCTCCTGCGCAAGCGCACGGTGTCGGCCAAGGCCGCGCTCAAGCTGCTCGACGATTCCCATGCCGCGCTGCATTTCAACCGCGAGATCCTGCAGACCGCGCTGAACCATGTGCGCCAGGGCATCGCGGTGTTCGACGCCGATCTGCAATTGATCTGCTCCAACGGCCAGTTCGTCGACCTGCTCGGGCTGCCGCCGGATCTGGTGCAGATCGGCAGCCCGCTGAAGGAAATCCTCGAATTCATGGGCACGATCGGCGCGCCCACCCATGAGGACGGCGAGGCGCTGCTGGCGCGCCGGCTCGCCGCCTACACCACCGAGGGCGAGCCTTATCTGGAACGCCTCGCCGACCGCCACATGGTGATCGAGGTCCGCACCAACCGCATGCCGGGTGGCGGCCTCGTCATCACCTTCACCGACGTCACGCCCTCGTTCGAGGCCGCCGAGGCACTGGAGCGCGCCAATGCGACGCTGGAAAAACGCGTCCGCGACCGCACCGAGGAGCTGACGCGTCTGAACTCGGAGCTGGCGCTGGCCAAGAGCGCCGCCGAGGACGCCAACATCTCCAAGACGCGCTTCCTTGCGGCGGCCAGCCACGACATCCTGCAGCCGCTGAACGCGGCGCGGCTCTACGTGACCAGCCTCGTCGAGCGGCAGACGGCCGGCGAGGATTCGCGCCTGGTCGAGAACATCGACGACTCGCTGGAAGCGATCGAGGAGATCCTCGGCGCGCTGCTCGACATCTCCCGGCTCGATGCCGGCGCGATGACGCCCTCGGTGTCGAGCTTCAAGATGGCCGATTTGATGCGCTCGCTGGAGATCGAGTTCGCGCCCGCCGCGCGCGCCAAGGGTCTGGAGCTGGTGTTCGTGCCGTCGTCGCTGCCGGTCGAGTCCGACCGCCTGCTGCTGCGCCGGCTGCTGCAGAACTTCATCTCCAACGCCATCAAGTACACGCCCAAGGGCCGCGTGCTGGTCGGCTGCCGCCGCCACGGCCAGTCGCTGCAGATCGGCGTCTACGACACCGGCGTCGGCATTCCCCCGGTCAAGCGCGGCGAGATCTTCAAGGAATTCCACCGTCTCGAGCAGGGCGCGCGGATCGCGCGCGGCCTCGGCCTGGGGCTGTCGATCGTCGAGCGCATCGCCCGCGTGCTCAATCACGGCATCGCGCTGGACTCGCGGCCCGGCCGCGGCTCGGTGTTCTCGGTCACGGTGCCGATTGCGAAAGCGATCAACCACACCGCCGCCGTCACCAGCGCGACGCCGCTGGCGACGACGCCGATTGCCGGCGCGCTGATCGTCTGCATCGAGAACGATCCGGCGATCCTCGACGGCATGAAGACCCTGCTGACGGCGTGGGACGCCGAGGTGATCGCCGTGCCTGATCCGGAGTCCGCGATGGAGGCGATCGCGGCGCGCGATGGCGCCGTCACCGGCCTGCTCGTCGACTACCATCTCGACCGCGGCAACGGCATCGCCGCCATCCGCGACATCCGCCGCCGCTTCAACGAGGCCCTGCCCGCGATCCTGATCACCGCCGACCGCAGCCCCCACGTCCGCGCCGCTGCCCGCGACGACAACGTCGCCGTGCTCAACAAGCCGCTGAAGCCGGCGTCGCTGCGGGCCCTGCTGGGGCAGTGGCGGATCCAGCAGATGGTGGCGGCGGAGTAGGAACGCCGTCCGGCGAAACGGCCGCTCGGGCTACCGCACCTCCCGCGGTGGGCGCCCCGACACCCGGCTGAACACACGCGAGAACGCCGCGGCGCTGTCGTAGCCGACCTGCGAAGCGACGCTCTTGACGGACTTGCCCTTGGCAAGCAGCTGCCGCGCCAGCGTCATGCGCCAAGCCGTCAGATAGTCGATCGGCGTTCGGCCGACGCGCGCCCGGAACAGATCGGCGAAGCGCGTGCGCGACATGCCGGCGATATCGGCGAGATCCTCGAGGCTCCACGCCCGGCCCGGCGCGTCATGGATCGCGGTCAGCGCCTTCGCCAGGCGCGGGTCAGCGAGCCCGGCGAGCACGCCGCTCTCGACCGCGCCGCTGGCGACGACGTCGCGGACGATCAGGATCAGCAGATAGTCGAACAGCCGGTCCAGCGCCGCCTGCCGACCGCCGCCATCGGCAAACCCCTCGGCGACCAGCAGGTCGCAGACCGGCGTGAGCGTCGGATGCCCGGCGAGCGGCAGCACCACGAGCTCGGGCAGTCCCTCACCGATCGGATTGCCCTCGGCGCCGCCGAGCTCGACGGTCGCGCAAACGAGATCCGCACCACGCTCGGGATCGACGACGAAGCGATGCGTCCGTCCGCGCGGAAAGAACATCAGGGTCGGCTCGTGCAGTTTCAAGTCGTCTGCGCCCGGCTGGGTCAGGGTCAGCACGCCGGCCTTGAACAAGTGCAGATGGCCCTCCGGTCCGAATTCCACGGTGTTGCAAAGGTTGCCGGAGAAGAAGGTCCGAGCCCGCGGCGTGACATGGGCAAACAGCGCGGCAAAAGGGTCCATGGGACGATCTGCAATGTTTCTGGCACCTAAAGCCACACATAGTCCGGCATGGAGGGGGCGTGCAAGCCCGCACCTCACACCAAGGATGTTCCCATGCCCCGCATTGCTCCCGTCGACACCGTCAGCGCCGATGCCGGCGTCGTCGCCACGCTGTCCGCCGTGAAGGCCAAGATCGGCATGACGCCGAACCTGTTCTCGACGCTCGCGCAGTCGGGCGCCGCGCTGAACGGCTACATCGCCTTCTCCGATGCACTCGCCAAGGGCGCGCTCACCGCGAGGCAACGCGAGATCGTCGCGCTTGCGGTCGCCCAGGCCAATGGCTGCGAATATTGTCTCTCGGCCCATTCGCTGATGGGCAAGGGCGCAGGCCTCAGCCCGGACGGCCTCCGCAAGGCTCGCGAAGGCACCGCTGATGACGCCATCGACGCAGCCGTCGCCCGCCTCGCGCGCCGCGTCGTCGACACCAAGGGACAGGTCGCCGACGTCGACCTCGCCACGGCGCGCGCGGCGGGTCTCGACGATGGCCGGCTGATCGAGATCATCGCGAACGTCGCGATCAACGTGCTGACGAACTACGTCAACAACGCCGCGCACACCGACATCGACTTCCCGAAGGTCGCGCTCACCCTGCAGACGGCTGGGTAAGGAAGCCTCCCAGACGATCCATGCCGTCGCGCACTGCATCTGACAGCGTCTGTTGACGGAGCATCCTCGAACATGGCGCGGCGGCCGGGCGCAAACCCCGGCCGCTGTCGCTTGCGAGGGTCGCAGAACATCCTTTGAGGCAAGAACTAAGGTTCTCCCCTCGCGCCCATCCGCTCCACGAGATAGTCCACGAACACGCGCACGCGCGCGGGCATGTTGGGACCGCCGACGAACACGGCGTGGAAGACTTCCCTGTCGCCGGGATTGAACGCCTCGAGCAGCGGCACCAGCCGTCCCTCTGCGATCGCGTTGCCGAGGCTGAAATCGCCGACGCGGGCGATGCCGACGCCATCGAGCGCGAGCTGGCTGAGCGTGTCGCCGCTGTTGGCTTCGACGGCGCCGCGCAGCTTCAGCGCATAGTTGACGCCGTCGCGGCGGAACGGCCACACCGGCTCGGCGCGGCGGAAGCTGAAGTTCAGGCAGTTGTGGTTGGTGAGGTCTTCCGGAGTCTGCGGCACGCCCCAGCGCGCCAGATAGTCCGGCGAGGCGACGATGGTGCGGCCATTGTCGCCGAGGCGCCGCGCGGTGAGCGCGCTGTCGGCCAGCGGACCGCCGCGAATGGCGACGTCGGCCTGGCCCGCCGCCACATCGACGAGGCCGTCGCTGAGATTGATGTCGACGAGGATGTTCGGATAGCGCCGCACGAACTCGCCGAGCAACGGCACGATGCAGATGCGGCCGTGCGACAGCGCGGCGCTGACCCGGATGCGCCCGCGCGGCGCGCCCTGATCCGCGATCGCCTGCTCGGCCTCGTCGAGATCGGCGAGGATGCGGCGGGCGGCCGCGAGATAGGCCAGGCCCTCGGCGGTCAGCGTGAGCACGCGCGTGGACCGCAGCAGCAGCCGCGCGCCGAGCCGCGCCTCGATGCGGTCGAGCGTGCGGCTGACGGCCGACGGCGTCAGCCCGAGGCCCCGGCCCGCGGCCGAGAAGCTGCCGCTGTCGGCGACCGCGCAGAACACCTCGAGATCCCGGGCGCGGTCCGCGCTGGCCAGTACCATCTTTGCGTCCAGATCAAAAATCCTTGGCGTCACTACCCTCTAATACCGCGATTGGGGTTCGTCTAGCTTTGCGTGCATCAACACGATGCAACCTACGGAGACCGTCATGACCCTGCCCCGCCTGCTGCAACGAACCGCCCTCGCCGCCAGCGCGCTCACGATGCTGACCAGCGCCGCCCTCGCCGACGCGACCGAGGCGCCCGGCAATTTCCCGAAGAGCTTCCGCACCCAGGAGATCCCGACCAACGGCACCACGCTCCACGTCCGCGTCGGCGGCACAGGACCCGCGGTGGTGCTGCTGCACGGCTATGGCGACACCGGCGACATGTGGGTGCCGCTCGCCGCCAAGCTCGCCGAGAACCACACCGTGATCGTGCCCGATTTGCGCGGCCTCGGCCTCTCCGCCCGCGCCGACAAGGGTTTCGAGAAGGCCAACCAGGCCGAGGACATCACCGGCGTCATGGACGCGCTGGGCGCGCGCACCGCCGAGGTCGTGGCGCACGACATCGGCAACATGGTCGCCTATGCGCTGGCAGCGCGGCATTCCGACCGCGTTACCAAGCTGGTGCTGATGGATGCGCCGGTGCCGGGCATCGGCCCGTGGGAGGAGATCCTCAAGAACCCGCTGCTGTGGCACTTCCGCTTCGGCGGCCCCGACATGGAGCGCCTGGTCGAGGGCCGCGAGCGCATCTATCTCGACCGCTTCTGGAACGAGTTCTCCGCCAACCCTGCGCATTTCCCGGAGGCCGCGCGCGTCCACTACGCGGAGCTCTATGCCGGCCCCGGGCGGATGCATGCCGGCTTCAGCCAGTTCGCCGCCTTCGATCAGGACGCCATCGACAACCGCGCCTGGCTCGCGGCGCATGGCAAGCTGACGATGCCGGTGCTGGCGATCGGCGGCGCGGCGTCCTTCGGCCCGACCATGGCGGTGGTGGCGCGGGCCGGCGCGAACAACGTGCAGGAGCAGGTCATCGAAGGCTCCGGCCATTGGCTGATGGAAGAGCAGCCCACCGCGACGGTCGCTGCGATCGACGCCTTCCTCAACGGGCAGCCGGCCGCCACGCCGTCGTCGCGCTGATCCAACGCATCAGAAGGGCGCCAATCATGTCGACCCCCACACTTGATGATGCGATCGTCGCAGCCAACGCATCGCAACGGCCTGCGGTCATCTTCATCCACGGCCTGTGGCTGAAGCCCAGCTCGTGGGATCGGTGGGTCGAACTGTTCGACGCCGCCGGCTATGCCGGGCTGGCGCCCGGCTGGCCGGCGGAGATGGGCGGCGCCGCAGCGCCCGAAACGATCGGCGAGGTGGCGGCGCACTTCGCCGCGATCGCGGGCGCGCTCGACCGGCGCCCCGCCGTGATCGGCCATTCCTTCGGCGGCCTGATCGCGCAGATCCTCGCCGGCCGCGGGCTGTCGGCGGCGACGGTCGCGATCGATCCGGCGCCATTCCGCGGCGTGCTGCCGCTGCCCGTCTCGGCGCTGCGCTCCGCCTGGCCGGTCCTGCAGAACCCGCTCAATGCCAACCGCAACGTCAGTCTTACCCCCGAACAATTCCGCTACGCGTTTGCGAACTCCGTGCCGGAAGCCGAGAGCGACGCATTATACGAAACCTACCAGGCGCCTGCCCCGGGCCGACCGATCTTCCAGGCCGCGGCCGCCAACCTCAATCCCTGGACCGAGGCCCACGTCGACAGCGAGGCCGTCGAACGCGGCCCGCTGCTGATCATCTCCGGCGAGCACGACCACACCGTGCCGCCCTCGGTCGCCCGCGCCGCCTACGATCGGCAGAAGCGCAACCAGCACGCCGTCACCGAATTCGCCCAATTCCCGCAACGCGGCCACTCGCTGACAATCGACAGCGGCTGGCGCGAGGTGGCGGAAACGGCGCTGGGGTTTGTGGGGCGGTTTCTTTAGCGTTCGGCCACTCCGTACTTTAGCGGGGGTCCCACTCGACGACTACGATCTTGAGAGGGCCGGAGGAGGAACTGGCTTGAAAAACGGCGGGTCTGACCGAGTTGAAGCGAAGTCGGCGACCCAAACGCAGATTGCGGCAGTTGACACAGCCCATGGTTGAACCTTACCAGACAAAGCCTAGAAAGTTAGTTGATCCTAGATTTGAAATTTCCCGATTGGATTTGGTTTGGTGGGGCGATTTCTTTTCGTCTTGATTGTGCTTACGGGCACGCTCCTCAACGCGCAGTCACGCCCTATAGGGACTATCGGTCGGAGCGGCCCCCTTCCGCTTGCGTGCGACCAGAACATTATTGCGTTCGGAGGAAACATACGAATTACTCTTCCCGCGGCGACTGGCATCGAAGATGGATGCGATATCGTTCTCGTCAACGAAGAGTCCGAGGCCGGCAAGCTCTTGATCGACTTCCCACAAGACATCAACCCACGGCTTTATCCAAACCAGTCGGTCGGAATAACAAGCTACAAAGGTCGTTGGATTTCGACGCACAAGCCCGGTCGATACAAAGTTCCGAATGGAAGTTTGAAGATCCTCGTCGATAATGACGGCGATGATGGCAACGACGGCATCAGCAGGCCAGTGAAGTATCTCGCCACCGCCGTTCAGCTGATCCAGCAGGACCTCGACACCCGCCAATCGCTCGTAACGATCGCGCCGACCATCGGCCAAACCTTCAAAGATGACGCGGTTGCCATTAGTGGGCAGCCCCTGGGCAGCAATTTGATCGCGCTATCTCCGAACGGAAACGGAACGATAAAGCTGGTGCATGCAGCGACGTGCATTACGGCAGGCGACAATGGTGAGCTGTTTCTATGGGCGGATCAATTTGGGCCGCAGGGGCAGATCGAGATGCACTGCAATAGGGACAACAACCCGAATACACCGCAAATGCTCGCACACAACAACGGAGTTTTCGACGGCTCAGGAAAGCTCGTCTTTCACGGATCTGGCGACAAGGATATCGCTATTTCGTTTGACGGTCCAACGGCAGGCTCGTCCTTCAATGGCGGAATCCAAGTCGCCGGTCATTTCGATATCGTCTGGCGCATGGAGCAAGGCGGAGGGCGGTTTACGCTAGGCTGCAGCTCTCAAGGATGCGCCAGCATAGAGCCGATAGCGGACGAGTCGGGCGACATGCCGAGCATCAACCGATTGTTTATGGTCATCGGGAGCGAACAGCTACGTATCGGTAATTGCCCCAGGAGGGATGGCTATCGCAAGGTGGGCCCATCCATTGTCGGAGGCAACGGCCTGCTCGTGAAGTTCGGCTGCTTTATCCCGGGTACGCCCGACGGCGTGCCACTGATGACGCAGAACGGAAAAGTGTACGACTCAGCTTACTGACTACCCAAAGACCTCAAAATCAGGGGGGCTAGCTGTTGGCGCGCCAACCAGACCGAGGCGAATGGGCGGAGGTGAACCGTATCAGCCGTGATCAGCCCTTCGCGACGGTTATCTCCGAGGAAAGCAAGGCACCCCTCTGCGCTACAGAACGCTTGCATTTCGTCCACGAAGTCGAAGGGCTCGTCGCGCTTCAGCTGCGATTGAAACTTTTTGGTGAACGACATCAACTCGTCATCGAGGTGACCCGGTATATACCGCGGGGTCGACTTCCAATACTCATCCAGAATGATCTTGTGCAGAAAGCGCTTCCAATGCGGTCGCTGACCAAGCACGAGCACCTTCTTGACGCCATACCCCTTCACCATCATCGAAAACTTGCGGATGTACTCGATGTCGAACGAGTTGTTCGATGAAAGCAACAGAACATCGGGCGGATCGATCGCAATCCGACGCAGCGCAAAGTAGTTAGCCATGTTACAGTGGTGAGTCTCTATGATGTGCTCGATAATTGGACTGACTTGGCAGCCCGAACTGTGGATCAGCAACACCGACACATCTTTCGGAAGAACTTCATTGAGCCCGTAATATAGGTCCGCAGCATTGGAATCTCCGATAATGAGCACACTCTTGTCGGAGTGCCGCATATAGCAACTGGGATCGATGGCCTTTCTTGGCGCGAGCGTAGGGACCGGACTATCCCAGGCGTAAAAGTTACAGCGGTTCTGCATGATATCCTGAGCCTCGGCCTGGATCAGCGGCGACCCGCCATAAAAATACGCCGCATATTCACGCTTGTCCTCGTCGTTGATCCGGCCCGGGAAACCCTGCATCGCGACATCGAGGAGCCCAAATGCGCCGATGGCGATCATCGCCATTGCTAGCCCTGGCACCATCCAGACTCGCAGCTCGCCATACCGGATGGGCTTCTCGAGAAACTGATAGGTGCCCCACGCAAGCCCGACTGACGCACCGACCAACAACGTGATGACGGCTTGCGGGGGCGGCGAGGCTCCATAGTGGATGCGCACAAAAGTCAGCAGCGGCCAGTGCCACAGATACAATGGATAGCTGATCAGACCGATCCAGACCATGACCGGATTTGAGAGGAGCACCCGGTTGAGCCAAGCTCCCGGCCCGGCGAGGATGACCAGGTAACTTCCGAGGACCGGCATTAGCGCCCACCAGCCTGGGAACTCCTGCCGGCGCGTGATCACGAGGACGGACGCAGCAATCAGCGCGATAGCCGCCACCGAAACAAAGTCGCGATAAATCTTCTTCTCGTTCACCCCCCCGCGCTCGAAGAGAACGGACGCTATGACCGTCGCGAGGCCATTTTCGACCCAGACCGCCGCCCGTGGCGTTGAAAATGCCAGATAGGCCAGAATGCTGCCCGTTGAAAGCTCCCAGAAGCGGGCTCCCGGAGAATAGAATGCGGCGACGAGGTTCGATGGCGTAGCCTTGATGTTGTAGATAAATGAAGCTGCAAACATTGCGACAAAAACCGTGAACAGGTTCAGGCGCAGCCGCCAGGCAATCCAGATCAGCGCCGGCCACAGGAGATAGAACTGCTCCTCGATGCCAAGCGACCAGAGATGCAGAAGGATTTTGGTGTCTGCCGCGACGTCGAAATAGTTGGCTTCCTGCCACAGAGCAAAGTTGGAAACAAAGCCCGCGCCAGCGGCCACATGCTTACCGAGCAGACGGAAATCGTCTGGCAGTAGCAGAAGCGCGCCCGCTGCTAACGATGCGGTTAGCACGAGTGCGAGCGCGGGAAATATCCGTTTGATCCGCCGGGCGTAGAAGACCTGAAAGCTGAATGTGCCACTTTCCAGCCCGCCGAGAATAATTGATGTGATAAGGAAGCCCGATATCACGAAGAAGATGTCGACACCGACAAAGCCGCTTCGGAGCGTGCCAGGGAAGGCGTGAAAGGCGACCACGGAGAGAACGGCGACAGCTCTCAATCCGTCTATGTCTGGCCGGTAGAGAGGCCCATGGACGGCGTCCCTGGCGTGGCGCACCTCGGCTGGTGAATGCATAACGACCCGCTCTCTTCCGCACGCGCCCAAATACTTCCGGCGCGAGCAAACTCATTAATCTGCAATTTTTTGGCGATCAAACCCGAAATGGTGACGTAAGCTCAAACGCCGCTGACATTTTCATGTCCCCTTTTGCACCCAGTCCTGTGGACCTCGGTCAGTTATTCCTCCTCTACGTCTGCCTCCGTTGTCCCCAGCGACGGCCGTTTGCCGTCAGCCGATGCTCGGATCAAACCCACCAGCGCGTCTCGGCAGAGCCACCGGCTGCTCGCAGCTTGAGCGCGATCAAGGACCGCGCGCGTTCGCTGGCTCCAAGAGTCCTCGGAACTCCAGTCCTGTTCAGCTATCGATTCAGATCGACAAATTCACAGCCCGTCGAATCTTATTTCTTTTTCCCCGAAATCATGATACACGTCGCGCCATCCCGTGCCCGCCATGAGGGGCGCTTCGCGATCGTCACGAACGTGGGGCGCGGGATGCGGTGGGCGCGTCGGCTCGCAGCGGGCTTTGGCCTGCGGACGAACGATCCGGCGCGCACGGTCAAGCCGTGTGGTCCTGGCATCCCGGTGCTGATGCCAAGTCCGTGACGACGATGTTGCGGATGACGGGGGCAAGAACGCCGGTCCCCGGGGAGAGCTCGGAGCAGCCGTCAAAACCATCGCGCAGGGAGGGCCGGGCGTGTTCGGCCAGACCTGTGGTGACTGCCGCCTGCTTTTTTTCTGCAGGCGGGCCACGGGCGCGGCCAGCGCCCGGCCTTCCCTGCGCCCTCTGCTTTCGAGAGGGCGAAAGATCAGCAAAGCTCGGACGCCGATGGCGCCGCGAGGCTGCGAAGGTGTGTCGCGAAAGGAGATCCGAAGTTGAACGCAGTCGTTCAATGCGTGACCACGGATGGTCCGACACGATCGGCCGACGCTGCGCACCGAGCCGGAGCGCAATCGTACAATCCTCATTGTCGTCATGGCCGGGCTTGTCCCGGCTATCCACGCATTTCGGCGCACGATGCGCGACGTGGATGCGCGGGACAAGCCCGCGCATGACGAGCAAACCAATTGAAAGCTCGTTTGGCAATCACACGTGGCCGCCGCACAGCAGCCTGCCCGGGGTGACGCTACCTAGCGCGATGCGACCGTCACTTCCCCGTCGGCGTATCCTGCCGCCAGGCGCTGCCCGCGATCTTCGCGGCCGCGATCACCGCCTGGGTCCGGCTCTCGACGCCGAGCTTCTGCAGAATGGCCGAGACGTGCGCCTTGATGGTCGCCTCGGAGACGCCGAGCTCGTAGGCGATCTGCTTGTTGAGCAGGCCCTGCGACAGCATCATCAGCACGCGCACCTGCTGCGGGGTCAAGGTGACCAGGCGGTCGCGCAGCCTGGTCATTTCAGGATCGGCGCCGGCGGCCAGGTCGGTGTCGGGCGGCACCCAGACCTCGCCGTCCATCACCTTCTTGATGGCATCGCGCAAGGTGTCGACGCCGAACCGCTTCGGGATGAAGCCGGAGGCGCCGAAATCGAGCGAGCGGCGGATCGTCGCGCCGTCGTCGCTCGCCGACACGATGACGACCGGGATCGCCGGATATTGCGCGCGCAGATAGATCAGGCCCGAGAAGCCGGAGATGCCGGGCATGGTGAGGTCGAGCAGCACCAGATCGACCTCGGAATCCTTTTCCAGCAAAGCGGTGAGGTCCTCGAACGAGCCGGCCTCGTCGACCACGGCCTCCGCGAGCACGCTCGCGACCGCCTGCCGCAAGGCGTTGCGGAACAACGGGTGATCATCGGCAATGACGAGATGAGTGCTGGCAGCCGCCATGAATCCAGACTTGACCTTGCGAGACCGACGACATGCTGCAACTGCACGCGCCCGGTTTTCCGTAAAATACTCGCCCGGCCACCGGTTGCATGCAAGCGTGCAATTCCACTTGCAGGGAAGGCGGTTAATCCGAACCTTGTGCAACGCAACATCGATAGCGCGACCGCCGCTCAGCGAACTTGATCCGCCGCAATGTCCCCATCTTTCCCGCGCGCCGCAGAGGGCAGAGCCGAAAGTCGTATTGGGGCGGGTTTCACTGCAATGTTACTGAAGAGCAAGGTCTCCGCGACCTGCGCCGTCCAAGTCCGGCATGCGGAGGCGAAAGCCATCATCACAACAATCATGGGGAGCGAATGCCGATGTCAACAATGGTAGCCACACAAGCGAGAGCTGGAGGCATGACGAAGGACGAACGCTTCGTCATTCTGGCCTCCTCTCTCGGCACCGTCTTCGAGTGGTACGACTTCTATCTCTACGGGTCGCTGGCCTCGATCATCGGCGCGCAGTTCTTCAGCGACTATCCGCCGGCCACCCGCGACATTTTCGCACTGCTCGCCTTCGCCGCCGGCTTCCTGGTGCGTCCGTTCGGCGCCATCGTGTTCGGCCGCATCGGCGACATCGTCGGCCGCAAATACACCTTCCTGGTCACGATCCTGATCATGGGCCTGTCGACCTTCATCGTCGGCCTGCTGCCGAACGCCGCGACCATCGGCTTCGCGGCGCCGGTGATCCTGATCGGCCTGCGCCTGCTGCAGGGCCTCGCGCTCGGCGGCGAGTATGGCGGTGCCGCGACCTATGTCGCCGAGCACGCCCCGATGGGCAAGCGCGGCTACTACACCTCCTTCATCCAGACGACGGCGACGATGGGCCTGTTCCTGTCGCTGCTGGTCATCCTGTTCACCCGCACCATCATCGGCGAGGCCGACTTCGCCAAATGGGGCTGGCGCATTCCGTTCCTGGTCTCGGTGCTGCTGCTTGGCGTCTCCGTCTGGATCCGTCTGCGCCTGAACGAATCGCCCGTGTTCCAGAAGATGAAGGACGAGGGCAAGAGCTCGAAGGCGCCGCTGACGGAAGCGTTCGCGAACTGGGGCAACGCCAAGATCGTGTTGCTGGCGCTGATCGGCGCCACGATGGGCCAGGGCGTGGTCTGGTACACCGGCCAGTTCTACGCGCTGTTCTTCCTGCAATCGATCCTGAAGGTCGACGGCTACACCGCCAACCTGCTGATCGCCTGGTCGCTGCTGCTCGGCACCGGCTTCTTCATCGTGTTCGGCATGCTGTCCGACAAGATCGGCCGCAAGCCGATCATCATGGGCGGCTGTCTGATCGCGGCGCTGACCTTCTTCCCGATCTTCAAGATGATCACCACCAACGCCAACCCGGCGCTGGAGAAGGCGATCGAGGCGACGAAGGTGGAAGTGGTGGCTGATCCCGCCGGCTGCGGCGATCTGTTCAACCCGGTCGGCACCCGCGTCTTCACCGCGCCTTGCGACACCGCCCGCGCCTTCCTGGCCCAGTCCTCGGTCAAGTACTCGACCGTTTATGGTCCGGCCGGCTCCGGCGTGAAGGTCACCTTCAACGGAAAGGAAGTGCCCTACACCGATGCGAAGACCAGCAACCCGGCGCTGACGGCCGCGATCGGCCAGGCCGGCTATCCGAAGGCGGGTGATCCGTCGATCGTGAAGATGGCGCATCCGTTCGACGTCTTCCGTCCGCAGGTCGCCGCGATCATCGGCCTGCTGTTCATCCTGGTGATCTTCGTCACCATGGTGTACGGCCCGATCGCCGCGATGCTGGTCGAGCTGTTCCCGACCAAGATCCGCTACACCTCGATGTCGCTGCCCTACCACATCGGCAACGGCTGGTTCGGCGGCCTGCTGCCGGCAACCGCCTTCGCGATCGTGGCCTCGACCGGCGACATCTATGCCGGCCTGTGGTACCCGATCTTCTTCGCGGTGATCACGGCGGTCGTCGGCTTCCTGTTCCTGCCGGAGACCAAGGACGTCGACATCCAGCAGCACTGATCAGGACGCGGGCAGCACCTCCGCCCGCATCTCCTCCGAGCGAACGGCCGCGGATCACTCCGCGGCCGTTCCGCATTTCAGACCCACGGATTTTCTCTTTATGGCCTCAGGCCGCGCCGATGAACTGCAACACCAGCTCGCGCCGATGCGGACGCGCGCGATGCTCGATCAGATAGAGCGCCTGCCAGGTGCCGAGTATCATGCGGCCGTCCTGCACCGGCACCTGCAGCGAGACCGAGCTCAGCATGGTCTTGATGTGCGCCGGCATGTCGTCGGGCCCCTCGGTGTCGTGCACCCAGCCGGCATCCTCCGGCGCCAGCCGCGCCAGCGCCGTGGTGAGATCGTGCAGCACGGTGGGATCGGCATTCTCCTGGATCGTCAGCGACGCCGAGGTGTGGCGAACGAACAGGGTCACCGCGCCTTCCCTGGCGGAGACTTCACGCAGGAATGCCTCGACCTCGCGCGTGAGATCGGTGAAGCCGCGGCCCGAAGTCTGCACCGTCAGAATCGACGTCACCACCGTATCGATCGCAACAACCGAAGGTGCCGTGCGCGAGGCCGATCGTGCCGACATGGATGCAGCCTCCTCGAAGCGGTCTCAGATCCTGCCCGAGACGTCCTTCTGCACCCGCGTCGCCATGTCGAGCAGCCGCCGCCACGCCTGCTCGAGGAACCCCATCATGCGGTCCATGTCCTGGTCGCTGGGCAGCGGGATCTCGAGCTTTCGCGTTCCGTCAGCAGACTTCGACTCTCCGGCTCGAGGCTCCGCCTTCTTCAATTGATCGGACTTGGGCAGCGCCTGGTCCTTCGGCAGCGGCTCGTCGATCTTGCCGGAGATGCTCTGGTCGCGCGACGCGAGCTGGCCCTTGAGCTTTTCATTCTCCGCCTGCAGACGGCCGATCTCGGCGTCCAGCGCGGCGCGCTCATCAGGCACCGCGTAACAGGCAAAGCCCGATCCACTGCTGTTGTTGCACATCGAGACCGCACCGGTCTTGGTATCGAGCCGAATCACGCCGTCCGATGTCGTCGACATCGTGTAGCGTCCCTTGTCGCCGTCAGGCGTTGTGTCCTCGACCGCAAACGCCTCTCCGCCCAGGCAGCTCAACGCCAGCAGCGCGAGGAGGGGCGGCCGGTAGGGCTTCGTGAGACTCATGGCTGGCTCTCCCAGGCGCATTCGCAACCGCCGCCATGCACGCCGACATTGTGTCGCGGCCATGACGTTGCCTCAGGTGCGATCCGCTGCCACAGGCCGCACCTATGTTTCGGACGTATAGGCGGAGCGACCGGATTTCAACGCGTCCGCCAGCAGCTCGAGGCGGTCCTGCCCCCAGAAGATCTCGCCGTCCAGCACATAGGCCGGCGAGCCGAACACGTCGGCCGCGATCGCGTCCTGCCGGTTCTGCTCGTAGGCCGCCCCGACCACGTCCGTCGCCGCCTGCGTCACGAGATCGCGGCCCGGCAGTCCGGCTGCATCGGCCAGGCCGGCGATCACCTCGGCATCCGCAAGATTGAGCTGCTGCTCCCAGATGGCCGGGAAGGCGCGCTGCAGATAGGGCTCCGGATCGAGGCCGGCCTGCTGCGCCGCAATGACGACGCCGTCGGCGAGCCGGGCATTGAACGGCCAGTTGCTCGGCTGGATGTGGAAATCGAGACCGCGCTTGTCGCGCCACCGCTTCAGCTCGACGATGCGATAGCGCTGCCGCGCCGGATGGCGCTTGGCCAGCGGAAGCCCGCCGGTCTCGGCGAACAGATCCACCAGCATGACCGGCTTGAGGTTGACGCTCGCGCCGTGGCTCGCGGCGATGTCGCGGAACAGCCGGTGGCCGATATAGGCCCATGGCGACTGCAGCGAGAAATAGTAATCGATCTGGCGCGACATGCGGGTTCCCGTGATGGTTGGAGTTCAGCGACATCGGATCAGAGGGCCCTGACAGGGGCAAGATCGCAGTTGCACAGAACACTGTTGATGCGGCGCGGTGACACGCGCGACCGATCTGACGAAAAAGCCGAGAAGACGAGCAGAATCAGGCATCTAACAGTTCAACACGCAATCTTGACTTGGGGGGATGCGGTCAGTATGGTCCGCGCGGCTTCAAAGGGCGATGGGGCGCTATTTCCTGACACTCGCGGCAACGGATCGGGTCTCCACACATGGCGGATAAGCACATGGCGGATGGCACGAACGAGAGCGGCGGACACGGGGATCGCGACAAGTCGCCCGATGAGGCTGCGCTTTCCGCAAGGCTCGGAAGTCTCGACCATCGGTTGTCCGAATTTCGCGACGGCCGAAAGATCGGGGCTGATCAACCTGGAAACGGCGGCGGTGACACTGCAGCCCGGGCTTCGGCCATGGCGCGTGGCCTGCGACTGTCCTCCGAGTTGATCGCCGGTGTCCTCGTCGGTGCGGTGCTTGGCTGGGGCTTCGACCGCTTGCTGTCGACATCGCCCTTTGGATTCATCCTGTTTTTCCTGCTCGGCTTCGCGGCCGGCGTGTTGAACGTGGTGAGATCCGCAGGCATAGCTCCCGACAGGCCCCGCCAGTGAGACATGCGCGGAAGACCTCGGCGCGGAAGACCAACGAGTGAATTGCAAAGCGCCGGCGTGGCCGGTGAACAACTGAGACGCCACGCGGATGATCGATCCGATCCATCAATTCCACCTCAACAAGATCTTCACGATCGGCCACATCGGCAATCAGGAGATCGCCTTCACCAATTCGTCCGCGTACATGCTGCTCGCGGTCGTGCTGATCGCCGTCATGATGATGGCCGCAGGGCGCGCGCTCGTGCCGGGCCGGTTCCAGTCGGTGGTCGAGCTGTCCTACGAATTCGTCGCCAACACCATCAGAACCAGCGCCGGCTCGCACGGCATGACGTTCTTCCCGCTGGTGTTCTCGCTGTTCATGTTCATCTTCGTCTCGAACATCGTCGGCATCATCCCCTACACCTTCACCGTCTCCAGCCACATCATCGTCACCTTCGCGCTGGCGCTGCTGGTGTTCCTGACGGTCATCATCTACGGCTTCTACAAGAACGGCCTGAAGTTCTTTAAGCTGTTCGTCCCCTCCGGCATCCCCGCGGTGATCCTGCCGCTGGTGGTCGTGATCGAAATCATCTCCTTCTTCTCCCGTCCGATCTCGCACAGCGTCCGTCTGTTCGCCAACATGCTGGCCGGCCACGTCACCCTGAAGGTGTTCGCGAGCTTCGTGACCATGCTCGGTGCGCTCGGCTTCGTCGGCAAGGTCGGCGCGCTGTTGCCGCTCGGCCTCACGGTCGCGCTGACCGGCCTCGAGCTGATGGTCGCGTTCCTCCAGGCCTACGTCTTCACGATCCTCACCTGCATCTATCTCAACGATGCTATCCATCCGGGCCACTGATCCGGCCCTCTCTACCAAACCCCTCAAAGGAGTTCGTTTCATGGATCCGGTTGCAGCGAAGTACATTGGCGCGGGCATTGCCTGCATCGGCATGGGTGGCGCGGGTGCCGGCATCGGCATCATCTTCGGCAACTACCTGTCGGCCGCTCTGCGCAATCCGTCGGCCGCCCAGGGCCAGTTCGGCAACCTGATTTTCGGCTTCGCGGTGACCGAAGCGCTCGGCATCTTCTCGCTGCTGATCGCGCTGCTCCTGCTGTACGCCGTCTAAGACGGCCTGAGCCGGACAGGAGAAGCCCGTGGCTGAAAGTCATGGCGAAGCCAAGGGCGGCGAGGCCAAGGGCACCGCAAGCGCCCATACGGAGGCCGATAGCGGGCATGGTTTCCCTCCGTTCTCGAAGGAAACCTTTCCCTCCCAGATCGTCTCCCTGGTGATCGCCTTCGTGGCGCTGTACGTGATCGTCTCGCGTGTGGCGCTGCCGAAGGTCGGGGCCGTCATCGACGCCCGCCAGAAGTCAATCGACGGCGATCTGGCTGAAGCGCAGCGGCTGAAGGATGAATCCGAAGCCGCGATGAAGGCATATGAGAGCGAGCTGGCGACGGCTCGTGCCCGTGCCCAGGCGATCGGAGCCGAGACCCGCGAGAAGCTCGCGGCCTCTTCGGACGCCGAGCGCAAGGCGCTGGAAGACAGCCTCGCAGCCAAGCTCGCGGCGGCTGAGGCATCCATCGCCACCACGCGCACGACCGCAATGAGCAATGTCCGCGGCATCGCCGCAGATGCAGCCAGCGCGATCGTGAAGCAGCTCACCGGCAAGGCCCCCGCAGCCAAGACGGTCGAGGCTGCGGTGGATGCATCGTTGAAGGGAACAGCCTGATGCATTTGCTTGCTGATCCGGAAACCTGGGTCGCGATCGCCTTCGTGATCCTGATGGGCCTGTTCGCCTATCTCGGTGTCCACCGCATGGTCCTGACGGCGCTCGACCACCGCGCCGAGCGCATCAGGAACGAGCTGGCGGAGGCCAAGCGGCTCAAGGAAGAGGCGGCCAAGGTGCTCGCCGATTACAAGACCCGCCGCGCCAGCGCCGAGCGTGAGGCCGAGGAGATCGTCACCAGCGCAAAGGCGGAAGCCGAGCGCATCGCGGCGGAGGCCAAGGCCAAGATGGAAGACTTCGTCGCCCGTCGCACCAAGGCCGCCGAGGGCAAGATCGCCCTCGCCGAGGCCCAGGCTCTCGCCGACGTCAGGTCCGCTGCGGCGGAGGCCGCCGTCCAGGCCGCAGCGACCGTGCTGTCGCAGTCGGTCAAGGGCGCTCTTGGCGAAGACCTCGTCGCCAAGGGCATCGCCGAAGTCGGCCGCAAGCTGAACTGAGCGGCAGCCCATCTCATCCATCATCTTCAAAAGGCCGGTGCGATTCCATCGCACCGGCCTTTTGCTATTCACACTCTCCGGCGACCGCTTCGCGCAAGGGCAATCGTCACCTCCGCTTCTTGCCGTGCGGCCGCTCCGGGGTCAGGGCCTGCGGGTCGAAGCCGATGTAGAAGACGTAATTGTCGGCATTGGCGCCGGGCGGCGGCACCGGATAGACCATGTCCTCGGCGACGATCGTGAACGGCACGCTGCCGTCCTCGGTCATCTGCACCGTGGTGCGATACGACTTGGTCGCGATCACCTTCTCGCCGATGCCGCCCTGGACCACGGCAATGCGCATCGGAATGTCGACGCTCGCCGGCGCGCCCGCGGGGCCGGCGACGATGCGCCCCTGAATGCCGATCTTGGCGGTGATCTCGGCCCCGTTGAGATTACATTCCCGCGCGGTCTTGGTGATCGACGCCTGGAACCGGACGTCGTTGCCGACCGCCTGCTTGCCGGGCGCGGCCACGGCGTAGGTCGAGGCGCCGGCGCGAATATTGACCGGCGGACAGGTCAGGCCATCGGTCGGATCGACCGGCGGTCCGCCGCTGGCGGGCAGATTCTGTTGCCCCTTGTCGTCCGAGCCGCCGCCGAACAGGCTCTTGAAGCGGTCGGTCAGCGATTGGGCGGCGGCCGGCGGCGCCGCGCTCGCGGCTCCCAAGGCCAGCAGCACGGCTGCCAACGTCCCAGCCCTGATCACGCTCGTCTCTCGCATCGTCTGATATCCCCGGCAACTCGGTCGCCCAGCCAAGGCGTCTATACCCATTTCAGAGCCCGGAACCAGCCCCGATCGGCCTCTCCCGCGGCAATCACGATCACGATTGCTACCCCCGGAAATCCTCGTGCAGCAGGCCGTAGAGATAATGGTCCTGCCAGACCCCGTTGATGCAGAGGTAGCGACGCGCCAAGCCCTCGCGGGTGAAGCCGCATTTCTCCAGCACGCGGATCGACGGCATATTGGTCGGGATGCAGGCCGCCTCGACCCGGTGCAGATTGAGCTCGCCGAACAGGGTCGGCAGCAGCAGCCGCAGCGCCGCCGTCATGTAGCCATGATGCGCGAACGGCTGCCCCATCCAGTAGCCGATGGTGCCGGCCTGAACGATGCCGCGGCGGACATTGGCGAGCGTGATGCCGCCGAGCATGGCGCCATCCTGCTCGCGGAAGACAATGAACGGATAGGACCGGTCGGCCGAGATGTCCTCGGCATAGCGGCGCAGCCGGCGGCGGAAGCCGGAGCGCGTCAGGTCGTCGGACGGCCAGATCGGCTCCCACGGCGTGAGATAGTCGCGGCTGATCTCGCGCAGCCGCGCCCATTGCGCGTAATCGGCCATCTGCGGCGCACGCAGCAGCAGGCCCTGGCCGCGCGGAGCCAGCGCAGCCGGTCCGTTGGATGGCAAGCGAAACAGGGCCATCTGTGATGCTCCCCCTGCTCTTTCCGGGTCGAAGCCTGCTCCGACCCACCCCAGATCTCCAATGCCGAGATCTCCAAGGCCAAGATCTGGCGAGATTCAAATGCGCGCGGACCGCACCGAGCCGAACCACGCTCAGTGCAGTTGGGCCTTCGATCGCGAACCGGTCAGACCTTCGGCGAAAGTGACCGCCGTGTCCAGACCCCTGCCGGTGCCGAGCGCGACGACCGCCGGCTTGCTGCGTGCGAGCAGCGCCCGCGCCGCATCGCGCGTGCTCTCGACGCTGACCGCCTCGATCTTGGCGACCATCTCCTGCAACGTCTGCGGCCGGCCATAGGCCAGGATATGCCGCGCCAATTGCTCGGCACGGGCGCTGCAGCTCTCAAGCGCCATCAAGAGCCCGGCCTTCATCTGCGCCTTGGCGCGGGCGACCTCGGCCTCGCTCAGGGTCTCCACCGCATTGCCGATGATGTCGACCACGACCTCCATCATCTCGGGGGCGTCGGCCGGATCGGTCCCGGTGTAGAGGCCGAAGAACCCCGTGTCGCTGTAGGGCGCGTGGAACGTGTAGACGGAGTAGCAGAGCCCCCGGTTCTCGCGCACCTCCTGGAACAGCCGGGACGACATGCCGCCGCCGAGGATGTTGGTGAACACCTGCAGCGAGAACAGCGACGGGTCGGCCTGCGGCACGCCCTCGAGCGCAAGCGTCAGATGCGCCTGCTCGAGATCGCGATGCACGACCCGCGAGCCGCCCTTGCCGAACGCCGCCGGCAGCGGCTTCGGCCCCTCGCCGCCATTGAAGCTCGCAAAGCGCTTCGTCACGTCCTCGACCACCCGCTGATGGTCGACGGCACCGGCGGCGGCGACCACCATGTCGGGGCCGCGGTAATGCGTCGACAGATAGCCGTGCAGCTTGTCGCGATCGAACGCCTCCAGCGTCTTGGCGGTGCCGAGCAGCGAGCGGCCCATCGGCTGGTCCGGAAAGCACAGCTCGTTGAGATGCTCGAACACGACGTCGTCAGGCGTATCCTGTGCCGCGCCGATCTCCTGCACGATCACGTTCTTCTCGCGCTCCAGCTCCTCCGGCACGAACGACGGATTGGCGAGAATGTCGGAGAGCACGTCCAGCGCCATCGGCACGTCGGCCTTCAGCACGCGGGCGTAATAGGCCGTGGTCTCGGTCGAGGTCCCGGCATTCAGATCGCCGCCGACGGCCTCAACCGTCTCGACGATCTCGCGGGCGCTGCGCGTCGTCGTGCCCTTGAATGCCATGTGCTCGAGCAGATGCGAGATGCCGTGCTCATCCGGCTTTTCGTCGCGGCCGCCGACGCCGGCCCAGACCCCGAGCGCGGCCGTCTCCAGATGCGGCATCGTGTCGGTGACGACCGTCAGCCCCGTCGGCAGCTTGGTGACTTCCACACCCATCATGCAATTCCCTGCTTGGCGGCCCGGCTGACCGAGCGGATGAACTTCTCCACCTCGGCCTGGTCGTTCCGCATGATCCTGATGTCCTCGCGCCTGCTCATCAGCCCTTCGAGCCACACCGGCAGATGCGGCCGCATCCCGCAGGCGGCCTCGACCGCGTCAGGGAATTTGGCGGGATGCGCCGTCGACAGCACGATGTTCGGCACCGACAGATCCGTGCCGTCGCGATCGGCCACCGCCAGCGCCACCGCCGTATGCGGATCGACGAGATCGCCGGCCTCGCGGAAGGCGGCGCGGATCGCAGCGGCGGTCTCGGTCTCGTCGGCGCGTCCGGCATCGAAATCGGCGCGGATCGCCGCCAGCATCGCATCCGGCAGCACGAAGCGGCCGGACTGCTTGAGGCCGTCCATCAGCCGCCGCACGGTGCCGGCGTCACGGCCGCCGGCTTCGAACAGCAGCCGCTCGAAATTCGACGACACCTGGATGTCCATCGAGGGCGAAGCCGTCGCATGCACTTCGCGCACCTCGTAGATGCCGGTCGTCAGCGTCCGGGCGAGGATGTCGTTGACATTGGTCGCGACGCGCAAGGTGCGCACCGGCAGACCCATGCGCTTGGCGACGTAGCCGGCGAAGATGTCGCCGAAATTGCCGGTCGGCACGGTGAAGTCGACGGCGCGGTGCGGCGCGCCGATCGCGACCGCCGAAGTGAAGTAGTAGACCACCTGGGCGACGACGCGCGCCCAGTTGATCGAGTTGACGCCCGACAGCCTGACCGAATCGCGGAAGCCGTGATGGTTGAACAGGCCCTTCACGATCGCCTGGCAGTCGTCGAAATGACCTTCGATGGCCAGCGCATGCACGTTCGCCGCGCCCGACGTGGTCATCATCCGCCGCTGCACCTCGGAGATGCGGCCATGCGGAAACAGCACGATGAGGTCGGCATTGTCGCGGCCGGCGAACGCATCGACCGCGGCGCCGCCGGTATCTCCCGACGTCGCCACGACAATGGTGGTGCGCTCGCCGCGCTTGGCGAGCACGTGGTCCATCAGCCGCGAGATCAGCTGCATCGCCACGTCCTTGAACGCCAAGGTCGGGCCGTGGAACAGCTCCAGCACGAACTGATGCGGCGCGGTCTGGTCGAGCGGCACCACGGCGGGGTGACGGAAGGTCGCATAGGCCTCGTTGGCCATGCGGCCGAGCTCCTCGTCGGAAATCTCGCCGGCGACGAACGGCTTGATGACCTCGACGGCGACCTCCCAATAGGGCCGGCCGAAGAACGACGCGATCGTCGCCGGCGTCAGCTGCGGCCAGGTCTCGGGCACGTACAGGCCGCCGTCACGGGCGAGCCCGGTCAGCATCACATCGCAGAAGGTGAGCGCGGGGGCTTCCCCGCGGGTCGAAACATAGCGCGTCAAACCGCTCTCCTGACCTGCGTCACCAGGCCATAACCCGTTGATTGAATTCGAAATCGGAACCGCCCGGCGGCAACATGGTCCGGCACCATAATGGTTTTGGACGGGCTGCGAAACCGGTTGTTGCCGGTGGGATCGTCATGGGGACGGGTTACGGCGGCGTTACGGTGACCCGCGCGAGATGGGCAGCCCTGGTCGGTCCACCTCTCCATCCTGCCAGCTCCGCCGTCATCGCCCGATTCACCCGGGCGATCCGGTACGCCGCGGCGACTATGCTCACCCGCGCCGCTGCGGCGTACTGGATCCCCCCCGTCGCGGGGACGATGGCGGTGCTTGCGGCTTTCAGCCGGACACTTCGAACACGCGAACGAACGATGGGATATCGGCACGACCTCTCCACCTCGTCATTCCGGGGCGCGCGGAGCAGCGGTCTCGCGGCGCGATCGGCGCCCGAGCTTTGCGGAATGTCTCCCTCCTTCGAACGGAGGGCGCAGGGAAGACCGGATGCCGGCTGGCACCCGCGGCCCCCGTGCGAACAAGAATGCACGGGGCAGGAACCACAGGTTCAGCCAGAGCGACCCGGCCTTCCCTGCGCGATGGCTTACGACTTATACGCGCTCTCCTCGGTGCACCGGGCTTTTTGGCCACCGTCATCGACGCGATGCATCGGCACCAGCGCCAACTTGATACCAGCGTCGGGGTATCAGGACCACGCGACTTCGCCGTCCGTGCCGGCCGCACTCGTCAGTTGCAGCCGACCCGTCCATCGCATCCCACCTCAACGTCCGTGACGACGCGTACGTCCCTCGCTGGCGAGGCGGAATGGGAATAGACAACCATGATTTCGGAAAAAATGAAAGTAAAAAATTGCCGCCGGTCGATGCTGAACTCATCAGCGCGTTGAGGATGCTTACATAATCAGTTTTCCGGCGCGGCCGAATTCTTGATATCGGACGCCAGCTCATGCCGTTGCGAATAGCCCGTCGGGCGACTCGGGGCAGAATCGCGACGATCGCGGTGGCGAGGCGCGGTGCGTAGCCCGCTAATCAAACCGAGGCGGCCTCACCGGCCTTCGCGTCGGCCTCGGCAAACACCGCCTTGGCTGCGAACAATCCGTTGAGCGCGGCGGGGAAGCCGGCGTAGACCGCCATCTGCATGATCACTTCGGTGATCTCGTCGCGGCTGAGGCCGACATTGAGGCCAGCATGGATATGAACCTTGAGCTGCGGGCTGGCATTGCCGAGCGCGGTCAGCGCCGCGATGGTCGCGATCTCGCGGCTGCGCAGATCGAGGCCGGGGCGTGAATAGATGTCGCCGAACGGAAACTCGATCACGTAGGTGGCGAAGTCCGGCGCGATGTCGGCGAGCGCCGCGATCACATTGTGGCCGGCCTCGCCGTCGATACTATCGAGCGCGCGCCGGCCGCGCGCCAGCCGGTCCTGATCGGTGTTGGCGCCGGATGGCGTGCCGCCCGGCATCGGGCTCGTCGTCGTGGCTTGGCTGGGCGTTGATCGCGTCATCGTCGTTCGTCCTCTCGCTGCTGCCGGCATAGCCGGCGATCTTGCCGTCGAGAACGAGAAGGCAATCCTGCAGGCTGGCGACGCGCGCCCGGACCGCCTCGCGATGACGCTCCAGCAGCCGGCATCGTTCCGGCTCGGTGGCAGCGCCGCCCGCGCGCAGCTCGGCGTAGCGCAGCATGTCCCGGATCGGCATTCCCGTGGCCTTGAGGCGGCCGAGGAATTCGATCCAGGTCAGGATCGATGCGTCGTAGTCCCGCTGGCGGGCATGATCGCGATCGGCCCTGGGCAGCAGCCCGATCCGCTCGTAGTAGCGGATCGTATGGGGCGTCAGCCCCGACTGCCTCGCCAGCTCGCCGATCTTCATGCGCGCTTTATCTCCATTCACGACGCCAGGCAGGCTACGGGTTCGAGCGCGCTCTAAGTCAAGCGCCGTTTTGCCCGCCGTAGCCCGCATGAGCGAAGCGACATGCGGGGGCCGGTGCTGAACCCGCATGTCGCTTCGCTCATGCGGGCTAGGAGGTCATCGGCTGGCGGTTACTGCCTCCACACGCCCCTGCCGAACGCCCAATGTTCTCACGACGTCCTCTCGTCGGTCGAACAGCACCCAAGCCGGATCGCCTTCGGCTGTCATGAAGGATGTCACGTAGAGCTCATCCGACAGACCTACGGCGATTTCGGGTAATCGTCCAACGACCGAAAACTCCACGACGGTCTTGTTACGGATGTGATTAAATGTTGCCGCCCACAAGGACTCCTCGCTCCAGCTTCCGCACAAGATCGACGAGTTGTCTTCGATACGCCAGCTCCACTCGATCATCAGGCCAAACTCTCCCTCCGGATTACCAAGCGTTCCGTCGCGCCGGGTACAGCTGGTGAGATGCCCAAACTCCAAGAAAATGGCCGAGCCAGCGCCTCGCCACACGTGGGAAAGTGGCAACCCGATCAGCGGATCACGGAATGTCCGCAGAAGATCAACACCATCATCACTCAACTTCGGCTCCTAAGACAGCCGCCCGTCTCATCTTGACCAATATTTGACTTCTTAGCAGGCCGCGACATGCGGGATCGACAGCGGCCCCCATATCGCTGTCGCTCACGCGGGCTACGCGTCATCGAGCGGATCTGCGCCGTCCCCTCGCCCACACCGCGAAGGCCACGATCAGCGCCGCGGCGAGTGAGAACCAGGTGATCGCGTATTGCATGTGCTCGTCGCGCAGATGCGGCGACAGCGGACCGGGTTTTGGGATGCCGTTGTCCGGCACCGGCGTTTCAAGGTCGATGTAGAACGGCGCGACCTCGCCCCAGCCGAGCGTCCTGGCCATCGCGCGATGGTCGCGCGTGAACCACAGCCGTTTGTCGCGGCTCTCGGCCGCGGTGAGCAGGCCGGCGGCCTCGGGGAAGCGCAGATAGCCGGTGAAAGTCACGGGCTCGCCGGTGACGAGCTTGCCGACCTGGCGGTCCTGGATGCTGCGTTCCTGCATCGTGTTGGCGACGAAGCCGGCGTCGATCACGACGGTCTCGCCAGACGCCAGGCGCGCGGGGAGGAACGCCCAGGTGCCCGGCCCGGAGACGTCCTCGCGCACGGCCGAGCCGGCGCTGTAGACCATCGCATCCGGCAGCTTTGCATAGGTCGCGGTGAAGCTGACGCGGCGGAACTCGTCGCGCTCCGGCGTCAGCGTGCGCCAGTCGCCCGGCGGGGGCAGCGGTGCGGGTGCGGCAGCGACGCGATCGGTCAGCGCGGCGATCAACGCATGCTTCTCGGCGCGGCGCTGCAATTGCCAGACGCCGAGGCCGATGAACAATGCGACCATGACGAAGGTGAAGGCGGCGAAGGCGCGGGATGAGGTGGTGGGACGGGCGGAGGTCATGCGGCGACTCCGACGCTGCGCGCCGGCTTGAGTTCGATGGTGTCCACACGCGTGAGATAGCCTCCCGCTTTCACCGCGCGGACAGTGCGCTCCCCTCCCCCTTGCGGGGAGGGGTTGGGGGTGGGGGTGCCCCAGCAAAGACTGCCGTTGAGGCTACCCCCCTCCCCAACCCTCCCCCACAAGGGGGGAGGGAGCGCAGCGTGTTTGCGGCGAGGGCTTACCTTTTCTTCCGCGTCCGGAAGCGGCTTGACCCATGTCCCGGGAGACAGACCGCAACGGCAGGACCTGAGCAGCGCTTCAAAACCGGAGCGCCGCTCCGCGGAACTCGGACCGTTCATCGCGGCGTCTTGTCCACCAAACGGCCGGGGGCGGCCTTGTGGTGGAATTGCAGGGCGATCAGCAGCGATTTCATCGCGCGCAGCGGCAGCAGCGTCGTCACCAGGATCAGCGGCCCCCAGAGCGCGGCATGGACCCAGAACGGCGGCTGATACTTCACCTCGACGATCAGGGCGGCGCCGACCACGATGGCGCCGGCAAGCATCATGATGAAGATCGCCGGACCGTCGCCGGTGTCGATGAAGGCATAGTCGAGATCGCAGGCTTCGCAACGCTTGCGCAGGTTGAGGAAGCCGTCGAACAGCTTGCCCTGGCCGCAGCGCGGGCAGCGGCAGGCGAGCCCGCGCAGGACGGTCTGGGCCAAAGTGACGGGCGGATGCGTGGTCATGGTGTCTTGCCCCTGGGCGGCCGGGCGGCGCCCCCTGGTGATACAACCGGAGGCGGCGACGGCGGATCACATTTCGATCAACCGCCGGGCGCCGCCGCAAACGAGAAAGGGCGGCCCGACGGCCGCCCCTTCTTAGCACGTTCGACGGAACCGGTGCGCGCCGGCTTCAGTGCGCGCCGTGGGCCATCGCCTCGGCGCCGTGGCCCCAGACGTAGATGCAGATGAACAGGAACAGCCAGACCACGTCGACGAAGTGCCAGTACCAGGCGGCGAACTCGAAGCCGAGATGCTGCTTGGGCGTGAAGTGGCCGGCATAGGCACGCGCCAGGCAGACGATCAGGAAGATCGTGCCGACCAGGACGTGGAAGCCGTGGAAGCCCGTCGCCATGAAGAAGGTCGAGCCGTAGACGTGGCCGGCGAACGAGAACGTCGCGTGGCTGTACTCGTAGGCCTGCACGCAGGTGAAGGTCGCACCCAGGAGGATGGTGAGGATCAGGCCGTATTTCAGGCCCTTGCGGTCGCCCTCGAGCAGCGCGTGGTGCGCCCAGGTCACCGTGGTGCCCGAGGTCAGCAGGATCAGCGTGTTGAGCAGCGGCAGATGCCAGGGATCGAAGGTCTCGATGCCCTTCGGCGGCCAGACGCCGCCGAACAGGGCGTCGCGGGTCGCCTGCACCTCGTAGTTCGGATACAGCGCGGCATTGAAATAGGCCCAGAACCAGGCGACGAAGAACATCACCTCGGAGGCGATGAACAGGATCATGCCGTAGCGGTGATGCAGCTGCACCACGCGGGTGTGGTCGCCCTTGTACTGCGCTTCCTTGATGACGTCGCCCCACCAGCTCGCCATGGTGTAGAGCACGCCGATGGTGCCGATGCCGAACACGATCGGCGCGGCGCCGTACATCTTGTGCATCCAGCCGATCGCGCCGAACGCCATGATGAAGGCCGAGACCGAGCCGACGAACGGCCAAGGGCTCGGATCGACGAGATGGTAGTCGTGATGCTTGGCGTGCGCCTCAGCCATGGCAAGTCTCTCCCCAGATCGATGCCGGTCGCGCCGGCACGGTGTCGTTCAACAGCGATGGTCCCCGGATATCGGATTTCCGCACAGTCACAGTCATAGGCTGCCCCGCGGCTTGTCCGGCTCGCCCGCAGCGACCGGCTTCGGCGTGTCGCGGACGGGATAGAAGGTGTATGACAGCGTGATCGTCTTCAAGCTGTCGTTCTCGTGATCTGCTGCTATCGCCGGATCGACGTAGAACACCACCGCCATCTCGCGGGTCTCGCCCGGCGCCATGGTCTGCTCGGTAAAGCAGAAGCAGTTGATCTTCTGGAAGTAGGCGCCTGATGTCAGCGGCGACACGTTGTAGGCCGCCTGCGCCATGGTGGTGCGCGCCGCCTCGTTGGTGACCTTGTAGTAGACCGTGACCACCTCGCCGATCGCGACATCGATCTCGGTCTTCTCCGGCTCGAACTTCCAGGGCAGACCGCCGGCGACATTGGAGTCGAAGCGCACGGAGATCCGGCGCGCCAGCGGCGCCGCGGATGGCGCTGATGTCGCCACCTGCGTGGTGCCGTTGAAGCCGGTGGCGCGGCAGAACCAGTTGTAGAACGGCACGGCGGCATAGGCCGCGCCCACCATCAGCACCGCGACGGCGCCGCAGATGCCGCCGACCAGCGCATCGCGGCTGAGGCCGCGGCGCGGCGCGGCCGGCGCGGTCGCCGGAACGTTCTGGTCGGTTGTCTCCATCGCGGTCTGCTTCGTCCCGTCCTGCATCGCGTCTCTACATCGGCCGATTCAGCACCGCGGGACCCTTCACCATGGTCACCGCGAAGAACAGCACCACCAGCACGCCGAGCGCGAGCGCGATCGCGATCGAGCGGCGGCGCCGGCTGCGCAGCTGCGCCTCGGTGAGGACGATGCCCTCTGACTCGTTTCGATCCGCCATCGTGGTCGCCATGTTTTCCAGTCTCGCGCCCCTTACCAGATCAGCGGCGCGATCATGCGCGCGACCGCTTCGAGTCCGAGCGTCGCGAACAGCACGAACAGATAAAGGATCGAGAAGGCGAACAGCTTGCGGTTGGCGCGCAGCGAGGCGCTGCGCTCGCGCTTGCGGAACACCTCGACCGCGAGCCACAGCATGCCAGCCCCGAGCGCCAGCGAGACGACGCCGTAGACGGCATCGAAATAGCCGAGCGGCCACGGCGCAGCCGCGATCGCCACCAGGACGATGGTGTAGAGCAGGATCTGCAGCCGGGTCGCGTCCGGGCCGGCGACCACCGGCAGCATCGGCACGCCGGCGCGGGCGTAGTCATCGCTGCGGAACAGCGCCAGCGCCCAGAAATGCGGCGGGGTCCAGAAGAAGATGATCAGGAACAGCCAGAGCGGCTCCGGCGCGATCGATCCGGTGGACGACACCCAGGCGACCACCGGCGGCAGGGCGCCGGCGGCGCCGCCGATGACGATGTTCTGCGCGGTCCAGCGCTTCAGCCAAAGCGTGTAGACGACGACGTAGAAGAAGATGGTGAAGGCGAGCAGGGCGCCGGCGAACCAGTTGACGAGGATGCCGAGCGTCAGCACCGAGAAGAACGACAGCGTGATGCCGAAGGCCAGCGCTTCCTGGCGGGTGACGCGGCCGCGCGGGATCGGACGGTTGGCGGTGCGCGACATCAGCGAGTCGATGTCGCCTTCCAGCGCCATGTTGAGCGCGCCGGAGGCGCCGGCCCCGACCGCAATACACAGCAGCGAGGTGATGGCGAGCACCGGGTGGAAATGGCCCGGAGCGATGAGCAGACCGATCAGCGCCGTGAAGATCACGAGCGACATCACCCGCGGCTTGAGGAGCGCGAGATAATCGCCGACATCGGCCTCGGAAATCCGCGGGCCGACGGCAATGGCGTTCTGATCAATGACCGACACGACGAATCCAGACTTCAATTCAAACGGCCCCGACGCATGTCGCGTCAGCACCTCGCTTCAAGGATCCCGACGGCGCGCCGTCGAGCGCGCTGCCGGCGGACATCGATGCGGCGCCGGATCGGCGCCGCATCGCGAGAGCAGGGTTACTGCACCTTCGGCAGCACCTCGAACTGGTGGAACGGCGGCGGCGAGGACAGGGTCCATTCCAAGGTCGTCGCGCCCGGTCCCCACGGATTGTTCGCCGCCTGCTGCTTGCGCATGAAGGCGTCGACCACCCCATAGATGAAGATCAGGACACCGAAGGCCGAGATGTAGGAGCCGATCGACGAGACCAGGTTCCAGCCGGCATAGGCATCGGGATAGTCGATGTAGCGGCGCGGCATGCCCGACAGGCCGAGGAAGTGCTGCGGGAAGAACACGAGGTTCACGCCGATGAAGGTCACCCAGAAGTGCGCCTTGGCGATGGTCTCGTTGTACATGTAGCCGAACATCTTCGGGAACCAGTAGTACCAGCCCGCGAAGATGGCGAACACCGCGCCGAGCGACAGCACGTAGTGGAAGTGCGCGACGACGTAATAGGTGTCCTGCAGCACGCGGTCGACGCCGGCGTTCGCCAGCACGACGCCGGTGACGCCACCGACCGTGAACAGGAAGATGAAGCCCACCGCCCACAGCATCGGAGCACGGAACTCGATCGAGCCGCCCCACATCGTGGCGATCCAGGAGAAGATCTTCACGCCGGTGGGCACCGCGATCACCATGGTGGCGGCGACGAAATAGGCCTGCGTCGCCGAGGACATGCCGACCGTGTACATGTGGTGCGCCCACACCACGAAGCCGATGCCGCCGATCGCGACCATGGCGTAGGCCATGCCGAGATAGCCGAACACGGGCTTGCGCGAGAAGGTCGACACGATCTGGCTGATCATGCCGAAGCCGGGCAGGATCAGAATGTACACTTCCGGATGGCCGAAGAACCAGAACAGGTGCTGGAACAGCACCGGATCACCGCCGCCGGCCGGATCGAAGAAGGTGGTGCCGAAATTGCGATCGGTCAGCATCATGGTGATGGCGCCGGCGAGCACCGGCAGCGACAGCAGCAGCAGGAACACCGTCACCAGGATCGACCACACGAACAGCGGCATCTTGTGCAGGGTCATGCCCGGCGCGCGCATGTTGAAGATGGTGGTGATGAAGTTGATCGAGCCGAGGATCGACGACGCGCCGGCAAGGTGCAGCGACAGGATCGCGAAGTCCACCGCCGGTCCGGGATGACCCGAGGTCGACAGCGGCACATACATCGTCCAGCCGGCGCCGACGCCGTTGGCGCCGGGCTCGCCCTCGACGAAGGTCGAGGTCAGCAGCAGCGCGAACGAGGCGGGCAGCAGCCAGAACGAGATGTTGTTCATCCGCGGGAACGCCATGTCCGGCGCGCCGATCATGAGCGGCACCATCCAGTTGCCGAAACCGCCGATCATCGCCGGCATGACCATGAAGAAGATCATGATCAGGCCGTGCGAGGTCACGAACACGTTGTAGGTGTGGTTCTCGTGGAAGAGCTGCACGCCCGGATACATCAGCTCGATGCGGATCGCGACCGACATGGCGAGGCCGATGATGCCGGCGCACACCGCGAAGATCAGATACATCGTGCCGATGTCTTTGTGGTTGGTCGAATAGATCCAGCGCCGCCATCCGGTCGGGTGGTCGTGCGCGTGATCGTCATGGCCTGCATGGGTCGCTACGTTCGTCGCCATTGTCCAATCCTCAGTGTCCCCGTGGACCGCCAAGGCGGCCCTCAATCTTAGCGTTCATCCGCGCTCGGCTACTGCGACACGCCCGCAGCCGACGCATAGGTGCTCGTGGGCGCGCTGGCGTACTTCTTCTTGGCGTCCTCGACCCAGGCGGTGAATTCCTGATCGCTCACGACGCGCACCGCGATCGGCATGTAGGCGTGATCCTTGCCGCACAGCTCGGAGCACTGGCCGTAATACATGCCGACCTTGGTCGCCTTGAACCAGGTCTCGTTGAGGCGGCCGGGAATGGCGTCGATCTTGACGCCGAACGACGGGATCGCCCAGGAGTGGATCACGTCGGCGCCGGTGGTCTGAACGCGAATCACCTTATTGACCGGCACGACCATCTCGTTGTCGACGGCGAGCAGGCGCGGCTGCTTGTCCTGCGCCAGCAGCGAGTCGAACTCGAACTTGCCGTTGTCGGGATAGGCGTAGCTCCAGTACCACTGCTTGCCGGTGGCCTTGATGGTCATATCGGCCTTCGGCACGTCCAGCTCGAGGAACAGCAGCCGGAACGACGGCACCGCGATCATGACCAGGATCAGCACCGGGATCAGCGTCCAGGCCACCTCGATCAGCGTGTTGTGGGTCGTCCGCGACGGCACCGGATTGGCGCGCGCGTTGAACTTGACCACCACGGCGATCAGCAGCGCCAGCACGAACAGCGTGATGATGGTGATGATCGTCAGAAGCAGGCCGTGGAACCAGGTGATGTTCTCCATCACCGGCGTCGCGGCCTCCTGCAGCTTGACTTCCCATGGCGCCGGCTGGCCCGTTTCAGCAAACGCCGCTCCACCCGACACGAGCGTCACGCCCGTTACGGCCAACCCCAGCAAGGCGCCCAATTGGCCTTTCGACATCTTCATGCCGTCGCGCTCCCTTCAGAACTTTCCCCCTCGGCGCACCGCCCGCTTCACGCAGCGGCGCGCCGTTCGATCCGCTCTCCTGACAAATGGCCTTCGGGCGGATGCATAGAAAAGCACCTGGGCCAGTTCACTGGAATGACGAAATCTTTCTTCTCAAACCATAATTCTTGATCTATCGCAATGCAGTCTTGCGCCTGATATCGCGCGCCGCGCTGTTCGTCGCGACGAGCGTATTTTCCGGGAGATTGCCGCATGCCGTGATTTCGCGGGCAACGGGCGCTTGACAGGCGTGCGGCGCGATGTAGGCAAACGGGACACGGCCGTTTGCGAGGCTGATTCGGCGAGGCGCAGCGGCAGCGCCCACCAGGGTGCGGCCATTTTGGGTATCGTTTCGTGCCGTACGCCGATGACGCTGTCCTCAAGACGCCATCATTGCCGTATCATGGCGTCGGACGCGCAGATCACCCACAGGAAATTGTCATGGCACCGACCCGGATCAGGGTTTCAACGGACAGGACAGCTGACATGTCGACCCCAGCTGCGAATGACTCGCGCCGTTTGTACCGATTCAGCGCGGTGCGTGCGCGACTCACGCGTGTTGCCGCGATGACCTCCGCCGCAGCGACCGCGGTCGCGATGATCGCTGCGACGGTCGTCGGCGTGCCGCATGCGGCGTGGGCGCAGGGCGCGGTGCGCTCGGTGCATGGCGACTGGCAGATCCGCTGCGACACGCCGCCCGGCGCGCAGGCCGAGCAGTGCGCGCTGATCCAGAGCGTCGTAGCCGAGGACCGCTCCAATGCCGGCCTCACCGTGATCATGCTGAAGACCGCCGACCAGAAGAGCCGGCTGATGCGTGTGGTGGCGCCGCTCGGCGTGCTGCTGCCGTCCGGCCTCGGCCTGAAGCTGGACAACCAGGACGTCGGCCGCGCCGGTTTCGTGCGCTGTCTGCCCAATGGCTGCGTCGCCGAGGTGGTGCTGGAGGACAAGCTGCTGGGCCAGCTCAAGACGGCGAAGACCGCGACCTTCATCATCTTCGAGACGCCGGAGGAAGGCATCGGCTTCCCGCTGAGCCTCAACGGCCTCGCCGAAGGCTTCGACAAGCTGCCCTGACGTCGGTCGCGATTGACGGGATTCGCACGATGACGTGATCGGGCCGTGAGTTCGCGCATCTGAATGCGCGCCCGCGGCCTCAGCGCCGCCCGTCGAGCGCCAGCGCCATCACCAGCAAGGTCTTGTCGAACCCATCATCGCCGGGCTCCCGCGGCTGCACCGCCTTGAGAAGGAATCCGGCCTGCTGGTACAGCCTGATGGCGTTGGTGTTGCTGCGGTAAACGGTGAGCTCGACGCGCGAGAAGCCGGCCACCCGCGCCGCCTCGAGCGCCGCCGCCATCAGTCGTCGGCCCAGGCCCTGGTGCCGGAACTGCGGCATTAGGCCCATGCCGAGCACCCCGATCCGGGCATCGATTGGCCCTGATTTGGGCGTCACATCGCACCAGCCCACCACCTCCCCGGCCGAGAGAGCGACGAATTGCGGATATCCCTCGTGGATGTTGTTCAGAATGAAGGCGCGCGTCGACTCGAGCGGCGGCGCCTGCACGAACGACAGATAGCGCCGTTCGCGCGCGACGTAATCGAGCGTGCGGTGGAAGCTCTCGATGTGAGCGGACGTGATGGGAACGATCTCAACCATGTCAGTTCGGTAATCATCCAGCCCCTCGCGCCCCGGCGTCAAAACAACTATCTTGGAATGAACGCTCCGACAACGGATTGACACATGACTGCTCCCACCACCTCCCTGCTCGAGCGCGCCAACCTGGACCGTGATGCGGTCCGGAGCGAGGTCGGGCGTGGCCTGGCCGGCGCCGATGACGGCGAATTGTTCTTCGAATACAGCCAGACCGAGGCACTGACCTTCGACAATGGCCGGCTGAAGCAGGCGACCTACGACACCAGCCAGGGATTCGGCCTGCGCGCGGTGAAGGACGATGCAGTCGGCTATGCCCATTCCTCCGACGTCTCGCTGCCGGCCCTGATGCGCGCGGCCGATGCCGTCAGCGCCGTGCGCGGCGGCTATTCCGGCACGTTCGCGAGCGCGCCGCCGCACACCAACGTCCGGCTCTATGGCGACGACAATCCGCTGGACGCCCCGGGGTTCGAAAGCAAGGTCAAGCTGCTCGGCGAGATCGACGCGTATTTGCGCGACAAGGATCCGCGCGTGCGCCAGGTGACGGTGTCGCTCGGCGCGACCTGGCAAGTCGTGGAGATCCTGCGTCCCGACGGCGAGAGCTATCGCGACATCCGCCCGCTGGTGCGCGTCAATGTTTCCGTCGTCGCCGGCCAGGGCGACCGCCAGGAGAGCGGCAGCAAGGGCTATGGCGGCCGCGAGGCCTATGCCCGCTTCATCGAGACCAAGGCCTGGCGCGAGGCCGCCGACGGCGCGCTGCGCGAGGCGCTGGTCAACCTCGAATCCGTGCCCGCCCCCGCCGGCGAGATGGACGTCGTGCTCGGCGCCGGCTGGCCCGGCGTGATGCTGCACGAGGCGGTCGGCCACGGCCTCGAGGGCGACTTCAACCGCAAGAAGACCTCCGCCTTCGCCGGGCTGCTGGGCAAGCCGGTCGCCGCCAAGGGCGTCACCGTGGTCGATGACGGCACCATGGCCTCGCGCCGCGGCTCGCTGTCGATCGACGACGAGGGCACGCCGACCAGCCGCACCGTGCTGATCGAGGACGGCATCCTGGTCGGCTACATGCAGGACCGCCAGAACGCCCGGCTGATGAACATGGCGCCGACCGGCAACGGCCGCCGCCAGGGCTACGCACACGTGCCGATGCCGCGCATGACCAACACCTACATGCTGGCCGGCGAGCGCGATCCGGCCGAGATCATCGCCTCCGTCAAGAACGGCATTTACGCCGTCAATTTCGGCGGCGGCCAGGTCGACATCACCTCGGGCAAATATGTCTTCCAGTGCACCGAGGCCTACAGGATCGAGAACGGCAAGGTCGGCGCGCCGGTGAAGGGCGCGATGCTGATCGGCAACGGTCCGACCGACCTCAACCGCATCAGCATGATCGGCAACGATCTGTCGCTGGACACCGGCATCGGCACCTGCGGCAAGAACGGCCAGGGCGTGCCGGTCGGCGTCGGCCAGCCGACGCTTCGCATGGATCGCATTACGGTCGGAGGCACGGGCCGATGAGCCTTGAGAAGATGTCCACGGACAAGACCAGCACCAAGGCCCCGCGCACGGGCGCCGTCCGCAAGGAAAGCACCTGGGGCGGCCAGCTCGCGCAGCTCGTCGCGGTCGTCATGGTGGTGTTCGTCGCCAAGGGCGCGATCGCCGAGCCGTTCTACGTGCCGTCGGGCTCGATGGAGCCGACCCTGATGATCGGCGACGCCCTGCTCGCCTCCAAATTCCCCTACGGCTACGGCACCTCGTCGCTGCCGATGCAGATCACGCTGCCGGAGACCGGCCGCCTGTTCGGCGAGACGCCGAAGCGCGGCGACGTCGTCGTGTTCCGCTGGCCGGGCGACACCTCGCAGGCCTGGGTCAAGCGCGTAGTCGGCCTGCCCGGCGACCGCATCCAGATGCGCCAGGGTCAGCTCTACATCAACGGCCAGGCGGCCGCGCTGAAGCCGGACGGCATCGGCGATGCCGAGGACGACACCGGCCGCAACGATCCGGCCTATCGCTACGTCGAGACGCTGCCGAACGGCGTCTCGCACCTGATCTTCAAGATGCGCGACAACGGCCGTCTCGACAACACGCCGGAGGTGACGGTGCCGCCCGGCAAGCTGTTCGTGCTCGGCGATAACCGCGACAACTCCGCCGACAGCCGCGTGGCCTTGCGCGATGGCGGCGTCGGCCTGCTGCCGATCGACAATCTCGTCGGCCGCGCCGATGCCGTGGTCGGCTCCTGGGACCTTGGCTACAAGAACCAGCCGGTCTGGGCTTGGCTGTCCGGCTTCCGGCTGGATCGCTTCTTCACCGCGGTGCGTTGAACGAACGCCGATGACCTTCGACGATGTCAGGGCGCTCGCGCTGGCATGGCCGGAGGTCGAGGACGGCACGTCCTACGGGACGTCAGCGCTGAAGGTACGCAACAAGATGCTGGCGCGCCTGAAGGAGGACGGGAACAGTCTCGTCCTTCCGGGCGTGCCGCCGGACGAACGCGCGATGCTGGCGGAAAGCCGGCCGAAGCTGTTCTATTTCACTGATCACTACCGCGATTATCCAATCGTGCTGCTGCGGCTGTCCGAGGCGAGAGCCGCTGACGTCGCGCCGCTGCTGCGGCGGCAGTGGCGGGCACTGGCGTCCCGGAAAGCCGTCGCCGCGTTCGATCGCGGTTGAGCGCTCGGCTTTTTCCCGCATCCGGTGCGGTGGGTGCAGCAATGTCCGCATGATCGGATGCCATTTGCATGCTATCCACGGGCATGACCGAAGAGGACTTCGTCGCGTCAGCGCTCCGCAATCCCGTCAACACGGCGATCCTGGATATGCTGCGCGTGACGACGCTGCCTGATGCGTGGATCGTCGCCGGCTGCCTGACCCAGACGGTCTGGAACGTGCGCACCGGCCGCCCGGTCGATCACGGCATCAACGACTACGATATCTTCTACTTCGATCCCGACACGTCGTGGGATGCCGAGGATGCCGTGATCCGGCGCATGGCATCCTGTCTCGATCGGGTCGATGCCAAAGTCGAAGTCCGCAATCAGGCGCGCGTGCATCTCTGGTATCCGACCAAGCACGGCCGGCCCTACCCTGCCGTGACACGGTCCACCGACGGCATCGATCGCTTCCTCACCGTGAACACGCAGGTCGGCATCCGACCGGCTTCTGGCGGCTACGAGCTCTATGCCCCCAAGGGCCTCGACGACATCGCCCAGATGATCGTGCGTCCGAACTATACGGCCAATTTCTCGGTGACGAACTACACGGCCAAGGCGGCGCGCTGGAAGGCACTGTGGCCGGAGATCACGGTGATCGCTCCTGAGGAATGATCCACGCGGATAGCAACAGCTCATTCCGGGGCGCGCGGAGCCACGCTCCGGAATGACACTGAGTTGTGGGTCCGCCTATGCAGCTCGGGCGTTAGATCGACGTCGTCAGCTCCGTCAGCCACGCCGGCGAGACGGCGACCAGCCACGCCTCGAGCTGCTTGTCGACGCCGCTGAGGATCGCGACCGCGACGACGACGAAGGCCGCCCCCATCAGCATCTTGCCGAGCTTGCCGGCCGACAGCAGCCGCGCGCGCAGGCGTACCATGGTCGTTCGCGACAGCACCCCGAGCACGACCAGCGGCAGGCCGGCGCCGAGGCCGAAGGCCAGCATGGTCAGGCTCACCATCACGAGGTCGCGTCCCTGCGAGGCCAGCAGCGACGCCGCGCCCAAGGTCGGACCGACACAGGGCGACCACACCGCGCCGAGCAGCAGCCCGATCATGAACTGGCCGCCGGCGCCCGACGTTGCGAAGCCCTGGGAATGCCAGTCGGCCCAGCGCTGCACCGGTCCACCTGCGACGGCGAGTTGCGCCTGCCAGGACGGCACCAGCAGCACGACGCCGATCGCCAGCATGATGATCGCTGCGACAAGACGGAACGCGCCGGCATCGAGGCCGATGGAGTTGCCCGCGAGGGCGATGAACAGGCCGATACCGGTGAAGGACAGCGCAAGGCCGGCCGCGAGCGCCAGCGCACCGCGCGGATGCGCGGAGGCCGCCGCGCCGAGCACGATCGGCACCAGCGGCAGCACGCAGGGCGACAGGATCGAGAGCAGGCCGGCCACGAAGGCCAGCAGCAGCGCGAGCATGATGCGCTACAGGCTCTTGTCGAGCAGCGCCGCGATCGAGGCTTCCTTGGTGTCGCCGACCGAACGTCCGGTCTCGGTGGTTCCCTTGAAGGTGATCAGGGTCGACTGCATCTGCGCGCCGAACGCTTTCACCGCCGGCTTCATGTCGTCGAAGTCGACGCGGAAAATCTTGAGGTCCTTGAATTTGGGTTCTGCCGCGAGCTTGTCGATGATCGGCTTCTGCGCCTTGCAGGTCGGGCACCATCCGGCATGGATCTCGATCAGGATCGGCTGCCCAGCCGCTTGAGCAGCCTTGAAGGCGGCGTCCGAATAGGCGGTCTCGATGGCGGAGGCCGCCTTCAGCCCAGCGAAAGCAAACGTGGCAGCGACTGCTGCGGTGACGAAGAACCTGCGCGAAAACGTCATGACACACCCGATCTCTGCGTTGCGACAGGCAGCCGGCGGCGAAAGCCGTCCGGTGCCGTCGTTCAATACGCAGGAGACGGATGCAATGTTACCCGACGATGCAGAAAATCTGCGGGCCGGACGTTTGCCAGGTCAGCGAACGACGCCCGACGTGAAGCCCGCCTTGCGCCGCGGCGGCTTGATTTCCTTCTTCAGGAAGCAATGCGCCTCCTTGCCGGCATAGCCTGGTCGGGCGAAGGTCCAGGCGCGGCACTTGTTGTCGCCGGTGCAGGCGGCCTTGCAGATCTCCTCGGCGTCGGCGGCCTTTTCTTCCTTCTTGTCCACCGCCTTGTCGCCGCTGCTCTTGTCGCCCTTGTCGGCGGCCTTCTCGGCCTTGTCGCCGCCCTTCAGATCAGTGGTCTTGATGTCGAAGCTGCGGTAGTCGCCGCCGGGACGGTCGATCGACGTCTCGACCGCATCATTGCGGATCTCGACGACACCCGCGCCGCGCACGCCGGAAACGCAGCAATTGTCCGGCACCCGCGACGGCACGCTGTTCTTCAGCCAGCACACCGCACCCGCTTCCATCACGGTCGGATAGCTGAAGCTCCAGGCGCGGCAGCGCCGGTCGTGCTCGCACAGCAGCGCGCAATCGGCCGGGTCGCCGGAGGCGATCGGCGCGCTCATGTAGTCGCCGCCGGGGCGATCGGAATAGGTCTGGGCTGAAGCCGGCGTCAGGCAGGCAGCCACGAACAGGCACGCCAGTGCCCTCAGCCATGCCCCGATGAAGCGCCCCACGCGCCGCCGCTGAACCATCCGACCCATTGTTAATGTTCGAGTTTTCTTGCGAGTTTTTAGGCAGTCATTTGATCGCCACGAACCTGTATGGCGGATGAACGGCCCGGACCGGGGGAGCTGCGGAAGGCAAAGCAGCGGCGCCCAGGCGCTGAATCGATCCTGAGACACAAATCGCAACAGAGAACAGGGGACCCGAGCCGCCAACCGCCTCAACGTGGAACAGGCGACGCAGCGAACCTGCGACGGCTGCAGGGACGGCCGTTCCGATCAGAACGCATATTCGTCGTAGGCCGGCTCGACCGAGCCGCCCCACGGGCCGTCGAACTTCTCCAGCATCTCCTCCGCCGGCGAGCGGCCGCAATCGATGATCTGATCGAGCGGCTCGAGATAGCGGCTCTCGTCGCGGCCATTCTGATCGACGCGGTTGCGGCGGCGCAGGCCGTGATGGGCGAGCGTCAGGCACTCCTTCGCCACCTCGAACACGTAGCGATTGCGGATGCGCGTCTTGAAGCCGAGGCGCGGCACGTCGTCGCGCAGGTTCTGGCGCTCGAACGCGGTCCAGTCCTTGACGAGGTCCCAGGCCGCATCGAGGCTGACATCGTCGTAGAGCAGGCCGACCCAGAACGCCGGCAGCGCCGGCAGCCGGCCCCATGGCACACCGTCGGCACCGCGCATTTCCAGGTAGCGCTTCAGACGCACCTCGGGGAAGATCGTCGAGAGGTGATTGGCCCAATCCGACAGCGTCGGCCGCTCGCCCGGCATCGCTGGGTTCTTGCCTGCGAAGAAGTCGCGGAACGAGGTGCCGGAGACGTCGATATAGGTCTCCTCGCGTTTCACGAAATACATCGGAACATCGAGCGCGTAGTCGACCCAGCGCTCGAAGCCCATACCGTCCTCGAACGCCCACGGGATCATGCCCGAGCGCTGATTGTCGGTGTCGCGCCAGATCTCGGAGCGAAACGACAGGAAGCCGTTCGGCTTGCCCTCGGTGAACGGCGAATTGGCGAACAGCGCGGTTGCGATCGGCTGCAGCGCCACCGAGACCCTGAGCTTCTTGACCATGTCGGCTTCGGAGGAGAAGTCGAGATTGGTCTGCACGGTGCAGGTCCGGTACATCATGTCGAGGCCATACCTGCCGACCTTCGGCATGTAGCTGGTCATGATCTTGTAGCGGCCCTTGGGCATCATCGGAATTTCGGCGCGCGACCAGGACGGCGTCATGCCCAGGCCGAGAAAGCCGATACCGAGCGGGGTCGCGATCTCGCGCACCTGCGCCAGATGCGCCATCAGCTCCGCATGCGTCTGGTGCACGGTCTCGACCGGCGCGCCGGACAGCTCGAACTGGCCGCCGGGCTCCAGCGAAATGGCGCCGCCGCCGGTGACGTCATAGAGCCCGATGATGTTGCCGCGCTCCATGATCGGCTCCCAGCCGAGCAAGAGCTTCATGCCTTCGAGCAGCGCGCCGATGCCGCGCGCGCCCTCGTAGGGGACCGGGCGGTGACCGTCGAGCGTGAACGGCGTCTTCTCGTGCTCGGTGCCGATGCGGAAGGCGGACGGCGGCTTCACGCCGGCGGCCAGCCAGGCCACGAGCTCGTCGCGCGACTGCAACGGGGTCATATCGATCTGGTCACGCGCCATGGGAGTCTCGGTTCAGAAGCGCTTCGAGGGTCGCGCGTGGTGACAGGAAGGGCCGCGGACCCCAGGGGGCCGCGGATGTGAATGGGAACGGATGCTTCATCGGATCGCTGCGCCCTCTCCGGCCGCCAACGGAGCGGCCTGACCACAGGAGCAGCCGAGGCGATCCAGCAGCATGCAGAGCTTTGCGGCGTCGGTATCCGACAGCTTGGAGCCGACATGCTTCTCGATCGCGGCCGAATAGGCCGACCACATCCGCTTCTGCAGCTCGCGCCCGGCCTCGGTGATCTCGACGAACTGGCCGCGCTTGTCCATCTTGCATTCGCGCCGGACGACCAGACCTTCGTCGACCAGACGGTCGATCAGCCGGGAGGTGGAATATTGCGGGATCAGCATCTGCCGCTCCAGCTCGACCGGACGCAGCTCGCCGGAGGGCGCGCGCGACAGTTCGAGAAGCGCATCATACCATGCGAGCGGCGGGAACCCGGCCTTCTTCAGCTCCTGCTCGACGCAGTCCAGCACCCGGCTCTGGACCCGCATCAGGCGGATCCAGGCGGCGGTCGCCTCGGTCGATGGTTTGCGTTTCATGGGCCGGCTCGTATCCTCAGATGCACAGTCTAGCGCATTCGATGCAGCTGCATCAATCTTGACTATTCCATGCATCTGCATGTAAAGGCGGATGTGGCGCCCCGACCGGTTCCACGAAGAAAAGGTCTCACGGAGGGAATACAAGATGAAGCTTTATTATTCACCCGGCGCCTGCTCGCTCTCGCCCCATATCGCCCTGCTCGAGGCCGGCCTGCCCTATGATCTGGTCAAGGTCGATCTGCGCGCCAAGACCCTGGAAAATGGCGACGATTATCTCAAGGTCAATCCGAAGGGCCAGGTGCCGGCCCTGGGGCTGCCGAGCGGCGAAATCGTGACCGAGGGACCGGTCATCGTCCAGATGATCGCCGACCAGGCCAAGGACAAGGGATTGGCGCCGGCGCGCGACAGCGGCGAGCGCTACAAGCTGCTGGAGTGGCTGAACTTCATCACCTCCGAGCTGCACAAGAACTTCGGCCCGATGTTCTCTCCCGTGCTCGCCGACGAGGCCAAGGCGTTCTTCAAGGACCGGGTGATGGGCAAGTTCAAGTACATCGACAGCCAGCTCGCCGGCCGCGACTACCTGATGGGCAGCCAGTTCACGGTGGCCGACGGCTATCTGTTCACCATCCTGACCTGGGCCGACCGGATGAAGTTCGACCTGTCGGCGATGCCGAATCTCGTGGCCTACAAGAACCGCGTCGCGGCGCGTCCCAAGGTGCAGGAAGCGCTGACCAAGGAAGGGCTGATGAAGGCGGGGTGAGCTCGCTGTTGAAAGAGCTCTCTGCTGCCACCCGGGCAGTAGGTTCTCTCCCCCCTTGTGGGGGAGAGATAGAGAGGGGGGTAGCCACGGACACCGTCGCCTGTGGCTACCCCCCTCCCTAACCCTCCCCCACAAGGGGGGAGGGAACGGAGATCGGGCGAGGCCGGCTCCGTGCTAACTCACAACAGGACTAAGCCGCCGCCTTCTTCGGCGGGAAGCGGCCGTAGAAGGTTTCGCCCTTGGCGGCCATCTCCTCCAGGAGCTTCGGCGGCGCGAAGCGCGAGCCGTACTTCGCCGTGAAGGTGTGGCACAGCTCGACGAACTTCTTGGTGCCCATGAAGTCGATGTAGGACAGCGTGCCGCCGGTGAACGGCGCGAAGCCGAAGCCGAGGATCGAGCCGACATCGGCCTCGCGCACGTCGGTAATGACGTGGTCCTCGACCGTGCGCGCGGCTTCGACCGCCTGCACCACCAGGAAGCGCTGCTTCAGCTCCTCGACATCCAGCGTATCCGGATCGAGATGCTTCGGCTGCAGCTTGGCCAGATCCGGCCACAGGCTCTTCTGACCCTTGCCCTTCTCGGGATAGTCATAGAAGCCCTTGGCATTCTTGCGGCCGAAGCGGCCCTGCTTCTCGACCAGCTCGACCATCAGCTTCTTGTGGTCCTGGTTGATCGCGTTGGGGCCGAGATCGTGCTCGGTCGCCTTCATGATCTTCAGGCCGAGATCGAGCGCGACCTCGTCCGACAGCGACAGCGGGCCGACCGGCATGCCGGCCATCTTGGCCGCGTTCTCGATCATCGCCGGCGGCACGCCTTCGAGGAACATCTCGTTGCCCTCGGCGATGTAGCGCATCACGCAGCGGTTGGCGAAGAAGCCGCGGGAGTCGTTGACGACGATCGGGGTCTTGCCGATGGTGCGGACATAGTCCAGCGCGGTCGCCAGCGCGACGTCGCCGGTGGCCTTGCCCATGATGATCTCGACCAGCATCATCTTCTCGACCGGCGAGAAGAAGTGGATGCCGATGAAGCGGCCCTGGTCCTTGAACTCCTCGGCCAGCGAGGTGATCGGCAAAGTCGAGGTGTTCGACGCGAAGATCGCGCCGTCCTTCAGGTGCTGTTGCGCCTTGGCATAGGTCTCGGCCTTGACCTTGCGGTCCTCGAACACGGCCTCGATGACGAGATCGCAATCCTTCAGCGCGGCGTAGTCGGCGGTGGCGGTGATGCGGCCCATGATCGCCTCGGCCTCGCCCGGCTTGGCGCGGCCCTTCTTGACGAGGCCATCGATCACGCTCTGCGCATGCGCCTTGCCCTTGTCGGCACTCTCCTGGTCGCGATCGATCAGCACCACCTCGAGGCCGCCGCGCGCCGAGACGTAGCCGACGCTGGCGCCCATGAAGCCGGCGCCGATCACGGCGATCTTCTTCAGCTTGGTCGCGGGCACGTCGGCCGGACGACGCGCGCCCTTGTTCAATTCCTGCATCGACAGGAACAGGCTGCGGATCATCGCCGCCGCTTCCTTGGAGCGCAGGATCTTGGTGAAGTAGCGCGACTCGACCCGCAACGCGGCGTCGATCGGCAACTGCAGGCCCTCATACACGCAGCTCATGATGGCGCGCGCGGCCGGATAGTTGTCGTAGGTCTCGCGGCGATAGATGGCGTTGCCGGCCGGGAACATCATCATGCCGTTCTTCGAGAACACCGGGCCGCCGGGCAGCTTGAAGCCCTTCTCGTCCCACGGCTGAACCGCCTTGCCGCCACCCTTGATCCAGTCCTTGGCCGCCTTGATGAGATCCGCGGCCGGCACGATCGCATCGACCAGCTTGAGCGCCTTGGCTTTGTCCAGCGTCAGCGCTTCGCCCTTCAGCAGCAGGTTCATGGCGTCCTGCGGCTGCACGATGCGCGGCACGCGCTGGGTGCCGCCGGCGCCGGGGAACAGGCCGACCTTGATCTCGGGCAGGCCGAGGCGGGTCTTCGGGTTCTCGGCCGCGACGCGGTAGTGGCACGACAGGGTGATCTCGAAGCCGCCGCCGAGCGCGAGGCCGTTGATCGCGGCGACCCACGGCTTGCCCGAGGTCTCCATCGAGCGGTTGATCTGCGAGAAGCGCCGGCTGGTGTCGAACAGCATCTGGTTGGCGGCTTCCTCACCCTTGCTCTTCAGCACATCCGCATAGATGCGGTTCATGCCTTCGAGCATGGACAGATCGGCGCCGGCGCAGAACGCCTCCTTGGCCGAGGTGATGACGACGCCCTTGATGGCGGCGTCGGCGGTGGTCTGCTTGACGATGGCCTCGAGCTCGTTGGTCGAGGTCTCGTCCAGCACGTTCATCGAACGGCCCGGAATGTCCCAGGTGATCAGCGCAATGCCGTCGGCATCGGTTTCGAGCTTGAAGTTCTTGAAGGCCATATGGATCTCCCTCGGTGCCAGCAGCCAGTCGGCGCGGCGTTGTCCTGTATTCGTCGATCGTAGGGTGGGTTAGCGCAGCGTAACCCACCACCTCTCGCAACACGGCGGGTTACGCCTCCGGCTAACCCGCCCTACGGTTGTCACACCCGCTCGATGATGGTCGCGGTGCCCATGCCGCCGCCGATGCACAGCGTCACCAGCGCGGTCGCCTTGCCGGTGCGCTCGAGCTCGTCGAGCACGGTGCCGAGGATCATCGCGCCGGTGGCGCCCAGGGGATGGCCGAGCGCAATCGCACCGCCATTGACGTTGATCTTGTCCTTGTCGATCTCGAACGCCTGCATGTAACGCAGCACGACCGAGGCGAAGGCTTCGTTGAGCTCGAACAGGTCGATGTCCGACTTCTTCATGCCGGAGCGCTCGAACAGCTTCTCGGTGACATCGACCGGGCCCGTCAGCATCATCGCGGGCTCCGAGCCGATATTGGCGAAGGCGCGGATTTTCGCGCGCGGCTTCATGCCATACTTCGCGCCTGCCTCCTTGCTGCCGAGCAGCACCGCACCGGCGCCGTCGACGATGCCCGACGAATTGCCGGCGTGATGCACGTAGTTGACGCGCTCGATCTCCGGATGCGACTGGATCGCCACTGCGTCGAAGCCGCCCATCTGCGCCATCTGCACGAACGACGGCTGCAACTGCGCCAGCGACTGCATCGTCGTCGACGGACGCATGTGCTCGTCCTTGGCGAGGATGGTCAGGCCGTTGATGTCCTTGACCGGCACAACCGACTTGTCGAAGCGGCCTTCCTCCCAGGACTTCGCGGCGCGCTGCTGGCTCTGGACCGCATAGGCGTCGACGTCGTCGCGCGAGAAGCCGTATTTGGTCGCGATCAGGTCCGCCGAGACGCCCTGCGGCATGAAGTAGGCGGGCACCGCCATCGACGGATCCATCGGCCAGGCACCGCCGGAAGCACCGATGCCGACGCGGCTCATCGATTCCGCACCGCCGCCGATGACCAGCTCATGCTGGCCGCTCATGATCTGCGCCGCGGCGAAGTTCACGGCGTCAAGGCCGGAGGCGCAGAAGCGGCTGATCTGAATGCCCGGAACGGCATCGCCGAGACCCGCATTCAGCGCGGCGAAGCGCGCGATGTCGGAGCCGGCCTCGCCGACCGGATCGACCACGCCGAGCACGACGTCGTCGACCGCGTCCTCAGGGATGTTGTTGCGGTCCTTCAGCGCCTTCAGCGGCACGGTGGCGAGCGCGAGCGCGGTCACCTCATGCAGGCTGCCGTCGGCCTTGCCGCGGCCGCGGGGAGTCCGTACGTGGTCGTAGATAAAGGCCTCAGGCATCACGCCCTCCTCATCTGGTCCAATTTGTCGTTGTCAGCATGGAACGATAGCCGGCACGCGGTGCGCACCGGCCTTTGCTCCGAAATCAGAAGGCTTCCGCCGGCAGTTCCATCACGGTCGCGCAGCCGGCCTGGAGGCGGGCGAGATGCGCCGCCGTCTCGGGCAGCACGCGCTCCATGAAGAAGCGGCCCGTCACCAGCTTGGTGGTGAGATAGGTCGAGCTGTCGCCGGCCGCAATCTTGTCCTGCGCGACCTTGGCCATCTTCGCCCACATGTAGCCGAAGGTGACCAGCGCAAAGAGATGCATGTAGTCGGTCGCGGCGGCGCCGGCATTGTCCGGCTTGGTCATCGCGTTCTGCATCAGCCAGGTCGTGGCCTGCTGCAGATGGCCGAGCGCGGTCGACAAGGGAGCTACGAACGGCTTCATCGCGTCATTGCCGCCCTGCTCCTTGGCGAAGGTCCCGACCTCGTTGAAGAACGCCATCACCGCACGGCCGCCGTCACGCGGCAGCTTGCGGCCGACGAGATCCAGCGCCTGGATGCCGTTGGCGCCTTCGTAGATCATGGCGATACGGGCATCGCGCACGAACTGCTCCATGCCGTGCTCGGCGATGTAGCCGTGGCCGCCATACATCTGCTGCGCCTGGACGGCGTTGGCGAAGCCCATGTCGGTCATGTAGCCCTTCATGACCGGCGTCATCAGGCCCATGTGGTCGTCGGCCGCCTGGCGGTCCTTCGGGTCAGCCGAGCGGTGCGCGACGTCGCTCTTCAGCGAGGTCCACACCACCATCGCGCGCGCGGCCTCGTTGAAGGCGCGGATCGACAGCAGGGTGCGGCGCACGTCGGGATGCACGATGATCGGATCGGCGGCCTTGTCCGGCGCCTTGGCGCCGGTCAGCGAGCGGCCCTGGATGCGCTCGCGCGCATAGGCCACCGCGTTCTGATAGGCGACCTCGGATTGCGCGAGACCCTGCACGGCGACGCCGAGCCGGGCCTCGTTCATCATCACGAACATGCCCTGCATGCCCTTGTTCTCTTCGCCAATCAGCCAGCCGGTGGCGTTGTCGTAGTTCATCACACAGGTCGAGTTGCCGTGGATGCCCATCTTGTGCTCGATCGAGCCGCAGCTGACGCCATTGCGCGCACCGACCGAGCCGTCGGCGTTGACCATGAACTTCGGCACCACGAACAGCGACACGCCCTTGATGCCGGCCGGCGCACCCTCGATGCGGGCGAGCACGAGGTGGATGATGTTGTCCGCGAGGTCATGCTCGCCCGCGGAGATGAAAATCTTGGTGCCGGAGATCTTGAAGCTGCCGTCGGCCTGGCGCACCGCCTTGGTGCGCAAGAGACCGAGATCGGTGCCGCAATGCGGCTCGGTCAGGTTCATGGTGCCGGTCCATTCGCCGGCGACCATCTTCGGCACGTAGGTCTTCTTCTGCTCCTCATTGCCGTGCACGATGAGCGCCGCCGTCGCGCCCATCGTAAGGCCGCCATACATGGAAAAGGCCATGTTGGCGGAGCACTGGAACTCGTTGACGGTCTGGCTGAGCGTCACCGGCAGGCCCTGGCCGCCATATTCGGTCGGTGCCGACAGGCCGAGCCAGCCGCCCTCGACGATCTGCTTGTAGGCGTCCTTGAAGCCCTTCGGCGTTGTCACGCTGCCGTCGTCATGGCGCTTGCAGCCCTCGAGATCGCCCACGCGATTCAGCGGGTGCAGAACCTCTTCGGCGAGCTTGGCGGCTTCGCCGAGGATCGCCTCGCGGACATCGGCCGAGGCATCGGAGAAGCCCGGCAGATTGTCGTAGCGGTCGATCTGGAACACGTCGTTGAGCAGGAAGGTGACATCTTCCACGGGGGCTTTGTAGATCGGCATCGGCGTCTCCGGCAGGAAGGCTGAAGTTTCAGACTGGGATTTCCACGGACGCGGCAGACAATGCAGGCCGCGGACTGTAGCGGGTTTGAGGCACTTGCGGCAGCCGTCACGTTGCGGCCGTCGGTCACGTCACGACGGCTTGCTCATCGCGGCGAGCTGTTCGCCCATCAGGCGGTGCAGCAGGTTGATCGCCTTGAGCGGGCGCACCATGACCTTGAAATGGGTGATCAGACCGGCGTCGTCGAAGCTGATGATGTCGACGCCGTTGAGCTTGATGCCTTCGATCTCGTTCTCGAATTCGAGCACGGCGCCCGTGGCGTTACGCCACTCCCCGACATACTTGAATCCGGGACCGCCCAGGACTTTCTCGGCACTTGCGAGGTATTTGAAGGTGATGTCGCGGCCGCGCTGCGGCGTATGCACGACGGGACTTTCGAATACGGCGTCCGGGTGCAGCAGCTCCCGCAAAGCGCCGAGATCGTGAGACCTCATATAGCCGTACCATCCATCGAGGCCGGTCATTGTCATTGGGCGTCTCCTCGGGGCGGAACAGGCCAGCACCACAACCACCCCATATGCACATTGACGCATATGCGCCAGTGTGCATAATGTCAAGCGTGGAGCGGGGCAGAACACGATCAGAAAAACGGGAGCAGTTTCCGGCCATGGCCCTCGGCGACGCCATCCTCGCCTGCCTTACCGAACATCCGATGACGGGCTACGAGCTCGCCAAGACGTTCGACTCCTCGATCGGCTTCTTCTGGAAGACGGACCACCAGCAGATCTATCGCGAGCTGTCGCGGCTGCGCGACCGCGGCTACATCCAAGGTCGCGAGGTGGTGCAGACCGGCAAGCCCAACAAGCTGGTCTACACGTTGACCCCCGAGGGCCGCGCGGCGTTCCGCAGCTGGGCGGCGCGGCCGAGCACACCGGCTTCCACGAAGGACGATCTTCTCGTCCGGCTCTATGCACTGGGCGCCGCCGACATCGGGCCGATCCGGGCCGACCTGATGGCGCGGCTGGAACATCATCGCGACCGCGCCGAGCGCTACGACCGCATCCTCAAGAAGCATTACGCTGATGGCAGCGTCGCCCCTGCCGATATGGGCAAGCTTCTCAACCTGCGGCTCGGACTGCGCCACGAGCGCATGGTGGCGGAATGGTGCGAAGAGGCGATCACCGCGCTGTCGACGATATCCGGCGCGAGCAGCGTGCGGCCGCTCGATCCATCATCACGCGAAAATGCCGGCTGATACGCGCCGTTTGACAGCGCAAAACTTCTGACCGCGCCGGCGGTAAACTTAACGCGTTATTTACCGTAAAAGTCAAAAGTCGGGACCTGGAGCAGACGATCTGCGCGGACCCGTTCATGTTCATGTCCGGGACGCGTGGGGAGGCTGGAGGCGCTTGGTGGAGCGCTGGAAGCGGAACCGGACGAGACATGAATTCGCGCGTACCGTGGAGTAATGAAGGCATCGACCCGTCCGTCCGTGAAAGGGCCGAGGCCGCGGCGCAACGCGCCGGCATGACGCTGAACGACTGGATCAACTCCACGCTCGGCGCATCGGCCCCGCCCGATTTCCGCGGCAGCCCCGCGCCACGCAGCACACCGACCGTCAGCCGCGATGCCCGCGAGGTGACCGACATCCATCAGCGGCTCGACTCCATCGCACGGCAGATCGAGCAGATGTCGCGCCCCGTCGCGCGCAAGGATGCGCCGCGCGACGAGCAGGGCGTCGCGCGCCAGCTCAACGACGCGATCTCGCGGCTCGACGCCCGCCTGTCACAGATCTCGACGCCGCTGCGCAAGCCGGACACCGAGGACCGCTATCGTGGTCCTGACGGCGTCGAGCGCGCCGCCGCACAGCTCTACCGGCCGGCCCAGGCGCTCAGCGCAGGCTCGTTCGACGTGGCCGTCGCCGAAATCAGCGCCCGCCAGAGCGAGCTCGACAATGCGCGCCCGCTGCCGCCGCACCAGGCGCCGCCGACCGCGCCTGCCATGGCATCCGCAGCAGCGCCGCTGATGACCCCGATCAGCGCGCCGCTGACGCCGCCGCAACCGGCGGCACCCACTCCCGATTTCTCGCTGCTCGAACGCCATCTGCTGAACATCACGAGCCAGATCGAGGCGCTGCATCGCCCCGAGGACGGCATCGAGCAGTCGATCGCCGGCTTCCGCAACGAGCTCTCCGAGATCCGTCACGCCATTACCGAGGCGATGCCGCGCCGCGCGATCGAGTCGATCGAGAACGAGATCCGCTCGCTGTCGCGCCGCATCGACGAGAACCGCAACACCGGCGTCGACGGCCAGGCTCTGGCCGGCATCGAGCGCGCGCTGACCGACATCCGCGAGGTCGTCGGCTCGCTGAAGCCTGCCGAGCAGCTCGCCGTCTATGACGAGGCGATCCGCAATCTCGGCGCCAAGCTCGACCTGATCCTGCGCGCCAATGACGACCCCGGCACCGTGCAGCAGCTCGAAAGCGCCATCGCGGCGCTGCGTGCGATCGTCGCCAATGTCGCCTCCAACGACGCGCTGGAACGGCTGTCGGACGATCTCCGCCAGCTGTCGTCGAAGGTCGACCAGGTCACGCAGGCGCGCGACAATCACGACTCGTTCCACGAGTCGTTTGCGGCGCTCGAACAGCGCATCGCCGCGCTGACCTCGACCCTGGAGAGCCGCGAGCCGCCGGCGGCCGCGCCCGACAACACCGCCCAGATCGAGGACGCGCTGCGCGGCCTGTCCGACCGGATCGACCGCCTGCAGGTCGGCAGCGACGGCTCATCGGCGATCACGCATCTCGAACAGCGGATCAGCTACCTGCTGGAGCGGCTCGAAGCCGCCAACGACCCGCGCGGCGGCAACATGACCCGGGTCGAGGATGGCCTGCAGGACATCCTGCGCTATCTCGAACGGCAGCAGGCGACCTTCGCAGCGCTGGCGGAGAGCCGGTCGCAGCGCGAAACGTCGCAGGACGGCGGCCTGATCGACATGGTCAAGCGCGAGCTGTCCGACATCCGCTTCAGCCAGACCGAGACCGACCGCAACACCCAGGACTCGCTCGAGGCCGTCCACAACACGCTGGGGCACGTCGTCGACCGCCTCGCCATGATCGAAGGCGACCTGCGCAATGTGCGCGCCACCGCGAGCCCGCCGGCCGCGCTGCCGCCGCTGGCGCCGCCAATCGAGTCGCCGATGCCGGCCGCACGCGCGACGGCGCCCCAGGCCTATGCCGAGCCGGCCAGGCCAGAGCCTGCCTACCGCCCGGAGCTGCCCAATCCGGCGGCCGAGGAGCCAGCGGGACAGATTGTCGCTCCGGCCGCGGGTCAACAGGCGTTCGCAGCGGCCTCGCGCGACTTCCACGCCGCGCAGGCGCCATCGGCTGCCATGCCGCCGCCGATTCCGCCGAAGGCGATCGCCGACATCCTGGAGCCGCACGCAGCACAGGCGCCCCGCCCGACCGTCATCGTCCCCGAGCTGCCACCGGATCATCCGCTCGAACCCGGCACCCGTCCGCCTGGCCGGACCGCATCGCCCGCCGAGCGGATCGCCGCGTCCGAGGATGCCCTGAGCGAGCTTCCCGCCGGCAAGCGGGAGCCGGTGTCGACATCGAGCTTCATCGCGGCTGCGCGCCGCGCGGCGCAGGCCGCGGCGGCCGCACAGCCTGTAGACGCCAAGAAGGCGAAGAAGGACAAGCCGAAGGACAAGGCCAAGGAGCCGCCGAAAGACCTCCCCAAGGACGTCGCCAGCGACGCTGTCAAGCCCAAGGCCAAACCCAAGGACAAGCCGACGTTCGCTCTCACCGCCGAGGGCGACGAAGAGGTCTCGACCATCGGGTCGAAGATCCGTTCGCTCCTGGTCGGTGCAAGCGTCGTGGTGATCGTGCTCGGCACCTTCAAATTCGCGATGTCGCTGCTCGACAGCGGCAGCACGCCGCCGCCGATCTCTCCGATGGAGACTCAGGGCGAGGCGCCGCGCGCGCAGATGCCGTCGGCCTCGCCGAGCCTGTCGCCGCGGCCGACGACGCCCGACCAGAGCGCGCCGTCGTTGACCTCGCCGACGCCGCTCGACCGTCAGTCCTACAATCGGGCCATGCCGAGCGAAGCGGAGACGATCGCGATGCTCGCGATCCCGCAGGACGTCGAAAAGCCAGCCACCTTACCCGCTGCCGTCCCTACTGACGTCACCGGCACGATCCCCACCGCTGCCAACGGCCAGAAGCTCGGTTTGGTGCAGGTGCCCGCCTCCGAGAAGCTGCCCGATGCCATCGGCGGACTGGCGCTGCGCAATGCCGCCTTGAAGGGTGATCCGACCGCCGCCTACGAAGTCGGCGTGCGCTTTGCCGAGGGCAAGGGTGTCGCGGCGAACTATGAGGAAGCCGCGAAGTGGTATGACCGCGCGGCGCAGGCCGGGCTGATCCCGGCGGTCTTCCGTCTCGGCACCTTCTACGAGAAGGGCCTCGGCGTGAAGAAGGACGCCGATATCGCCCGCCGCTACTACGTGGTCGCCGCCGAGCGCGGCAATGCCAAGGCGATGCACAATCTCGCCGTGCTGGACGCCGACGGCGGCGGCAAGGGCGCGAACTACAAGAGCGCCTCGCAATGGTTCCGCAAGGCCGCCGAGCGCGGCGTCGCCGATAGCCAGTTCAACCTCGGCATTCTCTATGCCCGTGGCATCGGCGTCGAACAGAACCTCGCCGAATCCTACAAATGGTTCACCCTGGCCGCAGCGCAGGGTGACGTCGACGCAGGGCGCAAGCGCGACGATGTCGCCAAGCGGCTCGATGTCCAGTCGCTCGCCGCGGCCAAGCTCGCGATCCAGACCTTCACGGTCGAACCGCAGCCCGACGACGCCGTGAACGTGCCGGCGCCCGCCGGCGGCTGGGATGGCACGCAGGCGATCGCGAAGGCTGCCGCCGCCAAGGCGGCCCTGGCGAAGCGCGCGGCGGCGACGGCGCCGCGCTGACACGGGTATAGCGCCCCACTCTCGACATGGACGAGCGCTCGCGCGCAGCCCAAAAAAATCCTCCCGGCTTGCGATCGCGCCGCCATAGTGTCGCGCGGTCGATCGATATAGGTTGTCGCGGCGGATCATCACGAGCGCCGCGAGGAGCATCGACAGGTGTCAGCGGGGAACGAACAACAGGACGGCGCGCGCTTCCTGCAGTCGCCGACGGGGCCCCGCGTGCCGCCGCGGACCACGGCGAACGTCGCCGCTGCGTCGCCTCCTCGCCAACGAATGCAGCACGTGACCGACGGCTATCCTGCGGCGTTCCGATGGCGCCGGCTGGCTTCCGTCATCTTCTTCGTTGCAATCGTGCTCGGCGGGGGCATTCGCGCCTACCGCGACCTGTCGCGGCCTGACGCCTGGTCGTTCTGGAAGGATCAGTACATTTCGCCAAGTCTGTCGGCGGCGCTGGTCGCCGACCCCGTCCTTGCCGGGCTGGGCGACAGGCGCGCCGTGCTCGCCGTCAGCGGCCCCATCGGACCAGCGGCGGCCGGCTGGCTGCGTGAGCGGATCAGCGAGGCCCGTCTCAAGCCGGGTGACGTGATCCTGCTGTCCTCGCCCGGTGGCAACCTCGACCAGGGGGTGCTGATGGGCGAGATCATCCGCGCCCACGGACTCGCGACCGCCGTCGGCGTGGCCGACAATGGCGGCCGCATCCGTCCGGGATTCTGCGCCAGCGCCTGCGTGTTCGCCTTTGCCGGCGGGCAGACCCGCTACGGCCTCGATGGTTCGGCGCTCGGCGTGCACCGCTTCACGTCGGAGGCCCGCGGCGCCGACGCGGTCGCCGACACCCAGCGCGTCACCGGTGCCATCCTCGGCTACATGACGCGCATGGGCGTATCGTCGCAGGTCATCGAGGCGATGTCGCAGACCCGCGACATCCGCTGGCTCGATCCGAGCGACGCCGAGGCCATGAGGCTGGTGACCGCGCAGCTCAAGGCCCTTTGACCGAGCCCTCAGAACCCCACGCTCGGCGTCGGCGGATGTGACTTCGGGCGGGAATGACTGATCCCTTCGCTGCGATTTTCGGTTATGCAGGAGCTTGGCGTCCTGCATGGCATGCGCGGGATGCTCGCTCGAAGGATGGCAGAGGCCGCGCGGATGCAGATTTATCTTCCGATCGCCGACATCCCGGTCAACATCTTCCTGTTGCTGGCGATGGGCGCGGCCGTCGGCTTCGTCTCCGGCATGTTCGGCATCGGCGGCGGGTTCCTGATGACGCCGCTCCTGATCTTCGTCGGCATCACCCCAGCAGTTGCGGTCGCCTCGGTCTCCAGCCACATCGCCGCCTCGTCGTTCTCCGGCGCGCTGTCCTATTGGCGGCGGCGCGCCATCGATCCCTCGCTGGCCGCGGTATTGATGATCGGCGGCGCGCTCGGCACGGGGCTCGGCGTCGCCACCTTCACTCTGTTGCGGTCGCTCGGCCAACTCGATCTGATGATCGCGCTGTCCTATGTCGCGCTGCTGACGAGCGTCGGCGGCACGATGTTCTGGGAAGGACTGCGCGCGATGATGCGCGCGCGCCAGGGCGCGGTCGCGACCGTGCGGCGTCCGGGCAGCCATGTCTGGATCCATGGCCTGCCGCTGAAGATGCGCTTCAAGCGCTCGAAGATCTACGTCTCCGTCATTCCGGTGATCGGCATCGGCCTGATCATCGGCTTCCTCGGCGCCGTGATGGGCATCGGCGGCGGCTTCATTCTGGTGCCCCTGCTGATCTACCTGCTGCGTGTGCCGACCTCGACCGTCATCGGCACCTCGATGGTCCTGACGCTCGCGACCATGATGATCGCGACCATGCTGCACGCGATGAGCAATCATCTGGTCGACGCCGTTCTGGCGCTGATCCTGATGGTCGGCGGCGTCACGGGCGCGCAGTTCGGGGCCCGCGCCGGCCAGATGATCCGCGGCGAGCAGCTTAGGCTGCTGCTCGGCCTGCTGATCCTCGCCGTCGGCATCCGGTTCGCGATCGAGCTCGTGATCAAGCCCGACGACCTGTTCACGATCCGCGAGACCGAGATCAGCCAATGACGCCGCTCCGCCTCGCCAGCCTTATCGTCATGCTGCTGCTGGCCGGCGCCGCATCCGCACGCGCCGAGCGCCTGATCGTCTCGGTCTCCAACCATCGCGTGACGGTGACGCCGAACTATTCCGGCGAGGAGCTGGTGCTGTTCGGCTCGGTCGAGAAGGACATCCAGACGCCGCCGGGCCGCACCGCCTATGACCTCGTCGTCACCGTCCGCGGACCGCGGGCCGACATGGTGACGCGACGCAAGGAACGAAAGTTCGGCATCTGGATCAACACCGACTCCCGCCAGTTCCTGAAAGTGCCCGGCTATCTGGCGCTGTTCGCCAACCGCCCCTTCGATGCGATGGCCGCGCCCGAGGTGCTGCGCCGGCAGCAGCTCGGACTCAACAACGTGCTGCTGACGCAGCGCGTCGGTCCCGACTATGCCGATGTCGTCCCGAACGACGCGTTCCGCAGCGCCTTCGTGCGGCTGCAGTCGCAGCACGGCCTGTACCGCGAGGATACGTCCGCGGTGACCTTCCTCACGCCGACGCTGTTCCGCACCGGAATCCCGTTGCCCGCTGCGGTCCCGATCGGCACCTACGAGGTCGAGATCAAGCTGCTCGCCGACGGCGCGCTGGTCACCAAGACCGAGACTGCGTTCGAGATCGTCAAGGTCGGCTTCGAGCAGTTCGTCGCGGCCTCCGCCAAGCAGAACGGCTTCGTCTATGGCCTGGTCACCGCCGCGATGGCGCTGATGACGGGATGGATGGCGTCGATCGTGTTCCGAAGGGATTAGTCGCTGTGCGAGGTCAGCGTTCGATCACCGTCCGCACACCTGGCTCCAGCAGCTTCAGCCGCGCCCCGAAGCCGAGTACGTCGAACGTGTTGCGCAGGTCCTGCGCGCTCTGCCGGAAATGTGCCCAGCCATCGGTGTGGACGGGAACGATCAGCGCGTCGGAAAACACCCGGGCCGTCTCGATCGTGTCGTTGGTGTCCATGGTCAGGTGGAACGGCCCGCGCGTCTGCGCCGCGCCAGCAAACGGCAGCACGATTCCCGCACGAAAGCGCCGCGCCACCTCGGCGACGCCGTCGTAGAACACGGTGTCGCCGCTGACATAGATCGGCGCGGACTCTTTCGACTGCAGCACGAATCCGATGACATCGCCCGCGAGCGGCTCGATGCCGGCCGGACCGTGGCGCGCCGGGGTCGCCGCAACCTTCAACGACCTGCCATCCTTCGTCAGCTCGGTTTCGCTCCAGGGCGCGAGCCCTTCGGCTGACGCACCGAGCCGTGTTGCACCGATCTCGGTGGTCAGCACGCGCCGCGCACGGGACAGGAAGGCCCGTCCGCCATGATCGAGATTGTCGGAATGCTGATCATGGCTGAGCAGCACCGCGTCGACGTCGCCGACCGCATCTGCCGTCAGCGCCGGTCGCGAGAGCTTCTCCAGGGTGACGTGCGACAGCTGATATGTGCCGGGATCGTCGAAGGTCGGATCGGTCAGCAGGCGGAAGCCGTCGATTTCGATCAGGGCGGTCGGGCCGCCGATCAGGGTGATCGCAACGCTCATGCTTGTGCTCCCACCGTGCGGGCCGGCGCCCGCGTGACCAGATAGATCCCGAGCGCGACGGGTATGACGCCGAGCAGATCCTGCAGCGCCACGTGCTCGCCGAGCACCACGAAGGCGAAGATCATCGCCAGCGGCGGCATCACGAAGTGATAGGCGCTGGCGGCGGTCGCACCGCATACCTTCAGGAGATGGAACCAGAGCACGTAGGCGAGGATCGAGCCGCCGAGCACCAGGAAGGCGAACGCACCGATCAGTTGCGCATTCAGCACGATCTCGCCCACGTGCGACACGCCCAGCGCCACCGGCCAGAGCACCAGCCCGGCGGAGAGATTCTGGATGCCGTTGCCGACCCACAGGCTGCCCTTCGGCGCGAGCTGCTTGAAGAGGATGGTGCCGGTGACGATCGAGGCCAGCGCCGCCAGCGTATAGAGGATGCCTTCGAGGTGGTCGGTGCCGACGGACATGCGGTGCCAGACGATCATGGCGACGCCGATGATGCCGAGCGCGAGGCCCGCGATCTTGCGCAGGGTCAGCGGCTCGCCGAGCAGCAGCGCGGCGAACACCGCGGTGAACACCGGATTGGCCGAGACGATCAGGCCGCCGAGTCCCGCCGACACCGTCTGCAAGCCGGTGTAGCCGAGGCCGAGATAGAGTGCGTTGTTGGCGATGCCGATGATCGCGAACACCGCCGCATCGCGCCAGCTCATGCGCAGCTCGCCCCGGAGGGCCGGCACCGCGAGAATGAGCACGCCGGCGAGCGAGAACCGCGCCGCGAGCAGCAGGAGCGGCGGACAATAGGTGACGCCGATCTTGCCGGCGACGAAGGCAAAGCTCCACAGCAGGCAGAACAGGCCGATCTCGAGCGGCAGCAGGTTCGACTTCACGGGGGTCACCGCAACGGAGGATAGGGACGACATCGGGGATCTCCTTCGTCCTCGATGTAGGGCTGTTCTTTCCCATCTGGAAATTAAATGATAGACTGAAACTCAGTGGTTTTCCAAATGGAGGCCAGGAATGCTCGATCTGGACCTGTTGCGCAGCTTCGTCTCGGTGGTCGAGGCGGGCGGTTTCACCCGCGCGGGCGAGCGCGTCCACCGTACGCAGTCGACCATCAGTCAGCAGATCCGGCGGCTCGAGGACGACCTTGGCCAGACCTTGCTCAACCGCGACGGCCGCGCGGTCATACCGACCGAGGCCGGCGAGCGGCTGTTGTCCTACGCCCGCCGCCTGCTAGCGCTCGCCGAGGAGGCCCGCGACGTCGTCGCGCGGCCGGGTCCGGCCGGCGCGGTCAAGCTCGGCATCCCCGAAGACTTTGCCGCCTACCGCCTCGCAAAACTGCTCGCGGCGTTCTCGCGCGCCCATCCCGATCTGCGGCTCGACGTGCGTGCCGACCAGAGCCTCAACCTCAAGCGCGACATCGAGCGCGGCGACCTCGATCTGGCGCTGCTCAAGCGCGGCGCCGACGACTCACACGCGGCGATCGCGGCATGGCCGGAGCAGGTCTATTGGGTGACCAGCAAGAGCCATCCGGTCAGCCTCGATGCCCGCTCGCTGCCGCTGATCGGCTTCCCGCTCGGCTGCATCTATCGCACCCGCGCGATCCATGCGCTGGAGAGCGAGGGACGCGCCTGGCACATGGCCTACACATCGTCGAGCCTCGCCGGCATCCAGGCCGCGGTCGCCGCCGGCATGGGACTGAGCATCCTGTCCGAGATGTCGGTGCAGGCGGAGCACCGCGTGCTGACGGCCCGCGAAGGCTTTGCGCCGATCGACCGCACCGAGGTCGCGCTGGTCGCCTCGCCCGACGCTAGCCCGGCGACGCTGCGGCTCGCGGACCGGCTGGCCGAGTTCTGCGAGAAGGTGCAGACGAAGGCGGCGTGACGAGCATCTGTCTACCCCTCCTGCCACTCTGCCGCCACGACGGCGGTGCGTCCCCTCTCCCGCTTGCGGGGGAGGGCTAGGGAGGGGGCCGCTCCAGCAGCGCTGCGCGTGACGCCCCCTCTCCAACTCTCCCCCGCACGCGGGGGAGAGGGCGCAGCGGAGTTCCTTGCGGGTATGATCAGTGCAACCCGAATTCATCCAACTGCCGACCATTCACTGAACTAATAACACCGCGCCGCGGCGATGCTGTGCAGCCTGGTATCGCCCAGCACATGCGCGATGAAGGCACGCTTGGGAAACAGCCTGGCGAAGGCTGCGTCGCGCACGCTCAACCCGCCGGCATAGGCGCCGAACGCCGGCATCACGGCGCGCTCGCCGTCGGAAACGAAGCAGCGCCGCTCCAAAGTGCGCGCCCGCGTCGCCACCCGCGCCTTGGGATGCAGATGGCCGGCGATCTCGCCGCGCGCGCCGGTCGGCTCGTGGCGGAAGCTGATCGCGCCGATCGTGATCGCGTCGACCACCTCGCCGCCAATGCCGCGCGGCGCCGGATCGTGGTTGCCCGTGATCCAGACCCAGTCGCGGCCAACCTGGAGGTTGGCGATGCAGGCGCGATCGTCGCCGGTGAGACGCGTATGCGCGTCGCGATCGTGAAAACTGTCGCCGAGCGCGATCACGATACGCGGATTGTAGTGGGCGATCACGGCTGTGAGGCGATTGAGGGTCGCGACGGTATCGAACGGCGGCAGCAGCGTGCCGCGCGAGGCGTAGCTCGAGCCCTTTTCAAGATGCAGATCGGAGACGACGAGCAGGCGCTGCTCGTCCCACACCAGCGCGCCGGAGAGATCGACGCGCAGCGCGGCGCCGGCGACGTCCATCATGCCCGATGCACAGAAAGTCCCCCGCAAGTCCGCCTCGCTTCTACCCCATCGCTTCCTTCACGAGTTCCTCGGCAGCCTCGGCCAGAAGCTCGTCGGCGGCCTCGCCATAGACGGATTCGCGGCCGATTTCCAGCATCACCGGCACCGCCAGCGGCGAGACGCGATCGAGTTCCCGATGGGTGATTCGTCCCTCGATGCGCTGGAGCATATCACCGAGTCGCTTCAGATCGAGCAGGCCGGTGGCGGCATCGGCGCGCGCCGCGCGCAACAGCATGTGATCGGGCTGATGCCGGCGCAGCACGTCGTAGACCAGATCGGTCGAGAACAGCACCTGGCGGCGGGTCTTCTCCTCGGTCGTCGACCGCCGCGCGATCAGGCCGGAGATGATGGCGCAGGAGCGGAACGTGCGCTTCATCAGTGCGGATTCGGCGAGCCAGGCTTCGAGATCGTCGCCGAGCATATCCGGGTCGAACAGCTTGGCGAGGTCGAGCCGCCCCTGTTTGACCATCAGCGACATGTCGCCGAGCCCCCACACCGCAAGCGCATATTCATTGGCGACGAAGCCGAGCGGCCGGGCGCGCGCCCGCTCGAGCCGGCGCGTCAGCAGCATGCCGAGCGTCTGATGCGCGAGCCGGCCTTCGAACGGATAGCAGACGATGTAGTGCTTGTTGGAGCGCGGAAAGGTCTCGACGAGCAGCTCGCGCCGGGCCGGGATGCGCGACACGTCCTTCTGCAACGACAGCCAGTCGCGCACCTGCTCCGGCAACGCGCTCCAGGCCGTGCGGTCGTCGAGCAGGCCGCGCACGCGCTCGGCGAGATAGGTCGACAGCGGAAACTTGCCGCCCATATAGGACGGCACCTTCGGATCGGAGTCGTTGGCCCTGCTGACATAGACCTGGTCCTCGGCCAGCGCCTCGTAGCGCACGATCTCGCCGCTGAACACGAAAGTGTCGCCGAGCGTGAGGCCTTCGATGAACGCCTCCTCGATCTCGCCGAGCAGCCGGCCGCCGCGCGCGATCGCGCCGGTCGCTCCCGTGCCGCCGCCGCGCGCGCGCACCAGCCGCACCTTCAGCATCGCTTCTTCCACGATGGTGCCGACGTTCAAGCGATAGCTCTGCCGCACCTTGGGATTGGCGACGCGCCAGCGGCCCTTCGCATCCTGCTTGATGCGCGCGAACCGCTCATAGGTCTTCAGCGCGTAGCCGCCGGTGGCGACGAAGTCGACGACGTCGTCGAAATCGGCCCGCGACAGCGACGCATAGGGCGCGGTGGTGATCACCTCCGCATAGAGTTCGTCGCTGAGAAACGGCTCGGCGCAGGCGCAGCCGAGCACGTGCTGAGCCAGCACGTCGAGCGCGCCGATGCGCAGCGGCGGCGTGTCCTGCGCATTGTCGGCGATGGCGTCGATCGCCACCGAGCATTCCAGCACCTCGAAGCGGTTGGCCGGCACCAGCACCGCGCGCGAGGCCTCGTCGAGCCGGTGATTGGCGCGGCCGATGCGCTGCATCAGCCGCGAGCAGCCCTTGGGCGCACCGACATTGATGACGAGGTCGACGTCGCCCCAGTCCACACCGAGATCGAGCGAGGAGGTGCAGACGACGCCGCGCAGCCGGCCGGCCGACATCGCGTCCTCGACCTTGCGGCGCTGCGCGACGTCGAGCGAGCCGTGATGCAGGGCGATGGCGAGGTTGTCGTCGTTGATGCGCCAGAATTCCTGGAACAGCATCTCGGCCTGGCTGCGGGTGTTGACGAACACGAGCGTGGTCTTGTTCTTCTTGATCAGCTCGTACATCTCGGCCAGCGCGTGGCGCGCGCTGTGGCCGGCCCATGGCAACCGCTCCTGGGTGTCGAGCATCTCGACCACCGGCGGTGCGGCGCCGCCGGCGACCACGACATCGGCCGCAGCGATGCCGCCGCGCGGTTGCGGCACCAGGAAGCGCGCGAGCTGCTCGGGCTCGGCGACCGTCGCCGACAGGCCGATCATGCGCATGTCCGGCGCGAGCCGCCACAGCCGTGCCAGCGCGAGCGACAAGAGATCGCCGCGCTTGGAGGTGACCAGCGCGTGCAGCTCGTCGAGCACGACGCGCTTCAGCGAGGAAAACAGGAACGGCGCATCGTCCGACGACAGCAGCAGCGCCATCTGCTCGGGTGTGGTCAGCAAAATGTCCGGCGGATAGCGGCGCTGCCGCTGCCGGCGCGACACCGGCGTGTCGCCGGTGCGGGTCTCGACCTTGATCGGCAGGCCCATCTCGGAGATCGGCGCCTCGAGATTGCGCGCGATGTCGACCGCGAGCGCCTTGAGCGGCGAGATGTAGAGCGTGTGCAGGCCGGTGGAGCGAACGACGGATCGCCCCGTTGAAATCACCTTTGCAGCTGCCGGGTTGGTTCCTGCTACTCGCGAAGACGAAGGATCGGGATCCGCGGCAGTGGACTCGCCGGATTCGTGCGAGGCGTACCGGCGGGAAGGCGCGGGACTCATCGATACTTCCGCCGGAGGCCCCCCTCCCCGCCCCTCCCCCACAAGGGGGGAGGGAGAGGAGAGAGCGGATTGTTTGGCGCGAGCAGATCGGTCATTCGACGCAGAGGCCGAGCCCAATTCCACCAAGGTTGGCAGGAACCCGGCGAGCGTCTTGCCGGCACCGGTCGGGGCGATCAGCAGTGCCGACCGGTTGGCCCGCGCCTTGTCGAGCAGCGCGAGCTGATGCGCGCGCGGCGCCCAGCCGCGCGCCGCGAACCATTTTGCGAAATGGTCGGGCAGCGCGGCGCTGTCGTCGGACGGGACTGGTGAGACGCGGGGCGGCACCGGGGGAAGGTAGGCAGTCACGCGCGGTTCGTCGAGGGTCGGGCGATAACACGCGACTGCCTCGACCACCTCCGCCGTCGGCCCAGCCCATGCTGGAGCGCACCAGCGCCCCAGCAAACTCCGTTGTCGTCCCTGCGAACGCTGGGACCCATAGCCACCGGCTTTTATGGGACGATGACTTGCAGGGACGCCTGCGTTCGCAGGGACGACACCGGAGAGTGCGGCGACAGCTCCTGTGTCATCATCCGACGGAGGGAAAATCCCTACTCCGTCATCGGCTTCTCGGAGATGCTCCAGTCCTTGCCGTCGAAGATCGAGATGTAGAGCGTCTTCATCGGCGTGTAGTCGTCCGGCGTGTAGGCGTAGTTGACGCCATCGAGGAAGAACGGCGAGTGGAAGCCCGCGAGCGTCGTGGCGTGCTTGAGCACGTTCTCGCGGGTCAGCGTGTCGCCGCAGCGGCGCAGGATCTCGCCCATCGACACCGCCTGGCCGTAGCCGGCATAGGCGATGGTGTTGTCGGGATCGATGTTGGGCAGGTACTTGGCGCGCAGCGCCTCGAAACCCTTGACGTCCGGGTCGTCCTTCCATTGCGGCACGCCGGCATCCTTGGAATATCGGATGGCGACGATGTCCTTGGCATTCTCGAGTCCGGCGGCCGAGAGAATCGAGCGGCCGGTCGAGCCGGCCGACAACAGCTGCAGCGGCTTCCAGCCGAGCTCGGCCACCTTGCGGATCGACTGCGACGTCGCCTTGCCGGTGGTGATGTTGTAGAACACGTCGGCGCCGGACTTCGACAGGTTGATGAGCTGGGAGTCCACCGTCGGCTCGGTGAGATCATAGGTCTGCTCCATGATCACCTGCGCCTTGCCGCCGGCATCGGCCAGCACCTTCTTGAACGGTCCCAGGAAATCGCGGCCGAAATCGTCGTTCTGATAGAGGATGCCGATCTTGGCTTCCGGCTTCACGCTCAGCACATGCTTGGCGAGAATGCGCGCCTCCGTCGGATACAGCGGCAGGCCGGCCATGGTCCATTTGTAGTTCTTGGGGTCGTTCCACTTCGAGGCGCCGGTGTTGAGCAGGAGCTGCGGCACGCCCTTGGAGTTGAGGTATTTGTGCACGGCGGTCTGCGGCGCGGTGCCGAGCGAGCCGTACAGCGCCAGCACCTCGTCCTGCTCGACCAGCCGCCGGGTCGCCTCGACGCATTTCGGCGCGCTATAGGCATCGTCCATCGTCAGGAACTTGACCTTGCGCCCATTGATGCCGCCCTGCTCGTTCAGCATCTGGAAATAGGCCTCGCCGACACGGCCGAGCACACCATACAGCGAGCCGGGGCCGGAATGCGGAATGGTCTGGCCGATCCTGATCTCGGTATCGCTGGCGCCGGCGTCATACTTCTTTTCGGCGGCCCAGACATAGGGCGAAGCGATCGTCGAGGCGCCGATGGTCGCAAGCGCGGTGGCGCAGAAATCGCGCCGCGTCAGATGTTTTTTCATTTTTGTCTCTCCCTGGACTGCCGGCATTTTTTGGCATCGGGAGAGCTGCGGCAAGAGCGAAGTTGCCGCATTGGACGCCGCGTGCAGCGCATTCAATAGCGTGTAGACTCAAGTCCTGGTGGCGACCACGGCCAGGCCGCGCACCGGCAATTGCTCCTCGGTCCGCGGCGACGCCGGCGCGAGATGGGCCAGCTTCAATCCCGCGGCCGCAATCACGCCACGGACATATTCCGCGCCATGGGCATAGCGCAGCCCCTTGCCCATGATGACACCGTCGCCGTCATGGGTCTCGACGGTGAAGGTCAGCAGCCCCCCCGGCATCAGCACACGTTGCGCCTCGCGCAACACCGGGCCGAGGTCGCCGACATAGACCATCGCATCGGCAGCAAGAATGAGATCCGCAGACGCATCGTCCTGGCGCGCCAGCCCTGCCGTCATATCGTCGACCTCGAGCCCGGCATAGAGCCCGGTGGCGCGCGCTTCCGCGATCATGCCGGCCGACAGGTCGATCCCGATGATGCTGTCGACATTCTTGGCGAACGCCGCCGCGCCCAGCCCGGTGCCGCAGCCGAGATCGATCGCGCGCTTGAAGTAGGCCGGCTTGCGCTCAGCGGCGCGCACTGCGAGCACCGCCTTGAACAGGATCGCCGGCGCCCGGTAGTTGAGCCGCTCGATCAGCTCGGACTCGAAGCGCGGCGCGTATTGGTCGAACAGCGACTGCACATAGGCCTTCGGCATATCCGACAGCGGCGCGGCACCGAGCTGCATCAGCCGCACGCTGGCGCCATGGCGGTCATCCGGATCGGCGCCCCGGGCGTTCTGGAACGCGGCGACCGCCTTGTCGGTTTCGCCGAGCGCAATCCTGATCTGGCCGAGCTCGAACCACGCCGAGGCGAAGTTCGGCGCGACCTCGATGGCCTGCTCCATCACCTCCGCGGCCGCGGCCAGATCGCCCTTCAATTGCAGGTCGCGGGCGAACTCGTAGCGGCGGTCGGCGATCAGGTCGCCGGAGGAGAGGAAGAAACGGTGGGGCATGCTGGAACCGTGGTCTGGGCGGGCTGTCATTCCAGGAGATGGATGCGCGGGTCAAGCCCGCGCATCCCGGCCGGGAATGGGACAGACTGAAAATCCGGCTGACGAGACCTATATGAACTTGATGCGCCCGCAAGACATTCTGTTGCCCGTTCCGTCCGGCCTGTGCTGCAAGTCCGGCGGCTTTCATATCGATCCCGTGCGCCCGGTCGAGCGGGCGCTGATCACCCACGGCCATTCCGATCATGCCCGTGCCGGCCACGGCGCCGTGCTGGCGACGCAGGAGACGCTGGACATCATGCGGCTGCGCTATGGCGAGAATTTTGCCGGCAACACGCAGCCGATCCGCTATGGCGAGGAGATCAGGCTCGGCGACGTCACCGTGAGCTTCCACCCGGCGGGCCATGTGCTGGGCTCGGCGCAGATCAAGGTGTCCTGCGGCGGGACCTGCATCGTCGCCTCCGGCGACTACAAGGATGCGCGCGATCCGACTTGTGCGCCGTTCGAGCTCGTGCAATGCGACGTCTTCATCACCGAGGCCACGTTCGGCTTGCCCGTCTTCCGTCACGGCGACGCGGCGCTTGAGGTCAACAAGCTGCTGGCCTCGGTGGCGCTGTTTCCCGAGCGCGCGCATCTGGTCGGCGCGTATTCGCTCGGCAAGGCGCAGCGCGTGATCGCGCTGATCCGCGAGGCCGGCTATGATCGGCCGATCTACCTGCATGGCGCGATGGAGAAGATCACGCGCTACTATCAGGACAAGGGCATCGCGCTGGGCGAGCTGCGGCCTGTGAAGGGCGTCAAGAAGGCCGAGCTTGCCGGCACCATCACGCTTGCGCCACCGAGCGCGACCTCCGACCTGTGGACCCGGCGCTTTCCCGATCCCGTCACCGCCTTCGCCTCGGGCTGGATGCGGGTGCGCGCCAGGGCCCGGCAGCGCGGCATCGAGCTGCCGCTGGTGATTTCTGACCATGCCGACTGGGCCGGGCTGACCGCGACGATCGCGGCGACCGGCGCAAGCGAAGTGTGGGTCACCCATGGCCAGGAGGACGCGCTGGTGCATTGGTGCCAGTCGCGCGGGCTTGCCGCGCGGCCGCTCGACCTGGTCGGCTACGGCGACGAGGAGGAGAGCGAAGTGGCGGCGACGGAGGACGCCGAGGCATGAACCGCTTCGCCGAGCTGCTCGACCGCCTCGCCTACGAGCCCGGCCGCAACAACAAGCTGCGGCTGCTGACGGCGTATTTCCGCGAGGTCGGGGACCCCGATCGCGGCTACGCGCTATCAGCGCTGACCGGCGCGCTGTCGTTCAAGCACGCCAAGCCGGCCCTGATCCGCGATCTCATCGCCGCGCGCACCGATCCGGCGCTGTTCGCGCTGTCGTATGACTATGTCGGCGATCTCTCGGAGACGGTCGCGCTGATGTGGCCGAAGGGCGCTCCTAATGAGCAGCTCGTTTCCGGGTACCCCTCTCCCCAGCCCTCCCCCACAAGGGGGGAGGGAGCCGAGTGGGACCCGGAGTTTGCATCTCATTCGATAGCGAACGGCAGCTCGAAAAGTGCTCTTGCTCCTCCGAGCACCACTCCCTCCGTTCCCTCCCCCCTTGTGGGGGAGGGTCAGGGAGGGGGGTGCCACACAGGCGGTTTCCCTGAAGCGCACACACCCGGATCGCACGCCGCAGACCACAACAACCCGCCACCGCCGACGCTGACCGAGGTCGTCACCACCTTGCGCACGCTCGGCAAGACGGAGATGCCGCGGCAGCTCGCGCAATGGCTGGATGAACTCGACGAAACTGGGCGCTGGGCACTGCTGAAGCTCGTCACCGGCGCCCTGCGCATCGGCATCTCCGCGCGCCTCGCCAAGACCGCGGCCGCCGCCCTCGGCGACAAGGACCCGCACGAGGTCGAGCTGATCTGGCCGGGCCTCGCGCCGCCCTATCTCGACCTGTTCGCCTGGCTGGAAGGCCGCGGCGACAAGCCGGTCAATCGCGATCCCGCGCCGTTCCGGCCGGTGATGCTGGCGCATGCCGTCGACGACGACGACTTCGCCAACATGAAGGCAGCCGACTACATCGCGGAATGGAAATGGGACGGCATCCGCGTGCAGGCAGTGAGCGGCCGCGAGGCCGATGGCCGCGTCGTCACGCGGCTGTATTCGCGCAGCGGCGAGGACATCACGGCAAGCTTCCCGGACCTGCTGCCCTCGCTGCATCTGCCCGGCGCGCTCGACGGGGAGCTGCTGGTGGTGCGCGACCGTCGCGTGCAGAGCTTCAACGTGCTGCAGCAGCGGCTGAACCGCAAGACGGTGTCGCCGAAGCTGATGAAGGAGTATCCGATCCACCTGCGCGCCTACGACCTGCTCGGCGATGAGGAGCACGATCTGCGCGAGCTGCCGTTCGAACAGCGGCGCGAGCGGCTCGAAGCGTTCATCCGGCGTCTGGATGACCCGCGCGTCGACCTGTCGCCGACGATTGCGTTCGCGACCTGGGACGAGCTGAAGGCTGCGCGTGCCAATCCCGCCTCGGCCGGTGCCGGCGACGATGCCGAGGCGGTCGAAGGCGTGATGCTGAAGCGGCGGGACGCGCTGTATCTGCCCGGCCGTCCCAAGGGGCAATGGTGGAAGTGGAAGCACGATCCGCACATCATCGATGCCGTGCTGATGTATGCGCAGCGCGGCCATGGCAAGCGCTCGTCCTATTACTCCGACTACACGTTCGGCGTCTGGACGGCAGGAGACGGCGGCGATCAGCTCGTCCCCGTCGGCAAGGCCTATTTCGGCTTCACCGACGAGGAGCTCCTGCAGATCGACCGCTTCGTCCGCCGCAACACCACCGAGAAGTTCGGTCCCGTGCGGCATGTCGTGCACGAGCCCGAGCAGGGCCTTGTGCTCGAAGTGGCGTTCGAGGGCCTGCAGCGCTCGCCGCGGCACAAATCCGGCATCGCGATGCGCTTTCCGCGCATCAGCCGGCTGCGCTGGGACAAGCCGCCGCGCGACGCCGACCGGCTGGAGACGCTGGAGCGCCTGCTGAAGAGCGAGGCGCTGGCGTGACAGCGTCTCGCGTGTCTAGACCCCAAAATGGCCTGACAATAGGGGACTCGTCATGCCCGGGCTTGACCCGCCTGCGCGGCCGTAGCCGCTTCGGCACGGCGAAGGCCCGGGCATCCATCCTCACTCGAAAGATGGATGGCCGGGTCAAGCCCGGCCATGACAGCATTGAAATGCGCGGCGATCCGCAAATGTCCGGCAGCGCGGAGGAACATTAAATGCCGGCAACCGGCTTGCGGCGCTGAGCCGGGTTCCCCACCTGCCCTGCCGTGCTTTATAATCGGGCTCGCGAATCCGACGAACCCGCCTGGAGACGATGCCATGTCGAACGACGTCAGGGACTATCCGGCCCGCGCCCGCAGCTCGGATGGCCTGTACCGTTTTCTCGGCGGCTCGCCGCTGTCGGTGGCGTTCCGGCTTGTGCTGCTGTCGATCCTGGTCGGCGTGGTGCTGTCGGCCATCGGCTTCGATCCGCTGAACATCCTGCATAGCATCCGGCTGCTGTTCATCCGGCTGTACGAGCTCGGCTTCGACGCCTTCAACTGGCTGTGGCGCTACTTCCTGCTCGGCGCCGTCATCGTGATCCCGATCTGGTTCCTGTCGCGGCTGTTCGCTCCGCGCGGCCGCTAGAGAGACGCAGCCGATGCAGCTCCGCTTCGTCGGCTGCGGTGACGCGTTCGGATCGGGCGGCAGGTCCAATACCTGCTTCCATCTGACGGGGGCGCTCACCAATCTTCTGATCGACTGCGGCGCCTCGTCGCTGCCGGCGCTGAAGCGGCTCGGCATCGCCTGCAACGCGATCGAACTGATCCTGATCACGCATTTCCACGGTGATCATTTCGCCGGCCTGCCGTTCCTGCTGCTCGATGCGCAGTTCTTACGGCGAACGACGCCGCTGGTGATCGCCGGCCCCGCCGGCATCGCGGCGCGGCTGACGCAGGTGATGGAAGCGCTGTTCGAGCATTCGTCGACGACGCCGCGCAAGTTCGAGCTGTCGGTGATCGAGCTGGTGCCCGAGGAGACGACGCGCTTCGTTGACATCAGCGTGACGCCGTTTGCGGTGGTGCACGGCAACTCCGGAGGGCCGTTTCTCGGCTACCGCATCGAGGCGGAAGGCAAGGTCGTCGCCTATACGGCCGACACCGAATGGACCGATAGCCTGATCCGGCTCGGCCGCGACGCCGACCTGCTGATCGCCGAGGCCTACACCTACGACAAGGCGGTGAAGAACCATCTCAGCCTCGCGACGCTGGAGGCGCATCTCGATGCTATCAGGCCGAAGCGGCTGATGCTCACCCATATGAGCGACGACATGCTGGGCCGACTGGACCGCATCGACCACGTGGCCGCGCATGACGGCATGAGCATCGACCTCTAGCCGGGAGACGCGAAAGGCCGCTAAGAACGGCAGAGACGCGCGCGTCGCGCGTTTCGCCAATCAAAGAGCCGTTCTTGACCGCTTCAGCCAAAGTCACGACTGCGCAGGTGTTCGACATCGCGGGCCCCGCGATGATCGCCAATCTGACCACGCCGCTGATCGGCATCGTCTCGACCACAGCGATCGGCAGGCTCGGTGAAGCGGCCATGCTCGGCGGCGTCGCCATGGCCTCGGTGATCTTCGACTGCCTCTTCTGGCTGTTCGCGTTCCTCCGCGCCAGCACGCTCGCCTTCACTGCGCAATCGCTCGGCGCCGGCGAGACCGACGAGATCCTGATGGTCCTGGTCCGCGGCCTCGTGCTGGCCGCGCTGATCGGCGTCAGCCTGATCGCGCTGCAACTGCCGCTGGGCGCGATCATCTTCGACATCATGGGCGGCAGCGACGCCGTGCTGAGCGCGGCCCACAGCTATTTCATCGTCCGGATCTGGTCGGCGCCCCTGGCGCTCGCCAACTACGTGCTGCTCGGCTGGCTGGTCGGACTGGCGCGTGCGCGGCTGGCCTTGGGCGTTCAGGTCGCGATCAACCTGATCAACATGGCCGCGACCATCCTGTTCGTCCAGGTGCTGCAGGCCGGCATCGCCGGCGCGGCGATCGCCGCCGTGATCGCGGAAACGGTCGGTGTCGCGATCGGCCTCGTGCTGGCGCGCCGATTGGTCAAGGCCGACGCCCGGATGTCGCGTGCGGCGCTGCTCGACCGCGCCAAGCTGATGCACATGATGGCCGTCAACCGCGACATCATGATCCGCACCGCGGCGATGATCGTGGCCTTCCTGTTCTTCACCTCGCAAGGCGCGCGCGCCGGCGACACGACGCTCGCCGCAAACGCGGTGCTGAACAATTTCCTGCTGGTGGCCGCCTTCTTCCTCGACGGGCTCGCCAATGCCGCCGAGCAGCTCTGCGGCTACGCGTTCGGCGCGCGCAACAAGGACGCCTTCGCCGGCGCCACGAGGCTGGTGCTGACCTGGGGCTTCGGCTTCGCGCTCGCGGTGGCCGCGATCTTCGCGCTGTTCGGGCCGGTGCTGATCGACGTGATGACGGCAAGCGATGCCGTGCGCCGTGCGGCGCGCGACTACCTGCCGTTCGTGGTGGCGTCGCCGCTGCTGTCGGTGTTCGCCTTTGCATTCGACGGCGTCTATATCGGCGCCACCTGGGCGCGCGACATGCGCAACCTCATGGTGGCGGCGCTGGTCGTCTTCCTCGGCACCTGGCTGGCGCTGCGCGGCTTCGGCAATACGGGCCTGTGGATCGCGATGCTGAGCTTCTACGCGGCGCGCGGCGGCTTCCAGGCCGCGCGCTATCCGGCGCTGTTGCGGGCGTCGTTCGGGAAATCATGAGGGTCGTAGGGCGGCGAAGCGCAGCGTGCCCGCCGCCTTCCTTGACGTGCAAAGGGTGGGCACGCTGCGCTTTGCCCGCCCTACATTCTTTGTCGACGATAGACCGCGCGCTAGACCGGCCAATCCTCGGCGGTGATCGTGGCGGCATCGGCGCCCACGATCTCCGACAGCGAATCGCGTCCCGTGCGCAGCAGGGTCGAGGTCAGGTCGGCCTTGATGCTCTCGACCAGGCCGAGGCCCTTGTAGACCAGCGAGGAATACAGCTGGATCAGGCTGGCGCCGGCGCGGATCTTGGTCAGCGCGGCGCCGCCGGTGTCGATGCCGCCGACGCCGATCAGCGGGAACGCGCCTTCGACGCGCACGAAGGTCTCGGCCACCATGCGGGTCGACAGCCGGAACAGCGGCCGCCCGGACAGGCCGCCCTGCTCCCTGGCGCGCAACTGCTCGCGCAGCGAGCTCGGCCGGGCGAGCGTCGTGTTCGACACGATCATGCCGTCGACGCCGCGCGAGCGGGCGACGTGGACGACGTCGTCGAGCTCGGCCAGGCTGAGATCGGGGGCGATCTTGAGCAGAACCGGGGTGTCACCGGATTTCCGCCTGATACGGTCGCGCGCCTCGAGCACCTTGGACAAGAGCTCGTCGAGCTGCGAGGCCTGCTGCAGATTGCGCAGGCCCGGCGTGTTGGGCGAGGAGATGTTGACGGTGAAATAGCTCGCCACTGGCGCGAAGGTCTCGATCAGCCGGACATAGTCGGCGACGCGGTCGGCCGAATCCTTGTTGGCCCCGACATTGACGCCGACGATGCCGCCCTGATGAGCGCGGCCGGCCAGCCGGCGCAGCACGATCTCGGCGCCGTCATTGTTGAAGCCCATGCGGTTGATGACCGCCTCGTCGCGCTCCAGCCGGAACAGCCGCGGGCGCGGATTGCCGCTCTGCGGCCGCGGGGTCACCGAACCGATCTCGACGAAGCCGAAGCCGAGCCGCAGCAGCGCGTCCGGCACCTCGGCGTTCTTGTCGAAGCCGGCGGCCATGCCGACCGGGTTAGGGAAGTTCAGCCCGAAGGCGCGCACCGCGAGCTTGGCATCATCCGGTCGCGGCTTGATCGCCGGCAGCAGCTTCAGGCCCTGGATGGCGAGCCGGTGCGCATCCTCGGCGTCGAGCCATCGGAGCAGCGGCAGCGAGAGCTGGTCGAAAGCGCGGATCACGGCTTCAATTCCGGAAGGTCGTGGCCGCCATCGGCACGGCTGTGCATCTGGTGAACGGCGGTCACGGCGCCGAGATCGAGCTCGCCATACAAATGCGGGAACAGCTCGTCGTTGCGCGAGCGCTCCCAGCGTAAGCCTGCCCCCAGCGCATCCGCCTCGACCTCGACCAGGAACAGCGCGCTCTGCCCCGAGAAGTGCTTCCGCGCCGTCTCCGGCACCTGGGAGGCGGTCGAAAAATGGATGAACCCGTCGCGCAGATCGTCCGCGCTGCCGCGGTACACGCCCAGCCGCTCCGCCTCGCGCCAGGCCGAAGCTGAGCAGATTTTGTAGATTTTGGGCACCTTCGCGCGGTCCTGGCTTGAGCTTGAGTTTGCTGATGTTTTCGGGAGCGGCCGACCGTATCGGCAGGGGGCGGCGAACTCAAGCATCGTTTGCCCGGGACAGTTCAGCGGCTGACCCGCTCAGGTTGTATCCGAGCGACGGCGAATTCGCGAGGGTGCAACCGGTTCCTCAGCAAGAGTTAACCTGATTCGGCTTTCCTGTTGCGCGCGATTCGCAGCCGATCATGCCCACGCTTGAACCTTTGGAGATTGTCATGGACCGCCGCCACGTCTTGAAGGCCCTGGCGGGGCTCGCCCTGTGCCCCGTCTGCGCCACCCCGGGCTTCGCCGCCGAGGGCGCCCCGCACTGGAGCTATGAGGGCGCGACCGGACCGGCCAAATGGGGTGATCTCGACGCGGCCAACAAGGTCTGCGGCGTCGGCACCCAGCAATCGCCCATCGACATCGAGCACTCGACTCGGGCCCAGCTGCCCGACTTCAGGCTGAACTGGGCCAGGACCGCCGACACCATCGTCAACAACGGCCACACCATCCAGCTCAACTTCGCCGATGGCAGCAGCACCATGAAGCTCGAGGGCACCACCTACAAGCTGCTGCAGGTGCATTTCCATCGTCCGAGCGAGCACCAGATCGGCGGCAAGAACTATCCGATGGAGGCGCATTTCGTGCATCGCGCCGCCTCCGGCGGCCTCGCCGTCCTCGGCGTGCTCATGACCACCGGCCGCCCCAACGCCGCCTTCGCGCAGATCGTCGCGACGATGCCGGACAAGGAGGGTCCCGCGGTCAAGGCTGATCCGCGCATCAATCCCCACATGATGCTGCCAGCGCGCCGCTCCTATTATCGCTATGCCGGCTCGCTGACGACGCCGCCCTGCTCGGAGGTGGTCGAATGGCTGCTGCTGAGCGAGCCGGTCTCGGTCGCGGAAGCCGACGTGGCGAAATTCGCCAAACTGTATCCGATGAACGCCCGCCCGGTGCAGAAGCTCGACCGCCGCTTCGTGCTGCAAGGGGTGTAGTTCGCTCGCCGCGCGGCGGTGGAAAGCGCCGCCGCGCATTCCGCCGTCGTCCCGGCGAAAGCGGAACCCATACCGCGGAATCCTGATTGGTTGAGAAGATGGCGGAGACCCTCCGCCACATGTTGGCCGGTGGCTATAGGTCCCGGCTCAAGGCCGGGACGACACCTTTTGTGTCATGACCAGCGTTGGCCTTACGCGCTGCGTGCCAATGCCCCGTCGATCATCGCCACCGCATTGTTCAGGCCGTAGACCGCGACGAAGGAGCCGAAGCGCGGGCCCTTCTCCTGGCCGAGCAGCACCTGGTAGAGCATGTTGAACCAGTCGAGCGACACGCCCGGGCGGCCGTCCTTGCCCTTCTTGGCGTGGTCGAGGAACGGCTCGCGGCGGCCGATCTCGTAGACCACGTTCTGGATGTCCTCGGCCGTCGCCTCCGCCGGCAGGTTCGACAACGCGTCGCGCAGATCCTGCAGCGCCACGCGCTCGCCCTCGGTCGGCTCGCGGAACGTCTTGGTGGGCGCGACGAAGTCGCGATAGTAGTTGATCGCGTAGCCGACCATCGCATCGAGCTTGGGATGGGTTTGCGGCGTCACGCCTGGCCGGTAGCGGCCGATGAAGCCCCATAGGGTCTCGGCATTCTCGGCGTTCGACGACGACACCAAGGTCAGCAGCAGTTGGAAGGTGACGGGCATGTCGGCCTTCGGCGGCTTGCCGGAATGGATGTGCCAGACCGGATTGCCGAGCTGCTGCTTGGCGTCCTGCCTGGAGAAGCCCTCGAGGAACTGCTGGTAATCATCGACGTTGCGCGGGATGACGTCGAAATACAGCCGCTTCGCTGCCTTGGGCTCGCGATACATGAACAGCGACAGCGATTCCGGCGAGGCATAGCGCAGCCACTCATCGATGGTCAGGCCGTTGCCCTTCGACTTCGAGATCTTCTGGCCCTTCTCGTCGAGGAACAGCTCGTAGTTGAAGCCCTCCGGCGGCGTGCCGCCGAGCGCCGCGCAGATCTTGCCCGACAGCTTCACCGAATCGATCAGGTCCTTGCCGGCCATTTCATAGTCGACGCCGAGCGCGTGCCAGCGCATCGCCCAGTCCGGCTTCCATTGCAGCTTGCAATGGCCGCCGGTGACCGGAACGGTCATCCGCTCCTTGGTCTCGGGATCGTCATAGGAGATCGTACCAGCCTTGGCGTCGTGCTCGACGATCGGCACGTACAGCACCAGCCCGGTGCGCGGGCAAATGGGGAGGAACGGCGAGTAGCTCGCCGCGCGCTCCTCGCGCAGGGACGGCAGCATGATCGCCATCACCTTCTCCAGCCGCTCCAGCATGCGCAACAGCGCCGCATCGAACTTGCCGGAGGTGTAGTACTCGGTCGAGGAGGCGAATTCGTAGTCGAAGCCGAACCGGTCGAGGAAGGCGCGCAGCCGGGCATTGTTGTGCGCGGCGAACGAGGGATACTCGTTGGAGAACGGATCGGGGATGCGCGACAGCGGCTTGCCGAGATGCATGGCCAGCATCTCCTTGTTCGGCACGTTGTCCGGCACCTTGCGCAGGCCGTCCATGTCGTCGGAGAACGCGATCAGGCGGGTCTTGATCTTGTCCTCGGTCAGCACGCGGAAGGCGTGGCGCACCATGGTGGTGCGCGCGACCTCGCCGAAGGTGCCGATGTGCGGCAGGCCGGACGGGCCGTAGCCGGTCTCGAACAGCACCTCGTCCTTCGGGGTCTTCTTCAGCCGGTTGACGATCGCCTTCGCCTGCTCGAACGGCCAGGCGTTGGAGTTTTCGGCAAGCGCGCGCAGGTCGCTCGGGCTGGTCGGGACGAGATCGATCGTGGACATCTTGAAGTACCGGTTTCGAAGGAGCAGAAAACTAACACAGGGCGTCATCGCGAGCGAAGCGAAGCGATCCAGCCGTCACAAGGCTTCTGGATTGCTTCGTCGCTCCGCTCCTCGCAATGACGGTGGATGCGCAGCGACGGCGGGCCGGGCGCATGACGCCTTCGCCCACCCGGCAGGTGAAACTCTAGAACGGGCTGATCGAGAAGTAGCGCAGCCACAGATCGGTGTAGCGGCCTTTTTCCCAGACCCGGAACAGCGCCCAGTTCAGCGCCTGGCGCAGGAGGTCGTTGCCCTTGCGCACGGCGATGCCGACGCCCTCGCCGAAATAACGGCTTTCGACGAAAGGTCCACCGGAAAAGGCGCAGCAATCGCCGGAATCGGTGCCATTGACCCAGAACGCCAGCGAGATGCCGTCACCGAAGATCAGGTCGACCTCAGAGCGGCGCAGCGCCTGCCGCAGCGCCTCGTCGTTCGGATAGGTCTTGATCTCGGCGTCGGTGAACATCGCCTTGAGGTAGGCCTCGTGCGCGGTGCCGGCGACGGCACCGATCTTCTTGCCCTCGAGAAATTCGGGGCGGATCTCGGTCATGACGGCGTCGCGGCGGGACACGAAACGCGCGGGCGCGCGGTAATACGGATCGGAGAAGTCGGCCCGCGCCCGCATCTGCGGCGTCACCGCGATCGAGGCGATGATCGCATCGCCCCGGTTGGACGACAGCGCGTCGAGCAGGGTTTCGAACCGGCGCATCTGGACGGTGCAGGTGACCTTGATCTCGTCGCAGATCGCCCTGGCAAGATCGACGTTGAAGCCGGCCGGATTGCCGTCCGGGCCGGTGAAGTTGAACGGCGGATAGTCGGTCTCGGTCAGGAACCGAATCACGGTGAGGCGCGACAGATCGGGCCGCTCCGGCCGGCGGCGCGGATCCCAGAAACCAGGGACGGCCTGCGGCGCCGCCTCGACGACCGGCCTCACCGGCGCTTGCGCGCGCACCTCGGAACCGGCCGCGGCGAGGCCGAAGCACAGCAACGCGCCAGCGGCGGCGCGGGCGAGACGGGTCGATTTCACGGGCTTTGACAAGACGGTCGGCATCAGCGGTCCCGATGGTCACCGCCTTATAAAGCATCCCAGCGCAAATTCGAGGCTGGATTCGGCCGGGAGGCAGCCGCCCGGCTGGAGCGTTAACGCGCTCAGAGGTATTTCTTGAGATCCGCCGCAGCTTCCTCGGGCGTCCGCTTCAGGTTGAACGGCGCGACGAACCGGCCATTGCGGTCCATCAGATACACCAAAGCAGTGTGGTCCATGGTGTAGTCGCCGTCCTTCAGCGGAACCTTCTTGGCATAGACGCGGTATTCGGTGAGAACCTTCGCCAGCACCTCGGGATCGCCCGTCAGGCCCTTGAGATGCGGGTCGAAGCTCGAGAGGTAATCCTTCATCGCGGCCGGATTGTCGCGCTCCGGGTCGACCGAGACGAAATAGGCGTTGACGCTGTCGGCATCCTTGCCCATCGCGCGCAGCACCTCGGAGATCTCGAACAGCGAGGTCGGGCAGACGTCAGGGCAATGGGTGAAGCCGAAGAAGATCAGGGTCGGCCGCCCCTCCAGGCTCTTCTCGGTGACGACCGCACCGCTCTGGTCGGTCAACTGGAACGGGCCGCCGATCGCCGCCGGCGCCGCGATGTTGCGTCCGCCGCCCATGACGAGGAACATCAGCGACAGCCCGATCACCAGGCTGGCGGCGAAGGCTCCGACGATCACCAGCGGACGGGTGATATTGGACGGCATTGCGCGCTCCTTCACTGTCTCTCAGAAGCAGGCCTGCAAGCCGGCCGCGAGGGTCTCGAAGAACACCGCGGTCCCGTACTGCGCCCACATCGTCACGGCCCCGAGGACGAGCCCGATCGCCGCGAGCCCCGCCGCGATGGCCGGCACAGCGGCGGGACGCCGGGCTTGCGACACGGACGGTATCTCTTGCGGCGCTGAAAGAGGCTGCATGATGGCGTACTCATCGGCCGGAGCCGACCACGCGGCCCGCCCCTCAGACTCCAGATAAGCCCCGCAACCGGTCCAGGCAAGCGCCGCAGTCGGGAGGCCGATCAGCCCAAATGCCAGCCGTTATCAATGGGAGGCGGAGGCCTTGGCCGCGGCCGGAGAGATGGCCGGCGCATTGGGAGCGACATGCGAGGACGAGGGCGAGGATGCCTGGGCATCCATGTAGCAGGGCTTGTACATCGCCTGCAGCTCCTTGCCCTTCAGGAAGATCATCCGGGGCGTCAGGCCGCCGCGCTGGGTGATCCAGCGGCGGATCGGCGACGGGTACATCGAGTAAAGCATCTGGGTCGCCTCGGGATTGGTGACGGCCCGGCCGTTGGCGCCGAAATCCCAGGCGGCGTGGAAACCGAGATTGGCATGCGAGGTGACGCAGATCTTCTCGTGCGGGATGGCGCCGAGCACGATGGTGCAGGCCGATGCGCAGAGCCCGTCGATGATCACGTACTCCCCGGAAGATCGCAGGCCCTGGTACCTGTCGACATAGGTTCCGATCCGGCCGCCGCGGTCATCGGCGATCCGGACCACGGCCTGGCTGGCGCCGACCCCCGACAGCAACAGAACGACCGCAAGCAATCCCGTCCAGAATTTCATGTCGAGCCCCAGTGCAACCCGGCGAAACCGATCTGACCGACTTTGGCACGCTTCGTGTGATGCGCTTCTTGTGATGCTTGGACTGCGGTGGACCTTGCAATCACGACCCCATCCGCAGAACCGGAACGCGAAGGCCAAATCCAAATCGCACATGCAGCGTGTTTCGAGATCGTGTTTTTGTCCAGGAGAGCGCAGCGACCAAAGCCAAATTCACCGCGAGTGTTGCAAGCCCGCTGCACCAATGAGTCGCTACCACCGAAAATGGCCGAACGCTGGTTCCGGACATGGCGGTCGCGCCACGAGCAAGGCGGAGGCCCGGCATGATTCGCCCATCGGCGCGGCAGCGGCGTCACGGCGGCACGACCGGCACTCCGGAGAAACCCGGGGGCCGCGCTTTCGCACGACACACCCCAATCAGGGCGGGAGGCGAATCCCGCGGATCGCCGGCCCAGCGGCGCTGGTGCGGTCCCGATGGCGGGTGAGGGCTCGCGCGGGCATGGCGTCATGCGACGACGTCAGGAGAGGCCGTCGATGCAATCACAAGTTTGTGCCGTCCGCTCCTGGCCCTGCGCCGCAATGACTGCGGTGGGGTCAGGCGGCACCGCGCCGTCTGATCGGGAGAGGGAGATGAAGCGAGGTCGCGCCGACATCGCGCCAGCAGTCGGGAGACGATCGGCCTCCCGACGCTCACGGCCCCGGCGGATCGAACTAATTATCGGGCAGCCGAATCCGCGCACCGAAGGTGACGAGCGGCGCATCGGCGGCGCCGAGCTCGATCTGCCGCTCCGGCACCTCCTGATAGCTGCCGTCTTCAATCTTTTTTAATTCGTATTGCCAGACCGTTAACGTCTCGCCGCGCGCCAGCGCATCGCGGATGCGGCTGGCGCCGCGTCCCGGCAGCTTGACGAGGTCGTCGCGCATCATGCCGATCATCGTCGGGCTCTCACCGCGATGCAGCTCGAAGAAGACCATGCGATTGGGCTTGTCCTGCGGCTTGAGCACGGTATCCGCCGTGAACAGCACCAGGCAGATCGCGACGGCAATCCACTTCCAAGTGTCGGACATCATGAGACGCATTCCCCGCACCGCCGCCGCGCGAGACGTAGGCCTCGCGCAAACAGACGGCAACTTACAGTTCTGTCATTCCGGATGAGATGACGTTCGACGTAATCGATTCGCTGCGCGCCGGGCGCGATGATGGGCTCCTCATCGTTCACAACATGGAGAGCACCGATGACCAACCCGACCGAGATCGCCGAGAGCTACATCGCGCTGTGGAACGAACGCGACGCCGCGCAGCGCGGCACCTTGCTCGCGCGCAACTGGACCAAGGATGCGCTCTACGTCGACCCGATGATGCGCGGCGAAGGACGCGACGCGGTGGATGGCCTGGTCGCGGGCGTGCAGCAGCGCTTTCCCGACTTCCGCTTTCGCCTGGTCGGTGCTGCGGACGGCCACGGTCCTCATCTGCGGTTTTCCTGGGAGCTCGGCCCCGAGAATGCGGAAGCCCCGATCCAGGGCACGGATTTCGTCGAACTGGCCGACGGCCGCATCCAGCGCGTCACCGGATTTCTCGACAAGGTCCCGCAGGGCGCCTGATGGACGCTCCGACCGGTCCGGCGTCCGCTGCGGTGCCGGCCTGCCGCGATGGCCGGGCTCCCATGCGCGGACGCGCGACCTGCCTTGCGATGATTGCGCTACGTCAACGTCGGACGCGATCCGCCGCTGCAGAGCTTCTGCTCGCAACGGAGTCCAGGATCGCCGGAGACGGGCGTGCAGCAATCAAATCCCATCGATGATCACGCCATGGCGGCCGGCACGCTGGCCGCCATCACCACCCTGCCCGAGCTTTGGCGCTGGCGCGTCGCACAGAGCCCGGACAAGTCGGCCTACCGCCATTTCGACGCGCGAGGCGGCCGATGGGTGAGCTTCAGCTGGCGCGAGATCGATCTCGTCGTCGCCCGCTGGCGGCGGGCGCTTGCGGCCGAGGGCTTCGACCGGGGCGAGCGTATCGCCATCCTGATGCCGAACGGGATCGCGCATCTCGCGATGGACCAGGCGGCGCTGTCGCTCGGCCTGGTGCCGGTGCCGATGCACGCCGTCGATAACGCCGACAGCATCGCCTACATCCTCGCCGATTCCGGCGCCCGGCTGCTGCTGGTCGATTCGGACGCCCGCTGGGAGGAGATCGCGGCGGTCCGCGAGGCCCTGCCCGAGCTGCGGCGCATCGTCTGCGCCGACCGACAACCGGCTGGCCCGACCGGCGATCCGCGCCTCGTCGATCTGGACGCGTGGTTGAACGCAGCCGGCAACGCCGCGCCTTCCGGCGCCCAGGCCGCCATCGCGCCGCACGACCTCGCCGCCATCGTCTACACCTCCGGCACGACGGGCCGGCCCAAGGGCGTGATGCTGTCGCACGACAACGTCGTCTCCAACCTCAAGGCGATTCATCAACGGCTCGCGGCCGACACCGACGACGTGTTCCTGTCGTTCCTGCCGCTGTCGCACACGTTCGAGCGCACCGCGGGCTATTATTACCCGATCGCCATCGGCGCCTGCGTCGCCTATGCGCGGTCGGTGAAACAATTGTCCGAAGATCTGGTGGAGGTCCGTCCGACCATCCTGATCTCGGTGCCGCGCATCTATGAGCGCATCTACTCGCTGGTCATGCATCATCGCGGGACCGCAAACCCGCTCGAACGGGCGCTGCTCGACCTGACGATCGCGATCGGCGGCCGTCGCTTCGATGCGCAGCATGGGCGCGAAACGAGCCTGTCAGCGTTCGACCGTATCGCGTGGCCGCTGCTGCAGCGCCTGGTCGCCGCCAAGGTGCTGGCCCGGTTCGGCGGACGGCTGCGGGTCGCCGTCAGCGGCGGCGCGCCGATCGCCGAGCCGGTGGTGCGGCTGTTCCTGGCGCTCGGGCTCGAGGTGCTGCAGGGCTACGGCATGACCGAGACCTCGCCCGTCGTCAGCGTCAACACGCCCGACGACAACGACCCGCGCACCGTCGGTCGCGCCCTGCCCGGCATCGAGGTGCGCATCGGCGACAATGACGAACTGATGGTGCGCGGCCCGAACGTGATGCTCGGCTACTGGCGCCGGCCGGAGGAAACCGCGCGGATCAAGGAAGCGGACGGCTGGCTGCACACCGGCGACCAGGCCCGCATCGATGCGGGACGCATCACCATCACCGGTCGGATCAAGGACATCCTCGTCACCTCGACCGGCGAGAAGATCGCGCCTGCCGATCTCGAGACCTCGATCCTGACCGATCCGCTGTTCGAGCAGGCAATCGTGATCGGCGAGAACCGGCCGTTCCTGGCCGCGATCGTCGTGCTCAATGCCAAGGGCTGGGCCGAGCAGCAGGCGCGGCTCGCGGCGCACGGCCAGCGCGGCACCGAGGCCGAGGCGGCATCGCTGCTGCGGCACATCGCCCGCGCCGTGAAGGCCTATCCCTCCTACGCGACGCCGAAAGCCGTGCATTGGACCTTGGAGCCGTGGACCATACAGGAAGGCCTGATCACGCCGACCTTGAAGAACAAGCGCCCGGCGATCGAGCGTGCTTTCGCGACGGAGATCGAGGCGATCTATGCGAAGCGGGTGGCGCCACAGACTGCCGTTTCAGGCTCAGCCCGCGGCTGACCCGCTCGCATCCCTGGTCTCGCGCCGAGGGCATGCTGGCGAGGGCACGCCGGCGAGGTCCGTGCGCCGGCCTCGGCGAACCTTACCTGGCCGAAACCGCCAGCGATCCGATTAACCGGAAGGCGCTGCGACGGCGATGCGGAACGGGTTGCTCGGATCGATGGTCAGGGCTCCCTTCGGATCTGATTTGATCGCCCACGACACCGCCCCCTCCGCACTGGTCGAAGCAATGATCTCGGCGGTGTAGTACGGCTGGACCGTCGCTTGGGGGAAGTAGCTAGCCGAACTGGTCCAGACGCCTACGAAGAGCTCGACGCTCGTGTTCGCCGGCGGCGCGTAGAACGCGGTGGGCGTGCCGACCGAGCTGGTTGCGGCGTAGTATTGTCTCGCACGCGCCACGGTCGTGCCCGCCGGCACTCCTGTCCCGGTGACCGCTTGGCCCGCAACGACGCACGAGGGGTCAGCGAGGGTGACGGCGGCCTCGTCTTGGATCAGCGTCGCGGTCGTCGTGCTGACGAAGGTCACCGCGACCGCCGTGCCGGAAGACGTCGGAGGCCAATTGATGGTGACGGCCGATGCATTGACGTCGGTTACCACGGTGCCGGTCGCGATTCCCTGTCCGGATACGGACTGACCGATCTGGACGAGCGACGGGTCTGCGACGTTGAAGATCGCCGCTATTCCTTCGAACAGATCGCCTGTGGTCGTGCTGGTGAAGGTCAGCAACGCGTCGCCATTTTGGGTCGCGTTGGCGCTCAAAGTGATCCCGGTCGACTGAACCACGGCGCGCACGAGAGGATTGCCGGGGCCCAACACGCCCGGACTTTCCTGGCTCGGGAGCAGGACGAAGAAATTGCGTGCCGGATCGGCCACCGACGATGCACAGGCGAGTTGCATGGCGCCAGTGCCGTTGGGCCCCCCAACCCACGATACGGCGAGAGGGCTCTTCGAATCGCGCAGCGGAGCCGAGCCGGCGCCGCCCGCGCTGGTGAAGTCCTGCGCGTAGAGGATGCCGAAATATTTCGAGAAGTCGGTCGCGAAATCGCTCGCAGTCCACGTTCCGTCGGAGAAATCGAGCCACAGGGCATCGTCGCTCTGCAGGTCGAAATCCGACGTGTCCTTGCCGGACTTGAAAGGGATGAGCGGGTACCAGCCGATCGTCTGCACGAAGGCCGCCACGTTGGTGAAGTCAGAACCGGGAGGGGGACCCGACCACCCGACGCCGGACTGCATCGTGGCAAACGTCAGCGCGACACCCGTCCCGCTCGCGGCGGCGGCCTGGGTCAGCGTGACCATGGTGTCGTTGACGCTGACCACGCTCGTCCCATTCTGTATCCCTTGACCGGAGACGGACTGGCCCGGGAGGGCAATCGAGGGATTGGCGACATTGGTGATGATCGTCGAACCTTGGGTCAGATCGCCGGTCGTCGTCGCGTCGAACAATGTGGTGAAGGTCAGCGGCGCTCCCGAACTGCTCGCGCTGGCGTTGGCGCTCATGATCACATCGGGCGGCGCGACGCCTGTCACCGTCGTCCCCTCCGGGACTCCTGCCCCCGAGACCTGCTGGCCGACGAAGATTCCCTGCGCCGCAGCGATGTTGGAGATCGTCGGCGATCCGGTCGCGAGGTCGCCTGTCGTCGTGACCGTGGCGGTCGGCACGAATTGCAGCGGGACCCCCGTGCCGCTCGTCGTGGCGGCGAGGCTCATCGTCACAATACTTCCGTTGACGCCCGTCACCGTCGCTCCCGCCGGCACTCCCGCCCCGGAGACGACTTGGCTGGCGAAAATCCCCGATGGATCGGAAACGGTGACGGCCGTCGAATTTGCGGTGAGGCTGCCTGTCGTCTCGACCGGAGGGTTTGGTCCCGCACCGGCAGCCATGAAGGCGACGTAGTTGGCGAGATTTATCGTGACGTTCCCCACCGGCATGTTCATTTCGCTGCTGATCCACGGGATCTCCGCGCCCGGCGCCTGTGGTCCGGACTTGGCGACAGACGGGAAATCAGTGCGGTCGAACACCGCGACCGGGGTGGCATTGGAGATGTCGCGGCCGCCGTTCGGCGCGTCGATGTACTGCGCCACACGCGTCGGCGTCCACGCGATGGTGTACGTATGAAACTCGCTGTAAGGCGCGAAGTTTCCAGACGTGTCGAACAGATACGCCTCGTTGTTGAGCACCGCCGAGGTGAAGGAGTTCGGATCGCTCGTGCCGGGTATGGGGCTCACCCGGAGTATTCCGGTGTGCGTGACGTCGGGCCATCCGGTGAAATCGACGGTATTCGAGGCTTGGCCGGCAGGGCTCCGCCAGTAGTTGAGCGCCACGGCATTGGTCATGTCGAGGTCGGATGGAGCCGCGAGCGACGTCAGCGGATATTTCCAGGTCGTCGCGTCAGGCCAGATCAAATTGGGCCCGGTCTGGTCGACGAGCAACTCCCACCAGGTCGACCCGCGCGCCGGCGCGTGCAGGGGTTGGAAGACGGAGACATTGAATGCGGTCTCCTCGTTGCCACCGGGACCGCTGAGGCCGGCGATCACGCTTCCGAGCGTGCCCTCCGGCGTGAGATCACTTGTATCGATGATCAGCACGTCTTTGACTGGCTGGCTACCGGCGAGGCCAACCGACCAAACGTTCACGGGGGTGAACTGGAAGGTCTGGCCTGATACGGGCGCGCTGGCGGCCTGGCTCAGCGTGACGATCGACGTCGATTGGTCGACCTCGGTGATGAAGGTCCCTTCGGGAAGGAGACCGGGGTTACCCACGGCGGAGACCGCCTCGCCGCCCGAAAGCTGTCTGATCAGGCCAACCGTGGTGATATCGATCTGATTGAGCTGGCCGCTGTTGATGTTTCCCGAACCGCCCGACGCCGCGACGGTGACCGTGACCGGCCCTGCGCCGAACAAGCCGGTGCCGCTGTTGAGTTTGTTGAGCGCTGTCTGCAGGTCGCCGGAACTGATATTGTAAGCAAGATCACCGGTCTTGGCGCCAGTCGTGCCGTCCTCCAGGACGAACGTTCCGCCGCTGGGCGGAGCGCCCGGCGCGCCCATCCACGTATTGTAGTAGGCCCACATCTGCTGCGCGATGGCCTCATCGGTCCGCGTGAAGCCGAGTGTCCAAGAGGTCGCGGCCGGATCGAGTGTCTGCGAACGCGGATCTCCCAGAGCGACGGTTGCGCCGAAGGTTTGCAGGTCATTCGGTTTTGGCAGCCCGCCCACGAAGGTGGCGTAGGCCGCCTGGGTCGCCTGGGTGAAGGGGACGAACTCGAAATCGACCTCGTTCCAATTCCAGTTCTGCGCTACGTCGGGCGATTGCGCCGCCGAGGGCGCGTTGGAGTAGAGCCAGAATGCCGAGCAGACGGGACCTGGTGCCGCCTGCATCCTGCAAATGAACAGACCGTAACCGAAGCTGCGGTTGGACTGCATCTGCGCGGAAAGATAGTCGCCGTATCGGGAATAGTTATCGACTCCCGTCGATGAGACAGGCTGCTCTGCCACTGGACGTTCCCCCTTGCCGAAACGAATGTCGGGGCCGATCCGGCCCCTTAACAATCCATGATTGGGCTTGATCTATGATTGTAATGAAAATATATACCCGCGAAACTTGCGCCCTCAGGAATTTCCAGTCAATTGAAATACACCTTAAAGGTGTATTCGATGGCAGTTTTTCGAGGATGAGAGGCGTGATCATGTCCCAGCTGCATCTTGGCAACCGGACGATCTTCAGAACCGCTCCTCCGGCCGGCCGCCGTGTCGTCAGCCGCGCAGGTTGAGGAAGCCAGGGCCGCAACGACGCTCCGGCGCGCGCACGGTCCCTGCCCGTCAGTCGATCGCGACAGCCAAAAGGTCTGCACCTGCCGCGACGCCCATCTTCACGATCTCCCGCGAACGTCGGGTTGGTGTCAGGTTCGAAACCGCGCGGTCCTGATCGATTTGCAACGAAAGTGCGGAGCGGCAGGAGAGGTCCGCCCTCCACCGGGCGCGCGCAACGCATACCGTCCTGACGCCGCAGCTGCACCTCATCGCGCAGCATAGACCGCGTACTCGTCTTATCCGGCGCTATCGGAAGCGGTGGACAATTCACCTTCGCATTGTCGGCATCCAATGCGGAGCTTGGAGCGGGCGAAGGGAATCGAACCCTCGTATGCAGCTTGGGAAGCTGCCGTTCTACCATTGAACTACGCCCGCGCTCGCCAATGCTTAGCCGACACGATGCGTTTCGCCAAGCGGCTTGTTGCCGCGCGATCCGCGGGCCCAGACGGCGAACGCGAAAGGTCTGCGATGGCCGGATCGCCCGATCGTGATCGGTCGCAACCGCAAGTCTCGGGAACAGATTGGGCGATCTCGCCTTGCCATTGGAGCCGGCGCTCGCGTCGCCGCGCCGTGTGCTGGGAGTTCACATCATGCAGAGCCATGGCCACAAGTCTCCGACCGCCCCCTCGAAAACCCTCGCCTTCATGTCGGGCCCGTCGGCGCTCGACCTCTACACGCTCGGTTGCGGCCTGTTCCTGGCCTTCGCGCCCGCGCTGTTCGGCTTCGCGCGCAGCGCCGGCCGGATCGATGCTGAGCTGGCGGGAGCTGCCGTCGTCGCGCTCTCGTTCGGCGGCCTCGTGGCGTTCGCCGATTGGGAGGAGTGGCTGAAGGTTGCGCTTGGCGTATGGCTGATTGCAGCGCCGTGGCTGCTCGGGTTCGCGCATACATCGGCGATGCATGTCAGCATCACGGTCGGGATCGCCGTGACCTTCCTAAGCCTCCTCGAGCTGTGGCTCGCGCATGATCCTGATTTTGCTGGCGATCGCACCGGAATGGTGAGCCGCTCGTCTGAGCTCTGATCGATCGCGTCTCGCCTGCGACAACAGAGATCGCAACGCAACGCTTGACAACCATCACCCAAATCAGGGCAAACCCGCCCCCGTCACGCCGCGCTGTTAACACTTTGTAAACAAAGTTGATGCGGGCGATCGTGACGATGATATGATGTGCGTGGGGTTGGGGTGGCGTCATGGGGCGTGGGTATACGATCTTTGATACGGCCCTCGGCCGTTGCGGCATTGCATGGAGCGATGCCGGAATCACCGGCGTACAATTGCCGGAAGCGCGGGAAATCGAGACGCGGCGGCGCCTGTTTCGTCAGTTTCCCGACGCACGGGAGCAGCGCTCGTGTTCGAATACTGAACTCGCCATCGAAGGCATCGCGGCCATGCTGCGCGGGCAGGAGGTCGACTTCTCCGACGTTGCGCTCGACCTCGACGGCGTCACGCCCTTCAACCAGCGCGTCTACGATTGCATTCGCGCGATTCCGCGCGGCGAGACGCGCACCGCCGACGCGATCGCAGACGAACTGCACGTGCCCAAGGCGCTGAACTCGATCGCGCAGGCACTGACCAAGAATACGTTCGTCCTGATCGTCCCTTGCCATCGCGTCCGCGACATCGGCAACGGCCTCGACAAGCCGTCGCCCAACAGCGGCATCGTCTCCAAGCGTCGGCTGCTGTCGCTCGAAGGCGCACGGCCTCATGCGGGCCTGACGCTGTTCGACGCGTTTCTCGCCGTCGACCGGCCGCGCGCGTCGTAAGCGGACGCCTCGCGTCGCGCGATATTATCTCGCGCATCGCCCTCCACTTTCCTCCGCAATGCGCTAGATTTGCAGGATGACCGCCACCATCCTTTTCGAAAGCCGTGACGTCACCGTGTCCGAGTTCCGCTGTGCAGCGATGCCGGGCGAGCGTCCCTATGTCGAGCAGTATGCCGGCTACTCGCTGTCCTATGTCCGCAAGGGCAGCTTCGGCTGTCGGCACCGCGGCCGCGTCTTCGAGCTGGTCACCGGCGCGCTGCTGGTCGGGCATCCCGGCGATGAGTTCATGTGTACGCACGACCACGTCTGCGGCGACGAATGCCTGTCGTTCTTCTTCGACGATGCGCTGATCGACGAGATCGGCGGCGACAGGCAGGCCTGGCGGGCCGGCGCGATGCCGCCGCTGCCGGAGCTCATGGTCCTCGCTGAGCTCGCAGAGGCCGTCGCCGCGCGCGAGCAGACCCTGGGCCTCGACGAGATTGGCCATATCATCGCCAGCCGCTTCGTCGCGACCGCCACGGGCCAGCAGGCGCGCGCCGCGACACCAGGCCCTCGCGACCGACGGCGCGCGGTCGAGAGCGCGTTGTGGATCGACGACAATGCGCATGATGACATCGACCTGGCGGCTGCGGCAGGCGAGGCCGGCGTCAGCCCGTTTCATTTCCTCCGGATGTTCGCCGCTACGATCGGCGTGACGCCGCATCAATATCTGATCCGCTCCCGCCTGCGGCACGCCGCGCGGCGCCTCAGCGAGGAGGATACGCCGGTCACCGCCATCGCCTACGATTCGGGCTTTGCCGATCTGTCGAATTTCACCCGCACCTTCTCGCGCGCTGCCGGCGTGTCGCCGGCGAAGTTTCGCAAGGCCTCGCGCGGCGAGCGCAAGATTCTCCAAGACCGTCTGAGCCGCCATTGATTGGATTATCCCGGCGCGTGCGGCAGCCGCATGCGAAGCATGGAGATCATCGATGTACGATCATATCGGCCTCAGGGTCGGCAATCTCGACGCCAGCGTCCGCTTCTACACCGCCGCGCTGGCGCCGCTCGGCCACATCCTCTGCTCCAAGGACGAGGCGTCGGCGGGCATCGGCCCGAAGGGGCAGCCGGCGCTGTGGCTGTATCTCGACAAGGGCGCCAGCAAAGGCACCGCGCATATCGCGTTCCGCGCCCAGGACCACGCGGCGGTCGCCAGATTCCACAGCGAGGGTTTGAAGGCAGGAGGCGGCGACAATGGCGGCGCCGGGCCGCGCACGGACTACAGCCCGACCTATTACGCCGCCTTCCTGATCGATCCCGACGGCAACAACGTCGAAGCCGTATGTCCGTGAGGTCAGCGTCATGGCATCCATCCAGAAGGACATTCCGATCGCGGCCCCGGCCGGTGCAGTGTGGGACGCAGTGCGCGATTTCGGCGCCGTTCATACCAGGGTGGCGCGCGGCTTCGTGACCGGCACCAGGCTCGACGGAGACGTCCGCATTGTCAGCTTCGCCAACGGCAGCGTGGTGCGCGAGCAGCTGGTCGACTGCAACGATCAGCGCCGGCGCCTCGTCTACGCCATCAGGAACGAACGCATCAGCCAGCACAGTGCGTCGTTTCAGATCATCGCGGAAGGCGAGGAGCGCTGCCGGGTGATCTGGACCACCGACGTGCTGCCGCACGAGATCGCGCCCTATATCGAGCAGCAGATGGAGCTCGGCGCGCGCGCGATGCAGGACACGTTGGGCAGGCTGCGCGGATAGCGGCTCAGCCGACACGCGCCGGGGGCGGCGCGTGCGCGTCAGGACCGCGTCCGGCCGCCAGCACGGCCGGGCGCAGCTCCAGCGCCGCGGCCGGCTTCGGCCCCCACCGCGTGAGCATGACGCTCGCGAGCGTCAGCACGCCGAGCAGCACCATCGAGGACGCCGCCAGCATGAAGAAGTCGCCCTCGGTCGCGGCATGGCTCAACAGATAAGAGCCACCTGCGGCGATGAACACGAGCCGCACCGTTTGCGCCAGCACCGGACCGATCACCCTGGCTGCGCCCTGCGAAGAGAAGTACATCGAGATCGCCAGGCCGATGAAGGCATACATCGGCGCGGCGACCTGCAGATAGTGCCGGCCGGCGCCGCGCGCGCTCTCGTCCTGGGTGAAGATGTCGACCCACAATTGTGGGACGATCGCGATCAGCGTCGACAGCGCGCCAACAGACGCGAACGACACCAGCCCCGCCGTCCAGGCGATGCGGCGGGCGCGCGCGATTCGCTGCGCGCCGATCGCCATGCCGACCATCGGCACCGAGGCCATGCCGACGGAGAAGGCGACCGTGGTCATCATAAATTCGAGCCGCGCGCCGATGCCGTAGCCGGCGAGCACCGCGGTGCCGAACGACGCCAGCATATGCGTGAAGATCGCGATCGACAGCACGGATTGCAGCGGCGAGAAGCAGGCGACGGCGCCGACCTTGAGAATGTCGGCGAACATCGCGCCGCTGATCCTGAGGCCGCGCAGCTTCGGCCGGACGCGCGCGCGCCCCGAAAATAGGTACCAGCCCATCACCGAGATGCTGACGCAGAACGCCAGCAGCGCGCCGGCGGCGACGCCGCGCATACCGAGCCCGAGGACCAGGCTGAGCGTGCCGCCCAGCACGATCTGCAGCATCGCCGAGCTCAGGATCATGAACGACGGCAGCTTCATGTTGCCGGTGCCGCGCAGGATGCCGGCCATCGAGTTCATCAGCCAGGGCAGGATCGCGCCGCCGAAGAAGATCTGCAGATAGGCCGTGGCATGGCTCAGCACCGCGCCGCGGCCGCCGAGCAACTCCAGCAAGGCCGGGCCGAACACCAGCATGCCGATCATGAAGGTCGCGCCGAACAGCAGCGCGATCAGCAGCGCATGCGAGGCGAGCGTCGAGGCGCGATCGGTGTCGCCGGCGCCCAGCGCCCGTGCGATCGCCGAGGCCACACCGCCGCCCATCGCGCCGCCGGACATCGTCATGGTCAGGATCACCAGCGGAAACACCAGCGCCATCGCCGCCAGCGCCTCGATGCCGAGCCGGCCGATATAGGAGGTCTCGGCAATGACGACGCAGGTGCCGGCCGTGTTGGCGATGATGTTCGGCCAGGACAGCGACAGCAGGGTGCGCAGGATGGGTCCGTCGACGAGCTTATTCCGCATCGGCTTCTCGGGGGGCGGCAATGCACGCCCCTCGCCGACCGGATTGTCGGCCAGGCCGATCTCGGACATCTCAGCTCCCCGCTCGGCCGCGCAGGTCGCGGCCGTCTTATCGTTCGATTGCTTTCGCTTTCCTAGCACGGCGCTGGCGCGCGCCCTGTGCGGCAGGCGCATTGGGGGTGCGCGGCAGACGCAGCCGGCTAGAAGCGGAAGTGCTTGGAAAGCTTCAGGCCCTGGGCCTGGTAGTTGGAGCCGATGCGGCTGCCATACATCGCGTTGGGACGCGCCAGCATCTTCTCGTAGACCAGGCGGCCGACGATCTGGCCGTGCTCGAGGATGAACGGCACCTCGCGCGAGCGCACCTCGAGCACCGCGCGCGAGCCCTGCCCGCCGGCGCCGGCATAGCCGAAGCCGGGATCGAAGAAGCCGGCATAGTGGACGCGGAATTCGCCGACCAGCGGATCGAACGGCACCATCTCCGCGGCGTAGTCCGGCGGCACCTGCACGGCTTCCTTCGAGGCCAGGATGTAGAACTCGCCGGGATCGAGGATGAGGCTGCCGTCGGGCCGTGCCTTGATCGGCTCCCAGAACTCCTCGACCGGATAGCCGGCACGGCGGTCGACGTCGACGACGCCGGTATGGCGCTTGGCGCGGTAGCCGACATAGCCGTTCGCATTGCTGCCTGAGAGGTCGACGGACAGAGCGACACCGCCGGCGAGATCCGCATCATCGCGATCCACCAGCCGCTCGGCCTGGTGCAGCGCGATCAATTCGTCCTCCGACAGGACCGCGTCGCGATAGCGGAAGCGAACCTGGGACAGGCGCGAGCCTTCGCGCAACAGGACCGGAAACGTCTTCGGGCTGATCTCTGCGTAGAGCGGACCGTGATAGCCGGCGCCGATCATGTCGAAGCGTCGCGTGCCGTCGGCAATCACGCGGGTGAACACGTCGAGCCGCCCGGTCGAGCTCTTCGGATTGGCGGCCGCGACGATGTCCTTCGGCAGCGCCAGGCTCTCCAGCAGCGGCACGATGTAGACGCAGTTGGTCTCCAGAACCGCGCCGTCGGCGAGCGCGAACTCGTGCAGCTTCAATTCGTCGATGCGCTCGGCGACGGTCGATCCCGGCCCCGGCAGAAAGCTCGCGCGCACCCTGTAGGCGACGTCGCCGAGCCGCAGGTCCAAGCTCGCCGGCTGGATCTGGCTCTCGACGAAATCATATTCGGGAATGATCAAGCCGGCCTCCGCCATCGCCACGATCATGCGATCGGGGAGGATGCCGTGGGCGTCGGCGGGAAGCGAAAACGGCAAGGCCTGATCCTTTGCAGGCGCCGGAACGGCGGCTTGTGGAGCCAATATAGGGTCTTTTGACCGGTTATCCGATGGCCGGCTTGACGGAAAGGCCGGTTGCGACTATGAGCACCACTTATCCCGTGGTGATTTGAGCCGGCCGGCTTGCAGCCACGTTAAATAAGTCGCTAAACAGGCCGGGGACGAATGTGATCCCGGCCTTGAGGAGTTTTCCCAGGCCGGTTTTTTTGTGCCCATCGCGCCGAGCGCGGTGGTCACGATGGAGGTCACATGTCGAAGTCCCCCGCGAAGGCGCCGGTGTCGTTCGCCCAGTATCGTCCCGAAACCCGGCTGGTGCATTCCGGCACCTTGCGCTCCGAATTCGGCGAGACCGCCGAAGCGCTCTATCTGACGCAAGGTTTCGTCTACGCCACGGCCGAGGAGTGCGAGGCGCGCTTCAAGGGCGAGGATCCCGGCTTCATCTATTCGCGCTTCTCCAATCCGACCACGGCGATGTTCGAGCGCCGCATGATCGAGCTCGAGGGCGCCGAGGCCTGCCGCTCGGCCGCAACCGGCATGGCTGCGGTCACCACGGCGATCCTGGCCCCCCTGCGGGCCGGCGATCACGTCGTCGCGGCCAAGGCGCTGTTCGGCTCGTGCCGCTACGTGGTCGAGGATCTGCTGCCGCGCTACGGTATCGAGTCGACGCTGGTCGATGGGCTCGATCTCGACCAGTGGCAGAAGGCGGTCAGGCCGAATACCAAGAGCTTCTTCCTCGAGAGCCCGACCAATCCGACGCTCGACGTGATGGACATTCCCGCCATCGCCGAGATCGCGCACGCCCATGGCGCGCGGCTGATCGTCGACAACGTGTTCGCCACGCCGATCTGGCAGAGCCCGCTCGCGCTCGGCGCGGACGTCGTCGTCTACTCCGCGACAAAGCACATCGACGGCCAGGGCCGCTGCCTCGGCGGCGTGATCCTGTCGTCGGAAGCCTTCATCGCCGAGCACATCCACAACTTCATGCGCCAGACCGGCCCGTCGATCTCGCCGTTCAACGCCTGGGTCCTGCTCAAGGGCCTGGAGACGCTCGCGGTGCGCGTGCGCGCGCAGACTGAGACCGCCGGCAAGGTCGCCGATTTTCTCGCCGCGCATCCGAAGATCTCGCGGCTGATCTATCCCGGACGCGAGGACCATCCGCAGGCGGCGACGGTCAAGAAGCAGATGCGCGCCGGCTCGACCCTGGTCGGCTTCGAGGTGAAGGGCGGCAAGGCGGCGGCGTTCCGCACGCTCAACGGATTGAGGCTCGCGCGCATCTCCAACAATCTCGGCGACGCCAAGACGCTGGTCACGCATCCCGCAACGACCACGCATCAGCGGCTGACGCCGGACGCGCGCGCCGAGCTCGGCATCAGCGAGGGCTTCATCCGCTTCTCCGCCGGGCTCGAGCATGCCGACGATCTGATCGAGGATCTCGACGCCGCCCTCAGCGCGGCGTAGCGAATGGTGAAGTGGCGTCGCGAGTAGACCGATCTCATCCCTGCGCGCTACTCGTCATTCCTCATCCGCACATCACCTCCGGATCCCGGGGTTCGCTCGCGCGGCGAGCGCCCCGGGATGACGCCCGCGGCGTCACATCGGCCGATAGGTCGGCACCTCGGCCGGCGCGTTGATGCCGAGCTTGACCTGGCCAACCGAGCGGATGATGTCGTCGCCGAGCAGTTGCGCGAAGCAGGCATAACCCCAATCGCTCATATGCAAGCCGTCCGAGATCACGAACTCGTTCATCGGGATCGCCTGCCGCTCGTGCCAGTCGCGCATCACCTCGAAGCGCGGGAAGATGCCGGCGTGATGCAGCTCGGCGATGCGGCCGAGCAGCTTGTTCATGCGACCCGCGCTCTCCTGCCGCTCGTTCACGCGCGGCGAATATTGCAGATCGACCAGCACGACATCGGAGGCTGCGGCCTGGATCTTGGCGACGCCGTCCTCGACCAGCCTGGCGGTCTCGGCCGGATCGAGATCGCGCAGCACGGCATTGGTGCCGACCTGCCAGATCACGAGATCCGGGTGACGGTCGATCACCGACGTCTCGATCCGCTTCATCATCTCCGGCGCATCCTCGCCGCCGACGCCGGCATTGATGACGCTGATGTCGACCATCGGATATTGCCGGCGCAGCTGCGCGGCGAGCCGATTCGGATAGGTGTAGTCCGGCGCGCTCGCGCCATAGCCCTGCGTCGACGACGAGCCGAAGGCGACGATCACGATCGGCAGGCCGGAGGCGAGCTTGTTGGCGACGTGCGGCAGCGAAATGAAATTCTTCTTCGCGACGCCCTTCGGCGCCAGGCACGGCACGCGGTTGAAGATGTCGGTGGCCGATTTGGCGACCTGCTTGACCTTGTCGATCGCCCGCTCGGTGATGCTGCGCGATTGCGGCGGCGTGGCCGCGACGCCCTGCCCGGCTGCAGCCGGCGGCTGTGCATCGGTCATGGCCGGCGCGGTCGTCGCCGCAGGCGGCGCGGTCGTGGCCGCCGGGCGCACCGCGGCGATCGGCCCGCGCACCTGATCGTTCGCCTGCGCCAATGTGACGTGTCCGATGCTAGGTCGCAGCTCGCTGATCAGCGGAGTCTTCGGACCGGAGCTCTCCACATCGGACAGCGCGGCGGGTGCAGCCGGCGCTGCGCTCTGCGCCCGTACCGTCTGCGGGCTCAGCGCGAGGGCGATGGCAATGACCGCAACGGCCGAAAGCTTCTCCCATGTCCCGGATACGCGGTGACACTCATTCGACGTCATGAACGACATAATCCTAGTTCTGCTGCGCCGGCCCGATATGCGCCGCGTCGATGATGAACTTCGACAGCGCCCGGCCGATGCAGTCATGAACCTGCCTGGCCAGCTCGACCCCGTGCGTCGGATTGAACAGGTCGAAATCGCCCTGCTCGTTCCACTGCCGCATGATGGCAAACCGATCGAACAGCGGAATGTCGCGGTGCTGCGCCACCACACGCATGTTGTCGACATAGGGCGGCACGGAGATCAATGTTTCCGTCCGCGGACTGTATTGCAGATTCATCAAGACGACGTCAGCTCCTGCTTTCTGCAGCGTCGCCACACCGTCGTCGACCGCCTGCCGGAACTCATCAGGATCGATCGACCGCATGGCGTCGACCGTGCCGGTCTGCCAGATGACCAAATTAGGCCTTTTTCCTTCCACCAGTTTAACGAGATTGCCCGCGACTTCCTCGGCCGTCTTCTTGGGCTGCAGCTCGATGCTGAGATTGACGGCGACCGCCGGCAGCTTGTCCTTCAGCGCAGCCTGCAGACGGGCGGGGTACGCATTGGCGTCGGAGGTGTTGACGATCGAGGACGAGCGGCTTCCGACGACGAGAATATCGAGTGTGCGGCCGTTCTTGACGGCGTCTGCAACCTTCGGGAGCGGGCTCTCGGTGGTCAGCAGGTAGGCCGGCACCTCGCAGTTCTGCGGCGCGTCTTCCGCGCGCGCGGAGGCCGCCAGCGAAACAGCCAGCGCCGCGATACCAAACCTTAACCACGAGACGGACTTCATCAGCCCCCTCCCGCCAGATCGGCGTTGCTGCGCGCACCTTTTCGCGCGGCGCCCTTATCGGCCTCACGCTTGTACCACGAAATCAACGACGCCACCCCCCACATGATGAGGATGCCGCAAAGGCTGATCACCGCGTGCATCATGGCGCCGCCGGACACTTCGGCAAGGACGAAGTGGCCCGCAAACGCCAGAAATACGCCAAGACAGAAGATCTCGAGCGAGTGTTGCCCACAAACAATCAGCGGGCGCAGCCACGGCGACTTCAACAGCGGCCAATCCTTGCGCAGATAGTGCACGGTGAGTGCTGCGAGTGCGAGGAAATGCGCGAAGCGCAACACGTCAAGGTCGGTCTTGTCGATCGGATACATCCACTGCTCGATTCGGCGCGGCATCAGATGGCCGAGCTGCGGGATGTACCAGGTCAGGGTCACGCAGAACGCCGCGACCAGATAGGCGACGCAGAGCCCGAGCGTGATCGGCGAGTTGATGATGCGCGACATGCGCTGGGCGCCGCCGAGCGCGCACCACGCACCGAACACGAACAGGAGCTGCCAGGCGAACGGGTTGAACGCCCAGAAGCCGTTCGGATAGGCCGTCAGATAGAGATCGAGCTCCCAGGTGAGTGCGTAGAGAACGACCGAGAGCCCGAGCGTGACATCCGGACGCCAGCGCATCAGCCACAGGATCAGCGGCAGGAACAGCATCAGCACGATGTAGAGCGGCAGCACGTCCATGTTGACGGGGCGGAAGCGCAGGATCAGCGCCTGCACGATGGTCACGTCCGGCTGCTTGAGAAAATCCATGATCCCCATCTCTTCGGTGTAGAGCGGGTTCTCGAAGCTGGTCGCGACGTAGGAGATCTCGGCGAGGAAGATCGTGAACAGGAAGACATGGGCGACGTAGATCTGCCAGACGCGACGCAGGATGCGCGCGGTGGCGACGATGAAGCCGGCATCCTGCATCGCCCGGCCATAGACGAATGCCGCCGTGTAGCCGGAGATGAAGATGAAGATCTCGGTGGCGTCGGAGAAGCCGTAGTTGCGGATCGTGAACCAGGTCAGCAGGTTCGGCGGCAGGTGGTCGATGAAGATCAGCCATAGCGCCAGCCCGCGAAACAGGTCGAGCCGCAGCTCGCGCTCGCCGACCGCCGGGAAGGTGATCGCCGGAGCAGCGGTGGTGGCGGGTGCAGCAGTGGCGGCCGGCGCGGCCGCGACGGCGGATGCTGATGCGACCACAGGTGCAGCCGCGCTCGCCGCGGCGGCGGTCTCCGCAGCCGGCGCGGGCGCGGCGCTGGCTGCGGGGGCGGACGGTCCGGCAAGGCGATCGGCAATCGACGTCATCAGGCACCGCGTCAAGGCTGCCAGCCTTCGAGGCCCGGCAGGGGAAATGTAGGGCTGCGCAGTTTTTGCGCAAGCGATGAAGGACTTATCAGCTGGGCCGTGCCCAGTTTTTCGACCTTGGCGGCCAGCTGGTGGGCGATCGCACGACGCAGGACAGGTCGATCGCCGCCAGGGTCTGCCGGCCGCGCCCGATCCGAGTCCAAGGAACGGACCGCGCGTACGGCCGACAGAGTGCGCGATTCTGGTGCCATAATGCGGAACTGTGTTGAAAGCACGATGGCGTCGCGATTGGTTCCGGCGCGGGTTTCCGCTACAATGCCACCATGTATCGCGCCGTGACTCGCCACATCGAAGTGACCGTCGAACCGAACTTCCTGCCTGAGAAGTCTTCGGTGGCCGATGGCCGCTGGTTCTGGTCCTATACCGTCGTCATCACCAACAGCGGGGAGGAGACGGTGCGGCTGCGCAGCCGCCACTGGATCATCACCGACGGGATCGGCCGGCAGCAGGAGGTGCGCGGCGAGGGCGTGGTCGGCGAGCAGCCGGTGCTCGCGCCAGGAGAGCGCTTCGAATACACCTCCGGCGTGCCGCTCACCACCGCGTCCGGCTTCATGGCCGGCTCCTACCAGATGGAGAGCGAGAGCGGCGAGCACTTCGACATCGCTGTGCCGGCGTTTTCGCTCGACAGCCCGGACGGCGGCAAGCGGGTGTTGAATTAGCCGAGCGTGCACTTGGTTCGGCTGATGACCGATCGTGCACCCGCATTTTTGTACTTGGCTTTCAACGTTCATCGCGTATCGGCCCGGCACATCCGCTGACTTCTGCTCAGCTGTCGTCCCGGGCAAGCGTCCGACAACGCGCCAGCGTTGGCGGATGCGCCGACCCGGGACCCATAACCACAGTGTGCAGTTTGGCGACGGCTGGAGCGACGATGCCGTTTCACCACAAGACCCTGTGGTTATGGTTCCCCGCGCGACGTGCGCAATTGCGCACTAGGCGGGGACGAAACCATTTCTGTCGAAGCGAGATTGCGTCACACCGCCCCTCTCTGACTGACGTCACAGCACTTCGCGTTCTCGCGACGCATCCCGCGCCCGAGCTTTGTCGATTCGTTCGCCCTCTCCAAGCAGAGGGCGCAGGGAAGGCCGGGCCTCGGCTGAGGCCCGTGGCCCGCCTGCGAAAAGAATGCAGGCGGCAGGTACCACAGGTTCAGCCGGAACGACCCGGCCCTCCCTGCGCGATCGGTTTTAACGGCTGCTTCGCGTTCTCCCTGGTGCGCCGTGCTTTCTGGCCACCATCCCCACGCGAAGCGAAAGCTCCGGCGTGAGTTGATATCAGCGTCGGGATATCAGGACCGCGCGACTTGACCGTGCGTGCATCGCCGTTCGTCCGCGCGGACTGATCCACGCTGCGGCAATACACGCCCATCGCATCCCACTGCCAACGGTTCGTGACGGTCGCGAAACGCCCCTCATGCGGCAGCAGAGACGCGCGGAAATGTGCCAGTGATTTGCCCGACGACACAAGTTGTTTGTTGCTGCGACAAAGGAGCGCGACGGGCAGTGCGGTCGGCACGATCCAGGATGAACTAATAGCGACGAAGCACCGGACCATAGGGCGGGCAAAAGGCACTTGGAGGCCCGACGATAGAGGCACAAGTGCACGGCGCCGTGCCCACCGCCCGCGACCACCGCTCGCGATCGTGGGAACGCGATCACGCTCGGAGGCGCCGTCGGGGCCACCGTGCCGCCAGCGCGACGCCCTTCGATCATCCCCGCATGCGCGCGATGCCTTCGGCCCAGGTCACGACCGGGGTGTAGCCGAGGTCGCTTCGCGCCTTGCTAATGTCGAGCGTGAAATCCTGGCCGATCATGCGCAGTGTCTGGCGCGTGATCGGCGGCTTGGAACGCAGATGAAACATGCGCCAGACGGTCTCCATGACGGCCGCCATGCGCCAGGCGATGCCGAACGGTGCGGATCGTTGGATGGGGGGAACGTCCCGGGTGCCGAGCAGATCGGTGATCACCTGCTTGAGCGTGCCGGCCTGCCCGTCGGTGACATGGTAGGCCTGCCCGCCCCGGCCTTTTTCGGCCGCCAATAGCAGGCATGCGACGACATTGTCGACGTGGCTCGTGGACATGAGCTGTCCACCGCCGTCGGGCAGCGCGAAATGACCTGCCCTCGCGGTTTCGACCATGGCATCGAGCATCGGCATCCCCTCGCCCCAGATCAGCGGCGGCCGGACCACGATCGTGCGAAACGCAGCCGTGTTGGCCTGCCGCACCATCTGGTCGGCGTCCGCCTTGGTCGCGATGTAGGGCGCCCAGGACGGCCTTTGCAGCGTCGCATCCTCGCTGACGTCCCTCATCGGCTTCGGACGTCCCATCACCACCGCGGCGGCTCCGGCGGCGACAAATGTCGATGCGCCAGCCGCCTTGGCGGCGGCCAGCATCTTGCGCGTGCCGTCAACATTGGCCTCGCGAAACAGCGTATGAGGGTCCCACTCGCTCAAGTGCCCGGCCACGTGAAAGACCGTGTCGCACCCTTGCATACCCTCGGTCAGCGCCATCTCATCCTGAAGGTCGCCCCGACGGGTCACGACACCCGGGCCCTCGACGGCCGCCGCCGCCTCGTCGCTGCGAACCAGCGCGACCACTCGCACATTCATCTCCCGCAACCGCGCGATGAGGCGCTTGCCGACGAAGCCGGAGCCGCCTGTGACAAAGACGTTTTTCATGCTACCTCTATAGCGTTGCTATAGCACTCATATAGCACCGCTATAGGCCAATGCAAGATCCGTCAGGGACTGTCGATGTCGACCGAAGATCAGATTCTATCCGCCGCCGCTGAAATCCTGGAACGGCAGGGCCCCGAAGCCGTGACGACGCGGGCGGTGTGCCAAGCGGCGGGCGTCACCGCGCCAACGCTCTATCACCACTTCGGTGACAAGAGCGGATTGCTGCGTGCCCTGGTCTTGCGGGGGGTCGAGACGTTCATGACACAGAAGCGGACCAACCGTCACACCGCTGACGCCCTCGCCGATCTGAAGCGCGGCTGGAACGGCTGGATCGCTTTCGCACTCGAACGACCAAAATTGTTCCGCATGATGATCGATCAAACCCGGTCGGACCCAGGCGCGTCCAGAGAGGCTTTCGGACTCATGCGGGCGGTGGTCGAGCGGCTTGAAGCCCAAGGGCGTTTGACGACCGACGTGGACACCGCGTCACGAACGATCTGGGCGGCTTCGAACGGCGTTCTGACCCTGTTCTTGCAGGACGTGCCGGCCGCCGAGATCAAGCGGTCGAGTGACATCTTGCTGGAGGCGCTTGTCGCGAGGTTTGTGCGAACTGATCAGTAATGCGACTCCATCCCATCGCGTCACGATCCGGCGCCCTGTTGCGCATCACGCCTTGCGGCATCGCTCGCTGGCGCATCGCCGGCCGTCCAATCACTCCTGCCGGGCCGTCGCGTCGTGAATCGACGGCCTAGTTCTCCGTCACGCCCGCCTCGTGCGGGGTGAACTGATAGACCGAGGAGCAGAACTCGCAGGTGACGACGACCTTGTCGTCCTTGACCATGTCGGCGCGGTCCTGGGACGAGAAGCTCTTCAGCATGTTGGCGACCGCGTCGCGCGAGCAGGAGCAGCGCGCCTGCAGCGGCACGGTGTCGAACACGCGCACGCCGCGCTCGTGGAACAGGCGATACAGCAGCCGCTCGCCGGACAGCGCCGGGTCGATCAGCTCGATATCCTCGACTGTCGCGACCAGCGATTGACCCTCGATCCAGGCCTCGTCTTCCTCGACCGCGTGCAGCTCGGTACCCTCCGGCGCATCGCCGGGATGCAGATCGGCCTGGCGCAGGCGCTCGGGCGCCTGCGGCAGGAATTGCGTCAGCAGGCCGCCGGCGCGCCAGCGGTGCTTGCCGCCGCTCCACTCCTCGCCGACGGCGAGGCGCACCCGCGTGGGGATCTGCTCGGAGCGGAGGAAGTATTCGTGCGCGGCCTCCTCCAGGCTGCCGCCGGAGAGCGCGACGAGGCCCTGGTAGCGGCTCATGTCGGCGCCCTGGTCGATGGTCATCGCCAGATGGCCCTTGCCGAGCAGGCCGCCGGAGTCCTTCGCTTCCGAGAGCCGCGCCTCGTCATAGCGTGCGTAAGCGCGCAACCGGTCGGGCGCCTGGAAGTCGACAACCAGAAACGAGACCGGACCATCGGTCTGGGTCTGCAGGATGAAGCGACCGTCGAACTTCAGCGAGGAGCCGAGTAGGGTCGTCAGCACGATGGCTTCGCCGAGCAGCTTGCCCACGGGCGCGGGATAAGCGTGCTTGGTGAGGATGTCGTCGAGCGCCGGGCCCATGCGGGTCAGCCGCCCGCGCAGATCGAGCGCCGCGACTTCGAACGGCAGCACGGCGTCGTCGACCGGCACCGCCGAGGGCGCGCGGCTGGTGTCGAGGTTGATGTTGGTAGCGGGGGGATTGGCTGTCATGGGGCGTATTTGGGGTTTTTTGGCACGAATGGAAGGGCACCCCCCGACTGTCGTCCCGGCTTGAGCCGGGACCCATACCGCGGATGCTATCGAGGGACGTCGGTAGTAGTCACTCGTCTTGCAGCCCACACCAGGCCTTGACGAACGAACCACGATCCCGACAACTAAGCAGAGCAACGGCCACCGCTGCAAACCAGTTCGATCACGCGGTATGGGTCCCGGCTCAAGGCCGGGACGACACCGGTGGTGTGGCGCCGTCGAACCCTACGCCCGCTCGCCGAAGCACCACGCCAGGATGCCCTTCTGGGCGTGCAGGCGGTTTTCAGCTTCGTCGAAGACGACGGACTGCGGGCCGTCGATCACCTCGTCGGTGACCTCTTCGCCGCGGTGGGCGGGCAGGCAGTGCATGAACAGCGCCTCGGGCTTGGCCAAGGACATCAACTTCGAATTGACCTGATACGGCTTGAGCAGGTTGTGGCGATGCTCGCCGTCCTTGTCGCCCATCGACACCCAGGTGTCGGTGACGACGCAGTCGGCATTCGCCACGGCCACTTCCGGGTCGTGGCCGAGATGGATGTCGGCGCGGGTGGCGCGGATGAAATCCTTCATCGGCTTGCCCGGCGACAGCTGCGGGGGGGTGGCGACGTTGAGCCGGAACTTGAAGCGCTCGGCGGCATGCGCCCAGGACGCCAGCACGTTGTTGTCGTCGCCAGTCCAGGCCACGGTGCGGCCCTCGATCGAACCGCGATGCTCCTCGAAGGTCATCACGTCGGCCATCACCTGGCAGGGATGCGAGCGCCGGGTCAGGCCGTTGATCACCGGCACGGTGGCGTGCGCGGCGAGCTCGAGCAGCGCCTCGTGGCTGAGGATGCGGATCATGATGGCGTCGACATAGCGCGACAGCACGCGCGCGGTGTCGGCGATGGTCTCGCCGCGGCCGAGCTGCATCTCGGTGCCGGTCAGCATGATCGCCTCGCCGCCGAGCTGGCGCATGCCGACGTCGAACGACACGCGGGTGCGGGTCGACGGCTTGTCGAAGATCATCGCCAGCACCTTGCCCTCGAGCGGCTTCTTCGCCGGCTCGCGCGCCTTCAAGGTCTTCTTCATCGCGCTGGACAGCGCCAGCACGTTGCGCAGCTCCTCGACCGGCATCTCGGTGAGATCGAGGAAATGACGCGGCGTGTTGCCCATGGTCTTGCTCATGATGCGGCCGCCTGCCTGGCAGGCTTGCCCGACAGCGCCGCACAGGCGCGATCGAGCATCTCGACCGATTGTTCGATTTCGGATTCGTTGACGATCAGCGGCGGCAGAAAGCGCACGACGTTGTCGCCGGCGCCCACCGTGAGCAGCTTCTGATCGCGCAGCGCCGCGACCAGATCGCCCGACGGCACCACCGCCTTGACGCCGATCAGAAGGCCCTCGCCGCGGATCTCGGAGATGATGTCGGGATGACGATCGAGGACGGCACCAAGCTTCTGCTTCAACAGCAGCGACATCCTGCGGACGTGATCGAAGAAGCCGGGCGCCAGCATCACGTCGAGCACGGCGTTGGCCGCGGCGACCGCCAGCGGATTGCCGCCGAAGGTCGAGCCGTGCGAGCCCGGCGTCATGCCCGACGCGGCCTCGGCCGTGGCGAGCACGGCGCCGATGGGAAAGCCGCCGCCGAGCGCCTTGGCCAGCGACATCACGTCCGGCGTGACGCCGAGCCAGCGATGCGCAAACAGATCGCCGGTGCGGCCCATGCCGGTCTGGACCTCGTCGATGACGAGCAACAGACCGTTGTCGTCGCAGAGCTGGCGCAGCGCCTTGTAGAACGGCAGCGGCGCGGTGCGCACGCCGCCCTCGCCCTGCACCGGCTCGACCAGGATGCCGGCGGTGTGCGGACCGATTGCCTTCTTCACCGCTTCGATGTCGCCGAACGGAACCTGATCGAAGCCGTCCATCGGCGGACCGAAGCCGTCGAGATATTTCGCGGAACCTGTCGCGGCGAGCGTCGCCAGCGTGCGGCCGTGGAACGCGCCTTCGAAGGTGATGATACGGTAGCGTTCGGGATGGCCCTTGGCGGCGTGATATTTGCGCGTGATCTTGATCGCGCCTTCCATCGCCTCGGCGCCGGAATTGGCGAAGAACACGTAGTCGGCAAAGCTCTGCTCGCACAGCCGCGCGGCGAGGCGCTCGCCATCCGGGCTCTTGAACAGGTTCGACATGTGCCAGAGCTTGGCCGCCTGTTCCTGCAGCGCCTTGACCAGATGCGGGTGCGCATGGCCGAGCGAATTGACGGCGACGCCCGAGGTGAAATCGAGATAGCGATCGCCATTGGTCGCGATCAGCCACGCGCCTTCGCCGCGCTCGAACGAAAGATCGACCCGGGCGAATACGGGGAGGAGATGCGTAGCGGCAACACTGGTCATGGCGGATCACATGAGCTGACGGGCCGGCCGAGACACGCGCCACGCGGCGCCATCGCGCATCAGGGACCCCACCCTGGAAAACAAAATGTGCCGCCTTTTCAAGGCGGCACGTACATCTATTGTATGCGGGCAGCGGTGGGAGTCAACTACGCGTCAGCCGATGCATGGCGGGGCCGGCCCGTGAGATTGCGGACGCACGACACGGCTCGAGACGTGCCACAGGGAACCACGGAATGTGTGGACTGCGGCCACCGACTCTTGCGCGAGAGTCACGCCATATTGTAGCGTTTTCGACGTCGAGTACGACATCTCGTGCGGCAGTTCTGATCCCTCTCGAAGTTCTCTGAGTTTGCGTAACGTCCGGGTGCCTCGTGCGCGCCCGGCGAGGGATAAGGGATTCTGCCGCCAGGGATTTTCTTGAGACAGCATCGCAGCGCCGTCCCGGAATTGGCCGGCGCAACGCGAAGGGAAAGGTTCGATGACCGTATTGACCTGGTCCGACGATCGCGTCGAGCAACTGAAAAAACTCTGGGAAGCCGGACTATCGGCCAGCCAGATCGCCGCGGAACTCGGAAACGTGACGCGCAACGCCGTGATCGGCAAGGTGCACCGGCTGGGCCTGTCCGGCCGCGCCAAGAGCCCGGCCACCGCGGCACCGCGCCAGCGCAAGGCGGCCCGCCCGGCCCAGCCGATGATGCGGGTGGCGCGCCCGGTTGCGCGCGGCAACACGGCGCTCGCACAGGTTTTCGAGGTCGAGGCGGAGCCCGATCCGGTTGCATTCGACAACGTCGTGCCGATGAACCAGCGGCTGTCGCTGCTGGAGCTCAACGAGGCGACCTGCCACTGGCCGGTCGGCGATCCCTCGAGCGCGGATTTCTTCTTCTGCGGCGGCAAGGCGCTGTCCGGCCTGCCCTATTGCGCACAGCATTCGCGTGTCGCCTATCAGCCCGCGGCCGACCGCCGCCGCCAGCCGGCGAAGTCGACCACGCGCTGAGCGGTTGGCCGCGACAGGCGATGAGGATGCTCCACATCGCCCCGCGATCTCCGGCTGCTTACTCAGAACGATCGATGACGTGTGCCCGGCCTGCGCCGGGCCGCAGGATGCGCCCGCCGATCAGGCGCCCCGCGCGGGCTTCGACTGCGGAAAGCAGGCCGTGAAGGCGGCGCCATTGCGCGGCACGCTCTCGATCAGCAGCCGGCCGCGATGGCGGTTGAGGATGTGCTTCACCAGGGAGAGGCCGAGCCCGGTGCCGCCCTGCGCGCGGCTGTCGCCGACATCGACGCGATAGAAGCGCTCGGTCAGGCGCGGCAGATGCTCGGGCGCGATGCCCGGGCCGAAATCGCGCACCTTGACCCGGATCTCCGGCGCGTTCTCGGCGGAGACGGCCTGCTCCAGCGAGACGATCACGCGCCCGCCCGAGGCGCCGTATTTCAGCGCGTTCTCGATCAGGTTCTCGAACACGCGCAGCAATTCCTCGCGGTCGCCGGCGATCGTCACCGGCGCCTCCGGCAGGCTGGTCTCGATCACCACCTGGCGCTCCCTGGCCAGCGACTCCAGCCCGTCGGTGACCTGGCGGATGATGGGGACGACGTCGACCATGGCGTGGGGCTGGACATGCGCCGACAGCTCCACCCGCGACAGCGACAGGAGATCGTCGATCAGCCGCGCCATGCGCGTCGCCTGGATGTGCATGATGCCGAGGAAGCGCTCTCGCGCCTTCGGATCGTCCTTCGCCGGCCCCTGCAGCGTGTCGATGAAGCCCGAGAGCGCCGCCAGCGGCGTGCGCAGCTCGTGGCTCGCATTGGCGACGAAGTCGGCGCGCATTTCCTCGACCCGGCGCAGCGGGGTTAGATCGTGGAACGTCATCAGCATGCATTTGTCGGTGCCGCCGAACGCCGTCGGCACCGGCACCGGCGTGATGATCAGCTCCATCCAGCGATCGACCGGAACGTGATCGTGATAGGTGGCGCGACGGATCTCGGTGGTGGCGATCGCCTCGCGCAGCGCGGTGATGATCTCCGGCGTGCGCAGCGCGAACTGGGCGAGCTCGCCCTTGCGCAGGGCCGGCGCGAGCTGCGCGGCGGCGCCATTGAGGTGGATGACGCGGCCGGCGCGGTCGAGCAGCACGGCGGGATCGGGGATGCCCTCGACCACCGCGCTCACGGCCGGCGCCTCGACCGGGTTGGCGTGGCGCTCCTCCTCGCGCTTGGCGACCGCGCCATGCAGCCGCCACGGCACCAGGGCGGCGGCGGAAATACACAGGAATACCGCCAGGGCCCGCAGCGGCAGCAGCTCGTCCAGCAGCACGAGCCCGGCCAGCGCGAGCGCCGCAGCGAGCAGGATGATCGCGGAATGGCGCAGCCGGTCCGGCCAGGGGGTGAAGATCGAGAGCGAGGTGTCGGAGGGAGCGTCGAGGGCCATCTGGTCCGATTGTTCCCTTGAACTGGCGTCAGGCACCGGAATCGCTGCGTTTCCTCACAAAAGCGGCTTCGGGCGGGGGGCCCGGATCGAGGCTGAGCGCGGCCTGCCGCAGCCGCTTCGACCGCGTGCTGATGATAACCTCGCGAAACGTCAGCAAGATTACAGAAATGAGGAACGGCGCCAAATAATACAGCATCCGGAACAGCAGCATTCCGGCCAGCAGCTCCTCGCGGTCCATCTGCCACAGCCCGACCAGCATCGCGGCGTCGAACACGCCGAGCCCGCCGGGGGAATGGCTGGCGAAGCCGAGCAGGGTTGCCGAGACGAAGATCACGGCCACCACGACGAAGCCGAGATTGGGCTCGTCCGGCACCAGTACGTACATCGCCAGCGCGCAGAAACCGAGGTCGATGATGCCGATCGCGATCTGCAACAGGGTCAGCGGGCCGCTCGGCAGCACCACGGTCCACGGCCCGCGGCCGACCACGCGCGGCTTGGTCCATACCCAGGCGACATACCCCAACAGGCCGACCAGGATCGCGATCGCCACCATGCGGTTGACCCAGGGCGGCAGCTGGTCGATCGAGGCCGCCGCCTCCGGATGATAGCTGATGCCGAGCCCGAGCACGGCGGCATTGCCGAGCCAGAACGTCAGGCCGGCGAGGAAGCAGATCTTGGCGACGTCGATGGCGTTCAGCCCATGGGCCGAATAGACGCGGTAGCGCACGGCGCCGCCGGTGAAGACGCTGGCGCCGACATTGTGGCCGATCGAATAGCTGGTGAAGGCAGCCAGCGCGTTGACGCGGTAGGGCACGTGGTCGTGGCCAATGGCACGCACCGCGAACAGATCGTAGAAGGTCAGCGTGAAATAGCCGGCGGCGACGAACAGCGCGGCGAGCGCGATCTGATGCGGCTCCGTGCTCTTGATCGCCTCGAGCACCTCGTAGGTGTCGATGCCGCGCAGCATGTGGTAGAGGACGTAGCAGGCGACCGCGATCACCGCGATGCTGATCAGCACGCCGAGCTTGTGCAGGACTTGCTTCTCGCGCAGGAACGTGGCCGCTCTGCGTATGGCTTCAAGCATCTACACCTCTCACCGTGATCCGATCACGACGGCCGGGGATGCCGCGCCCCGGAGGCCGCAGCATCATGTGCGCATACAACGCCCTCGTAGCGCGTTTCGACGCATTGGGGAACACGGAGCGTGCGAACAAAAGCGTACACATGGATATACTTAGCAGGCTTTACGGAAATGCGATGCACCGTTTTGCCGCACATGAGGCAAGACATCAGGCAAAGACGTCAGGCAAGGCATCATGCAGGACGGCGGGTCAGCGCACGCTCCCGCCAGCCTGCAAACCCCAGGTTAAACTTTGGTGAGGAACGCGGATCTCCGGGCTTTCCGGGGCGCCCCATGGCTCGGCGGGTCGGCATGGCTCAACGATAAGCGCGAGCTGCGCGTTTGACAGGTTCGCGCCTCGTCAAACCTTCGTGTCTCGCAGTTGCGATGACCTGGGCACGCGGACGGTGGGCGCGCCCGCCGCAGTCTCGGCAGGTGGCGTCGGGTGCAGCCCGGTGCGGGCGGTTTCAGGCCGCCGATTTCGTCCGCATGCTGCGGATCACCACCAGCGCCCGCAGCCAGGTGCCGATGGCGCAGCCGACGAGGTAGGGCACGAACATGATCAGCAACAGCTCGAGCCAGTAGCCGGCCCGGCCGGGGATCAGGGAGACCACGGCCGCCGCGACCAGGCCGGCGGCCAGCGCCGCCAGCAGCCAGGTCAGCCAGCCCGACACGCGCGGGGCGCGATGCACCACGGCGACCCAGCCCATCGCCAGCCCGATGGCGAATGCGCCGGCCAGCCAGCCCCAGTGAAAGGCAACGAGATAGGCCATGACGTTACCTCACCACGAATTCGATGCGCCGGTTCTGCGCCCGGCCGTCGGCGGTGTCGTTGGCCGCGATCGGCTGGGTGCTGCCATAGCCGATCGCGCTGAAACGATCGGCCGGCAGCCCGGCCTTGACCAGATAATCGACGACCGCCTGGGCGCGCTTCTGCGACAGCACCTGATTGGCCGCAGAGTCGCCTTCAGCATCGGTGTGCCCGATGATCTCGACATTGGCGGAGGGACAGCGGAACGCGATCTCGACGAGGCGGTCGAGCAGACCGGTGGAATCGCGGTCGAGGTCGCTGCGGCCGGTCTCGAAGCGGATCTTGGCCTTGCCGAGCAGGTCGGAGAACAGCTGCTGGCACACCGTGGGATCGACCGGGGCGGCTGCCGGCTTCACCGTGATCTCGGCCTTCACCTGCCAGCCCTGCGGCACGTCCTTGGCGAGCCCGGTCCGGATCTGGGCGGCGGCGGCGTCGTAAAGCGCATCACCCGAAATCTTGATGTCGCGGTCGGACACCACCAGCGTGCCGGTCGACAGCCGCGACAAGGCGCCCAGCGCCGGCACCACCGCATTCACGAAATTGGCCGGCGCGCCGAGGCTGTTCTTGAGATTGTCCACGACCTTCTCGCTGAAGAATTTGCGCGATGAGGAGCCGATGACGACGGCGTGGATGTTCTCGTCTGGAACGTTGCCGGCGAGCGTCACGGTCACCGCGACCGGGTCCTTGTAGGCCTGGAAGACATAGGGCGGCGCCTTGACCTCGTTGCTGGCGACCTTGAAGCCGTCAGGCAGCTTTCCGAGCGCGGCCGCGATCGCCTCGCGGCCGCCGAGTTCGCGCGCCATGCCGGACAATGTGACGTCGCCGTCGGAGATCGTGAACTTGCCGTCCTTCAGCTTGGCGATCTGGCCGATCAGCAGCAGCGCCGCATCCTCGAAGCGCGCCGGCGCGCCGCGCGCCAGGCCCATCTGGTCAGCGACCTCCACGCCCGGCAGCGCCGCCCGGGTCGCGTCCATCAGCTTGCCCTTCAAGGCGGGCAACGGCGCGCTGCCACCCAGCGTCACCCGGACGACGTCACGCTCGGCCGACCAGACGAACGGCTTGGCCTCGGGGACCAGCCGGGTCTCGTCGTTGACGAGCCGCACGCCGGCCACGGCGTCGACCGCGGCGACGGCATCGCGGCGCCCGGCCTCGGAAAACGCATTGGCGCGCAGCGAGACATCGCGGCCATCCACCGTGATGCTCGTCCTGTCGAGCACCGCCCCCTTCAGGGCGGCCGCACTGCGACCGGCGAGATCATTCTCCAGGGGAACGGTGCTGGTCCAGGCCGCGAAGCCCCAAAGCACGATCAGCGGGATGACACCAGGCCACCATTTCCCGCTCCACCTGAAAAGTCCGCGCATTCGTCATCCGTCGCATCGAGGAAGCAGAGAGAAAACAAACCCTTGCATGCCTGTCAAACCGGAAATGAGGAGCGCCGCACGGTACGTTGCGACCGCAGGCTAAGGTTTTCTTCAATCATTCGTCGGTAACCTTGTCCCGACACTCACCGGGCCGCATATTTCAGATGAGGCGATTTCGCAAAACCTTTATCCGCGCCGGCCTGGAAGCGCTGTATCTGAGCGGCGCGCATGTCTGGCTGCGCCCGATCTTCTCGGGCGTGGGTGCGATCTATACGCTGCATCATGTGCGGCCGCACCGCGACGCCGATTTCCAGCCCAATTGTCACCTCGAGGTCACGCCGGATTTCCTGCGCGAGATGTTGTCGCACCTGCGCGACCACGACATCGAGATCATCACTCTCGACGAGTTGCACAGCCGGCTGATGGCGAAGGACTTCTCGCGCCGCTTTGCCTGCTTCACCTTCGACGACGGTTATCGCGACAATCGCGACTTCGCGCTGCCTGTCATGCGCGAGTTCGATGCGCCGTTCACGATCTATGTGACCACCGATTTCGCGTCCGGAAACGGCCGGCTCTGGTGGGTGACGCTGGAGCGGCTGGTCGCGAAGACCAACGCGATCGACATCGAGATCGGCGGGATGTCGTTGCAGCTCGATGCATCGACGCCGGCAGCCAAATGCGTGACGTTCCAGCGCCTGCACGACTGGCTGCGCGCACTGCCAGGCGAACACGACGTCCGGCGCGAGATCAGCGGGCTGTGCGCGCGCTACAACGTCGACGAGGCGTCGATCTGCCGCGAGCTCTGCCTGTCCTGGGACGAGCTTCGGGCGCTGTCGGCAGAGCCGCTGATCTCGATCGGCGCGCATTCGATCAGCCATTGCAATCTCGCCAAGCAGACCGAGGAGACGGCGCGCATCGAGATCGCCGACAGCCGTGCCCGGATAGAGAAAGAGTTGCAGCGGCCGGTGCTGCACATGGCCTACCCCTACGGCGACCGCGCCGCCGCCTCGCAGCGCGAATTCGTACTGGCGGCCGCGAGCGGCTACAAGACCGCCGTCACCACCCGGCCCGGCATGATCTTCGCCGAAAGCGCCGATCATCTCACGGCTCTGTCGCGCGTCTCGCTGAACGGCCATTACCAGGACGCCCGCGTGCTGCCGGTGCTGACCTCGGGCGCCGCGACCGCGATGTGGAACGGCTTCCGCCGCATCGACGCGGCATAGGCCGCGTCTTCACGCCCCCCCGATGAATTGCGGCAAATCCTTGCGACTGCGTCTCACTTGACAGTGCCGGCGCGTCCCGCACACAAGCGCGCACGACATAAGCAAAAGGGAGGCACCATGCTCAAGAACCTGTTCTCGCTCGAAGGCCGCATCGCGCTCGTCACCGGCGGCTCGCGCGGCATCGGCAAGATGATCGCATCCGGGCTGCTCGCGCAGGGCGCAGCCCGGGTCTACATCACGGCGCGAAAGGCCGGTCCGTGCGAGGAGACTGCCAAGGCACTGACGGCGGAATATGGCGGCGAGTGCATCGCACTGCCGATCGACATCTCGACGATGGCGGGTATCGACATGCTCGCGGCCGAGATCAAGACGCGCGAGCCCAGGCTCGACATCCTCGTCAACAATGCCGGCGCGGCGTGGGGCGCCGACTTCGACGAATTCCCGGAGAGCGGCTGGGACAAGGTGATGAACCTCAACCTCAAGACGCCGTTCTTCCTGACCAAGGCGCTGGCGGCGCCATTGCGCGCGGCGGCCAGCGCCGATCGGCCGGCGAAGGTCATCAACATCGCCTCGATCGACGGCATCTTCGTCAACCCGCTCGAGACCTATTCCTATGCGGCGAGCAAGTCCGGCCTGATCCATCTGACGCGGCGCATGGCCGCCAAGCTGATCAAGGACCACATCGTGGTCACCGCGATCGCGCCGGGCCCGTTCAAGTCCGACATGAACAAGGCCGCGCGCGACAACGCCGACGAGGTCGCCGCGCGCGTGCCCGCGGGCCGCATCGGCACCGACAAGGACATGGCGGGGACAGCGATCTTCCTGGCGTCGCGGGCGGGCGACTATGTGGTGGGAAACACGATCGCCGTCGATGGCGGCATCGTCTACGCGAATCCCGGCATTCCAGGCGCGGGCTGGGATAGTTGAGGCCGAATTAGTAACCCAAGGAAAGGTCGGCTCCCTCCCCCCTTGTGGGGGAGGGGTGGAGAGGGGGGGGGTAAGCCACGAACGACCGTCTCCGCGGCTTCCCTCCCTAGCCCTCCCCCACAAGGGGGGAGGGAACAGACCGGGTCCAGGTCTCAGGTCTCGATCTTCACGTACTCGAAATCACCCGGCTTGTTGTCGATGCCGACTTTCGGGGGTGCGATCCACGACGCGTATTCGCCGATCTCGGTGACGGGCTTCATCAGCGAGGAGATGTAGGCGCCGTCGTCGGCCGAGGGCAGCCAGTCGCCCTTGCGCTTCGCCCACGTGCCCTCGTCGATCAGGATGCCCTCGGGCGTCGCATGGACGTCCTTGAACTCGCCGATGGCGCGGTGGAAGGCGGTATGCGGCAGCTTGAGCTGGAAGTCGTAGCCGGCGGTGGTGATGATCTTGTTCCAGCGCAACAGGCCCTTGATGCAGTCCTGCGAGTAGTCGTCGCGCAGGCGCATGTTGAGCGCGGTCAGCGCCGGCTCGTCGACCCGCTTGATCTCGCCGTCGACCAGCTTGAGCACCGGATAGGTCGAGTTCTTGAGCTGGTGATCGTCCTGGATCTGGGTCTCGTGATAGCGGCCCTTGATGCCGGCGTTGAAGGCGTTCGCCGCGTTGGTCGAGACCTCCGAGCCGAACAGGTCGAGCGACAGCGTGTAGTGCAGGTTCAGCTTCTTCTGGATGGTCGGCAGGTCGATGACGCCGAGCGCGCGGACCTTGGCGATATCGGTGGGATCGTCGATGCCGGCGGCCCGCATCGCCTCGACGGTGCGCTGGATGACGCGGCCGACGCCGGTCTCGCCGACGAACATGTGATGCGCCTCTTCAGTCAACATGAAGCGGCAGGTGCGCGACAGCGGATCGAAGCCGGACTGCGCGAGGCTGTGCAGCTGCATCTTGCCGTCGCGGTCGGTGAAGTAGGTGAACATGAAGAACGACAGCCAGTCCGGCGTCTTCTCGTTGAAGGCGCCGAGCATGCGCGGAGAGTCCGCATCGCCCGAGCGGCGGCGCAGCAGCTCGTCGGCTTCTTCGCGGCCATCGCGGCCAAAATATTTCTGCAGCAGGTAGACCATCGCCCAGAGGTGACGGCCCTCCTCGACGTTGACCTGGAACAGGTTGCGCATGTCGTAGAGCGACGGCGCCGTCTTGCCGAGATGGCGCTGCTGCTCGACCGAGGCCGGCTCGGTGTCGCCCTGGATCACGATCAGGCGGCGCATCAGCGCGCGATATTCGCCGGGGACCTCCTGCCACGCCGGCTCGCCATAATGCTCGCCGAACGGAATCTTGCGATCCTCTTCCTGCGGGGCCAGCAGGATACCCCAGCGATAGTCCGGCATCTTGACGTAGTCGAACTTCGCCCAGCCGCGCGGATCGACCGAATAGGCCGTGCGCAGATACACGAGCGACTGCTGGAAGCCTTCCGGGCCCATGTCGTTCCACCAGTCGACATAGCCGGGATGCCAGCCTTCCAGCGCCTTGAGGACCTGGCGGTCCTCGGCGAGATTCACGTTGTTCGGAATCTTGGTCGAGTAGTCGACGTTCATGATGTTCATGTTCATGGCGTGCCTCCCTGAAATCTTCCCGGTGGTCATGCCGGGCCTTGTGCCGGGCATCCACGTCGTTCGTGTCGATGAGCCCGTCATGGCCGGGCCAAGCCCGGCCATGACGGATGATAACTACACGCGCGTCATGTCGTATTGCGGCCGCTCGCCGGTGCCGTAGCGCCGGAGCGCGCCCTCCTCGCCGACCGCGTTGGGGCGCTGGAAGATCCAGTTCTGCCAGGCGGTCAGGCGAGCGAAGATCTTCGATTCCATCGTCTCGGGACCGGCGAAGCGCAGATTAGCCTCGAGGCCGGTGAGACTGTCGGGCGAGAAGCTGGCGCGCTCCTCGAGGAAGACCCGGATCTCGTCCTCCCAGTCGATATCGTCGAGCGCGAAGGTGACGAGGCCGAGCTCCTCGGCCTCATCTGCCTCCAGCGGCTTGCCGACCTGCTCGTGCACGCGCTCGAGCCCGTTGGGATCGTCGAGGAAGCGCGACTGCAGCCGGGTCAGACCGTGGCTCATCGGATAGGGACCGAAATTCATCGCCGACAATTCGATGGAAGGCGCCGGGCGGTTGTCGCCCTGGATGGTGCCGATCAGCATGTAGGAGCGGTCGGAGGCGAACACGAGCTCGGCCAAGGTGCCGGCGAAGCACGAGCCGGGCTCGACCAGCGTCACCAGCGTGCGCGACGTGACGTCGATGCGCTTGAGCACGCGCTTCCAATAGTGCCTGATCTCGTTGACCAGCCAATGCGCCTTGTTGGCTTCGAGGAAGGCGTCGTAGGCCAGGACCTGGGAGTTCTCGCCCTGCGACTTGAACACCAGCATTGCGATGCCGAGTTCGTTGATGCGCAGATGCAGGATGGCGTCATCGAGCTCGCGCGCGACCTGCAGCGGCCAGAACGAGGCGCCCTGCCCGATCATGCCGTCGATGTCGGCCGGCGGCGCGGCCTCGGGAGCTGAGACCGTGATGGTGGCGATGCGGGCGGCGCGGTCGATGTCGACATTGACGAAGCCGTAGCGCACGCTGCTCGCGTCAATGATGCGCTTGAGCGGCGTGAGCGCGACGCCCTTGCCGCTGCCGTTGCGCTTGGATGCGGCCGCGAACTCCCTGGCGCGCTCGGCGACCTTGGCATCGACCTTGGAGTTCGGCGCTATCTCGTCGACGAGACGCCATTGCACGGCGCGCTTGCCCTTGACGCCCTCCTCCGTCGTGCAGAACGCGTCCGCACGGTCGCGGCGCACCTTGCGCTTGTCGACGACGCGCGTCAGGCCGCCGGTGCCGGGCAGCACCGCGAGCAGCGGCACCTCCGGCAGCGACACTGAAGACGAGCCGTCATCGGCGAGGATGATGTGATCGGTGGCGAGCGCGAGCTCATAGCCGCCGCCGGCCGCGGTGCCGTTCACCACGGTGATGAAGCGCTGGCCGGAATTCTCGGATGAATCCTCGAAGCCATTGCGGGTCTCGTTGGTGAACTTGCAAAAGTTCACCTTGTGGGCGTGGGTCGCGCCCGCGAGCATGCGGATGTTGGCGCCGGCGCAGAACACGCGCGGCTTGGCCGAGCGCAGCACCACGACCTTCACTTGCGGGTGCTCGAAGCGCAGCCGCTGCACGGCATCTGCAAGCTCGATGTCGACGCCGAGATCATAGGAATTGAGCTTGAGCTGGTAGCCCTCGAACAGGCCGCCATTCTCGTCGACATCCATGGCGAGCGTCGCCACCTCGCCGTCGATCGAGAGCTTCCAATGTTTGTAGCGGGAGGGATCGGTCTGAAAATCGATGAACGTCTTGCCTCCCGCGAGCACGCGGTCTTCCCCGGCCATGAGTCACCCTTCGTTGGAGTGCTTATCGTTGAGATGCACAATAATTCATGTTATGGCTGGCGTCTACCGTTAAATGCCAGAACATGCACTTTGTTTCATGTTTGTGATGCCGGTGACGGCAAGGTGGCTGCGGCGAACTCGGCGATAACGCGCAGGGTCGCCTCGGGCGCCTCGCGATGCGGGGAATGGCCGGTCTTGGGCAGCATCGTCACCTCGACCGGGCAGTAGCACTCCTCCTGGAGGATCTCGACCTGGCGGACGGTGCCGTACTGGTCATCGACGCCCTGGATCACGGCCACGGGGACGCGGATGTAGGCGAGGTCAGCCGTGATGTCCCAGGTCCGGAACGCCGGATCGAGCCAGGCGCCGTTCCAGCCATGGAACGCATTGTCGACGTCCTTGTGCCAGCGGCCGAGCTTGGTGCGCAGCTCCGTGGTTTCGTAAGTGGTCTTGATCGCGGCGATCGACGACACCGAAACGTCCTCGACGATGACATGCGGCGCGATCAGCACGATACCCTGGAGGCGATGGTCGGCGTGGCTGCCGGCATAGATCGCCGCGATCGAGGCGCCGTCGGAATGGCCGACGAGAAGACCGCGCCGGAAGCCGATCGCGTCGAGCAGCTTCGGCAGCACATCGCGCGCCTCGCGCTGCATGTAGTCGAGCGGGCGCGGCAGAGTGACCGGGCTCGAGGCGCCGTAGCCGGCGCGGGAATAGGCGAGCACGGAGGCGCCGGTGGCCTGTTGGAGCTTGTCGGGGAAGTCGCCCCACAGGCCGACCGAGCCCAGCCCTTCATGCAGCAGCACGATGCAAGGGGCGTCGGACGGCTGCGGGCCGATGAGACGATATTCGAGCTGGGCGGAGTCGATGGTGAGGAAGCCGTTCGGTGAAAGCTGCACGGTCACTCTCTCCTTCGTCATGCCCGGGCTTAACCCGCCTGCGCGGCCGAAGCCGCTTCGACGCGGCGAAGGCCCGGGCATCCACGCCTTTCTTCGTCGCGGCGGGATGGTTGGCCGGGTCAAGCCCACGGCTGTCCGGTTCAGACAGACTGGACATGGTGCATGGCGTGGATTCTTCTGCGGTCTTGAGC
>NZ_JBNPUK010000016.1:0-142848 GCF_051168135.1 Bradyrhizobium sp. HKCCYLRH2060
CGAAAGCGATTCGTCAGTCACTCGACCGAGGAATCATCCATTTCCGGCAGCAAAATGGTAAGTTAGCGCCAATGAGACAGACCCCTCACCCAACCGAACTTGCCGCACCTTCCTACATGCCCTCTCCCACAAGGGGAGAGGGCGCATTCACTTGCACTGCGCACGATCTTTCAACGTGCAAACACCGCGATGATAATTCCAATCGTTGATGCGGATCGTCATTGCACTTGGTGGAGGAAGTTACTTCGGGCGATGCGAAGCATCGCACGAAACACCGCGCCCAACATGTTAGGCGAGCCATGTGGCAACACCTCTCCGTACCTCAATGAAAATCCCGCGAGCGCGGCAGGATGCGGACGTTGCGGGGGTGGCTGACGCGCTGGGAGGGAGTGTCGGGGTGGTCGCGGCGGTCGTCGTTGAGCGGCTCGGCGGGCGTGGCGCCATGAGGGACGGCGCCGAGGCGGTCGTCTGACAGCAAGGTGAGATCGGCGCTGCGGTCGACCAGGCTGATGGCGACGAGATGAACGACTTTCTCGGGGCTGCTCTGGATGCGGCCTTCGACCAGCACGAGGCGCGCACCCATCACTTCCTTGCGGAAGGTCTCCATCACCTTCGGCCAAACCACGATGTTGGCGATCCCGGTCTCGTCCTCCAGTGTCATGAACACGACGCCTTTGGCGCTGCCGGGCCGCTGCCGCACCAGCACGACGCCAGCACAGCGGACGCGGCGCCGATCGTTGGCGTGGTTGACGTCGCGGCAGGCCAGCACGCCTTCGGCAGCGAAGCGCTGGCGCAGGAACTCCATCGGGTGGCCTTTCAACGACAGGCGGATGGTCTGATAGTCCGCGACGACGTGCTCCGGCAGCGGCATCTCGGGCAGCGGCTTGGCGCCCTCGTCCGGCTGCTCGCGGGCGATGGCGGCCTCGAACAGCGGCAGCGGCACGTCGTCGGGCAGCCGGCGCACGGCCCAGAGCGCGGCGCGACGGTCGAGCCCGAGCGATCGGAACGCATCGGCATCGGCCAGCAGCAGCAGCGCGCGCTTGGGCAGCGCAGTGTCGCGGGCGAAGTCTTCCAGCGAGGTGAACGGTCCGCGGGCGCGGGCCTTGATGATGCGGTCGGCCCAGTCGTCTTCGCGGTCGTCGTTTGGGAGTGACAAGTGAATTTGTTGCTCGTTGTCATTCCAAGGCGAAGCGACAGCGTCGAGCCCTCGAAACGCATCAAGTCTTTGTGAGTCACCCGCTGTATCCCCACCGTCATTCCGGGATGCGCCCTCTTGGGCGCAGGCCCGGAATGACACCGAGGAGACAGCTGGCAATAAAGGTGTAGAATCAGCCAGCGTCTCTCTCCGCATCTTCTCCGACAACTTCCTGATCCGTTCCTCGTCGCGGTCGATCCAGCGGAAGCCGTCGATCTGGCGAAAGCCAAGGCGGACGGCGCAGTATTCGTCGTTCGTGTTCTCCAGCGTGTTGTCGGCGAAGCTGTGGGACACGTCGATGTTGCGGATCTCGACGCCGTTCTTGTGGGCCTCGCCGACGATCTGCGCCGGGGCATAGAATCCCATCGGCTGCGAGTTCAGCAACGCGCAGCAGAACGCGTCGGGATGGAAGCATTTCAGCCAGGACGAGACGTAGACGAGCTGGGCGAAACTCGCGGCGTGGCTTTCCGGGAAGCCATAGGAGCCAAAGCCCTTGATCTGGTCGAAGCAGCTCTTGGCGAAGGCCGGATCGTAGCCGCGCGCGATCATGCTCGTGACCATCTTCTCCTCATAGGAGCCGATGGTGCCGACGTTGCGGAACGTCGCCATCGCGCGGCGCAGGCCGTTCGCCTCCTCCGGCGAGAACTTTGCCGCCTCGATCGCGATCCGCATCGCCTGCTCCTGGAACAAGGGCACGCCGAGCGTCTTGTGCAGCACCTTGTAGAGTTCGTCCGCCGGGCCGTGATCGGGCGACGGCGACGGATAGGTCACCTTTTCCTGATTGTTCCGACGTCGCAGATACGGATGCACCATATCGCCCTGGATCGGCCCGGGCCGGACGATCGCAACCTCGATCACGAGGTCGTAGAAGGTGCGCGGCTTCAGCCGCGGCAGCATGTTCATCTGCGCCCGGCTCTCGACCTGGAACACGCCGAGCGACTCGCCCTTGCACAGCATGTCGTAGACTCTGGAATCCTCCCGCGGCACCGACGCCAGATCGTGATGAATATGCTTATGCTGCTCGATCAGCGCAAAGCTCTTGCGGATGCAGGTCAGCATGCCCAGCGCGAGCACGTCGACCTTCATCATGCTGAGCGCGTCGACGTCGTCCTTGTCCCATTCGATGAAGGTGCGGTCGTCCATCGCGGCGTTGCCGATCGGGACGTAGCTGTCGAGCCGATCCTGCGTCAGCACGTAGCCGCCGACATGCTGAGACAGATGGCGCGGAAAGGTGATCAGCTCCCCCGCCAGCTCCACCGCGCGACGGATCATCGGGTTGGCGGGATCGAGCCCGGCCTGGCGCACCTGCATGTCCGACAGGCCGTCGCCCCAACTGCCCCACACGGTGTCGGCGAGCACGGAGGTGACGTCTTCGGTCAGGCAGAGCGCCTTGCCGACGTCGCGGATGGCGCTGCGCGGGCGATAATGGATGACGGTGGCGATGATCGCCGCACGGTGGCGGCCATAGCGGCGATAGACATATTGCATCACCTCCTCGCGCCGCGAATGCTCGAAATCGACGTCGATATCCGGCGGCTCCAGCCGCTCCTTGGAGATGAAGCGCTCGAACAGCAGATCGATCTTGGTTGGATCGACCGAGGTGATGCCGAGCACGTAGCAGACAGCCGAATTCGCCGCCGAGCCGCGGCCCTGGCACAGGATGCCCTGGCTGCGGGCATAGCGGACGATGTCGTGGACGGTGAGGAAGTAATGCGCGTAGTTGAGCTCGGCGATCAGCGCCAGCTCCTTGTCGAGAACAGCGCGCAGCTTGTCATCGAGATGGTCGCCGAAACAGGTCTTGGCACCGGCCCAGGTCAGGTCCTCCAGATGCCCCTGCGCGGTCTTGCCGGGCGGCACCGGCTCGTCCGGATATTGGTATTTGAGCTGGTCGAGCGAGAAGACGATGCGGTCGGTGAAGCGGATGGTCTCGGTCACTGCGTCGGGATGATCGCGAAACAGCCGCGTCATCTCGTGTCCCGGCTTGAGATGGCGCTCGGCATTGGCCTGGAGCCTTCGGCCGATGGTCTCGATCGAAGCTTTCTCGCGGATGCAGGTGAGCACGTCCTGCAGCATGCGCTGCTGCGGATGATGATAGAGGACGTCGTTGGTGGCGATCAGCGGCACTTTGCTGGAAGCCGCAAGGCGCGCGAGCCGCGCCAGCCGGCGGCGATCGTCGCCACGATACAGCAGGCTGCCGGCCAGCCACACGCCTTCGGCGGGGCTGTCCTTGAGACGGGCCAGGATTTTGCCGAGGGCGTCCTCCTCGAAGCGATGCGGCGGCATCAGCACCACGAGCTGGCCTTCGATGGACGCGAGGAGATCTTCGAAGGTCAGGCGGCAGTCGCCCTTGGCGACCTTGTCGGCGTCGCTGCCGCGCTTGCCGCGGGTGAGCAGCTGGCACAGCCGGCCGTAGGCGGCGCGGTCGCGCGGATAGACCAGGATGTCCGGCGTGCCGCAGGTGAACACCAGCCGTGCGCCGTAGAGCAGCTTCGGCTTGCAGCTCAGCCGGTCACTACTCAGCTCGCTGTAGGCGCGGACGATGCCGGCGAGCGTGTTGTGGTCGGCGATGCCGATGGCGGTGAGGCGATACTCGGCGGCCTGATGCACATAGTCCTGCGGATGCGAGCCGCCGTGCAGGAAGGAAAAATTGGTGGTGATGCCGATCTCGGCATAGGGGACGGGAGTCATCGCGTGATCGCCGAGGCTGGGGCGGCGGCACGATGCCTGTCCCTTAACAGGACGATGTAAGCGCGCATCTCGCGGCTTGCTCGGCCCTCACCTCGCCCCGCTTGCGGGGGCGCGACGAGCTGCGCTCGCGCTGAGAGGTCGGATTGCATCGTCAGATGCAATCCGGGTGAGGGGGTACAGGTCTCACCACGAACACTTCCCGTGCGGCTGCCCCTCACCCCACCCCTCTCCCCGTGAAGAACGGGGAGAGGGAGCGCACCGTCCGCGCTGCAAGTGCTCGGATCCAATTTCCAGACAAGTGCGTTAACTTGCTCTCCAAAGGGGAAGTAGCGAGCTTGCCGCGAGATGTGTGTGATCGCTCCCGCCCTCATGCGAACAGCCCGTGCATGTACCAGGCGGACTGCATCGGCAAACCGTTCTCCGGCTGCTCGAGCTCGCGGTCATACAGACCGTCGCGGTAGAGCCAGAAGCGCAGGCCGTGCTCGTCCTCGACGCGGAAATAGTCACGCGTGAGGCCCTGCCCGTCCGGCCGCCACCATTCCATCGCGATGCGCTCCGGGCCTTCGGCGCGCACGACGGCATGCGCCGCGCGGCGCCAGACGAAGCGCGCGGGCGGGCCGTCCGGTACGCCGGCGATCACCTGGATCGCCTCGGGGCGCGCGAACAGCCGCAGAGGTCGCAACGGCGGCTCGCCGTCGCTTCGCTCGGGCCAAGCGGCCGTGCTGGTGGCCGCCAGATGGTGCTGCGCTGGCAGCGGCAGCGCTACGCGCTCCGGAATATGCGTATCCACCGGCAGATGCACGACCACACGCTTGCCGCCGATGCGCGCGGCGATGCGGTCGATCAGGGCCGAGAGCTCATCATTGTCATGAACATGCGCGTCGAGATCGCGCTGCTGCTGCACCACGATCTCGCTGCGGCTGGCCGACAGCCGCATCATGTCGAAGCCGAAGCCGGGATCGAGCGGATCATTCAGCGCCTCGAGCCGTTCGCGAAACAGCCGGTCGATGACGACGGCCTCGGTGACCGGCTGGCCGGTGTCGACCGCGATGACGCGCACCAGCCCATCGGTGCGGAAGAAGCAGGCCTCCAGCCGCCGCGCGCCCTTGCCCTGCTGCGCCATCGCCGCCACCAGCATCGCGGCCAGGCTGGAGAGGCTGGCCGCGATCACGGTGTCGGTCGCGACCGGCTCGGCGAAGCGCTTGTCGACGATGTAGTCCGGCGGGACTTTGCGCGGGCTGATCGGCGCATCGGCCTCGCCCAGCGCCTGCGCCAGCACACGGGTGAAAGCGGCGCCGAACCGCGCGGTGATCTCGTTGCGGCCGCGCGCGGCGACGTCGCCGATCGTCTTCAAGCCGGCGCGGCGCAGGCCGAGCGTGATGGCCTCGCTGCCGCCCAGCGCGGCCACCGGCAGCGGCGCCACCGCAGTCGCCTCCTCGCCATCAGGCACGATGCGGCCGTGCACCTGCCGGTTCAGCGTCCGCGCGCAGACGGCGTTGGAGGCGATCGCCGCCGACACAATGAGGCCGTGCGCGGTCAGCGCGTCGCAGACCGACCGCATCAGTCTGGCTTCGCCGCCGAACAGATGCACGCAGCCGGTGATGTCGAGCAAAAGCCCATGCGGGGGATCGAGCGCCACCAGCGGCGTGAAGCGGTCGCACCAGTCGGCGATGCCCTCCAGCATCTTTGCATCAGCCGCCAAATCCGCCTCGTGCACGACGAGATCGGGACAGACCGCGCGGGCATTGGCCAAGGGCTGGCCGAGGCTGACGCCGTGACGCGCCGCCGCCTCGTCCAACGAATGGATCAGCAGCATATTGGCATCCTTGAGGACGACGGCCTGCGGAAGGCCATCATGCGGATCGGCGGCGCGGCTGCGCTTGATGCGATCGATGGGCAGGCGCGGCAGCCACAGGCTGAGGATCCGCCGCCGGTTCGTTGAAACGGCATGCATCGGGGGTCCACTCCATGATCCATCGTCCGGTCTGGCCGTGACGGTTGCGAATGAGCTCGGCATCGAGGCGCGGTGCGCCCCACGCCATCCACGGCGCCACGGCAGGCGATGGCGCGGTGCGCACCACCCAGCGCGTCTCCGCGGTCGACGGCTCGGGCGCAGCCGCGATGCGCAACATGAGCGCTGTCACGCCGGACTCCTGCGCCGCCAGGGTCAGCTTGCGGCTGGCGACGAGATCGAGCTTTTGCGTCTCGCCCCACACCTCCAGCATCACACCGCCCAGCGCATCGCAGACGAGCGCGTCGGCGGCGGTGCGCAGGGCGTGATCGAGATCGGGCGCGCGCACGATCACGAGTCGGCACGGATCGAGGCCGAGCTCGGCAAGCCCGCTCATCGACAGCGCGCCCATCTCGCGCTCGGCGAAATCCTGCCGGATCCAGATCAGCGGCCGGCGCGCGGCGACACGCGCGGCAAGCCCGCACAGAAAACCGGTCGCGGCCGCCGCCTGGCGGCCGGTCTCGGCGAACACCTCATGCAGCGCGCCGGTGGCGAGCCCACCCTGCAGCACCGCATCGGCCGCGTCATGGCCGAGCGCGACCCGGCGCAAATCATGTGCGCCATCTCCCGCCTCGAGACGGGCAATGCGGCCGCGCAGACGCGCGAGCGTATCCATGCGTGCGCCGGTCATCCGTCGCCGCTCCTCTTCAATCCATCGTGCGGGCGCTGCCGTTCTCAAGTGAAGCAGGCAGTTGAACCCGCGACGACCCTCTTTGTTCATGATACGTTCTAATATAAAGCTAACGCCTTCGAGAGAGTCAATCGGGATTGCCCCGGATACGATTCAACGAATGGAATCAAAGGGATTCAAAGGTATGGAGCTGCTCCGCAAGCTGGAGATCCTGGCCGATGCCGCCAAGTACGACGCGTCCTGCGCCTCCAGCGGTACTGAGATGCGGGATTCCCGCGACGGCAAGGGTCTCGGCTCGACCGCGCCCGGCATGGGCATCTGCCATTCCTATGCGCCGGACGGACGCTGCATCTCGCTGCTCAAGGTTCTGCTGACCAATGCCTGCAACTACGACTGCCTGTATTGCGTCAACCGCGCCTCCTCCAACGTGCCGCGCGCCCGCTTCACGGTCGACGAGGTGGTGAAGCTCACCATCGACTTCTATCGCCGCAACTACATCGAGGGGCTATTCCTGTCGTCGGGCATCATCCGCAGCCCGGACTACACGATGGAGCAGGTCGTGAGCGTCGCGCGCAAGCTGCGCGAGGAGCATCGCTTCCGCGGCTACATCCATCTGAAGACGATTCCCGAAGCCGACGAGGCGCTGATCGCGGAAGCCGGCCGCTACGCCGACCGGCTCAGCATCAACATCGAGACGCCGCTGGAAGAGAGCCTGACGCAGCTCGCGCCGGAGAAGGACCAGCGCGCGATCCGCCGCACCATGGGCCGTCTCAGGCTGAAGCTCGACGAGACGGCGGAAGCCAAGAAGACGGTGCGCCGGGCGAAGCCGCCGCGCTTTGCGCCGGCCGGCCAGAGCACGCAGATGATCGTCGGCGCCGACGCGGCCAACGACCGCGTCATCCTGTCGACCTCAGCCAATCTCTACGGCGCCTACAAGCTCAAGCGCGTGTATTACTCCGCCTTCAGCCCGATCCCCGATGCCAGCCGCGCGCTGCCGCTGCAGGCCCCGCCTCTGGTGCGCGAGCACCGGCTGTACCAGGCCGACTGGCTGATGCGGTTCTACGGCTTCGACGCCGACGAGATCGTCGAGGAGAACGAGGGCATGCTGCCGCTCGACATCGACCCCAAGCTTGCCTGGGCGCTGCGCCACCGCGACCGCTTCCCGCTCGACATCAACACCGCAAGCCACGAGGAGCTGCTGCGCGTACCCGGCTTCGGCACCCGCACCGTGCAGCGCATCCTCGCGACCCGGCGCACCACCACGATCCGCCTTGCGGATCTCGCCCGGCTCAACGTCGTCCGGAACAAGGCGCTGCCGTTCATCGTTCTCTCCGACCACCGGCCGTCTCCGTCTTTGCTCGACGGTGCCAGCCTCAGAGCCCGGCTGCGGCCGAAACCGCAGCAGCTGGGATTTGGATTTTGACGGAAGCCGTCATCGCGAGCGCAGCGACGCGCGATCCAGGGGCGACACGACGACTCTGGATTGCTTCGTCGCTTCGCTCCTCGCAATGACGTGAGGAGACAAATGCACGTCGTAACCCTCGACAGCGACACCGATTTCGACGGCTGGCGCCGGGCGGCGCGGGCGCTGGCGATGAACGACGTCAGGCCGGCGGATGTCACCTGGCGCGTCAAGGGCGCGGCGCCCGATCTGTTCGACGACCATGCTGACACCCAGCTGCCCGAGGTGCCCAAGGGCGCGTTTTCGGTGCCGACGAGCTTCATGGACCTGGCTGAAAGCGCGATCCTGCACAGCGACCCCAGCCGCTTCACCCTGCTCTACCGGCTGCTGTGGTGTCTGCGGACCAACCACGATCTCATGGACATCGCGACCGATCCCGACGTCGCGCAGGCCAATGCGCTGGCGCGCGCGGTGCGCCGCGACGTCCACAAGATGCACGCCTTCGTCCGTTTCCGCGAGGTCGGCCGCGAGCGCGAGTCACGCTACGTCGCCTGGTTCGAGCCGGAGCATCACATCGTCGAGCGCGCCGCGCCGTTCTTCGCCCGGCGCTTCGCCGACATGCCCTGGTCGATCCTCACCCCGGAAATCTGCGCGCATTGGGACGGCAGCCACGTCTCGTTCACGCCGGGTGTGAGCAAGGCCGAAGCGCCGTCGGAAGACCGCCTCGAAGAGGTGTGGCTGCGCTATTATGCCAGCATTTTCAATCCGGCACGGCTCAAAGTGAAGGCAATGGAAAAGGAGATGCCGAAGAAATATTGGCAGAACCTGCCCGAGGCCAAGCTGATCCAGCCGCTGATCGCGGCTGCCGCCCGGCGCACCACCGAGATGATCGCCGAACCTGGCACCGAACCGCACAAGCCACAGAAGCGCGTCGAGGAGACCGCGATGACCCGCAAGCCGAAAGCCCACGCGCATGCTGCTGCTGAGACCTCACGTGATGTTGTCGCCGCCGACCTTGAGACCTTGCGTGAAGAAGCCGCGTCCTGCCGCGCCTGCCCGCTGTGGAAGGATGCGACCCAGACCGTGTTCGGGGAAGGTCCTGAGCATGCGCCGCTGATGCTGGTCGGCGAGCAGCCGGGCGACAAGGAGGATCTGGCCGGCCATCCGTTCGTCGGCCCGGCGGGACAGATGCTCGACCGTGCGCTCGCAGAGGCCGGCATCGACCGGTCCAAGGTCTACGTCACCAATGCGGTGAAGCATTTCAAGTTCGTGCCGCGCGGCAAGATCCGGCTGCACCAGAAGCCGGCCACGCCGGAGATCAAGGCCTGCCGGCAATGGTACGAGCGCGAGCTCGCCGCCGTCCGGCCCGCTCTGGTCGTGGCGCTGGGTGCCACCGCGGCGCAGTCGGTGTTCGGCAAGATCACCCAGGTCACCAAGAATCGCGGCCATGTGGTCGACCTGCCCGATGGTGTCAGGGCGATGATCACGGTGCACCCGTCCTATCTCTTGCGCCTGCCCGACGCCGACGCCAAGGCGCGTGAATACGAACTCTTCGTGCAAGACCTGAAGATCGCCGCCGCCGCGCTCAAGCGCGCCCACGCGGCATGACCGCCTCCCCGCCATCGGGCGTGAAGCACGACACGGCAACCGTCGGTCAGGATTTGCGCGACGTGTAAACGTGCTCGCGCAGCAGGGCCTGGATCAGCGCGGCGCGATCCGGAAACCCGAGCGATCCCGCCAACTCCGCCTCGTCCTGGGCTTGGTCATCGGCCACTGCCGGCAGATATCTCGTCATCAGCTCGTCCTCGCTGATCCCGAAATCGGCCGGACAGCCGCCGCCATCGATCTCCGCCTGCTTCAGCACCTCGCATTTGTCGCGTGCGCGCGCCAGCAGATCCTCGAAATGGCCGTCGATCCGGGCCCAGTCGGCCAGCGCATTCAGGGCCGAGCCGTTGAGCCCCTTCCTGAACGAGCGTATGCGCGCCTCGTCCAGCATCAGCTCCAGAAACTCCGAGCGGGTCAGGCCGTTGCGCGCGATCCACGCCTCGAGCTCGGCCGGGTCCATCAGATCCCTGCTCTGGCGAAACCGGATGATCTCCGCGCTCAGCGCCTGGGCGTCGACCCTGACGCCGCGGCGCTTGGCCTCCGATGCGGCGAGAAATCGCGCGATCGCCTTGTCGGACAGGTCGCCGCCGCGCGCCGCCAGCAGCCGCAGCTCGTCCATCAGTTGCGGCGTCCCGTCCGGGATGCCGGACTCGCGTTCTGCTGCCGCCGAGCGCCGCGCGTCCTGGATCAGCCCGTCCCACAACTGCGTGTGTTCGAAGGCGTACTCGACCGCCTTGGGCACCACGTCTCCGGCGAACCGGCGCCGCATCGTCCGCAGCATCTCCAGCGCGTCCTCGCGCTTCTGGTCGATGCGGTGATCCGACAGCCAGGCCTCGAGCGCGGCGATCTCCTGCGACGTCAGGCGGCCATCGGACCGCGCGCCCTGCAGCAGCGCCGGGTAGCTGCGCTCGGGATAGAAGCTTGCCTTGCCGAGCGCCTCCAGGATCTGACGGGACGCCTCCGAGATCACGCCAGCGGCGACCGCCTTCTGCAGGGTGAAGCGGATGTTGACCAGCGGCTCGGACAGCGCGGGAAAGCCGAGCTCCGCCGGCCCGTGAATCAGGGCGACCTCGTCGTCGGCCTCGAACACGCCGTCGCGATACGCCGCGAATACCTTGCCGACGCCCTCCATGCCGAACGCGTGCAGCTCGGCCGCGCGCAGCGCGCCCATGCTGGCGCTGCCGAACACGTGGATGCCATTGGCCATCGCCCACAGGATCTCCTTGTGCCACACCGACGGCACCTGCTCGAAATAGCCGTCGATGATCCCGATCGCCGCAGGCTTCGCCAGCGCGGCGCGATAGACGTCGCCCTGCTGCACCGGCGGGAGATACTCCGCCTCCAATTCGAGCGCGGCGTCGCGCGGATGCAGCGTCGGCCCGGTGAACACGATGCATGTCATAGCGGATGCCCCGATGGCTGGCGCCGCGAGAGCTGATCATCGGCGAAGGCCCGCGCCCTCCGCCCCGGGCTGTAGTCCGGATTCTTGTCGAAGGTCTCGAGCCCCGGAATGACGACCCTCGCCACGGGGATCTCGAACCTGCTCTTGGTGAGATCGACTGCGATCACCTGCCGGACACCGGCGGACTGCAGCCGTTCGAGAACCACGGCGAGATCGTCGTTGAACGTCTCCGACGCCAGCGACGGCGTTTCGCGCAGGCTTCGTTTCGGCGGGCTGGTTCGCAGCAGCGCCCGCTGCTCGCCGAGAAACTGCGCGGCCAGCGCCGTCTCGTCATATTCCTCGCGGAACACGTCGTCGCGCGCGCCCGCGATCAGCGTCAGCCGGCTCTGCGCCGCCTCGGTGAGCGCGCGCAGGAAGGCGATCTCCGGCGACAGGTGCGCGCCCATGCCCAACGCAGCATAGAGATCCCGCCCCAGCTCCTCGTCACGGTCGAAGATCAGGCACTGGCAGGCGGCGAGCCCGACATCGGAGCTGATGTCCCACGCCACGACCTCGAGGCCCGCGCGCTCGCACATCTCCAGGAGCCGCCTGTTGCCTTCATCCTGAACCGTGTCGAGCGCGATGCGCCGGCCCTGCTGCTCGTCCGGACTGCGCAGGTGCCAGAGCGTGGTCGCATCGCGCTCGACGACCTCGCAGATGCCGTGCAGCAGCGCCTCGATCAGGTGGTTGCCGGACGCCAAGCCGTTCGACGACGAGATGAAGCTGCCGGCCGGCATTTCGGGGCGCGATGTCGAGAGGTTCACCATCTCGAACGGCACCCAGACATCGGCATCCGCAATCAGATCGCGGCCTTCGATCCACAGCATCTGTAGATCCGGATGGAAGCGGCCGCCGGCGATCAGCGGCAGGTCGGCGACGTCGACCACGTCATGGTCGCGGATCAGCTCGGCATAGGTCGCAAGCTTCAGCGGCAGCGTGATCGTCTCGGCGTGAAACAGCTCGATCGATTCCATCAGGCCAGACGCCTTGGCGGCGTCCAGGGTCAGCCCCTTGCCCTGCGACACCGAAACCGAGCGCGAGTTCGGCCGGCAGACCATCGTGACGGGAATGCCGACGCGGTCGAGACCCGTAACGTCGGCCACCCGCGTGATCCCCATCTCGCCGAGGTAAGGACGCACTCGCTCCACCGTCTGCGACGGCGGCACCGACCGCTGCGTTCCCGATCGAAAGCTCTTCTGGACCGGACGCGCCAGACGATCCCGATGCAGTGCCGTTCCACTCCCCATCCGCAGCCTCCGCACTCAAACCGCCACCAACGTCGTCGTCGCATCAGCCCGCGTGGCGAACATCGGCGAAGGCGCCGACGACGACGTTCTGCATCTCCTCGATGGTCTTCTGCACATCGGCATCGACCACCGACGAAAACCCCGCGATGCTGTCGAGCAGCGGCTGCTTGCAGAAGCCGCGCAGGCAGAGCTGGATGCGCTTGATCGCGACGCCCTGCTCGAACGCGCCGGACTGCATCGCCCGGCTCCAGAAATGCAGCAGGCCGTACCAGACGAAACAGGCCTGCAGGAACGACGGAAACGGCAGGCGGCTACCGCTCCAGGGCGAGGTGATGCGCGGCAGCGATCCCTTCGCCGTCGAATCGAGAAACCAGGGCTGTTCCTGCTCCTGCATGTAGAGCAGCGCGTGGATGCCCTCATGGACGAGCGCATCGGCGACGTGGGATTCGTCGATCTCGGGAAGGTGCGGATTGGCGAGGAAGGTTCGGCCGATGTAATAGCCGTTCGATCCCGACGAGAAGCTGGCCGGGCTCTCCGGATCCTTCTGCAGGATGAGGGCGATGTTGAAGCGGGCGACGAAACGGGGAAGCCCCGCCTCGGTCCGCTCGAGCGCCGCCCGCGACCGTCGCAGCAGATCGTGCAGCCGGTCGATTTCGCTGTCCGAGAACGGCGGACGCGGCGGCGGGACCGGCCGGTCCTGGCCGGACAGGTCCACCCTGAGCGCATGCGGGCTGCCGTAATCGGTGACCGGCATGCCCTCGACCTGCGGCCAGATGCAGGCGCCGTCACGCAGATAGCCGCGGTCGCCGAGCGCGGTCCACACGTCCCGGTCGGCGGCGACGTCGAGCCCCTGGCGCAACGCCTCGGCCACGAACGCATCGCGCAGAAATCGACCCTTGTCCTCGGCGTGCCGGCCCGGTGCCGACAACAGACGAAACGAGGTCTCGGGCGCATCGAGAACCCGCATGAAGCCATCGTCCGCGACGCGATCCATCAGGCTGCGCAGCTCGTCCCCGCCAGCGGGATCGTCGCGGCATATCTCGCCCAGGGCTTCGCCCAGCTTCTGCGCCAGCCGGTCGCCATAGGTGGCAAGCACGCCGTCGCACACCGCGTCGTAATCGTTCCAGCGGAGAACGTCGGGCATCCGGGTGATCGTCATCCTGCGCACTCCTTCCGCTTCCGCATTCCACTCTCGCCGCGGTCCCGGCGCGATCGCTGATAGACGGCGATCAGGTCTCGCCTCAGGCGATGGCCGGCAACTCCTGCTGCAACCCCACCGCCCGCTGCAGCGCCATGTCGATGAAATGGGCCCGGCGGAGCTTCGTTTCCTCCACCGACGTCCCCAGCCGTTCGCGGACGTGATCGAACAGTTTCAGGAGATCGGCGCACCACACCGTCGGATTGTTGAAGCCGGTCTGCGACGCATAGCGATGCGGAAGATAGCCGCCGGCACAGGTGTCGCGCTCGCGGCAGGCGCGGCAGCTGTCGGGCAGCGGCATGCCCTCGAACACCGCGGCCCGGTGAAACGCGCTGGCGTGCTGGACATCCATGAAATCGGAGGTCCGCACGTTGAGGCCGGTGCGCGCGGCACCGTCGTAGCAGACCCGCAGCACATCCAGCCCTTCGATCTCGCCATCGGTGTTGACGAACAGGAAGGTCAGCGGCTGGTTGCCGAGCATGTCGATGCGGCTCTCGCCGCCCTGAACCAGCCAGGCGATGTTCCAGAAAATCTTGATCCGGAGATCCAGCGTGCCGTCCCGCCACCAATCCTCGAAGATCGGGATCAGGAAATCGGCACAGGGCGTCGGCCCATAGCGGTCGCGAACCGCCGTGATGCTGTCATGGGTGAAATCCGGCAGCAGATAGTCGATGGAGGCCGGTCCCAGGCTCGTCAGATGGCGATGCACCGCGGCGCCGCTGGCCCCGAGCTGGATCACCGACAGGAAGCGCAGCGGAATTCCGGCGCGGCGCAGCACCGAAAGGCCATGCTCGACGTCGCGATAGGAGCCCCGCCCGGCATGATCGACGCGCAGGGAATCATGCACCTCCGGCGTGCCGTCGATGCTGATCCCGAGATCGATGTCGAACCTCTTGATGATCTCGGCCCAGCCGTCGTCGAGCAGCGTGCCGTTGGTCTGCATGCAGAGCTGCACTCGCGCGACGCCCGCCAGCCCGTCCTTGATCTTCTGGCACCAGGAGCTGAACCGCTCATGCTTCACCAGGCACGGCTCGCCGCCATGAAACGTGATCGTCAGATAGGTCTGGCCTGTGGCCAGGCAATGACGGCGGATGCGGTCGATCGCGATCTCGACGACCTCATCGTCCATGATCGCGGGGCGTTCTTTCCAGGTGCTGTCGCCCTTGTTGTAGACGTAGCAATAGGAGCAGTTCAGATTGCAGCGCGACGCGACCTTGAACACGAAGTGAAGATGCGGACCGTCCTTCATTGGTAGGCAATCTCGGCGGTGCGATCGACGAAGATGCGGCCGTCCTCGGTGAGGAACGGCCGGGCGCCGTCCAATACGACCTGCGCCTCCTTGAGCTTGGTCAGCATGTTGGCAAGCTCGGCATCGTACTCGACCGATCCGCCAAACCCCTGCTTCTCGGCCTCGCGATAGAAGGCGCAGATGTAGGCGATGGCGTGAAACGCCAGCAGGATCCCGCGCAGGGGCCGCGGCTCCGGCCGCAGCGGCGATGCGTAGCGGCCCTGGTGCTGCGGATCCACCAGGGGGCCAGAGGCCTCCGCCATGAACAGATGCAGATGCGCGGATTCGTGGACGACGGCCTCCATCACCTGCATCAGCCCGCCGAACAGATCGGCATAGACCATGCCGGGCACATCGGCCTGCGATCCGCTGCGGAAATAGGATCGCTCGCTGCTGCGCAAGGGAATCAGGACGCGCGTCACATCGGACACCCACTTCACGCACTCGGGAAACTTCTTTGCGGCGGTCACGAGGATCTCGAGCGCGTTCGTCACCTCGCGCATCATCCGGGCCTGCTCGTCGGCCGAGAGATCGGCGTGCTCGGCCCAGGTATCGGGGATCGGAAATCCCAGCGAGTGGCACCCCACATCGACCGATATGTCGTAGGGCCACTCCTTCATCGGAAGCAGCCCGGCCAGTTCGTTCAAGTCATACGTGCCGGCCTCGATCCGATAGCCTCCGACAGGCGACCATAAGGTCAGCGGCTCCGGCGCCGTCAGCGACGTGGACGCCGTCGGCGCATTCGCGGCCGTCCAGATCGCGACCTGAAGATCGCGCTGCGGACTCTTGTCGTGCCCCTCATAGGTGATGGAGTTCATGCAGGGATGGCGAAGCCAATCCGCTTCGCGCGCATTGGCTTCGATGAGCGACGCCTTGAGCGGCTCGCCATCGAGGCCGAGGCGCTCCTCCGGTTGCCATCTCAGGATCTTGTCGTTGAATTTCTCATGCCAGGCAGATTTCGACGGTCGCCAGGTCCACGCGTCAGTCATGATCGAGCATGCCTCCGGAAATACACCAACGAAGCCAGCCGCGAGCTTTCCCGCCGTGGGGCAGGACCGCAACCGAATCCGGTATCAAGAGCAGCTATCAGGAAAGCTCACGCACACGACGGCGACCACGTCCGTCATATGCCATGGCGAGGCGCGGGCGGGCCAAGACCGATCACATCGGCAAGATCCGACACGGCAGGCCCGCTTCGCTTGGGTCTAAGCCGAACGATCGATCCGATCACCTGGTCGATTTCGTCGACGCGGCCGGCGCCTGGGACACGTTGAACTGCCCCTTGAGGTCCTTCACAGCCCGCACCTGCGTGAGGCGCTCAGCAAGAGCCCCCAGGACCGCAGGATCGTTGGCGATTTCGCGTTCCATCTCGTCCGGACGCTCCATCGCCGCGAGACGGCTGAAGACGATGCCGCGCGAAAACGGGTTGGTCTTGCTGAAGATCGCTCCGCGCGAGAATGGAACGCCTTCCGCCATGATGTCGATCTTCAGAGAGGCACGTGCAATCTCTGAATCTACTACGGATTTCAACGCAAGATCGACCTTCTTGCGCATTTCCGCCGGATCGCGATCAGCCATTCCTAAAACTCCCAGTCGGTTGAGAACCGCCATTCATTCAGAAAGGAAATAGCAACGTCCCGGTACAAGTCCTGTGACCTCGCGCCCTGAACTCACAGATCTTGGAACATTCGTCTTGGAACACAGACAGATCTTGCAACGATGCAGCTGTGCTAACCACTTCGCTCAGGCCGTCCACACCCAGACAGTCGCCGAAGTCGGAAAAAACTAACATGAAGCTATTTGAGGCACAATAGAGTAGTCGGGTCGATACACCTGCTGATTGCTTACATGGAGGACATGCTGCGATCGCCTCATATGCCTGCAACGGCTGCGCATGACGCGTGCCTTGCGCCTGCAGATATCATCGCAAGGCATATCGTCGCACCTCGCTCCACCGCAGCGCACGCGCAGCCATCTCGCGAAGGTCATGAATCCCAACGTGCATAGGGCAAGCAAAAGGCCCGCGCTCACCGCGCGGGCCCGTCACATTCCCATGCGCGATGACGAGCCTCACGCCGCCAGCGTGTTCTCCACCACCTTGATGAAGAACGACGTTCCGTAGACGATCGCCTCGTCGTTGAAATTGTAGGCGGGGTGATGCAGGCCGGCGCTGTCGCCATTGCCGACGAAGATGAAGGCGCCGGGACGGGCCTCGAGCATGTAGGCGAAATCCTCGCCGCCCATCATCGGCGGCATCTCGTGGACGTTGGCGTCGCCGGCGACCTCCTTGGCAGCGCGGATCGCGATCTCGGTCTGCTCGGCGTGATTGATCACCACGGGATAGCCGCGCGCATAATTCAGGTCGATCCTGGCGCCGGTCATCTGGGCGACGCCGGTCACGACCTCGCGCACCCGCTTCTCCATCAGCTCACGCACCTTGGGTGTCAGCGTCCGCACGGTGCCGCGCAGCACCGCGCTCTGCGGAATCACGTTGCGGGCATTGCCGGCGTGGAACTCGCAGATCGACAGCACCGCGGCCTCCAGCGGATCGACGCTGCGCGACACGATCTGCTGCAGCGCGGTGACGAGCTGGGCGCCGACCAGGAGCGAGTCGATGCAATTGTGCGGCTTGGCGGCATGACCGCCATGACCCTCGATGGTGATGTCGATCGCGTCGGTCGACGCCATCAGCGGCCCCTGGCGAATGGCGAAGGCGCCGACCGGCAGGCCGGGCCCGTTGTGCATGCCGTAGACCTGGTCGATCTTGAAGCGGTCGATCAGCCCGTCCTTGATCATCGCGTCCGCACCACCGCCGCCCTCCTCGGCCGGCTGGAAGATCACCGCCACCTCGCCGGCGAAGTTGCGGGTCTCCGCCAGATAGCGCGCGGCGCCGAGCAGCATCGCCGTATGGCCGTCATGGCCGCAGGCATGCATCATGCCGGGGGTCTTCGAGGCATAGGGCAGTCCGGTCGCCTCCACGATCGGCAGCGCGTCCATGTCGGCGCGCAGTCCGAGCACCTTCACCTCGCCATGGCCGGGCTTGCGGCCCTTGATGACCCCGACGACGCCAGTTTGGCCGAGGCCGGTCACGACCTCGTCACAGCCGAACTCGCGCAGCCGATCCGCGACGAAGGCCGCCGTCCGATGCACGTCGTAGAGCAGCTCCGGATGCGAATGGATATCCCGCCTCCAGGCCTGGATATCGGGCTGCAGATCGGCGACGCGGTTGACGATGGGCATGGGGAATCTCGTAACTCCGGTGGGACTTTGCGCCTGTTTAGCATGCAAAAGTCGCACCGCCCAAGATAAGGGCTGCGCCCGTCTCATGGCTCGGTCAACCAGCCATGAACGTGGCGCTTGTCCGGGCCGGTCCGGGCTGACTAAAAGCTCGCAACGATGGGAAGGGAATGCCGATGCCGAGACAGCTCGAGGGGGATTACGACTATATCGTGGTGGGCGCCGGCACCGCCGGCTGCATCCTCGCCAACCGGCTGTCGGCCGATCCCAAGGCCCGCGTCCTGATTCTCGAGGCCGGCGGCAACGACAACTGGATCTGGTTCCATATTCCGGTCGGCTACCTCTTCGCGATCGGCAATCCGCGCTCCGACTGGATGTTTCGCACCGAGGCCGAGCCGGGCCTCAATGGCCGCTCGCTGGCCTACCCCCGCGGCAAGGTGATCGGCGGCTGCTCGGCGATCAACGCCATGATCTCGATGCGCGGCCAGGCCGCCGACTACGACCATTGGCGCCAGCTCGGCCTCGCCGGCTGGAGCTATGCCGACGTGCTGCCGGTGTTCCGGAAGCTGGAGGATCATTTTCTCGGCGAAAGCGAACACCATGGCGTCGGCGGCGGCTGGCGGATCGAGGCGCCCCGGCTGTCCTGGGCGGTGCTCGACGCGGTCGGCGACGCCGCCGAGCAGATGGGCCTGCGCCGCATCCCCGACTTCAACACCGGCGACAATGAGGGCATCAGCTATTTCCACGTCAACCAGAAGCGCGGCCGGCGCTGGTCCTCCGCGCGGGGCTTCCTCAAGCCGGCGCTGAGCCGGCCGAACCTGCGGCTGGAAACGCAGGTGATGGTGGATCGCCTGATCATCGAGAACGGCCGCGCCGTCGGCGTGCGCTTCCGGCAGAACGGCGAGACCATCGAGGCCCGCACCAGGGGCGAGGTCATCCTCAGCGCCGGCTCGATCGGCTCGGTGCAGGTGCTGCAGCGTTCGGGCATCGGCCCGGCCGAGTGGCTCGGCGCGCTCGGCATCGACCTCGTCCTCGACAGACCGGGCGTGGGGCGCAACCTGCAGGACCATCTGCAGCAGCGCGCGATCTACAAGGTCACGGGCGTGAAGACGCTGAACGAGACCTACTACTCGCTGGTCCGCCGCGGCCTGATGGGGCTCGACTACGCGTTCCGGCGCCGCGGGCCGCTGACCATGGCGCCGTCGCAGCTCGGCATCTTCACGCGCTCGGATGCGACGCGCGACCGCGCCAACATCCAATTCCACGTGCAGCCGCTGTCGCTCGACAAGTTCGGCGATCCCCTGCATCGCTTTCCCGCGATCACGGTCAGCGCCTGCAATTTGCGGCCGACCTCGCGCGGCACGGTCCGCATCCGCTCCGCAGCAATCGATGAAGTGCCGTCGATCGCGCCGAACTACCTGGCGACCGAGGACGACCGCCAGGTCGCGGCCGACGCCATCCGTGTCACCCGCCGGCTGATGAAGCAGAATGCGCTCGCTGCCTACAGGCCGGAGGAATACCTGCCGGGCCCCTCCGTCGGCGATGACGACGCGGCGCTGGCCAAGGCCGCCGGCGACATCGGCACCACGATCTTCCATCCGGTCGGCACGGCGAAGATGGGCTCCGCGGATGATCCGATGGCCGTCGTCGACGAGCGGCTGCGCTTCCGCGGCATCGACCGCCTGCGCATCGCCGACGCCTCGATCATGCCGACCATCACCTCTGGCAACACCAACACGCCGACCGCGATGATCGCCGAGAAGGCGGCGATGATGATCTTGGAGGATGGGCGCTGACGATCGCCCGGGGCAAAGCGCGCATGCAACCCCCCGCTCGCCTTGCGCTGAACTCGCGCGCGCAGTTCCCACCGGCGGCATCGATGGCGTTGACACACAGCGCTGTACGATACAGCGCCCTCTCCCCTTGTGGGAGAGGGCATCTTCGGCCTATCCACGCACGCGGTTGGGTGAGGGGTATCTCTCGGCGAGCGACGCTGGTTGAGGCATACCCCTCACCCAACCGAGCTTGCTGCACCGTCCTACATGCCCTCTCCCACAAGGGGCGAGGGCGCATTCACTCGCACCACGCCTCGTCTTGCTGACTCCAAGTGTTACGGTGAGGAATTCGACGGTAGCTGCCGCCGCGCGTAACGGATCAGACGATCCGCGCAACCAACGGGACTCGGCGCAACAGCGCGGTCGCCAGCCAGCTCACCGACAGCGTGCCCACCAGCACGATCGCGAACTTCACGGCCGCCGGCCACGCCGGGTCGTAGACCAAATATTGCAGCCACAGCAGCGGCAGGAAGTGCAGCAGGTAGATGCCGTAGGCCGACGGCTGCATGCGGTCCATCAGCGTCAGCGGCGCCTTCGCCCAGCGCAGGAAGAAGGTCGGCACGCCGAACGCCATCGACGCACAGAAGCTCGCCACCGCCACGCCATAGGCCGCACGCCACCATAGCGGCGGCGAGTCGAAGTCGGCGATCCAGTTGTGATGGGCGTAGGCCAGCAACAGGATCGCGCCATAGCAGCCATAGGAAAGACCGAACCAGATCCACCAGCGCCGCACCAGCGCGCCGTCGGCCGCGAACGGGCCCGCTCGCAGCCCGGCGGCACCGATCGCGACGCCGCCGACGAAGAAGGCCGGATAGAGCAGCACCCGGCTCGCCTGCAGCGGCAGCGGAAAATGTCCGGGCATGAACCAGAAACCGTCACCGAAGCCGAGATGCGGCGGCAGATAGGCCAGGTTGGCGATCACGAGGAAGATCAGGAAGCCAGTGAGCGGATAGTGCAGCAACGTCCCGGCCCAGCGCCCGACTGCGCCGATCGCCTGCGGCGCCAGGACGCAGACGAGCGCAGCCAGTATATCAAACCCCAGCAGCACGCCGAGAAACCAGGCCGAGCCGGACGGCCACGGCCCTTCGCTGATCATGCGCCACCACACCGCGGCGAACTGATCCTCGGCCACGTAGTATCGGTAATAGGCGATCGGCATGATCACGAGGATCGACACGATGTAGGGCACGCCGAGCCGCAGCGCGCGGCGCCCGACATAGTCCGACGCGCCCCGGCCCGCCAGGCTTGCCGGCACGAACAGGCCGGAGATGAAGAACATGCACGACATGAAGTAGCTGTCGTTGAACAGCGCGACGAGGTCGAAGCCGAGCCAGTGCATGCGGTCGCCGCCCTGGCCGAAATGAGTGTAGTTGATGGCGGAGTGATAGAGCACGACCGAGAGCGTGATGAACGTCCTGGCGCGATCGAGCGGCACGATCCGATCGCGCGCCGCTTCTGTGTTCTGCGAGTTCGGGGTCACGCGCTCATGCATCGACGTCGTATCCATCGGCCGCGCCCTCGGCGGCCACCCGCTTATATCTTTCGCGCGGCCCTGCGCCGACATCCTGCGCGACCAGGTGAGCTGACGGCCATCGCCGGCATGATCACGAACACGTCATCGCGTTTCGACGGCTGCAATCCGGGAATAAAACCGGACCACCGCCGCTCTTCTCCCCCGCAAGCCCGATGACGGGCAACGGGAGATGACGATGAGCCTTGGTGATCATGATGAGAACGGCGTCAGCCGGCGCAAGGTGCTGGAATGCATGACGTGGGCCGGCACCGGCGTGCTCTGGACGCTGTCGGGCGGCGTGCCGCGTTCGCTCGGCCTGGTCGACGCCGCGCGGGCGGCCGAGCAGCCCGCCTCCGGCCTGACCTTCCTGCAGATCAGCGACAGCCATGTCGGCTTCGACAAGCCGGCCAATCCCAACGCGCTCGGCACGCTCGAGGAGGCCGTCAACCGCATCAAGGCGATGCCGGTGAAGCCGTCCTTCATGATCCACACCGGCGACATCTCGCATCTGTCGAAGGCGGCCGAGTTCGACGACGCCGATCGCATCATCTCGCAGACGCGGCTCGACGTGCACTACGTGCCCGGCGAGCACGACTTCCTCGATGAGGACGTCAAGCTCTACAAGGAGCGCTACGGCAAGGGCACGCGCGGCTCCGGCTGGTATTCGTTCGACGCCAATGGCGTGCACTTCATCGGGCTGGTCAACGTGGTCGATCTCAAGGCCGGCGGGCTCGGCAATCTCGGCGCCGAGCAGCTCGCCTGGCTGGAGCAGGATCTCAAGGGCCGCTCGAAATCGACCCCGGTCGTCGTGTTCGCGCATATCCCGCTGTGGACCGTGTATCCGGAATGGGGCTGGGGCACTGAGGATGGCGGCCGCGCGCTGGACAGCCTGAAGGGGTTCGGCTCGGTGACGGTGCTGAACGGCCACATCCATCAGGTGATGCAGAAGGTCGAGGGCAACGTCACCTTCCACACCGCGCGCTCGACCGCCTTTCCGCAGCCGGTGCCGGGCACGGCGCCCTCGCCCGGCCCGATGAAGGTCGAGGACGCAAGGCTCCGCAGCCTGCTCGGCATCGCCAGCATCGACTTCAAGGTCGGGTCCGAGCGGCTCGCCATCATCGACACGCCGCTGGCCGGCTGAGGGACAGACACGATGAGCCAGTCCGTTGTTCGCGGCGCCTGCCTCGCCGCCGCGCTGCTTCTCGCCACGCCGCTGCGCGCCGAGACCATCAAGGTCACGATCGACAACTTCACCTTCACCCCGGCCGCGGTGACGGTGAAGGTCGGCGACACCGTGACCTGGACCAACCACGACGACATCCCGCACACCGTAGTGTCGGCCGGGAAATACCGGTCGAAAACGCTCGATACCGACGACAGCTTCTCCTTCACCTTCGCAGCCGCCGGCGACTACAAATATTTCTGTTCGCTGCATCCGCACATGACGGGGCTGGTCAAGGTTGAGTAGCATCGCGAACCAGGGCATGAGCATCGTCGCATGGGCCGGTCGGCGCCGTAGCGCCGGCCGCGCCGTGCGACCGCGAACCGGGCCGGAGACCACGCCGGTGACGACAGCCAGTGACGATCCCGAGAGGGCGCGACGCTTCCGCGAGGCGGCACTGCCGCATCTCGACGATGTCTACACGCTGGCGCGCTATCTGCTGCGCAACGCCGCCGACGCGGAGGACGCGGTGCAGGAATGCTATCTGCGTGCGCTGAAGCATTTCGACACCTACCGTGGTCCGGCGATGAAGCCGTGGCTGTTCGCGATCCTGCGCAATGTCTGCCACGCCGAATTCGCGCGCCGCGCCGGCGCGCCGGTCAAGCCGCTCGACGATGCGCCGGAAGCGGCCGAGCAGCCGCCGCTGTGGCAGGAGAGCGCGGAGACGCCGGAAGGCGCCGTGTTGCGGGAGCGCGACGCCTCGGCGATCCGGCGAATGATCGACACGCTGGCCGAGCCGTTCCGCGAGACCTTCGTGCTGCGCGAGGTCAACAACCTGTCCTATCGCGAGATCGCGGAGGCCGCCGGCGTGCCGGTCGGCACCGTGATGTCGCGCCTCGCCCGCGCCCGCGCGATGCTGCGCGCCGCCTGGCTCGCGCAGGAGGAGCCTCAGCCATGACCTGCGATGAAGCCGAAATCCTGATCCACGCGCTGGCCGATGGCGAGCTCGACGCCGGCCACGCTCTCGAGGTCGAAGCCCATGTCGCGACCTGCCCGCGCTGCGCTGCGGAGCTTGCTGCCATCAGGGAGATGAAGCAGATGCTCGCCGGCGCCGACCTCGGCTACAAGGCGCCCGCCGCCTTGCGCCAGCGCATCGAAGCCGCCCTGCCGCCGGTCGAGGCGGCCGTCGTTACTCCGTTTGCCGTCCGGCCGAGCCGCCGCTCGCTGCTGAAAGGCTTTGCGATGGGCTCCGCCGTGTCGGCGCTGGCCGCCACCGGTCTCGTCGCCATCGTGCTGCGCAATGACGACCAGCAGCGGATCGAGGCCGAGATCGTCTCGGCGCATCTGCGCTCGCTGCAGGCGGGCCACCTGACCGATGTGATCTCGACCGACCAGCACACCGTCAAGCCCTGGTTCAACGGCAGGCTCGACGTGGCGCCGCCGGTGATCGACCTCACCGCCGAGGGATTCACCCTGATCGGCGGGCGGCTCGATTATGTCGACGCCCGCCCGATCGGCGCGGTGGTCTATCGCCGTCGCCAGCACGTCATCAATCTGTTCGTGGCGCAGACCTCGTCCACCGAGCGCCGCGCCGCACGGATGGACACGATCCAGGGCTTCAATATCAGGAGTTGGCGCGACCGCGGCCTCAGCTATTGGGCGATCAGCGATATCGGCGGCGACGAGCTCGAGGAGTTCGGCGAGCGGTTCGAGCGGAAGATGGGTGGGAGCAGCTGAGTCGCTCTCGCGCGCTCCGTCATTGCGGGCGAAGCGACGCAATCCCGAGGCGCGAAGGAAGGCTGGATTGCTTCGCTCGCCATGACAAGCCCTTCGTAGGGCGGGCAAAGCGTAGCGTGCCCCACCAAAGGTCCTGCGAGGATCGAGATGGTGGGCACGGCGCGTCGCGCGTTTGCTCACCCTACATGTTCGTCAGCTCACGCCGATTTGCGGATGGCGTTGTCGACCAGGGTCTTGCCGAGCGACCAGATCGCGCCGGGGACCTTGTGGCTCTGCGCGATGACGTCATCGAAGGCGCGCTCGATCCAGGCGCAGTCCTCCTCGGTGATGGTCAGCGGCGGCAGCAGCTTGATCGTGTGCAGGCCGTGACCGGCGACCTGGGTCAGGATCTTGTGATCCTTGAACAGCGGCACCGTGATGAGCTGGCAGAACAGGCCCTTGTTGGCGCTCTCCAGCATGGTCCACGAGGCCTTGAGGCGCAGCGATTTCGGCGGACCGAACTCGACGCCGATCATCAGCCCCTTGCCGCGTACTTCCTTGAGCAGCTCGTAGCCCGGCACCATCCGGGTCAGCGCCAGCCGCAGCTCGGCGCCGCGCTTGGCGGCGGCCTCGACCAGCTTCTCGGCCTTCATCACCTCGAGCGTGGCAATGCCGGCGGCCATCGCGAGGTCGTTCTTGGCGAAGGTCGAGCCGTGCACCACGGCGCGATCCATGCGGTTGAATATCTTGTCGAAGATCTGCTTGCGCGTCAGCAGCGCGCCGACCGGGACATGGCCGCCGGACAGCGCTTTCGACAGCAGCACCATGTCGGGCTCGACGTTCCAATGTTCCACCGCGAGGAACCGGCCGGTGCGTCCCATGCCGGTCTGGATCTCGTCGGCGATGAAGATGGTGCCGTATTTCTTGCAGAGCGCAGCGGCACCCGGCAGGAACTCGTCGGAGGGCATGTTGACGCCCTTGCCCTGGATCGGCTCGACGATGAACGCTGCGATCTCGCGCGACGACAGCGCCTGCTCGAGCGCGGCAAGATCGTTGAAGGGGATTGCCGTGCAGCCCGGCAGCAGCGGCTCGAAGCCGTTGCGGAAGTTCGAATCATCGGTCAGCGACAGCGCGCCATAGGTGAGACCGTGATAGGAGTGCCCGCAATAGACGATGCCGGGCCGGCCGGTCGCGCCACGCGCGAATTTGATCGCGGCTTCCACGGTCTCGGCGCCGGAATTGGCGAAGAACACCTTGTCCAGATACGGGACATATTCCAGCAGCCGCTCGGCAAGAACGCCCGCCAAGGTCGAGACGTCGAGCTGAACGAGATTCGGCAGGTCGGTGTCGAGGACGCTTTTCAGCGCGGCGCGCAGTGTCGGATGATTGCGGCCGATTGCAAAGACGCCAAAACCGCTGAGCAGGTCAAGATAACGGGCCCCATCACGATCGTAGAGATATTGCCCTTGTCCCTTCTGGAACCCAACATCATATCCAATCGTTTTGAGAACGCGGACAAGCTGCTCGTTCAGATGCCGAGAGTGCATCGTGCTGCGCTGCGCTTGCCGCTCCACAAACATCTCGGAAACGTCTAGATTGGGTTTTAGCATCGGCTACATACTTCGGTTGATGGACGTGACGTCAACTGAAAACGCGCAATGCGGCGTTTTGCCCTCATTCGCACCATCAAAGCAAGCACGGGTTTCTGCCAATGTTGCATCGCCTTAGATATCTCATGTCGACGACACTAGCATACTCCGCAGTCGTGTTCGCAGCAGGAATTTCTTCCGCGCTCGCGGCCGACCCCACCGGCGACTGGCGGGTTGCCGACGGCGTCGCGAACATCCGAGTCGCACAATGTAATGGCAGCATGTGGGGCGTCGTGGCCTGGGAGAAGACCCCGGGCGGACGCGACAGCAACAACCCCGATCCGGCCCGCCAGAGCCGGCCGACGCTCGGCATGCCGATCCTGATCGACATGAAGAAGAAGCCCGGCGCAGACGCGTGGGAAGGCCAAGTCTACAACGCCAAGGATGGGCAGCTCTACAGCTCCACCATCACGCCGGTCGACCCCGATCACCTGGAGATCAAGGGCTGCGTGCTCGGCTTCCTGTGCGGCGGCGAGACCTGGACGCGGGTTGCTCCGCCGATTCCGTCGAGCCCTGTGAACAGCATGGCCAAAGGTACACAGAAACCAATCGCGCCGGCCCCTGCTCCGGCGGCCAAGACGACCACCGGCGTCGGCAGTGGCGCAACCGCATCGGCCAAGCCGGGACACAAGCCCGCGGACCAGGTCGGCGATATCTGCCTGCTGCCCGAGATCGCGCGCCCCCGCTAACTAACGGGCGTCCGTCACGCGAACAAAAAAAAAGCGGCCGAGAGATCGGCCGCTTTTTCTATTCCGTGATCACGAGCCCTCTTGCTCCTTGATCTCGCGAGGCTTGCCCATCAGCGCCGGCTGGAACAGCAGCACGGCGGCGAGCGTGGTGACCAGCGACAGCGCCAGCAGCTTGCCCATGCTGGACGTGCCGGGATGGCTCGACAGCCAAAGGCTGCCGAATGCGGTCGCCGTCGTCAGTGCGCTGAAGAAGATCGCCCGGGTCAGGCTGGTCTGGAGCAAATTTGTGCGGCCGCCGCGCCACGCCACCACGTAGTAGATCTTGAACGCGACGCCAATGCCTAGCAGGAGCGGCAGGGCGACGATGTTGGCGAAGTTCAGCGGCAGCTTGATCAGCACGCAGATCTCCAGCGTCACGGCGCCCGCAACCAGCAGCGGCACGATCGTCATGAGCACGTCGCTGAAGCGCTTCAAGGTCACCCACAGCAGGAGGCTGATCACGACCAGCGAGTAGATGCCGGCGTGGATGAATGCCTTCACGATCGTGTCACCGGACTTCAGGATCGAGACCGGACCGCCGATCGCGTTGGGCTCGGCCGTCAGGACGGCGTTGGCGAATCGCCTGAGATTGTCGTTGTCGTTCGGATCGCCCTTGGGCTGCGCCTCGACCCGAATCAGTCCGTCCTTGCTCTTCCACTGCGACACCAGTTCCGGCGGAAGGTTCGCGAGGCTGACCGGCTGCGCCTGGAGAGTGGCGCTGAGCTGCGTCAGCGTGATCTTCCACGGCTCGACGAACACCGCCTGCGCCTTGTTGCGAACCGTTTCGCTGGCGCCCGCGAGCCTGGCAAGCGCGTCGGCGAGCCGCCGCGACGCGACCGCGCCCGGCCCGTTGCTCTCGCCCGCGGTGCGCCGGAGATTGTCGACGGTCGAGTTCAGGGCGTCGACATTCTCCTTGTCGCTCGGCGCCGCATCGACCTGATCGGGGTTGAGTGCAGGCCCCAGCACCTTCGCGCCCTGCGCGATCAGCTTCAATTTGGCCGGCTGGTCCTCGGGGACGAAGCTGTCGAGCGACATCACGCGCGCCACCTCGGGCAACTTCGCCAGCTTGGCCTCGATCGCCTTGGCCTCGGTCTCGGAGCGCGTCAGCACGTCGATCGCATTGGCGCCCGTGTTCGGATCCTTTCGCAGGTCGAGATAGGTCGCGATCGACTCGGCGCGCGGATTGCGCAGGTTCATCGGGTTGAAGTCGAACTTCATGTAGTAGAGCAGCGGCAGGCCGGCGACGACCAGGCCGAGCGTGCCGACGATGATCGGCACGCGGTGCTTCTCGAGGAAATGATCGACCGGCGCCAGGAAGGCGTAGCCGACCGGCTCCTTCTCGCCGGGCGGATTGAGGATCCTCAGCAATGCCGGCAGCACCGTGATCGACGACAGGAACGCGATGATCATGCCGGCGCCGGCGATGGCGCCGAGCTCGGAGATGCCCTTGTAGTCGGTCGGCAGGAAGCACAGGAAACCGGCAGCCGTCGCCATCGCCGCGAGCGACAGCGGCACCGCGGAGCGGCGCGCGGCTTCCGCCAGCGCCTCCGGAAGATTGTCGTTCTTGAACCGCTCGGAGCGATAGCGCACGCTGAACTGGATGCCGAAATCGACGCCGAGGCCGATGAACAGCACGGCGAACGCGACCGACAGCAGATTGAGCGAGCCGACCATCATCAGGCCGACGGCCGTGGTGAGCGCGAGGCCGATGAACAGGTTGATGAACACGGCCGAGATGATCTTGGCCGAATGCAGCGCCAGCCACAGGATGATCAGCACGACGACCACGGTGCCGATGCCGTTGACGACGGCGCCTTCCTGCACGGTGGCGTATTCCTCGTTGGCGATCGGCACCGGCCCGGTCAGCCGCACGCGGGCGTGAAAGCGGTGCGGGAAATCGAGCTCGGCCGCCGCCTGACGGATCGCATCCGTCGCCGCCTTGCCGGGCTCCAGGGCCTGGTAGTCGAGGATCGGCTTGAACTGGATGAAGGCGCGCTTGTCGCTGTCTTCGAGCGGCTTGTCGGAGATCAGCTGGCGCCAGGAGAAGGTCGCATCGCCCTTGTCGAGCACGGTCTCGACCGTCTGGGAGATGTAGTCGAACGGCCGCGCGGCATTATCGAGCTTGACCTGGCCGCGCTTGACGCCGGCAAGGCCGGTCTCCAGCGCACCGGTCAGGCCGCGGATCGAGGGGTCCCCGGCCATGATCTCGACCAGCGGCGCCGCCGCCGTGAACTGGTCCGTGAGCTGCTTGACCTCCTCGGTCGGCAGGAACAGCAGGCCGTTCCTGGCGAAGAACTCGCCGCCGCCGAGCAGCTCGACCGATGAGAAGTTCGCGGTGTCGCCCTTGAGCTTCTTGGCAAGCGCATCAGCCGCCACGCCGGTCAGCTCCGGTGTCGCCGCCTCGACCACGCCCAGGATCATGCGATCGCGATCGAACGCCTGCTCATATTGCTGGTCGCGCTTGCGCCAGTCGAGATCAGGCGAAATCAGCTTGTTGATGTCGGTATTGATCGAGAAATGACGCGCCGTATAGAAGCCCGCGCCGACGGCGAGCAGCAGGGCCGCAATCAATGTCGGCCAGGCAAACCGGGTGCAGGCCTTGACGATCGAGACGACAAACGTGGTCAGCACTTCGTGACTTTCTAATGTTTAGAGAGCTGGGCGGAAACGTCCGCTTCATGGCGGAGTTCCCCGATCAGGGCGAGCCCCGGACGCACACATCCTGAGCGCGCCCCGACCCGGCCTGGCCCAACCTTGAAGACGAGGATGGTCCCTCGACGGCGGATCAAGTTGAACGATGCACGGAACCGTCGGGCCGGCTGATATAGCGGCTGTTCTCGGCGGTAAAGTGACGAACGAGTGAGAGCATAACCAACTCAATTGATTGATCTAATTTATAATTACTAAATTACCTGCAACCTCTCGGGGGCTGCGTGCGACGCATCACATGCGAGCGACTTGCAGACCGGCTTTTCTCTTCGCTCGATTTTTGACACAAAGCCCTGCGTTTCCATCCGTGTGGCGGGCCATTGGGGGCACTCGCTGGTGCGATTATTGCAACCCTGTCGCACGCACGGAGGTGCCGGGTCGAAAGTGAGGCAACGTGGCTGGACGTCCCATGCAGGTGTATCTCGCGCAGCCGCGCGGTTTTTGTGCTGGAGTCGTGCGTGCGATCGAGATCGTGGAGCGCGCGCTGGAGAAGTATGGCCCGCCGGTCTACGTGCGTCATGAGATCGTCCACAACAAGCATGTGGTCGAGAGCCTGAAGGCCAAGGGCGCCATCTTCGTCGAGGACCTCTCCGAGGTCCCCCCGCGCGCCGTCACCGTGTTCAGCGCCCACGGCGTCGCCCGGACGGTCGAGGAGGAAGCGGCCGCCCGCGGGCTGCCGGTGCTCAATGCCACCTGCCCGCTGGTGACGAAGGTTCACAACCAGGGCAAGCGCTACATGTCCAAGGGACGTACCCTGGTACTGATCGGTCATGCCGGCCATCCGGAGGTGGAGGGAACCATGGGCCAGGTTCCCGGCCCGGTCTACCTCGTGCAGAACGTGGCCGATGTGGCCGCCCTGCCTCTGCCGCTCGACACCCCCTTGGCCTATATTACCCAGACCACGCTCAGCGTGGACGACACCCGGGACATCATTTTAGCCCTTCAAGCCCGCTTTACAGACCTTCAAGGTCCCGATATCCGGGATATCTGCTATGCGACACAGAACCGCCAATCTGCGGTAAGGGATTTGAGCAAGCTGGTGGACGTCATCCTGGTGGTGGGCGCCGCCAACAGCTCCAACTCGAACAGACTGCGCGAGATCGGCACCGAGGCCGGGGTCGCAAGCTATCTGATCGCTGATGGCAGCGAGCTTGATCCGGTTTGGCTGAAGGGGGCCAAGGCCGTCGGCATCACTGCCGGCGCCTCGGCTCCCGAAGTGCTTGTCGACGACGTCATCGAAGCCCTGCGGCGCATCGGACCGGTCGAGGTCGCGGTGGTCCCGGGGCGGGAAGAAAACATCGAATTCCGCCTGCCGGCCGAGCTGGTCGCGGGCTGATCGGTCCTCGTTTGGTCCAGAAAGAAGAGACGTAATGGCAATCCCCTTCCATAAGGAACTGCGTATCGGGGCCTATCTGATGAAGCAGAAGCTTCTCGGCCGGAAACGCTATCCGCTCGTGCTGATGCTGGAGCCGCTGTTCCGCTGCAACCTGGCCTGCGCGGGCTGTGGCAAGATCGACTATCCCGACGCGATCCTCAACCGCCGCATGAGCGCGCAGGAGTGCTGGGACGCCGCCGACGAATGCGGCGCGCCGATGGTCGCGATCCCCGGCGGCGAGCCGCTGATCCACAAGGAGATCGGCGAGATCGTGCGCGGCCTCGTCGCGCGCAAGAAGTTCGTCTCGCTCTGCACCAACGCGCTGCTCCTGGAGAAGAAGCTCGACCTGTTCGAGCCGTCGCCCTACCTGTTCTTCTCGGTGCATCTCGACGGCCTGCGCGAGCATCACGACAAGGCGGTGTCGCAGAAGGGCGTGTTCGACCGCGCCGTCTCCGCGATCAAGGCCGCCAAGGAGCGCGGCTTCACCGTCAACGTCAACGCCACCGTGTTCGACGGCCACCCGGCCGAGGAGATCGCCAAGTTCCTGGACTTCACCACCGAGCTCGGTGTCGGCGTCACCATGTCGCCCGGCTATGCCTATGAGCGCGCGCCGGACCAGGAGCACTTCCTCAACCGCACCAAGACCAAGCAGCTGTTCCGCGACGTCTTCAAGCTCGGCAAGGGCAAGAAGTGGAATTTCATGCATTCCGGCCTGTTCCTCGACTTCCTCGCCGGCAACCAGGAATTCGAGTGCACGCCCTGGGGCATGCCTGCGCGCAACATTTTCGGCTGGCAGAAGCCCTGCTATCTGCTCGGCGAAGGCTACACCAAGACCTTCAAGGAGCTGATGGAGACCACCGACTGGGATTCCTACGGCACCGGCAAGTACGAGAAGTGCGCCGACTGCATGGCGCATTGCGGCTATGAGGCGACCGCCGCCAATGCGGCGCTGACCAACCCGATCAAGGCGATGTTCGTGTCGCTGCGCGGCATCAAGACCGAAGGCCCGATGGCGCCGGAGATCGACCTCTCCAAGCAGCGCCCGGCGCAATACGTGTTCTCGTCGGAGGTGCAGAAGCGCCTCTCCGAGATCCGCAAGGACGAGGCCGTCGAAGCCCAGCAGAAGGCCTCGACCGCGGCCTGAGGCCGCTGAGATCAGTCCACAACGAAACGGCCGCCGGGCAACCGGCGGCCGTTTTTCGTTGAGGTGCTATGGGCTCGTAGGCGCCGCTCCGTTTCGGTGCAGGGATTGCGCCTCTGAGCGAAGCTCTTTCCACACGTCATTGCGAGCGCAGCGACGGAGCAAGCGGGATTATCGGAGCCTTAGCCGATAAAGCCGACGATCATTCGCCAGCCGGCGCCTTACGCTTCGGCGGCGGCCAGCGTCTCGGTCTCGAGGAAATGCTCGGCCGCCAGCAGGCCGCTCAGCAGCAGGTCGCGGGCGCCGCGCAGCGAGCGCAGGGCGCGATTGAACTCGATGCCCGTCGACACCAGACCACGCAGCACGGCCGGATTGCGGGCGACGCCGCGCAGGATCATCGGCAGGTCGATGTCGCCATTCGGCTTGATGGCGTCCTTGGCGAGCGACGGGAGGGTGCGATGGGCGGGATCGGAGATCACCCGCAGCGCCGCGAACGGCAGCCCGTACTCGGCGGCATAGGCGGCAGCGATGTGGCTCTCCATGTCGACCGCGGCCGCGCCGGTCTTCATGCGCAGCGCCGCCTTGCGGGCCTGCGCCACCACCACCTCTTCGGCGCCGGCGAGCACGCCGCGCACGACGCGGCGCTTCTTCAGGGCGGCGCGGGCGATGTGCTCCTCGCGCAGCGACAGGCCCGACAGCCAGCGGGCATCGCCGGCGGTCACCTCGGTGGCGACGACGATGTCGCCGGCCTTGAGGCTCGGATCGAGGCCACCGGCCACGCCGAAGCTGACGACGCCGCGGATCGAGGTCGGATCGAACACGGTGAGCAGCGAGCGCAACTGTCTGGGGTCGCTCGAGCTGCAGATCACCATCATGCCGGGCCCGGCAGCAATCCGGGCCTCCTGCACCAAGCCCGTCACGACCAAGACCGGCCGCGGATCAATCGGGCGATCCGCGGACGTGTCGTCCCCCATCCCCAACTTCACAATCCGACCCCTGACACCTTCTCGGACGTCGCGTGATCCGACGTCTCCGTCTCTTGTTCCAAAGCCTCAGCCGCGGCGGCGCCAGAGCGGAAAGACCTTAACAAACCGAGGATTACGCAGAAAATTTCCACGAGGAAACCCCGTTTGCGCCGCACTGCACCCGCACCCGATGCGTTTTTTGCCGGGTGTTGCCATTTGGCCCCGCCGACCCCTGTTCCGCCCTGGAACAGATCGCGTCAGCGCCTCCAGGCGTTGAACTTTAAGCAAGAACTACGCCACGAAAATGTGAGACTCGGGGCGGGGGGCGGCGTGACGGCGCGGCCGGATTCGGCAGCCCTGCGCCCGTCAGCCGTGCCCGAGCAGGAGATTCGCGGCGCGGTCGCCGGAGCGCACCGAGCCTTCGATGGTTGCTGGCAGGCCGGTATCGGTCCAGTCCCCCGCCAGAGCGAGATTGCCGAACGCCGTCTTCACTCCGGGCCGGAGCGCGTTCTGCTCCGGCGTCGCCTCGAAGGTGGCGCGACGCTCGCGCACGATCTGCCACGGCGGCAGCTCGCCCGAGATCCCGGCGGCCTTGCAGACGTCGGCCCAGATCGCGGCGGCGAGTTCCTCGCGCGGCATGTCGACCAGGCGATCGCCATTGCTGATGGTGACCGAGAGCCGCTGCGGGAAGGCGAACAGCCACTCGACCAGGCCGCCGACCACTCCGAGCAGAGCTGGTGCATCGCGCGGCGGCGTGATGCGGAAATGGGCATTGACGATGGCACGATATTTCGTCGGCCCCGTGAGTCCCGGCAGCAGCGCCATCGCCGGCCGCGGCGGCACGGCGAGCACCACGACGTCGGAGGGACCGAGCGCGACGGTTTCATCACCGCCGAACCTGAGCCCGGTGACGCGACCGCCTGCATTGTCGAGGCCGCGCAGCTCGCGGCCGATCCGGACGCTGCCGCCCTTGCCTTCCAGGAATTTCACGGCCGGATCGATCAGCACGCCCGACAACCCGTCGCGCGCGATCAGCGGCCGGCAGGCCTGACCGCCGGCCAACAGCGTCTCGCGGACGATGGCGCCGGCGAGCCCCGCCGAGCCCTCCGGCGGATCGCAGTTCAGCGCCGCGAGCAGCAGCGGCTGCACCAGCCGGTCGTACAGCGCGCCCTTGCAGGGAATCGTGCTGCCGATGGTCTTGGACGTGCCGGCCCAAATCAGCGGCGACAATGCGAGATAGTCGCCGAGCTTGGTATCCGGCACGCGGCGGCCCTCGTCGAACACCCACAGCGGCAGCCGGCCGTTGCCGAGATCGAGCAGCCAGCGCTGGCCGCTCCGGATGTCGACGAATGCGAACTGCGCCTTCTCCGGCCCGACCAGCCCCGCTTCCGAGCCGATCGCACGGGCATAGGACAGCACGTGATGATTGGCCGACAGCAGCAGATGGTTGCCGTTGTCGATCACCAGGTCGGTCGCGGCGTCGTAATAGGACCGGCAGCGGCCGCCGAGCTGCTGCGTGGCCTCGTGGACGTGCACGATGTAGCCCGCGTTGGCGAGCCGCACGCCGGCGGAAAGGCCGGACACGCCGGCGCCGATGATGTGAGCTGTCTTCTGCATCAGATGATTGCGTAACGGAGGATGATGCCGATCTTCGTGAGCTTGCTCACGCGGACGGGCTCGCGCGGCAGCGCGAAGCCGCGTTCGAGCAGGAGGTCGAACACGGCGCGATAATATTTCGACATGATCCGCGGCGCCCGCACGGCGCGCCGACGATTTCGCCGCATGATCTCGTCGGCCTTCTCGAAATGCGTCTTGGCCCTGACCGCTACCGAGTTGCAGACCTTGGGCAGCGCCCGCTCCTGCATCACCTTGACCGGATCGTCGCTGGTGATGCCGGCGAACAGCAGCGCCTCGCGCGGCAGGTAGAGCCGGCCGATGCCGGCATCCTCGTCGATGTCGCGCAGGATGTTGGTGAGCTGCAGCGCGCGGCCGAGATGGTGCGCGAGCAGGATGCCGTCCTCCTCGGGCATGCCGAAGATGCGCACCGAGAGGCGGCCGACCGCGCTCGCCACGCGGTCGCAATAAAGGTCGAGCGTGGCGAGATCGGGCGCGCGGATCTCCGCCGGCACGTCCATCTCCATGCCGTCGATGATGGCGAGGAAGTCCTCGCGCTTCAGTCCGAAGGTCTTCACCGACGCGACATAGTCGCGCAGCCGCGGCGGCGGGTTGCCCTGGTACAGCGCGTCGATGTCGTCGCGCCATTTCTGCAGCGCTGCCAGCCGCTCGGGCCGCGGGCCGTCGGAATCGGCGATGTCGTCGACCTCGCGGCAGAAGCTGTAGACCTGGAACATCGCATCGCGCTGGGCGCGCGGCAGGATGCGCATGGCGGCATAGAACGAGCTGCCGGAGGCCGCCGTGCCGTGATCGACGTTATCCGCGGTCGCCTCGAGGGTCATGCGCCGGCTGCCGATTTGGTCTGGGGATGACGCCCGGCCACGCGGCGGCCGATCTCGCCCATCACCGAGGTGAAGGTGAGACCGAGCATGCCGATGGGCGACAGGTGCACGCGCTCGCTCAGCGGATCGCGCACCTTCAGCAACGCCACGATGCGGTCGGCGAAGGCCTGGATCACGGCGATCTCCAGTCCGAAGCGGAAATCCTTGACGCCGCTGTTGAGGTCCCTGCCCTCCTCGAGCAGCGCCGCATTGCGGACGGCGAGCTTCTGCAGGCAGCTCAAGAGCTGCGGCGACGATTTGGCTGCGCCGAGCATCTCGACCGTGGCGCCGGCTTCGGCCAGCGCGTCACGCGGCAGATAGACGCGGTTGAGCGCCTTGTAGTCCTTGCCGCAGTCCTGCAGGTGGTTGTTGATCTGAAGGCCGGCGCAGATCGCGTCCGAGGCCGGCCAGGTCGCGGTGGACTCGCCGTGCACATCGAGCATGAAGCGGCCGACCGGCATCGCCGAATAGCGGCAGTAGTGGATGACCTCGTCCCAGTTCTCGTAGCGCAGCTTGGTCACGTCCATCCGGAAGGCAACCAGCAGATCGAGCGCGTGCCGGGGCGACATGCCGCGCCCGGCGAGCGCCCGGCGCAGGCTGACGGCGACGTCCTGGGTCTCGCCCGTTCCCGTCAGCTCAGCCTCGAGCAGGTCGAGCAGCCGCAGCTTCTCGTCGCCCGGCAGGCTCGGATGGTCGGCGATGTCGTCGGCGGTGCGCACGAAATTGTAGAAGGCGAGGATCAGCGCCCGATGCTCAGGACGGATGATCCACGACGCCACCGGAAAGTTCTCGTCCCGGTGTGTCTTGCCGGATCGCAAATCGCTCGCGGTGGTCATGGACGAAACAGCTATCAGGTTGAAGGGGCGCTACCGAAAACAATGCCCGCCGCTTCGCTCATGCGAACGGATTGCTCGCCCCCCATATAGGCGAAGATCCCGCCAAAACCAATGCAATCGATGTCGGGCAGCCCATAGAAGCGAACCGCCGTCCTGCCCCGAGGGGGCGGGCCGGCGGTCGTTAACCAAGAGAGTTCGGAAACAACCGTTCCGAACGGCAACCGCTTACTGGTTGTGGGTCTTCAGCACCTGATCGCAGGCCGAGCTGATCTTGGGGCGGTTCTCCTTGAGGCACGCCAGAATCGTGAAGTCACCCTGATCGATGACCGCACGGCAGAACTTCTGAACGTCACGCGTGCAGGCCGCCTGCTCTTCGGGCGTGCCGCCGCGGCCTTGCGCGAACGCACCGGTGGAAACGGACACCGACGACAGCAGGGAAAGTGCCAGGAAAATCTTACGCATCGTGTTCCTTCATTTTGACAGCAGAGGAGACCTCCCGGATCGCCGATGCTGCCCGGGAAACACCTGTTTGGTTTGGCAAGGACCGCAAGCCCCCCAGCGCCGGAGGTACGCTGCCAAATGCGGCCAAATTTGCGCCCTATGATCCCGAGCGGATCAAGCTCGGAGATCACAGCTTTGGCACAAACAAGGCGTTGATACTAGGGCGTTATTCTCGGAACACGTTTTTCGCATTTGGCTGTTGCAAGCATGCCGCGCGGACCGTTAGATGCGGGCGCCGTCGAGGCGGCTTGCGTGCAGCCGTCTTGCGAGGACGACCATTCGGCGCCGACCGGTCGCACGGTATCGGCGGGCATCATGGCATCCGGTCGCAGCGCCCGACCGGCCGTCATTTGAACCTAACCTTCGGCGAGAACACCAAGTGTTCGAAGCGGCGGCATACGCCGACACAGCGGTGTCATTTTGGATGGGAAACTCGATATGAAACTGTTCGGCTCACCTTTCTCTGGGCACGTCGTCAAGGCCGCCGGTCTCGGAGCGGCACTGTTCGTGGCGGCGACCGCAGTTCACGCTCAGTCGGGCCCGTTCGCCGGCTTCGACGGCTCGTGGTCGGGCAACGGCACGGTCGCGCTGTCGGACGGCACCACCGAGCGCATCCGCTGCAAGGCCAGCTACAAGGTGGCCGGCGCCAATCTGAAGCAGAGCCTGCAATGCGCCAGCGACAGCTACAAGTTCCTCCTGTCCAGTGACGTCACCAGCCAGGGCGACCGCATCTCCGGCAACTGGAGCGAATCCAGCCGCAACGTGAACGGCGAGCTGCAGGGCACCGCCGGCAACGGCCAGATCGACGTGTTCGTGCAGGCCGCCGGCTTCGCCGCCAGCATCACCCTGCGGACCAGCGGCAACAAGCAGGTCGTGCAGATCTCCTCCAAGGGCGAGATTCGCGGCGTCAACATCACGATGTCGAAGACCTGATCTTTGGACCGGAGCGCGTCGCGCGCTCACGGGCAGTCGAATGCGCAAACGGCCCTGACAATGTCAGGGCCGTTTTGTTTTGCGGTGCTTCCGCAGCCGTCGGATACGAATGAGACCCACCGTCGTCGTCGCCCGGCTTGCCGCCTTCGCTCACGCTTCGGCACGCCCCCGAGGTGTTTAGCCGCGTCGAAGCCGAAGGCGCAGACAGGACCGGGCGCCCAGTGTTCCAGAGGCTGTCGTAGTTGAACCGATAGGCCACGGCGTACTGGATCACCCGCTTTCGCGGGTATAACGGCCCTGGTTTACGCAACAGCCTGGGCTAGAGCGGCTTGCGCTTGAGCTTCTGCGACAGGTTGATCAGGAACATCGCGGTCGGGCGGAGGATGAAGAGATCGGCGAACAGCGCCGCCACCATCGAGAACGCGCTGAGCCAACCGAACAGCCGCAGCGACGGCAGATCCGAGAACACGGTGACGACCAGGCCGCAGGCCAGCACCACGGTGGTGAGGATCAGCGCCGGTCCGACCAGCACGGTGGCCCGCTCCACGGCGACTGCGGCACTGACGCCGGGCGCGCTCTCCATCCGCAGCCGGTTCAGGAAGTGGATGGTGGCCGACAGGCCGAGGCCGAAGGAGACCGTGAGCGCCACCACGCTGGCGAATTGCAGCCCCTCCCCCATTGCCCACAGCACGGTCCCCGACATCACGACAGGGAAGATGCCGGGCAGGATGCAGGCGAGCATGACGACCCAGGACCGGAAGGCCAGCCCGATGAACATCGCCACCAGCGCGAACTCGATCGTCAGCCCATGGTTGAGCTTTTCGATCATGCCGGCCGAGTTGCGCGCGGCGATGGCGGCGAGACCGGTAACGGCGATTTCATAGCCGGGATGCTTCTTTCTCACCGCATCGAGCTCGTGGTCGAGCTTGTCGACCACCGGCAGCAGCTGGCTGGAGTCGACATCCGGCACACGGCCGGCGACCACCACCGCATCCTGCTCCTTGTCGATGAAGCGGCGCACCAGATGCTCGGGGATCAGATTGACGTATTCCTGCAGGGTCGCGGTATCCGACGAGCCGGCCTTCTCGGCCAGCCAGCGCCGGAGCGTCTCGACCGACCAGACGTTGCCGACACCCGCGGTCTTCTCGACCGTGGCATGGACGTCGGCGATGGTCTGCAGGGTCTCCGGGGCATAGAGCGAGGCGCCCTTCGGAAACTGGATGAGCACGTTGACCGGATTGGCGCCGGTCAGCTTGGCATCGAGCCGGTTGCTCGCCGCAACCGCCTGCTGCTTGTCCGGCACCTGGTCGGCGAGGCGATAGCGCGGCTCAAGGGTCGAATACACCACCGCGAGCGAGCCGACGAACAGCACCGCGATCAGGCTGAACAGGCCGGGACGGCCGACCATGCGCACCGCGATCCAGTAGCAGAAATTGCGCAGCGCCTGGACGCCGGCGTCGGCGCCCTGGAATTTGACCGCGAACGTCTTCTCGTTCCGCACCAGCAGCACGCCGAACACCGGCACCAGCGACAGCACCGCGACCAGCGCGATGATGGTGGCGGCGAGCCCCGCCTCGCCGAACTTGCGGATCAGGTCGCTGTCGGAGAACTGCAGGGCGATGAAGGAAATGCCGGCGGTGGCGTGGGTCAGGACGCAAGCCGGGCCGACGACCAGCACGGCGTTCTTGAACGCCGTCACCTTGTCCTGCCCCGCGATCAGGCGGTCGCGAGCGGCGAAGGTGAGCTGCATCGAATCGGAGAAGCTGATGACCATGATGAGCGGCGTCATCACGTTCAGGAACATGTTGAGATTGAAATTGGCCCACCCGAGCGCGCCGAGCGCGAGCATGATCGCGATCAGCGGCGGAAACGCCGCCGCGATCATGAACGAGACCTTGCGGAAGAAGATGATGGCGATGACGCAGCCGGCGAGAATGCCGAGAATGTTGTAGGTTAGCCCGTCACGCTCCACCGCGTTGCGGATCTCGAGCTGCATGACCGGCACGCCGGAAAGCTGGACATTCAGGCCGGTGTCGCCGAGGTCCTCCGCCATCAGCTTCCGGATGTCGCCCACCACCTTCCCGAGATCGTTCGAGGCGACCACCTTGGGCTCGAGCGACAGCACGATCAGGGCCAGCGTGCCGTCCTCCGACAACAGCTTGCCACGGATGATCTCGTTGGACTTCACCGTTTCGATGAACTTGTCGTAGGCCTCGCCCTCCGGCAGATCCGACGGAAACAGCGCGGCCGGCAGCTTGCCGGGCGCCGGCGCCTGACGGGCCGAGAACAGCGACACCAGGCCCCGGGTGCCCTCGACCAGTTGCAGGTCGGTCACGAAGTCACGAAGCTTCTCGAGGTTTTGGCGGGCCAGCAGGGTCTTGCCCTCGACCACGACGAGGACGTCGAATTCCTCGGCCGGGAACTTCTTCGTCACCTCCTCGTACTGGTGGAATTCCTTGCTGTCGGAGCGAAACAGCTGGCTGAGCGAATCGTCGATCTGGATGCGCTTGATGCCGAACACCGCCGCCACGATGAGAACGAGCAGGACGACGCAGGAGAAGATCGGAGCCTTGACCGCGAGGAGGCCGAGCCGCTCGATGCCAAAGGCGATGCTGTCGGCCGGCCGGTGCTCGACCTTCTCGACATGGACTTCGTTGTCGTGCCTGACTTCCAGCATGCGGTGTCCAGTGGTTGGGGCGCGGCCCAATTCGGAAGGCCTGAGCGCATAGGGCAGAAATAAGGCCGCTCAGCGAAGCAGAGATGACCGCATTGTGGCCCGCAGCCGAAGCTAATCCTTGAAAACACGTGAAAATTCGTCGAGGCGGTCTAGCAGGGTTCACTCCCCGGCCGCAACCTTGCGCGGCCACACAAGACGGCGAGCCGCGACGGCTTCCGATCACGCCACGATTCTGCCGTGCTTGAAAAGAGGTGGACGGCCCCGACGGACGCGGGGCTCGAAACCTGAACGACTCAAGGACCGGTATCCGACTGAGCCGTCCTTGCCGGAGCAGGCCGCGGCGCCGGCGAGCGCCCCGCTGCCCTGCCCCGGCGAGGCCATCACCCCGCAGGAAGGGCGGCCTCGCGCAGCCGGATCGAGTAGTTCGACGCGTTCTGATGCCCGCGCGAGGCGGCGCGCGCAAACATGATGAGGTGATGCGCGATCAGCGTCACGGCGATGAAATTCTCGATCTCGCCGCGCTTGAGCTGGCTCCAGGCAAAGCGCCAGAACGGCCGCTTGTAGTCGCCGAGCACGCCCACCTTCCAGAAGATCTTGCCCATCATGACCAGGCCGCGCCTGACGTTCGGCCAGCTCTTCATCTCGTCGCTGACCGGCACCTCGATGCGGTTGGCGTAGGTGGTGTCGCATTGGTGCTTGTAGCGCGCGAACAGCCGCTCCGGCTCATAGGCCACCTCCATGCAGCGCCGCCACGCCGTGACCACCTCGTCATAGGGCATCAGGAATTTCACGTTGGAGTCGCGACCGTCGTCGTGGACCAGCCTGCCCTCGCGCTCGAGGCGATCCCACAGGGGCGTCTTCGGGAGCGCCTGCAGCAGATTAATCGTGAGCAGCGGGATCCGGCTCTCCTCGACGAACTGCAGCAGCGCGTCCGCGGTCTGCGGCGTGTCGGTGTCCAGCCCCATGATGATACCGGAGACGACCTCCATGCCGTAGCTGTTGATGGTCCTGATCCCCTCCAGGATCGGCACCATCATGTTGTGATCCTTCTGCATGGCCGTCAGCGCATCCGGATCGGGCGTCTCGATGCCGCAGAAGATGGTGATGAAATAGGCCTCGCGCATCTTCTCCAGGATCTCGGGCCGCTTGGCGATGTTGAGCGTGGCCTCGCAGGCGAGCCGCATCACATAGCCGGTGCGCTTCTGCCATTCGATCAGATGCGGCAGCAGCTCCGTCGCGGCTTTGCGGTTGCCGATGAAATTGTCGTCGACGAAATAGACCGAGCCGGTGACGCCGCATTCCCTGAGCTTGTCGAGCTCGGCGATGATCTGCTGCGGCGACTTGATGCGCGGGTTGCGCCCATAGAGGCCGGGGATGTCGCAGAACTCGCATTGATAGGGACAGCCGCTGGAATACTGGATACTGCCGAGAAAGTACTTCTTCACCTCGGCGAGCTCATAGGCCGGCACCGGGAAATCGGTCATCGCCACCCGCTCGCTGGTCCGCAGCACGACCTGCTGCGCAGGCCGTGACGGATCCCGCGCCAGCCGCGCGATCAGCTCGTCGGTCGCATCGCCAAGCTCGCCGACATGCAGATAGTCGAAGCTCGGATAGTAGTCCGGGCAGGCGCTGACCGAAGGGCCGCCGAGCGCGACCGGCAGGTCGAACGCGTGCGCCCGCTGGCAGATGTCGTTCATCTGCTGACGCTGGATGTGCATGCCGCTGACGAACACCGCTTCGGCCCAGGAGAAATCCTCGTCCCGCGCCGGGCGGATGTTCTCATCGATGAAGCGCACCTGCCAGGAGCTTGGAAGATAGGCCGCGATCAGCAGCAGCCCCTGCGGCGGCATGAAGGCCTGGATGCCGTCGGTGAGCGGATAGGCATGCTCGAAGGTTCCGAACGACGAGGTGTAGCGCGGAAACACACAGAGAATGCGACGTACCGTTTCGATGCCCTCGAATCTCATCGACTGCCCCTCGCGACAACCCGCTAACTGGTTACCTTACGGCCGAAGACAAGGCTTCGCCACCCCTTCCGGAAAAGTTGAGGTGCGATCGAGTTTTCCGCTCCTGTCGCAAGGCGCGACGTCCCCGCCGCGTGCCCGATGCTCACGCTGCCAGGCATGATCAGACGCGACCTGATCCAATGTATCGCAATACGGATGGCGGAATGCGACGGGCGATCCAAGGTTCCAATCAGATGGATCATCGATCGGTCGAGCGCGACGACCGCTCCCGCCTGTCTCCGATCGGCGACCAATTGCTGAGCGCGCGTGCGCGCGGTCACTGGTTTGCAATGCATTTGCAAGGGAACGAGGGGCCTCGAAAGGGCGCATGCCCTCCGTAGTCAACCGGACGCCCCGGCGCCCGCCCCTGCTGCGGAGCACCAACTAATCGATTGAAACGCCAAGCAAAGTACGCTGTGGTTGTATAATACTGACGGTGTCCACTTAACGCTTTCTCCATGAAGGTTTTGCATAACTATTAACAATCAAGCGCCTCCTCCGTCGCAGCAAAAACTCGCGGTGTCTCACCTCATGACCTCACGCCCGACGTCAACGAAGACGGCCACGCGCCGATCCATCGCAGTCAAGCTCTATGCAATCTTCGCGTTGTTTGCGCTATTGACCGCCGCAATCACCTGGCTGTCCGACTACAACTCGCGGCGGGCCACGGAGCTCATCAAAGCCATCGAGACGGCCAATCTCGCCGCTCACAACGTTCAGCTGGTCAACGGCCTCGTCTATGCCGTCGTGATGGAGTCGCGTGGCGTCTACATGTCGACAGACCCGGCCGTCGTGAAGCAATACGGCAACGGCTTGCTCAAATTCAACGCCGAGATTCTGAAGGTCGTCGACAAGTGGCAGGCGATCGTACAGGCCGACGACGCCCAGCAATTCGCAACGTTCAAGAAGCGGATCGAGCAATTCGTCGAATTCCGCGCCGAACTGGTCCGCCGCGCCAATGAAATCAGCCCGGCTGCGGGACGCGAGTGGGGCGACAACGACGCCAATCGCTCCGTGCGCAAGGCGCTCAACACGGACCTCGAAGCGCTGTCCAAAGTCTATGTCGAGCGCGGAGGAAAGATCGCCGAGAAGGCGGCGCTGAACAACAAGCTCTCGCTCATGCTGACAGGCCTTGGCGGCTTGATGTTGGTTCTGGTCGCAGCCGGCGTGGTGATCATCGCTCGCTCGATCGCTCGGCCGCTGTCTCAGATCACCGAGACGATCCGCCAGGTCGCCACCGGCGCCGAGAACGTCGAAGTGCCGTATGCCGGGCGCGCCGACGAGGTCGGCGAGCTGGCCCGCGCCATCGGCGTGTTCCAGCAGGCGATGGCCCACAACCGCGACCTCAACGTCCAGGTCTCGCAGGACTCCGAAATCCGCGAAGCCCGGGCCCGCCACATCGAAACCGCGGTCGAGGAATTTCGCACCGCAATCGGCAGCGTGATGCGGACCGTCACCGAGAACGCCGCCGCGATGCGCGCCACCGCCGAGGCGATCACGCGGCTGACGGCGGACGCCAACGAGCGCGCGGTCACCGCAGCCGGCGCGACGTCGCAGGCCTCGACCAACGTTTCCGCCGTCGCGAGCGCCGCCGAGGAGTTGTCGACGTCCGTCGAGGAGATCGGCCGGCAGATCCGGCAGTCGGCCGGCGCCGTCGAGCAGACCGGCCAACGCACCGAGAAGTCGGTCACGGAGATCGAGGGCCTTGCCGCCGCCACCCAGCGCATCGACGGCGTATTGACCCTGATCCAGACCATCGCCGAGCAGACCAACCTCCTCGCTCTGAATGCGACCATCGAGGCCGCCCGCGCCGGCGAGGCCGGCCGCGGCTTTGCCGTCGTCGCTCATGAGGTCAAGGCGCTGGCTGGGCAGACGGCCAAGGCGACCGAGGAGATCAGCCAGAACGTCGGCCTGATCCAGGCCTCGACCAAGACCGCGGTCGACGCGGTCCGCGAGATCGGCCAGGCGGTCCGCGGCATCAACGAGATCACCTCGAACATCTCCAATGCCATCCAGCAGCAGGACCAGGCGACGCGGGAGATCTCGACCAACGCGCAGTCGACCGCCCAGGGCAACCAGACGCTGGTCATGAACATCGGCTCGCTCCGCGACGCCATCAGTGAGACCTCGACGGCCGCCGCCTCCGTCCTGTCGGCGTCCGGCGACCTCAACGCGACCGCGCAGACGCTCGCCAACGAGGTCGAGAAGTTCTTCCAGAACCTGCGCTCGGGTCCGTCCGCGGAGATGCGGCTGCGCAAGGCGAGCTGACCGGGGCGAGCCCTCGGTTGCGGAAATCGCCCCCGCAAGACGTGATCCGTTCCGACACCGGAACCGTTTCTTGGTTTTTGGAGAGCCGTCGTGCGCCAGACAGCCAAGAAACTTCCGTTCGCCTGCGACCCGGTCGCGGTCACCCAGGATGACGTCGAGGACGCCATCCGCACCATCCTGACCTGGATCGGCGAGGATCCGTCACGCGAGGGTCTCTCCGAGACCCCGGCCCGCGTGGCGCGGGCCTACAAGAGCTATTTTTCCGGCTATGAGCAGAACCCCGAGGAGTATCTGCGCAAGACGTTCGAGGAGACGGCCGGCTACGACGAGATGGTGCTGTTGCGGAACATCCCGTTCCAGAGCCATTGCGAGCACCACATGGCGCCCATCATCGGCCGCGCCTGGGTCGGCTACGTGCCGCGCAACCGCGTGGTCGGGATTTCCAAGCTCGCCCGGGTCGTCGAGGCCTATGCCAGCCGGCTGCAGATCCAGGAGCGCATGACCGCCGAGATCGCCAACATCATCGACGAGGTGCTGCAGCCGCAGGGCGTGGCGGTCGTGATCAAGGCAGCCCATCACTGCATCAGCTCGCGCGGCGTCAAGAAGCACGGCGTCGATCTCACCACCAGCCGCATGCTCGGCTGCTTCCGCACCGACCCGATGAGCCGCCAGGAGTTCCTGGCGATGGTCAATTCCGACCTGAAGGATTGAAGGGGCCGGAAAATCCTCCGCCCGCTGTGATCCAGCCGTCCATGGTCCACGTTATCCAGGGTCAAGCAGCGTGCCGGGGACCATGACCACGCGACTGAGAGCGACTGGATTAGCGCAATGGAACGTGGCATCGTCCCGGCATCGATTTGCACGGGCCTTCAGTGCCCGTACCAGGGTGAATGTGAGCAGAGGGCCGAAGGCGACTGTGGACTGGGCTGAATTGATCGGACGCGTCGCCGCGCGCGGCGATCGCGAGGCATTCAAGGCCCTGTTTGCGCATTTTGCGCCCCGCATCAAAGGTTTCCTCATCAAGACCGGCTGCAACGCCGACGACGCTGAGGAAATCGCGCAATCCACCATGGTGGCGGTGTGGACCAAGGCGGGTCAATTCGATCCGTCGACGGCCGGCGCGGCCGCCTGGATCTTCACGATCGCGCGAAACCAGCGGATCGACGCCGCGCGCAAGGCCGCCCGCGACAGCCGGCTGAGCAGAGAAGTGGGGCGCGACGAGGAAGCCGATCCGACGCCCGCAGCCGACCAGATCGTCTCGCGTGTCGAAGATGCCACACGGGTGGCGGCCGCGATCGAAAGATTATCGGTGGAGCAATCCACCGTGATCCGCCTGTCGTTCGTTGAAGAACGACCGCATTCGGAAATCGCGGCGGTGCTCGGCCTGCCGCTGGGTACGGTAAAGTCACGAATCAGATTGGCGATGAATCGCCTGAGAGACCTGTTGGACGACGCGACATGACGATCAGCCACCACCCGCCGGAAGACCTGCTGGCCGACTTCGCCACTGGTGCGCTCGACGAGGCCGAGCGGCTGGTCGTCGGTGTCCATGTTGCCGATTGCGGCCGATGCCAGCGCTTCGTCCGCGCCATCGAGCAGCTCGCCGGCGCCTCGCTGGATGCGGCCGAGCCGATCGCGACGGGCGCGGATGCGTTCGATGCCGTGATGGCACGCATCGATCGACGCCCGCAGGCGGCGCCACAGGTGAGCGAGGTCGCCGAGCACGATCCCGAGCTCGCCGACCTCCCCGAGATGGTCAAGCGCTGCAAGATCGGCAAGCGCCGGCGTGTGGCGCCCGGCATCAGCATGCGCCCGATCCTGCTGCCGGGCACCGGCAAATCGCGCGCCTTCCTGCTGCGCTCGGAGCCTGGGGCGCGGATGCTGGAGCATACGCATTCCGGCAACGAGCTGACCTGCGTGCTGAAGGGCAGCTTCAGCCATCTCGGCGGCTATTACGGACCCGGCGACTTCGACTATGGCGACGACGAGGTCGACCATCGTCCGGTGGTCGGTGACGAGGGCCCCTGCCTCTGCCTCGTCGCCATGACCGGCGACCTGCGCATGCACGGCCTGCTCGGCCGGCTGATCAGCCCATTCGTCCGGCTCTGAATTGCTCCGCCGTCATTGCGAGCGCCGCGAAGCAATCCGGAGCGACGCGGAGGGCCTGGATCGCTTCGTCGTTTCGCTCCTCGCAACCATGACCGCAAGCATTCGGGTGATCCGCATCGGACTCTGACCCGTTTCCGCTCAGGAAGCGCATGGAGGAGACAGATGCGATCAGCAAGCGCGGATAAGGGGTACGTCGCGCATCTCGGCGGCTTGCTGGCCCGTGCCGGACGCAACGACGAGCAAGCCTTTGCCGAGCTGCATGCTGCAACGATCTTGAAGATGCGGAAGACCGTGCGCGCCTTGCTGCCCTCCTCGGCCGACCTCGACGACATCCTGCAAGATGGCTACCTGAAGATCTGGCGGCATGCCGCGAGCTTCGACCCGGCGCGCGCCTCGCCCATCACCTGGATGTGCACCATCATGCGCAACACCGCGATCGATGCGCTGCGCGCCACCGGCGTGCCGACCTCGGAGCTCGATGAGGCGCTCGCGATCCCTGATCCCGCTGACAGCGCCGCCGACGACGAGTTCGACTACGCGCTGGCGGAACCGATCGCCCGCGAGGCGCTCGAGCGGCTGCCGGAGGAGCGCCGACGGCTGCTGGCGCTCGCCTATCTCGAGGGCGAAAGCCGGACGCGGCTGTCGGAACGGTTCGGCGTGCCGGTCGGCACCATCAAGACCTGGCTGCATCGCAGCCTGCTCACGGTGCGCAAGGATTGTCTCGGCCAGGCCCACGCGGTTACCGTGGCGGCCTGATCGTCGGCATGGCGCGATGACCAACGTATCATGATCAGGACACGTCCCGTCAGACATCTCGTCGTCGTGCTGGGCGACCAGCTCGATGCGGACTCGGCGGCCTTCGACGGCTTCGACCCGGAGCAGGATGCCGTGCTGCAGATGGAGGTCACCGACGAGGCGAGCTACGTGCCGCAGCACAAGATGCGCATCGCCTATTTCTTCGCGGCGATGCGCCACTTCCGCGCCGATCTCGAGGGCCGCGGCCGTACCGTCCACTATGTCCGGCTCGATGATCCCGCCAACACCGGCACGCTCGACAGCGAGATTGCGCGGCATCAGGCCGCGCTGCAGCCGGCGGCGACGATCGTGCTGGAGCCCGGCGATTTTCGCGTGCGCGAGGGCTTGCGCAAGCTGCCGCAGCGGCCCGACATCCGCGCCGACCGCCACTTCCTGTGCACGGCCGACGAGTTCGACGCCTTCACCGAGCGCCATCCCCGCCCGATCATGGAAACGTTCTACCGCGCGATGCGGCGCAAGACCGGCATCCTGATCGACGACAGCGGCCGCCCGGTCGGCGGCAGCTGGAATTTCGACGCCGAGAACCGCAAGGGGTTCGGCAGGAGCCGCCCGCCTATTCCCGTGCCCCGATCCTATGCTCCCGACGCGATCACGCGCGACGTGCTCAAGCTGGTCGCGGCGCGCTTCTCCAACAGTCCGGGCAAGCTCGGCCGCTTCGACCTGCCGGTGTCGCGCGTCGACGCGCTGACGGAGCTGTCGGACTTCGTCGCCTGGCGGCTGTCGCTGTTCGGCACCTATCAGGACGCGATGCTGAGCGACGAGCCGTTCCTGTATCACTCGCGGCTGTCGGGGGCGCTGAACCTGCACATGCTGAACCCGCGCGAGGTGGTCACGGCCGCGCTCGAAAGCCGCAACGCGCCGCTGAACGCTCTCGAAGGCTTCGTCCGCCAGATCATCGGCTGGCGGGAATTCGTGCGCGGCATCTATTGGCAGCGCATGCCTCACTACGCCGATGAGAACGCGCTCGACGCCAGCCTGCCGATGCCGCGCTTCTACTGGACCGGCGAGACCGAGATGCGCTGCCTGGCGCAGGCGATCGGCCACACCATTGACCATGCCTATGCGCATCACATCGAGCGGCTGATGGTGCTCGGCCTGTTCGCGATGCTGCTCGGCGTCCGGCCCTACGACGTGCACCTCTGGCACATGTCGATGTTCCACGACGCCATCGACTGGGTGTCGCTGCCCAACACACTCGGGATGAGCCAGCACGGCGATGGCGGCGTGGTCGGCACCAAGCCCTATGCGGCGTCGGGCCACTACATCGACCGCATGAGCGACCATTGCCGCAATTGCCGCTACGATCCGAAGCAGGCGACCGGCGACAGCGCCTGCCCGTTCACGACGCTGTATTGGAGCTTCCTCGCCAAGCACCGCCGCCGCTTCGCCAATAATGGTCGCATGCGCAACCAGTACGTCAATCTCGAGCGCCGCAGCGCGGCGGAGATCCGCGCCATCCGCAACCACGCCGACGCGATCGTGTCGGCCCTGGTGTAATCCGGCGTTCGCCGGTCTGAACAGCGCTCACGGCTTGCTGGCCGGACGCCGATCGGTCATATCTTGGGCAGTTCCATCCCGCCCCTCCGCCGATCAAGCCCGGAATGCCTCACTCATGACCGCTGCCATCGTCGCCGTCTTCACGCTCGCCTATGCCGTGGTGGCGCTGGAGCACCCGTTCCGGATCAACAAGGCGGCCACCGCCCTGGTCGGCGCGGGCCTGATGTGGACCGTCTATGCTGTCATGGGCGGCACGGCTCCGGCGGTCGCGGCCGAGCTCAACGAGTCCGTGGCCTCGACCGCCCAGATCATCTTCTTCCTGATCGGCGCGATGACCATCGTCGAGGTGATCGACGCCCATAACGGCTTCGAGGTCGTGACCTCGCTGATCGGCACCCGCAACCAGGTCACGCTGGTCTGGCTGGTCGGCTTCGTCACCTTCTTCCTCAGCGCCATGCTCGACAACCTCACCACCGCGATCGTGATGGTGTCGCTGATGAAGAAGCTGTCCGGCCGCGACGAGGACCGCCTGGTCTTCGCATCGATCATCGTCATCGCCGCCAATGCCGGCGGCGCCTGGTCGGCGATCGGCGACGTCACCACCACCATGCTGTGGATCGGCGGTCAGATCACGCCGCTCGCGATCATGAAGTCGGTCTTCATCCCCTCGCTCCTGAACCTGCTGGTCCCGCTTGCCGTCATCAGCTTCACCCTGCGCGGCAAGCAGCTCGTGCCGCCGGCGAGCGCCGGCCTCGCCTCGATCAGCCCGATCCTGCCGTTCGAGCGCAATTTGATGTTCTTCATGGGCCTCGGCATCCTGGTCGCCGTGCCGGTGTTCAAGGCGGTGACGCACCTGCCGCCGTTCATGGGCATCCTGTTCGGCCTCGGCCTGTTGTGGATGGTCGGCGAGATCGTCCATCGCGAGAAGGCCTTCGAGCAGAAGCAGCGCCTGACCCTGGTGCATGCGCTGACTCGGATCGACATGCCCTCGATCGTGTTCTTCATCGGCATCCTGCTGGCGGTGGCCGCGCTCGAGCACACCCACATCCTGGAGGCGCTGGCGCAATGGCTCGACCGCAGCGTCGGCCGGCTCGACCTGATCGTGATCGTGCTGGGGCTCGCCAGCGCCGTGATCGACAACGTGCCCTTGGTCGCGGCGTCGATGGGCATGTACAGCCTGAGCCAGTTTCCGCCGGACAGTTTCCTCTGGGAGTTCGTCGCCTATTGCGCCGGCACCGGTGGCTCGATCCTGATCATCGGCTCGGCGGCCGGCGTCGCCGCGATGGGGCTCGAGAACATCCACTTCTTCTGGTACGTGCGCCGCATCAGCGGCATCGCCCTGCTCGGCTACTTCGCGGGCGCCGCGGCCTACATCATCCAATACAACCTGCTGCACTGAGCGGATCGCATGAGCTGGTCGTGGCGCATTCTGGCAGTCGTCGCGACCCTGCTGCTCGGCGCGGGCGACGGCCGCGCCGACGACGTGGCGCTCAAGAGCGGCTACGCGCTCGGCGCGAAGAGCTGCGGCGAAGCGCCCCTCGCCTTTCCACGGCTGCGGATCGACATGAAGGCCGGCTTCTGCGCCGGCCTCGTCGCCAGCCGCGACGACGGCCTGAGATTTCCCCGCGGCATCATGCAGATCCCCGGCCATCGGCAGTTCGTGATCGCGGACATGGGCGGCTGGGGCCATGATGACGGCCGGCTGCTGATCCTCGATCCCGCGGCGCCGGCCGGCCAGCGCCTCCGCGAAGTGATCACGCGGCTATCCTATCCGTTCGGACTTGCGGCCGGCCCTGGCGGCCGCATCTACGCCTCCACCGACACGTCGATCTTCCGCTTCGATCCGCTCGCGGCCGATCCGAGAGCAACGATCGAGACCATCATCCGCGACCTGCCGGGACGCCGCCTCACGCTGCCCGACGGCACCCGCCTGTCGGAAAGTGCGCATCCGCTGAAGGCGTTCGCCTTCGACCGCACCGGACGGTTGTTCGTCAATATCGGCGCGCCCAGCGACAACTGCCTGTCGCCGGCGCCGATCACGCAGCCCTGCGCCGCGGGCGAAGGCCCTTCGGCACTCGCCGCGATCTGGCTGTTCACGCCACCGGCCGGTGGTGTCTTTGCGGCGCTGCAGCCCGGCGATCCCTCGCCCCCGCATGAGGTCTACGCCCGCGGCCTGCGCAACTCGATGGCGCTGGCATTGCATCCGCGCTTTCCCGATCCCGGCACCGCCTTCCTGCAGGGCGAGAACGCGCGCGACCTGCAGGACGTGTTCGCACCGAACGAGGAGATCAACGCGATCGAGCAAGGGCGCCACTATGGCTGGCCCTATTGCTACGACCTCGCCACGCCGAGCCCGGAGTTCAGGCGCGTGCTGCAATCCGGAACGCTCAAGAGCTTCTGCACGACAGCCTCGCACTATCAGCAGCCGTGGTCGCTGCTGCCGCCGCATGGTGCACCGCTCGGCATGCTCTACTACACGGGCGATCGTTTCGAGGAGCTGAATGGCAGGCTGCTGGTCGGCCTGCACGGCTATCGCCCGACCGGCAGCCGCCTGCTCGCCTATGAGGTCGACGAGCACGGCTTTCCCAAAATGAGCCCGCCGCCGGTGCGCTATCACGTGAGCTGTGCCGCCGAGCCGACGCGCGCCTTCCAGACCGCGGCCGGTCCGGCGCGCGCGGCCGCGTTCGACGAGATCATTGCTGGCTGGCATCGCGTCAACGGCATCCGGCCGCAGGGCGCGCCGGTCGGCATGACCGTGGCCGACGACGGCGCGCTCTGGCTGGTCGAGGACAAGAACCAGACCGTGATCCGCATCGACCGCACCAGCGAGGCTGCGCCCGAGCCGCTGCCCTGCGATGTCAGAAGCGATCAGTTGATCGACCGGCTGGCCGCCTTGGTGATGGACGATGGCACGAACCGCACGCGGCTGGCGACGGTGCGCAGGACCCTCGTCGAGAGACATTGCAGCGGCTGCCATTCGGATTTCGGTCTCAAGGCCGGACAGTCCGACCGAGACAAGGACCTTGCGGTGCTGCGCTTCATGCTGGCCCAGGACGGCTGGATCTATCCCGGCGATCCCGAATCCGGCCGGCTGCGTCAGCGGCTGCGCGGATTAGGCGCCGAGCGACAGATGCCGCCCGGCGCTGATCTGATCAAGACGGAACCAGGCTATGCGAAGCTGCTTGATGTTGCCGACGACCTCGTCGCGCGCATGGTTCCCGGCACGCGGATGCGCGTCAAGCCCGGCGGACCGCCGCACCGCAAGTTCTTCGCCGCTGATGGCCGCGAATGCGGCGACATTCCGTTCGGCAAGATCGTCGTGGTGACCGAGAGGTCTGCCGTCAATAAGCCCGGCTTCAGCCGTTTCTTCCGGCCGGCCGACACCTATCTCAACGGCGCCTGCACGGACGATGATGGCTATTACATCCAACAGCAGCTTCTGGTGCCGCTCTGACGATGCCGCGATGAATCGTAGGGTGGGCAAAGGCGCAGGGCGACGCTTCCTCCGCCAAAACGCAATCTCGCGCGCGCCGTGCCCGCCGGCCGCGGGCACCTGTCTCCGTGATGGTGGGCACGGCGCGCACGAGAGCGCGTTGTGGCGCGCGCAGTGGCGTATCGCGCCTTTGCCCACCCTACGCATCTCCTGTTGGGCGATGCTCGTCACGCTCGCCCTCGCGACCGTCCCTGCCCTGGCCACCTCGAAACTGTTCGAGAGCGCGCAGCTCACACCTTCCGGCGAATACACCTTCGGCATCGAGGGGCCCGCCGTCGATCGCGACGGCAATCTCTTCGTCGTCAATCTCGGCAAGCCCGGCACGATCGGCCGGCTCGCACCTGAGGCGACCACGTCAGAGAAATTCACCGAGCTGCCCGACGGCAGCGTCGGCAATGCGATCCGCATCGACGCCGCCGGCACGATGTTCATCGCCGACTACAAGAAGCACAACATCTTTGCCATCGCACCGGGCGAGACCGCGCCGCATCTCGTCTTCCATGCCGACGACATGAGCCAGCCCAACGACATCACGCTGTCGCGCGACGGCACGATCTATGCGAGCGATCCGAACTGGAAGGCGCGCAGCGGCCGCATCTGGCGCATTGCCAAGAGCGCCGACGGGACGATGCAGGGCGAGGCGATGGCGGTACCGCGGGCGATGGGCACCACCAACGGCATCGACCTCAGCCCCGACGGCCGCACCCTCTATGTCGGGGAATCCAACAGCGGCGAGATCTGGTCCTACGCGATCGAGGGCGAGACGCTGACACGCCCGAAGCTGATCAAGACGTTCGAGCCGAACACCATCGACGGCCTTCGCACCGATGTGAGCGGCCGCCTGCTGGTCGCCCGCATCCTGAAGGGCACGATCGCCGTGCTGGCACCGAACGGGCGCGTCATCAGGGATATCGCGCTGAAAGCCAAGGAGCCGACCAACCTCGCCTTCGGCGGCAGCGACGGCAAGAGTGTATACGTGACCCAGCGCCAGGGGGGCTTCGTCGAATCCTTTCGCACGGACGTCGAAGGCCGGGAGCACTGTGTGCAGATGGGGAAGTGCTGAAATGGAATCATCTCGGCCGGCTATTCGTCATCAAGGACGGACCGTCTTCCAAAATGGATGCCAGCGACTTCAAGTTCGGGGCGCGCATATTCAGCGCAAGCTGGACAATAGTTATTCCATCGTCCGTCTCGGTCTCTTCGATTTTCCCACGATTCAACGCGGCTCATGTAGTTGATAGTTTGTTGAAAAGATCGCAGGCCCGGCGCCACCGAAGCACCGCACTCACCATCACAATAGGCCACCCAATTTCCGCTTTCCTGCCGGATCATTGGAATTAACCTCCCGTTGCGCTATAGTATATTCACACTTGCGGCGAATTAATGGCGGGAGGATTTGCAATGAGTTTTTATGTTTCTCATATGACCCCCATCAAGCGAGCACGCATACACAAAGGGTCATGCCCTCACTGCCGCGATGGCAGAGGGCAGGAAAACCAAGAGAGAAATAATTCCGGACACACCGGATGGTCGCCCCCTTTTGCAAGTCTTGAGGAGGCAGAGACCTATATGGCCGAAGCATTTCCTGGATTTAGCGACAGGGGCAAATGTCGACACTGCAAGCCCGGCCTAGACTAGTTCAGCTTAGCAAGTAACTTGTCCTGGTTGCTTTCCGTCCCCCAAATTGCTCGACGTTAGCATCCTCTTCTTGACATATCTAACCTGCGCCAACTGCCCGTCGTGCCAGTTTGTCGCAAGGAAAACCCTTGCGCCGTCGGGCAAATCAGGCGGATGTTTCCGCGCATCCCGGGCTCGTGAGAGGGGCGGATCGCGATCGTCACGAACGTGGAGCCTGGGGAGCGGTGGGCGTGTCGTACTGCAGCGTGTTAAGCCGCGCCGACGAACAGCATGATGCGCACGGTGAAGTCGTGATGTCCTGACACCCCGATGCTGGTGTCAACCTGGCGCAATGCGATCGCGCCGGGGATGGTGGCCAGAAAGCCCGGCGCACCAGGGAGACCACGTATAAACCGTAAAGCCATCGCGCAGGGAATGCCGGGTTGATCGGCTTTGCCTGTGGTACCTGCCGCCTGCATTTTTTTCGCAGGCGGGCCATGGGTGAGGCCCTCACCCGGCATTCCCTGCGCCCTCTTGCTAACAGGAGGGTCGAGCCATCCATTCTGACTCGGACATATCATGTCGCGAGAAGGCCGCCCCATGATCCGTGTCATGCCCGCGCAGGCGGAGCGCAGCGATCCAGAACCTCGGGTGAGGCTCTGGATTGCTTCGTCGCTATCGCTCCTCGCAATGACGTCGAAAGTCGAACTACCGGCCGTATACGACAGGCGCGCGTTCGACGATCAGCGGCGGCGGCAGGTCGCGCTGCCAGACGCGGCCGTCGTCGAACTGGATGCGCATGCCGTCGGGCGAATAGACCGCGCTTTCGTCACGTGCATCGATCCAGAGCCTGCTGTTCGGCGCATTCCAGTCCGGCCAGGCCTGGAGGGACTCGCCGGTCTCGGTGGTCAGGTTCACGGCATCGCCGTTCTGCGTCACGAAGGCAGGCGCGCCGATCATGCCGTCACGGCACATCTGGATGCAGCGGTAGGTGCCGGTGAGGTTGGCGCTCGGCTGGGCCGAGGCGCTGCCGGCGACGCAGGCGCCGACCAGGCCAATGACGATTGCAGCACGTTTCATGTCGATCACTCCATCGCTCGAAAGGGTCAGCCAGCCCCCATTCGGGCCCCTCGGGCGGATCAAGTGCGATGCGGGAAAAATGTTCCGGCCGTTCCCGGCCAGGGAACCCTACTCGACCCTCACGACATCGACGGCGACGCCAAGCTTCTGCTTGCGCGAGCCGACGATGATGCCGTCGACCGGCGAGACGTCGGAGAAGTCCCGTCCCATGCCGAGGATGATGTGATCATTGCCGACCAGGAGATCATTGGTCGGATCGAAGCCGATCCAGCCGAGTTTGTCGCCGCACCACAGCGACACCCAGGCATGGGTGGCGTCGGCGCCCTGCAGCCGCGGCTGACCCTCGGGCGGGATGGTGCGCAGATAGCCGCTGACATAGGCCGCGGGCAGGCCGAGCCCGCGCAGGCCGGCGATCATGACGTGGGCGAAGTCCTGGCAGACGCCATGGCGATTCTCGAACACCTCGCGCAGCGGCGTCGAGATCACGGTCGCCTTCGGGTCGTATCTGAACTCCTTGCGGATGCGCCGCATCAGGTCGGCGGCGCCGGCCACGATGCCGGTGCCGGCGGCGAAGCTCGCCGCGGCGTAGTCCGTCACTGGCCCCAGCACTGGCACCAGTGCGCTGGCGAAGACGTAGCCGATCGGGGACGACGGGCCGAGGCTCGTCGCCTCGAACGCTGCATCGCGCACCTGCTCCCAGTCCGCACTCGGCGCATCGCGCTCGGGCGGCGTGCGCGACAGCTTCACCCGCGAGCGCGAGTCGATGCGCAGGTGGCGGTGCTGGGTGTCGATCACGACGCTCTCGGTCAACGTGCCGAAGAAATCGCGCCGCGCGGTCCGCTCCGAGGGCCGCGGCCGGATGTCGACGCTGTGCGAGATCAGCTCCTGGCCGTCGCCGCTGAGCGGCTCCAGCCGCAGCGAGCAGCGCGCGAAGCTGACGGCGCTCTCATACTCATAGGTCGTGACGTGCCGGATGTCGTAGATCACGCGAGGCCCGTCAGCTTTTCCGGCCGCGTCGCGTTCGGACCGTGCGGGAAATAATGCTGGCCGATCGCCTCCGCCAGGTTGAGCAGGTCCTGCTCCAGCGCAAACAGGGCGCGGCCGTCGAGATGCGCCGCCTCCGCCGCGGTCAGCCGCGCGCCCAGCGAGATCGCGAGGCGCTGCGGCCGCTCGATCAGCCCGTTCTCCTTCAGCACCGGCAGGCTCGCGATGTGCTCGTTGAGCAGCTCGACCTGGAACGCGACCGAGCGCGGATTGTAGAGGTCGAGCACGACGAGATCGCGGATCGGCGCCAGCGACGGGCCGATCAGATAGCGCGAGCGATAGGTGATCTGACAATCGACCAGCGTGAGCAGGACGTCGAGATCCTCGGGCGTCGCCTCGTCATAGCCGAACTGGCGCGCGAAGCGCGCGGTGTTGATGGCGCGTTCAACGCGGCGGCCCATGTCGAGAAACCGCCAGCCGGCGGCGCGGTTCATGTTCTCCTGGGCGAGGCCGGCGAAGCTCGCGAGCCGGTCCAGCGTGAGCTCGGCGATGCTGACGACGGCGTCCTCATCCTCGGCCTCCTGCGCCAGCCGGTTCGGCATCTCGGTGATGACCTGCCAGGCGTCGGGCGAGAGGCGCTCGCGCAGCGAGGTCGCGGTGCGCTGGGCCGATCTGAGCAGCGACAGCGCCGAGCCGAACTGCGCCTCGGCCTGCAAAGCCTCGGCCGCCACCTGAAATCCCTTGCTGCGCGATGTCTGCTCAACCGCGCCCCACGCCAGCAACAGCCGCTGGATGCGCTCGGCAGTGTTGAGCTGCGCCGGCGATCCCTTGCCGGGATCGCGATGCTGGGCTGCGAGCGCGCGGATCAGCCGCACGGTGGCCTCGGCGCGCTCCAGATAGCGGCCCAGCCAGAACAGATTGTCGGCGGCGCGGCTCGGCAGCACGCCCGCGATGCGGCGGATCCGCACATTGTCGGAGCCCGGCAGCAAGGTGCGCGCCGCCACCGCCTTGTCGGCGACCACCCAGACGTCAGCGGCGCGGGCGCCGTCGCCCATCGACACCGCGCGCGCATCGAGCTTGTCGGCGATGCGACAGAAGCCCCCGGGCATGACGGTCCAGCCGTCGGGCGTGGCGGCCGCGAACACCCGCAACACGAACGGCCGCGGCGCGATCCGACCGTCCTCCCACACCGGCGTGGTCGACAGCCGCACCACCTCCTGGCCGACATAGTCGATGCCGCGCTGGCTGATCGCCGCGCGCAGCCGCTCGCGCTCGGCGGCCGAGAGCTCCCCGGCCAGCACCGGACCGCTGCTGGCGAAGCCGGGCACGGCGCGGCCATAGGCGCCTTCGATCGCGAACTCCTCGAGCCGCGACAGCACCTCGTCGCGCGCGGACTTCTGGCCGCACCACCAGGTCGCGATGTGCGGGATCTTGAGATCCTCCCCGAGCACGCGCCGCGCGAGGCCCGGCAGGAAGCCAAGCAGCGCGCGCGCCTCCAGCACGCCGGAGCCCGGCATGTTGGCGATCGCCACGCCGCCCTTGCGCACGACGTCCATCAGGCCGGCGACGCCGAGCCGCGAGCCGGCATCGAGCTCGAGCGGATCGAGCGAGTTGGAGTCGAGCCGCCGCAGCAGCACGTCGACGCGCTTGAGGCCTGCGACGGTGCGGATGTGCACGCGGTCGCCGCTGACGGCGAGATCGTCGCCCTCGACCAGCAGGAAGCCGAGATAGCGCGCCAAGGTCGCGTGCTCGAAATAGGTCTCGCTGAACATGCCCGGCGTGAGCACGGCGATGCGCGGCTCGTCACGATCGGCGCTGGCGCGCAGCGCATCGCGGAATGCTTCGAAGAACGGCGCGAGCCGCTCCACGTTCATGGACTTGTAGATCGAGGAGAAGGCGCGCGACTGCACCAGGCGGTTTTCCAGCGCGTAGCCCATGCCGGACGGCGCCTGGGTGCGATCATTGAGCACCCACCAGCGCCCGTCGGGGCCGCGGCCGATGTCGGCGGCATAGATGCTGAGGAAGCGCCCGCCCGGCGGTTTGACGCCGCAGACCGGACGCAGATATTCGCTGGAGCCGGCGACGGCGGCCGCCGGCAGCGCGCCGCTCGTCACCAGCCGGCCCTCGCCATAGATGTCCCGCAGCACACGTTCGAACAGCTCGGCGCGCTGGACGATGCCCTGGGACAGTTGCGCCCATTCGGACTCGTCGATCAGCAGCGGCAGATGGCTGAGCGGCCACGATCGCTCGGCGTTGTCGCCCGGCGAGCGGTAGGTGACGCCGGCCTCGCGCAGATGGCGATCGGCGGATGCGAAGCGGCGGTCGATATCGGTCGGCGCGAGCGCGGCAAAGGTGTCGGCAAAGCGGGTCCAGACCGGTCGCGGCTGGCCGTCGGCGCCGATGAACTCATCGGGGATGCCGGGCAGCCGGGCATAGTCGCGGGCCCAATGCTCGGCACGGCGCAGCGGAGAACGTGCCGCCGGCCGACCGGCGGCGGGGCTCGCTCCCTGGTCCTGGCCGCTCGAGCCGTCCATACCCTGGTCCTCCGCACAAACTCCGTGTCATCAATGCAGGAGCGGCCTGCGCAAGTCGAGGGTCATCGGGAATTCATTTGTGCGTTCTTCCGGCGGCAGCGCGATTCGTCCGGGAGTGTGGCCGTGGTCCTGGAAGCGGGCGAGCCGCCGCGCCTCAGCCTCGTAGGAGTTGATCGGCTTGGTGTCGTAGTTGCGGCCGCCGGGATGGGCGACGTGATAGACGCAGCCGCCGAGCGAACGGCCGTTCCAGGTGTCGATCAGGTCGAAGGTCAGCGGCGCATGCACCGGAATCGTCGGGTGCAGGCCGGAGGCCGGCTGCCACGCCTTGAAGCGCACCGCCGCGACCGCCTCGGCGGATCGCCCGGTCGAGGTCATCGGCATCCTCCTACCATTGCAGGTGATGAGGTGGCGGCCCTCGACAAACCCTTCGGCTTTCACTTGAAGCCGCTCGACCGAGGAATCCACGTAGCGCACGGTGCCGCCCGCGGCGCCCTCCTCGCCCAGCACATGCCAGGGCTCCAGCGCCTGCCGCAGCTCCAGGGTCACGCCGCCATGCTGCACGCGGCCGAAGGTCGGAAAGCGAAATTCGAGCTGCGCCTGGTACCATTCCGGCGAGAAGTCGTAGCCGGACGACCGCAGCTCATCCAGCACATCAAGAAAATCTTCCCAGATGAAGTGAGGCAGCATGAAGCGGTCGTGCAGCGCCGTGCCCCAGCGTACGAACCGGCCATCCTGCGGCTCGCGCCACAATTTGGCGATCAGCGCCCGGATGAGAAGCTGCTGCGCCAGCGACATCCGCGGATCCGGCGGCATTTCCAGCGCGCGGAACTCCACCAGTCCGAGCCGGCCCGTCGGTCCCTCCGGCGAGTACAGCTTGTCGATGCAGATCTCCGAGCGATGGGTGTTGCCGGTGATGTCGACCAGCAGATGCCGGAACAGCCGGTCGACCAGCCACAGCGGCACGCTCTGCCCGACGTGGGGCACGTTGGCGAGCGCGATCTCGAGCTCATAGAGGCTGTCGTGGCGCGCCTCGTCGATTCGCGGAGCCTGGCTGGTCGGCCCGATGAACATGCCGGAGAACAAATAAGACAGCGACGGGTGCCGTTGCCAATACAGGACCAGGCTCTTCAGCAGATCCGGGCGCCGCAGGAACGGCGAATCCGGCGGCGAGCTGCCGCCGACGACGACATGATTGCCGCCGCCGGTGCCGGTGTGGCGGCCGTCGATCAGGAAGCGATTGGCGCCGAGCCTCACCTTCGCCGCGTCCTCATAGAGCCCGAAAGTGATGTCGACCGATTGCCGCCAGCTCGCGGCCGGCTGGATGTTGACCTCGATGACGCCGGGATCGGGTGTCACCTTGATCACCTCGATGCGCGGATCGAACGGCGGGGCATACCCCTCGACGTGAACCTTGATCTGCATCGCCTCGGCCGTCGCTTCGACCGTTGCGACCAGTTCCAGGTAGTCCTCGATGGTTTCGACCGGCGGCATGAACACGCAGAGAATGCCGTCGCGGATCTCGACCGACATCGCGGTGCGGACGCCGAGCCCTCCCCAGTACTGATACTGCACGTCCTGCGGCGACTGTGCACGATCGAGCTTCGGCAGTGGCGGCACCTGCGGCACGATCACCGGGCGTCCCTGCGCGTAGGTCGGCAGCGGCCCGCGCTCCTCCATCGGGTCCTGCTCGTGGATGTACGGGAAATCCTCCGGCGGAATGTGGGCCAGCGAGCCGATCGGCAGCCGCAGGCCGAGCGGCGAGTCGCCGGGAATCAGGAAAAGCCGCTTGCGCCGCAGGCCCCAGCGCTCGCTGCGCCAGCGCCTGGGCTGTGCATTCCAGCGCTGGATCGGCAGCACGAAGCCGCGCGGAATGTGCAGCCCTTCGTCGAACACCCGCGCCATCCGCGCGCGTTCCTCGGGATCGGCGAGCTTGGAGTCGAGCGCATCGACGTTCTCGGGCAGCGCGGCTTCCTTCTGCAGCCAATGCGCGGGATCTTCGAACGCGGGCAGCACGTAGTCCGGCTCGAGCCCGAGCGTCTCGGCGGCCGTATCGAGGAAACGCTCTGCGTCCTGGATCGTCGCCATGCGCGGGCCATCCACGCTGGCGATCAGATCCGGATTGCGCCAGATCGGCTCGCCATCCTTGCGCCAATACAGTCCGAACGCCCAGCGCGGCAGGCTTTCGCCGGGATACCACTTGCCCTGGCCGTAGTGCAGCAGGCCGCCGGGCGCGAAACGCGCGCGCAGACGTCGGATCAGGCTGTCGGCGAGCCCGCGCTTGGCTGGACCGACCGCCGCCGTATTCCACTCCGCCGACTCCATGTCGTCGATCGATACGAAGGTCGGCTCGCCGCCCATCGTGAGGCGCACGTCGTGCGCGGCGAGATCGACATCGACCGCTTCGCCGAGGCGGTCGAGCCGGTCCCACGCCTCATCCGAAAATGGCCGGGTGATCCGCGGCGCTTCGCGGATGCGCCTCACATTCATCTCGAAGTTGAAATCGACCTCGGCAACGCCGGCACTGCCGCTGATCGGCGCGGCCGAGTGATAGTGCGGCGTAGCCGCGACCGGAATGTGCCCCTCGCCCGCGAGCATGCCCGAGGTGACGTCGAAGCCGATCCATCCAGCGCCGGGCAGATAGACCTCGGCCCAGGCATGCAGATCGGTGAAATCATTCTCGACCTCGACCGGTCCCTCGACCGGATCGATGTCGGGACGGAGCTGGATCAAATAGCCGGAGACGAAGCGGGCGGCGAGGCCGAGATGTCGCAGCGTCTGGATCAGCAGCCATGCCGAGTCGCGGCAGGATCCGGCGGCCTGCGACAGCGTCTCCTCCGGCGTTTGAACGCCGGGCTCCATCCGGATGATATAACGAATCTTTTTCTGCAACTGCGCATTGAGTTCGACGAGATAGTTGACCGTGTTGTCCGCGTCACGGGGAATCGACTTCAAGTATTCCGCGAACAACGGCCCCGGCTCGATCGTCTCGAGATAGGGCGCGAGTTCCACCTTGAGGCCGTCCGGATAGGCGAAGGGAAAACTGTCGGCATAAGGCTCGACGAAGAAGTCGAACGGATTGATCACGGTCATCTGCGCCGTGAAGTCGACCTCGATTTTGAGTTCGTTCACCTTCTCGGGGAAAACGTAGCGGGCCAGCCAATTGCCCTGCGGGTCCTGCTGCCAGTTCACGAAATGGTTGGGCGGCGTGACCTTGAGCGAATAGCTCAGCACGGGGGTCCTGGTATGGGGTGCAGGACGCAGGCGGATGGTCTGCGGGCCCAGTTCGACCGGACGATCATATTTGTAATGGGTGACGTGATGTAACGCGACGTAGATTGACACGAGGTTTCGGCGCTCCAGCAACTTTTTTGAGCAGAACATTGCTGTGCTTAGGGATCAAGCACTAACAAAGGGCAAGAGCTGCCTATTGAACTATCCTAAGCCCGAAAGGCGGCATTTGGCGCCGCGCCGTTGGAATGTATTCCCCCTATCAGGTGCCTCCGTTGCACGTACCGGTCGCTTTTCCGGCCGCTGCGCGCCCCAATCGGGGCCGGAACGAAGAACGAGAGAAGAACAAACAACCTATCAGCCGCTCCACGCAGAGTTGTCCACAGGAAGCCGCGGAAGCGCTCACGGAAGATTGACCAGTTCGTCAAAGCAGGGATTAACCCCGAATGATGAACTAACAAGAACTAATAGCGTTGCATTTGCCGCAATCGCTTGATAGCTCGACTACACATGCTATTTAGGACCACCATTGCCAAAAGGAGAATCAAGTGGCGAAGACAGCTAAGAAGGCAGCTACCAAGAAGTTGGCGCGGAAACCCTACACGCCCGCCGACATCAAGCTGCTGAAGCAGCACTCGAAGTCCAAGACCCCGGTTGCCAAGATCGCCAAGGCGATGAAGCGGACCGAAGGCTCGCTCCGCCAGAAGGCTCTGGCGCTCGGCATCGGCCTGGGTCACCAGCGGTAAATTGCTCGGCGCCGCTGTCGCGCGAGCGTCGGCAGGGCCAGCCCATGACGGACTGCCCATAACAGGCTGACCACGACAGCCAGCACATGGCGACGCCCTCACCTGTCATCTGATCTCAGTTGCGATCAAATCTCAGCTAACTTGCGATCTCAGCTGCGATCAGATGCCGGGACATCCGAACCACAGCCCCGATAGGGGCCGTCGAATAGCTGAGTGATCCAGCTACGCTGATCCAGCTACATCGTCGCGCCGAGCACCCAGGGCGCGAACTCGGCCCCGCCGAAATCGAAGCTCTCGCTCTTGGTCGGCTGCCCCGAGGCGGTCTTCAGCATCAGTTCGAAGATGCGCTGGCCGCAGTCCTGAACCGTCTCCTCGCCGTCGAGGATGGTGCCGCAATTGACGTCCATGTCGTCTTCCATCCGCTTGTACATCGGCGTGTTGGTCGCAAGCTTGATGGACGGCGCCGGCTTGCAGCCGAACACGCTGCCGCGGCCGGTGGTGAAGCAGACGAGATTGGCGCCGCCGGCCACCTGCCCCGTCGCCGCGACCGGGTCGTAGCCGGGCGTGTCCATGAACACGAAGCCCTTCTTGGTGACGGCTTCCGCATAATGCAGCACATCGACCAGATTGGTGCTGCCGGCCTTGGCCATCGCGCCGAGCGACTTCTCGAGAATCGTCGTCAGGCCGCCGGCCTTGTTGCCCGGGCTGGGATTGGCGTTCATCTCCGCACCCTCGCGCGCCGTATACTCCTCCCACCAGCGCATCAGGGAAACGAGCTTCTCGCCGACGTCGCGGCTGACCGCGCGGCGCGTCAGCAGATGCTCGGCACCATAGGTCTCCGGTGTCTCCGACAGGATTACTGTGCCACCATGTCGCACGAGCAGATCGCTTGCCGCACCGAGCGCCGGATTGGCCGAGATGCCGGAATAGCCGTCGGATCCACCACATTGAAGGGCGACTGTCAGTTCGCTGGCCGGAACCGTCTCGCGCTTGACCCTGTTGGCGTCGGCGAGCGCTTCCTTCACGAAGCCGATGCCGGCCTCGACGGTCTTGCGGGTGCCGCCGACCTCCTGGATGTCCATGGCGCGCAGGCGGCCGGCGAGCTTCTGCTCCTCCATCAATCCGCCGATCTGATTGGCCTCGCAGCCAAGGCCGAGCACGATCACAGCGGAGAAATTCGCGTGCCGCGCGTAGCCACCCAGGGTTCGCCGCAACAGCTTCAGCGGTTCGTCCAGCGTCATGCCGCAGCCGGTCTTGTGCGTCAGCGCCACCACGCCGTCGACGTTGGGGTAGTCGGCGAGCGGATCGTCGCCAGTGAACGGATTGCGCTTGAACACATCGGCGACCAGGCCCGCGACATGGGCGCTGCAGTTCACCGAGGTCAGAATGCCGATGTAGTTGCGGGTCGCAACCCGGCCATCGGGCCGGCGAATGCCCTCGAACGTCGCCGGAAGATCGAAATTCGGTGTCGGCTTCACGTCGACCCCATAGGCGTAGTCCTTGGCGAAATCGCCCATGCCGCAGTTCTGTGTATGAACATGCTGGCCCGGCGCGATCGGCGCGGTGGCGAAGCCGATGATCTGGCCGTAGCGGCGGATCGGCTCGCCCTGCGCGATCGGACGCACCGCGACCTTGTGACCGGCCGGAATCCGGTCGGTCGTCGTGACCCCCTCGGCGATCGACAGCCCCGGAGGCAGGCTGGCGCGCGCAATCAGGACGCTGTCCTCGGGATGCAGACGAATGACGGGGGGCGGAGCCATGGCTGTCTCTCTCGTATCAGGACGTCGATCGCGAACAAACATGCGAATGGCGAGCGGCGCATAGCGAAAGGAAACGGATCCTCTTCGCTACGCCCTCCTCGCCATTCGCCTTTCTCGTTACGCCTTGCCGCCGGAGTCCTTGCGGGTCTGCGCGACCTGCTGGCGGGCATAGACCTGCATCAGGCCGACCTCGTTCGACAAGGTCACGAGCTTGAAGCCCATGTTGATGGCGCGGACCGCACCCTCGGCGCCGCTGCAATGAATGCCGGGATTGAGCCCGCGTTTGCCGCATTCCTTCACGATCTTCTCATAGATCTTGAGGATCTCCGGCTCGTCGCGATCGAGCTTCGGCACCAGACCATAGGAAAAGCCGAGATCGGAGGGCCCGATATAGACGCCGTCGATGCCTTCGACATCGAGGATGGCCTCCATGTTCTCGACCGCGGTCCTGGTCTCCATCATCGGCAGCAGCACGATCTCGTCGTTGGCCGTCTTCTGATACTCGCCCGCACTGCCATACATGCCCGAACGAATCGGACCGTTGGAGCGCACGCCCTTCGGCGGATATTTTGAGTAGGAAACGAGGTTGCGGGCTTCCTGCGCTGTGTTGACCATCGGGCAGATGACGCCATAGGCACCGCCATCGAGCACCTTGCCGATGATGCCGGGCTCGTTCCACGGCACGCGCACCATCGGCGTGACCGGATGGCCATGCATCGCCTGGAAGCATTGGACCATCGACAGATAGTCCTGCACCCCGTGCTGCATGTCCACGGTGACGCTGTCGAAGCCGCACTGAGCCACGACCTCCGCGGAAAACCCCGAGGGGATCGCGAGCCAGGCATTCACCACCGCCTTGCCTTCGGCCCAGAGCTGCTTGACCTTATTGTTCGCCACGACTGCGTTTCCTTCCCTTGTTGTTCAACCGTTCTGTCTCGTTCAAATTCGTTCTCGCCGATGGCGCAACGCAATGCAATCCCGCTCAATCTGCGCGTGGATCGCTCGCGCCACCGGCGATCACACTGATATCACGATGTCGCCCGCTGAATGCTCGCTTCGCTGACACCCACGTCGCGCGCCGTGTTCACTATTGCCGCCCAGGTGTCGTCGGGCAATGGCACGCCATTGGCCGTACGCTCGGCCCGCATCTTGCGCTCGGGGTCGCCCGGCACCAGCACCTGATCGACGCCGGAGACCGGCTTGGTCGCCCGGATGAAATCCGTATAGCGGGTGATCTCACCGTCGAAGAAGCTCGCCGGATCGACCACCTTCGGGTCGATGTAGATCGCGAGCATGCCGTTGGCGAAGCGCCGGTTTGCCGACGTCGCCCCGGTGCCGGTCAAGGCGCCGCCGAGCAGCTCACAGATAAAGGCGAGCCCGGAGCCCTTGTGCTCGCCGAAAGCGCGGATCGCTCCCGTCCCCTTGGTGTGGTCGCGCGTCCCCTCGGTCTCATAGGGTCCATAGAGCACCGCCGGATCCTCGCTGAGCGTCCCGTCGGCATCGATCAAAGCGCCCTTGGGCAGCTTCTTGCCGCCGCGGCTCGCCACCAGGACCTTGCCCTCGGCCACGATCGAGGTCGCGAAATCGAGCACGATGGGATCCTGCCCCTGGCGCGGGATGCCGACACAATAGGGCGCGGTCGAGAACCGCTTCTCGACGCCGCCATAGGGCGCCACCAGCAGGGAGCCCGCGGCCGTGACGAAATGAATGGACACGAGTCCTTCGGCGGCGGCCATTTCTGCCCAGTCGCCGACGCGGCCGAGATGGCCGGAATTGCGCAGCGCCAGCGCAGCCAGGCCGCTCTTCTTGCAGCGCTCGATGCCGATCCTCACGGCCTGCGGCGTCACCGTCTGGCCGTAGCCGAACTTGCCGTCCACGACCACCAGCGACGGCGTGTCGACCACGATGTCCGCCGTCTGGTTGGGCACGATCGATCCCATCTTCTTCCAGCGGATATAGACGGGCACCCGGATCACACCGTGACTGTCATGCCCGGTGAGATTTGCCGTCGTGAGATAGGTGGCGATCCGCCGCGCCTCCTCAGCAGAGGACTCGGCATGTTCGAAGACGTCGGCGACGAAATCGATGAGGCGGGCAACCTTGATTGTGACCATGACAACTCGCGGGTTCGATCAGCATGCGGACAGAGTTAGCATGGAATGCCATGCCTGCGACGCACGCCATCTCCGCTCGACTGCATCGCTTCTTATCAAAACGCCGAACGGCCTGCCAAGTACGAGACCCCTTCCGTTGCGCCTCGTCCGCGGCATATCAGCCGTCACCGCTGTCGTCGGGGGCGAGATCGCCGCCGATGCTCAACTCGAGCTCGCCAAGCATCTTGTGCAATGCGGCAAGCTTGCGTGTACCGTACCGGCTGGCAATCGATGCGTAGATCGCCTCCGAGCTCGGCGCGACCTGCGCGATCAGCTTCATGCCCTTGCTCGAAATCGACAGCACGCCCCTGCGCATGTCGCGACTATCGACTTCGCGCTGAATCAAGCCACGCGCCTCGAGATCGCGCAGGATGCGGGACAGGCTGGGCCCGAGCAGGAACGCGACCCGCGCCAGCTCGGTCACCTCGATCACGTCGACCGCCGCCAGCGCGCGCAGGATGCGCCATTGCTGCTCGGTCAGGCCGTGCTGCCGCAGATTGGGACGAAACTGCCGCATCACGGCCTCGCGCGCCCGCAACAAGGCCATCGGCAGCGACTGCGAGAAGTCGCGCATCGGCACCTTGCGGGCGTCCTTCGCCGCCGGCCTCGCGACCTTCGCCCTGGTCTCGCTCACATCAATCTCCTGGGGGTCGCCCCGAATATTTGCACTGCAGCAAACGTCCTTTCGGTTTGCCGGCAGAAACTTAACATGTTAATCATCTGCGGCCACCTCTTTTCTGAGCGACAACCATGCCTCTTTCGAGCGACCAGATACATAGCTGCGCGTTACGCCTGGATCAGGCTGAAAAGAGCCGCCACCAGATCAGGCAGTTTTCGCAGGAGTTTCCCGATATCACCATCGCAGATGCCTATGCCATCCAGGAGGCCTGGATCGGCATCAAGGTGGCCGCGGGCCGCGTCATCAAGGGGCACAAGATCGGGTTGACATCGAAGGCGATGCAGAGCGCGCTGAACATCGATGAGCCGGATTCGGGCGTGCTGCTCGACGACATGTTCTTTGCCGATGGCGGGCTGGTGCCGTCCGACCGCTTCATCGCGACGCGGATCGAGGCGGAACTTGCCTTCGTCATGAAGCACCGTCTGTCGGGGCCGGACTGCACGGTGTTCGACGTGCTCAACGCGACCGATTTCGTGGTACCGGCACTGGAAATCCTGGATACGCGGATCGAGCGGGTGGATCCCGCGACCAAGGCGACCCGCAAGATCTTCGATACGATCGCCGACAACGCGGCAAATGCCGGAATCGTGCTCGGCGGCCGGCCGCTGCGGCCGCTCGATACCGACCTGCGCTGGATCGGCGCACTCTGTTATAAGAACGGCCAACTGGAAGAGACCGGCTTGGCCGCCGGCGTGCTGAACAACCCGGCGACGGCCGTTGCCTGGCTCGCCAACAAGATCGCAGCGCGCGGGCTTGCCCTCGAACCAGGCCAGGTCGTTCTGGCCGGCTCCTTCATCCGGCCGATCGAGGCCCGCAAGGGCGACACCATCCAGGCCGACTACGGCCCGTATGGAACGGTGAGCTGTTACTTCACCTGACGCCTGCACCGGAGCGACCGCATCATGCCGCATTTCAGCATCGAATACTCCGCCAATCTCGACGCCTTTGTCGTGATGGCCAACGTCTGCGAGGTGGTCCGTAAGGCCGCCAGTGAGACCGGGATCTTTCCGATCGGCGGCATCCGCGTGCGCGCGATCCGCTGCGAGCATTACGCGATCGCCGACGGCAAGCCCGATGCCGCCTTCCTCGCCATGCTGCTGCGGCTCGGCGAAGGCCGCGACCTCCCGGCACGGCAGAAGGCCGGCGAATACGTCTTCAAGGCGCTCTCGGATTACCTCGATCCCGTCTTCGCCAGCAGCAAGTTCGCGCTGTCCTTCGACATGCAGATCAACGACGCCGCGACCAGCTGGAAACGCAACAACATCCACGACGCCCTGAAAGCGAAGGCATCCCATGGATAAGGCCAATCCCAAAACCGACATTTACAAGTCCAACCTCGACCGCGCGGCTCGCCTGCTCGCGAAGCTGAAGCACGAGGGCATCGGCCATTTCATCGACGGCAAGGTGGTGCCGGCCATCTCGGGCGCAACGTTCGAGACCAAGTCTCCGATCGACAACACCGTGCTCGCGACCGTCGCACGCGGCAATGCCGAGGACATCGACCGCGCGGCGACATCGGCCGCACTTGCCTTCAAATCCTGGCGCGACATGGCGCCGGCGATGCGGCGCAAGCTGCTGCATCGCGTGGCCGATGCGATCGAGGATCATGCCGACGACATCGCGGTGCTCGAATGTATCGATACCGGGCAGGCCTATCGCTTCATGGCCAAGGCCGCGATCCGCGCCGCGGAAAACTTCCGCTTCTTCGCCGACAAATGCACCGAGGCCCGCGACGGCCAGAGCACGCCGAGCGACGAGCACTGGAACATTTCGACCCGGGTGCCGATTGGCCCCGTGGGCGTGATCACCCCGTGGAACACGCCGTTCATGCTGTCGACCTGGAAGATCGCCCCCGCGCTCGCGGCCGGCTGCACGGTCGTGCACAAGCCGGCGGAATGGTCGCCGATCACGGCGCAATGGCTCGCCAAGCTCGCCAAGGACGCCGGCATTCCCGACGGCGTGCTCAACACGGTGCATGGCTTTGGCGAAGAGGCCGGCAAGGCGCTGACCGAGCATCCCGCGATCAAGGCGATCGGCTTCGTCGGCGAGAGCTCGACGGGGTCTGCGATCATGGCGCAGGGAGCACCGACCTTGAAGCGGGTGCATTTCGAGCTCGGCGGCAAGAACCCGGTGATCGTGTTCGACGATGCCGATCTCGACCGCGCGCTCGACGCCGTCGTGTTCATGATCTACTCGCTCAACGGCGAGCGCTGCACGTCGTCCAGCCGCCTGCTGGTGCAGCAGAGCATCGCCGAGACTTTTACGGCCAAGCTCGCCGCGCGCGTGCGTGCGCTGAAAGTGGGTCATCCGCTCGATCCCGCCACCGAGATCGGACCGCTGATCCATGAGCGGCACCTCGCGAAGGTCTGCTCCTATATCGACGTTGCGCGCGAGGATGGCGCGATCATCGCCGTCGGCGGCAAGCGGTTCGACGGCCCGGGCGGCGGCCATTACGTCGAGCCGACGCTGGTGACCGGCGCGCGCCAGACCATGCGCGTGGCGCAGGAAGAAGTGTTCGGGCCGTTCCTCACCGTGATCCCGTTCCGCGACGAGGCCGACGCGATCGCGATCGCCAACGACGTGCAATATGGCCTCACCGGCTATGTCTGGACCGGCGACATGGGCCGCGCGCTGCGCGTCGCCGACGCGCTGGAGGCCGGCATGATCTGGCTGAACTCGGAGAACGTCCGCCACCTGCCGACGCCGTTCGGCGGCATGAAGGCGTCGGGCATCGGCCGCGACGGCGGCGACTATTCGTTCGACTTCTACATGGAGACCAAGCACGTCTCGCTCGCGCGCGGCACCCACAAGATCCAGCGGCTCGGCGTGTAAGGAGAGATGCCCATGACCTCCCCTCGCCTCGCGACCTACTCCGTCAACGGCTCTGTCCGCTATGGACTTGTCACTGACAAAGGTCTTGTCGATCTCTCGGCGCGCTTCGCCAAGGACTATTCGACCTTACGCGAAGTCATCGCGGCGGGCGCCCTGCCGCGGCTGATCGAGACCGCCGGCGGCCTCTCGCCCGATCACGGCCTCGATGCCATCACCTGGCTGCCGCCCATCCCCTCGCCCGAGAAGATCATCTGCATCGGCGTCAACTATCCCGATCGCAACGCCGAATACAAGGATGGCCAGGACGCGCCGAAATATCCGTCGATGTTCATGCGCACGCCGCGCTCCTTCGTCGGCCACGAGACGCCGCTGGTGCGCCCGCGCGCCTCGCTGCAACTGGACTACGAAGGCGAGCTCGTGCTGATCATCGGCAAGGCGGGCCGTCACATTCCCGAGGCCCAGGCGTTGGATCACATCGCGGCGTTGACGCTGTGCAACGAGGGCACCATCCGCGACTGGGTGCGGCATGCCAAGTTCAACGTCACCCAGGGCAAGAACTTCGACTCCACCGGCAGCCTCGGGCCCTGGATCGTGCCCTACACCGACGAAAGCCAGATCGCCGACATCCGGCTGACGACGCACGTCAATGGCGAATTGCGCCAGGACGATCGCACGTCGCGGCTGATGTTCGGCTTCCGCTACCTCATCAACTACATCTCGACCTTCACCACGCTGATGCCCGGTGACGTGATCGTGACGGGCACGCCCACCGGCGCCGGTGCACGGTTCGACCCGCCGCGCTATCTGAAGCCCGGCGACGTCATCGAGATCGAAGCCGAGGGCGTCGGCACCTTGCGCAATGGCGTCGTCGACGAAGCTCTATAAAATCAGCAACGGAATGTCAGCATGACCACCATGACCGGCGGCGAAGCCATCGTCAGCGGGCTCGTCGCCCACGGCGTCGACACCGTGTTCGGCCTTCCTGGGGCGCAGGTCTACGGCCTGTTCGACGCCTTCCACCAGGCGCAGCTCAAGGTCGTCGGCGCCCGCCACGAACAGGCCTGCGGCTACATGGCGTTCGGCTATGCCCGCGCCAGCGGCAGGCCCGGCGTATTCAGCGTCGTTCCCGGACCCGGCGTGCTCAACGCCGGCGCGGCGTTGCTCACCGCCTTCGGCTGCAACGAGCCGGTGCTGTGTCTCACGGGCCAGGTGCCGACGGATTATCTCGGCCGTGGCCGCGGCCATCTGCACGAGATGCCCGACCAGCTCGCCACCTTGCGCACCTTCGTCAAATGGGCGGAGCGGATCGAATATCCTGATAGCGCGCCGACGCTGGTCGCGCGCGCGTTCCAGGAAATGCTGTCGGGGCGACGCGGTCCCACGGCCCTCGAGATGCCGTGGGACGTGTTCACGCAGAAGGCCGAGACAGCGGCTGCCAAGCCGCTGCCGCAGTTCGCGCCGCCGCAGCCCGATCCCGACCGCATCGCCAAGGCCGCCGGACTGATTACCTCTGCGAAAACGCCGATGATCTTCGTCGGCGCCGGCGCGATCGAGGCCCGCGAGGAGATCCTCGAGCTGGCCGAGATGATCGACGCGCCGGTCGTGGCGTTCCGGTCCGGACGCGGCATCGTCTCCAACGCGCATGAGCTCGGGCTCACCATGGCCGCCGCCTACAAGCTCTGGCCGACCACCGACCTGATGATCGGAATCGGCACCCGCATGGAGCTGCCGACCACGTTCCGCTGGCCGTTCAAGCCCGATGGTTTGAAGTCGATCCGCATCGACATCGACCCCGTCGAAATGCGGCGCCTGGTCGTCGATGCCGGCATCGTCGCCGATGCCAAGGCCGGGACGGCCGCGCTCTCGGCGGCCGTCGGCAAGGCGGGCTACCGCAAGACCTCCGGCCGCCGCGCAACCATTCGCGAGGCCAGCGCCGCCACCTTGCAGGAGATCCAGAAGGTGCAGCCGCAGATGGCCTATCTGAACGTGCTGCGCGAGGTGCTGCCGCCGGACGCCATCGTCACCGACGAATTATCGCAGGTCGGTTTCGCCTCCTGGTACGGCTTTCCGGTGTACGAGCCGCGCACCTTCATCACCTCGGGCTATCAGGGCACGCTCGGCGCGGGCTTCCCGACCGCGCTCGGCGCCAAGGTCGCGCATCCCGACAGACCGGTGGTGGCGATCACAGGCGACGGCGGCTTCATGTTCGCGGTGCAGGAGCTGGCGACGGCCGTGCAGTACAATATCGGCGTGGTCACGCTGGTGTTCAACAACAACTCGTATGGCAATGTCCGGCGCGACCAGCGCGAGCGCTTCGACGGCCGCGTCGTGGCCTCCGACCTCGTCAACCCGGATTTCGTCAAGCTCGCGGAGTCCTTCGGCGTGGCCGCGAGCCGCGTCACGGCGCCGGATCAGTTCAAATCAGCGCTGCAGAAGGCGCTCGCGCATGGCGGGCCCTATTTGATCGACGTCGAAGTGCCCCGGGATTCCGAGGTCTCGCCCTGGGCTTTCATTCATCCGGCAAAACCATAGGCCGATCGCGGTGGACGACCGGGCGGTTGCAGGGTCAGGCAGATGCCTGCCGTCCCTGCAACGCTGCCGCGGCCATCACCAGCAGGCCGGCGCCGGCCACGAACCAGCAGGCGACCGGTGCCCATTGCACCAGGGGCGCGTAGTCGGGCAGCTTCTGCAGGCCGCCGGCGACGGCGGCGATCCGCGCGAAGGTCGCCAGCGCCAGCGCCGAGAACACGAGCCCGGTCACCTTGCCCTCGGCGCCCGTCGTCCCGATCGCCAGCGCCGCGGACATCGCGCTCATCATCATGCAGCCCCAGGCGGCACCGGCGATGAACTGCGCCACGATCAGCACCGTCAGCGCACCCGCGAGCTCGGCAAGCACGATCGCAAGCGCACCAAGCAGACCGGCGATTCCCATCACCATGAGCCCGCCGCGATGCTTGACCACCACGCTGGCCGGGAACAGCACGAGGTTGAAGCCGATCCAGAACACCGGCATCAGCCATGAAAGGTCCTCCGGCCTGGCGAAGCGCAGAAAGAAGGCCGAGCTGTTGATGCTGAAATGCAGCTGGTAGCCGAGCGCGAGGATCACCATGGCGCCGATGAACAGCAGCGGCAATCCCCGCAACGGCTTGGGCTCGACCTTCAGTGTGACCTGTTTGGCCGCCGATCCGCCATCCTGCGCGATTCGCGACAGGCCGAGCGCCGTCAGCAGCAGCACGGCCGAGGAGACGATGAAGGGCAGCCGCGGATCATAGTCGCGCAGGACCACGCCGAGATACGGCGACACCGCGCCGGCCACGCCATAGCCGAGCATGACCAGCGCCATCAGGAATGGGATGGTCGGCCGCGCCGCATGGCGCCCGAGCAGGGTCAAGGGTGGCGCCCGCAGCACGGAGGAGGTCAGCGCCCACACCACGATCAGTCCGACGAAGGCGGTCGGACCGGCCGACGCCGCGACGAATGGCAGCGCGACGAACGCGCAGCAGGAGACCGCCGTCACCAGGCCGATGAAGAGGCCGAATCGCGCGGCGATCCTCCCGAACCGGTCCGCGGCGATTCCCATGGCCGTATCCGAGAGCGTGAAGATCGCCTGGTCCAGCATCAGGATCAGAACGACGGCCGAAGGGGCGATGCCGGCCTGCGCCGCGAGCTTGGGCAGATAGATCACATAGGTGGTCCACAGCAGGCTGAAGACCAGTTGCAGCAGCGCCAGATGAAGTCCGAGGCGCGTCGCCCCCGACGCGCGCTCGTCCGAAAGTTCGACAGTGCTCATCGCCCCTCTCCGTGGCGCAGCATAGAGCCAGGGATGCCCATTGCAAAATGAGGAAGGTCACAGAGCGGCCAGGACTAGCGCGCGCGGCGAAACGTCAGGTTGACGCGCTGGCGGCCGAGTTGTGCATGCTCGCCATCGGCGAGCGGCGCGACCCCGTGAAAGGCGAGCCGCGCCGGACCGCCCCACACGACGACGTCGCCATGGACCAGCCGATGGCGCTGCGTCTTGTCGGTGCGTTTCAGACCCCCGAACAGGAACGTCGCCGGCAGCCCGAATGATACCGAGACGATCGGCGCCCCCAGATCCTGCTCGTCGCGATCCTGGTGCAGCGACATCCTCGCGCCCGGCTCGTAGCGGTTGATCAGGCAGGCATCGGGCGCGAAGGCGGCAAAGCCGGCGTCGGTTGCGGCCTGCTCGGCAAGCTGCCGAAACAGCGGCGGCATCGCCGGCCAGGGCTGGCCACTGTCCGGATCGCGGGCATCGTAGCGGTAGCCGCTGCGGTCCGTCACCCAGCCGACCGGGCCGCAATTGGTCATCGCCACCGACATCTGATGGCCACCCGGCGTCACCATGCGGCGGAACGGCGCCTGCGCCGTGATCGCCTCGATGGCAGAGATCAGCTCGGTCTCCTGTGGCCGCGCGAAGCCGCGCAGCAGCATTGCCCCGGGCGCGAGCGGCTCGCGCGCCGGTCCAGCCGCCTCCAGGCCATCGAACAGATCAGCCGTCATCCGCCTCACTTCGCATCGTGAAAGATCACGCCGAGCGTATGCCGCCGGCCTGAGCGCAGCCGGCTGACGCCATGGCGCATGGTGACCCGGTAGCTGCCGCGCGTGCCCTGCACCGGACGCTGGTGGACAGCGAACACCACGGCATCGCCCTGGCGCAACGGCACCACCTCGGCGCGCGACTGCATCCGCGGCCGCTGCTCGGTCAGCACGAACTCGCCGCCGTCGAAATCACGCCCCGGCTCGGATAGGAGAATCGCAACCTGCAGCGGAAACACATGCTCGCCATAGAGATCCTGGTGCAGGCAGTTGTAGTCGCCTTCGACATATTGCAACAGCAGCGGCGTCGGCCTCGTCTGACCGGCAGCATGGCAGCGGGCGAGAAACGCGGTGTGATCGTCGGAATATTGCACGTCGATGCCCATGGTCGCATTCCAGCGATTGGCGACCGGAACCAGGCCGACATAGAGCTGCGGCCGCAGCTTCGCGACCGGCTCCGGCAGCGGATAGCTGAAATATTTGTACTCGCCGCGCCCGAACCCGTGCCGCGCCATCACCACGCGGCTGCGGAAATGCGCGTCATCCGGATAAAGCGCCGCCAGCGCGCGGCATTCATCGGGCGACACCAGCTGCGGCAACACAGCGCAGCCGCTGGCATCGAGATCACGTTCGACCACTGGCCAATCGATCGCATCGATCCCGGTCGCGGCGGGAGAAGCGAGGTCGGGCACTGCGTGCGTGAGTCTGGCCATGCAATTCATCCCAGTTGTCATTCCGGGGCGACGCGCCCGGAATCCATACTCACGATCGTGGTTATGGATTCCGGGCCTGCGCGCAAGGGCGCGGATCCCGGAATGACGAGGATGCGACAGAAGGGGCGCAGCGCCCACCCGTTTCCTGGACATTTTGGCGATATCACGCAGGAAAGACCTGATGAACCAGGACGCATCCCAAGGAACCAATCTTCCGACGATGCCACGTTCCCGCACCCAATGCGTCTTCATCCTGTTCGGCAAAACGATCCTGGCCGTGCTCTCGCTCGCCGTCATGCTGCTGCTCTACGCCGAAGGCTATGTGATCTGGTACTTCGAATATGGCCTCGGCCTGCCCACCGAGAGCCAGCTTGCGGCTCTCCCTACCACAGGCCCGCTCTGTACGACGAAACCGGGAAGCTCCTATGTGCCGCTCTCAGAGATTCCGCACCTGGTCCGGAACGCCGTCGTCGCCTCCCAGGATCGCGACTTCTACGAACGACGGTCGATCGGCCCGCTGGCACGGCTCGCATCCGAGATCGTGGCCGGTCGTCAGCCGGGCAATTCGAGCATCATCCACGCGGTCAGCCGCGATTGTCTCTGGACGCTGGTTCCGGACTGCTGCAAGGGACCGAGCCTGGAATGGCAGCTCGGCACACAGGTCTTCATGGGCCGTATCGAGCGCACGTTCACGCGCGACCGCATCCTCGAGGCCTATCTCAACAATGCCTATTTCGGCCGCGGCGCCTTTGGTGCTGCAGACGCCGCCACGGCGTATTTCGGCAGATCCATCGCCAGCCTCGACATCGGCGAGATCGCCTGGCTCATCACCCGGCTGCGAATTCCGAGGCCTACGCGATACGACCAGGAGCGCCGCGATCGCGTCATCGACACGATGCTGGCGGCCGGCCTGATCGACCAGGCGCAGGCGGCAGCGGCGAAAGCCGTCCAGCCTCCCACCAGCGGCGGCCCGCCACGCAATCCCTGATCACGGCTCGCGTTCGATGCAGTCGCGCGGAACGCAGAAGCTGTGGCCGGTGCAGCGCGAGCCATCGGCGTCGTCGACAGTCATACCGAAGCCGAGCCAGTAATAGCCATGCGCGTCGATCTCACTCACCGCGCATGATTGGCCGAGGAAGCCGCGCATCTCCGCCTGCTCGCTCGCGGGCAGATCATGCAGCAGCCAGTCGGGCAGGCCGAGCAGCCTCACGCGGTCCCCGACCCGGATGTCATCCGACACCGCGCCCTCCTCAGCCCCGCACCGCGCCCTCGATCCCCGCCGCGATCTCCAGCAGCTTGCGGTCGTGGCCGCCGGACTGCGCCAGCATCAGGCCGACGGGCACTTCGCCATGGCGGTGCGCCGGGAGCGAGATGGCGCAGCCGTCGATCATGTTGATGAAGGTGCAGTTGCGCAGCGCACGGACGTTCTCGCGGGCGAAGGCCTGGTCGTCGGCGAGATCGGCGATTTTCGGCGGCGCGTTGGCGGTGGTCGGCATCACCAGCGCGTCGTAGGGCGCGATCCGCGCGGCGGCGCGCGTCACCAGCGAGCGGCGGGCGTTGAGCATCTCGATGTAGTCGGGCACGGTGATCGCCTCGCCGCGCATGATGCGCACCGAGACGCGCGGATCGTAGACGTCGCCCTTTGCCGCCAGCAGGAAGCGGTGCCAGGCATAGCTCTCGGCGGCGGCGAAGCCGCCCTTTGCGCCGATGATGCCGACGTCGAGGAACTCCGGGAATTCGATGCGCGCGATCAGCGCGCCCTGCTTCGCCAGGCTCTCCAGCGCGCGTTCGAACGTAGCGGCCACCTCGGCATCGAGCTCGTCCAGCACGATGGTGGTGGGCACGGCGAGCCGCAGGCCCTTCACCGGGCGTGATGCCAGCGGCCGGATCGGCTCGTCGGCCAGCACGGAATCGAGCACGGCGCAGCACGCCACGGTGTTGGCGAGCGGGCCGAAGCTGTCGAGCGTGGTCGACAGCGGCACGCCGCCGTCGAGTGGCACGCGGGCCTGCGTCGGCTTGTAGCCGACGATGCCGTTGAACGCCGCCGGGATGCGGCAGGAGCCGCCGGTGTCGGTGCCGAGCGCACCATAGGCCATGCGATCGACGATGGAGACCGCGGCGCCCGACGACGAGCCGCCGGGCACGTAGCCAACGTCGCGCTTCCAGGCGCTCTTCGGCGTGCCGTAATGCGGGTTGATGCCGATGCCGGAATAGGCGAACTCGGTCATGTTGGTGCGGCCGATCACGACGAAGCCGGCCCGGCGCAGCCGCGCCACCGCCGGCGCATCGGCCTCGGCCGGCGCGGAATCCTCCAGCGCCCGCGAGCCGGCGCGGGTGACCTGGCCCTTGATGTCGAACAGATCCTTGATCGACACCGGAATGCCGGCGAAGGGCGACGGCCCGGCACTGGCCTTGCGCAGCGCGTCCATGCCATCAGCGGCAGCGAGCGCCGCCTCCTTGTCGACATGGATGAAGGCGCGCTGGCCTTCGCCGGCGGGATCGGCGATCCGGGCCAGACATTCCTCCACGAGCTTACGTGACGACGTGCGGCCGGCGGCGAGATCGTCGGCCAGCGCGGCCAGGGTCGGAATTGAAACGGTCATGGCATCCTATCGCATGTCTGCGGCATCGGCCGCGATGTCCAGATCGAGCAGCGCGGAACTCAGCGACTTGCCGTGCGCATCCAGCGCGAGCGAACGGGTGACCCCGCCGCCGAGCGCCCGGCTCATCACGAAGTTCAGCGCCGCAATGTTGGGCAGCTCATAGCGGACCACCTCGCCCTGGACAATGCCGGCGAAGTGCGCCTTCACCCGCTCCGCCGTGACTTGTGCGAGCAGCAGCGGGTAGTCCCTGGGGTCGTAGGCGATGACCGAGATGTTCGAGGTGTCACCCTTGTCGCCGGTCCTGGAATGGGCGATGTCACGCAGCTTCATCTCGTCTCCGATCATACTCCACGCATCAAAGACCAATTTTCATCAGGCGGCAATTGCCCTCCCAAACACCTCTGCGCCTCCCGGAGGGCCGCATGCGCGGCGTGATGGACCGTTGACGCCTCTCGGTCAAATGGCGCATCACGGATGCAAAGGAGCGGGCGACGGAGCCCGCCGCAGGGAGGATCAACCCGGATGGCCGAGCCGATGCGTGCACGTCCCAAACCGACGCCGGAGACGCAGCATTTCTGGGACGGCACCCGGGCCGGTGAGTTGCGGCTGCAGCGCTGCGACGCCTGCGCCCACGTCTACTTCCCGCCGCGCCCGTTCTGTCCGGCCTGCGCCAGCCGCAAGGTCAGCGTCTTCAAGGCCACGGGCAAAGGCACGCTCTACAGCTACGTCATCAACCATCGTCCCCCTGCGCCCGGCTTCACGCCGCCTTACGCCATTGCCGTCGTGGCGCTCGAAGAGGGCCCGCGCATGATGAGCAACATCACGGGCTGCCCGCAGACGCCGGAGGCGTTGGAGCTCGACATGGCCCTCGAAGTCACATTCGAGACATTGGACGAGCAGATCACCCTGCCCCTGTTCCGGCCGGCGTAAGGATAACGCCATGCGTCGAAACCAGGTTGCCGTGGTCGGCGCGGCCGAGACCACCGAGCTCGGTGTTATCCCGACGATGTCGCAGATCCAGCTGCATGCGGACGCGGCACTGAATGCGATCGCCGATGCCGGGCTGAAGCTGTCGGACATCGACGGCTTCGCCACCGCCGTCGAGACGCCGCAGCAGATCTGCCATTACCTCGGCATCACACCGACCTGGGTCGATGGCACCTCGGTCGGCGGCTGCTCCTTCATGCTGCATGTCCGCCACGCCGCGGCTGCGATCGAAGCCGGCCTGTGCAAGACCGTGCTGATCACCCATGCCGAGAGCGGCAAATCGATGATCGGCAAGCTGCCGCGCTCGATCCCGCCGGACAGCCTGCAGGGCCAGTTCGAGGCGCCGTTCGGCGTCTACGGGCCGCCCAGCATGTTCCCGATCCCCGTGCTGCGCTATATGAAGACCTACGGCATCACCCATGAGCAGTTGGCGATGGTTGCGGTCGTACAGCGCGAATGGGCGGCAAAGAATCCGCGCGCGATGATGAAGGACCCGATCATCGTCGACGACGTCCTGAACTCGCGCATGATCGCCTACCCGTTCCGCCTGCTGCAGTGCTGCCTCGTCACCGATGGCGGCGGCGCGCTGATCCTGACCTCGGCCGATCGAGCCAAGGATTTTCCGCAGAAGCCAGTCTATATTCTCGGCACCGGCGAAAGCGTGGAGACGCCGATGGTCAGCCAGATGGAGACGTTCAATTCGTCGCGTGCCTTCAAGGTCGCGGGCCCCCTCGCCTTCAAGGAGGCCGGCATCGGCCATGCCGACGTCGATCATCTCATGATCTACGACGCGTTCGCGCATCTGCCGCTGTTCGGTCTCGGCGATCTCGGCTTCATGCCGCATGAGGAGACCGGGCCGTTCATCGCCTCCGGACACACGCGGCCAGGCGGCAAGCTGCCGCTCAACACCAATGGCGGCGGCCTGTCCTACATGCATTCGGGCATGTACGGCATGTATGCGCTGCAGGAGAGCGTGCGCCAGATGCGGGGCATCGCGCCGGCGCAGGTGCCGGGAGCCAAGATCTCGGTGTGTCACGGCGTCGGCGGCATGTTCGCCGCATCGGGAACGATCATCTTCACGAACGAGAGATAGCAGCCTCCGTCATTCCGGGGCGCGCGGCACGTGCGGACCCGGAATCTCGAGATTCCGGGTCTGGTGCTTCGCACCATCCCGGAATGACGGAGCAAAACAGGAGAAGACTCATGACCAAATCGCTCCAGGACAAAGTCGTCATCGTCACCGGCGCCGGCCGCGGCATCGGCCGCGAGATCGCGCTGCTGTGCGCCGCCGAAGGCGCCAAGGTCGTCGTCAACGATCCCGGCGTCGCCTCCGATGGCTCGGGCACCAGCGCCGCGCCGGCGGAGGAAGTGGTCGAGGAGATCAGGAAGCGCGGCGGCACGGCGGTGGCGAATTTCGAGAGCGTGTCCGAAGCGATCCCGGCCAGCAAGATCGTGAAGGCCGCGACCGACCACTTCGGCAAGCTCGACGGCGTGGTCAACAATGCCGGCATCCTGCGCGACATGATCTTCCACAAGATGAGCATCGAGGCGTTCGAAGCCGTCATCAAGGTCCACCTGATGGGCTCGTTCTACGTCGCGCACTCCGCCGCGCGGCTGTTCCGCGAGCAGGAGAGCGGCTCCTTCGTCCACTTCACCTCGACCTCGGGGCTGATCGGCAATTATGGCCAGGCCAACTACGCCGCGGCGAAGCTCGGCATCGTCGGCCTGTCGAAGTCGATCGCGCTCGACATGGGCCGCTTCAACGTGCGCTCCAATTGCGTCTCGCCGTTCGCCTGGAGCCGCATGATCGGCACCATCCCGGCGGAGACCGAGGCCGAGAAGGAGCGCGTCGAGCGCATGAAGCGGATGGGGCCCGAGAAGATCGCGCCCGTCGTCGCCTATCTGCTCGGCGATGCCTCGAAGGACGTCACCGGCCAGATCTTCGCCGTTCGCATGAACGAGATCTTCCTGATGAGCCAGTCGCGCCCGCTGCGCTCGGTGCACCGCGGCGAGGGCTGGACGCCGCAGACCATTGCGGAGCATGGCATGCCGGCGCTGAAGCCGTCGTTCTACAAGCTCGATCGTTCCGCCGACGTGTTCGGCTGGGACCCGATCTGAGATTGCAGCGCCGAAATTCCGCTTGCGGCGCACACCATCTCAAGTTGTTTTTTATCCAAACGACCCGCGCGCCGCCATGATTTCGTCGTATGGTCGCCTCCCAACAAAAAGTCGGGAGGACACAGATGACGAATTCACGACACGACGGCGCACCGGACTTGTCGGTCGCAGCTCACGGCTTCAACCGGCGCAGACTGCTGAAAGGAGCCGCGGCTTTCGCCGCTGCTTCAACAGTCACGACTGCGTCGGCCGCAACCGTCACGCCGCCGGGCCAGACGGGGGCGCCGACAATCTCGACGGACCCGCTGCCGCTCGGTCCCTTGCCGGGCAGCCGCTATCCGGACTCTCATCTGGAGTCGGCGAAGAAGCCCAAGCTGTCATTCGGGCCGGCGGAATTTCCGGCCTTCGCAGGCACTATGGCCGTCGAGCGCGTCGCCACCGGAATGCGCTGGGCCGAAGGCCCGGTCTATTTTGCTGCTGGCCGCTATGTGCTGTTCAGCGACATCCCGAACAATCGCATCATGCGCTTCTCCGAGGACGATGGTCATCTCAGCGTCTATCGACAACCGTCGATGAATTCGAACGGCAACACCATCGATCGGGAAGGACGGCTGATCACCTGCGAGCACAGCGGCCGACGGGTCACCCGCACCGAGCTTGACGGCTCGATCACGATCATCGCCGACAGCTACAATGGCAAGCGCTTGAACTCGCCCAACGATGCGGTGGTCGCGGCCGACGGCGCAATATGGTTCACCGATCCGGTCTACGGCATCGGTGGTTTCTATGAGGGCCTCAAGGCGCAGCCCGAGCAGGACAAGCACAATGTCTATCGGGTCGATCCGAAATCGGGAGAGGTGAAGGTTGTGGTCGACGACTTCGTCGAACCCAACGGGCTGGCCTTCTCGCCCGACGAGAAGAAACTCTACATCATCGACACCGGCTTCACCGACGGGCCGGACAATCCCGCACACATCCGCGTATTCGACGTCGATCACGCGGCCGGCAAGCTGGCCAACAGCAAGGTGTTCGCCGAAATGCCGAAGCCAAGCATCTCCGACGGTGTCCGATGCGACCGCGACGGACGGGTCTGGTGCTCCGTGGGTTGGGGTGATCCGAACGAGGACGGCGTGCGCTGCTATGCCCCGGACGGAACATTGCTGGGCAAGATTCATATACCTGAAACGGTCGCCAACCTTTGCTTCGGCGGCCAGCAGCGCAATCGACTCTACATCTGCGGCTCAACATCGCTCTATGCGGTGTATACGAGTGCACAAGGCGCTCTGAAGCCCTGATCCGCAGACAGCTGATGTGTCGGGCTGGCGAGGAGCTCATTGTCCTCGCCAGTCCGCGTTCGTCGCGTCAGCCCGTATTCCTCAGCCCCGCCGAGATGCCGTTGATAGTCAGCTGAATCCCGCGCAGCACCTGCTCGTCCGGGTTCTGGGCGCGGTGCGCCTTCAAGAGCTCGACCTGCACGTGGTTGAGCGGATCGAGATAGGGAAAGCGGTTGCGCACCGAGCGCTCCAGCAGCGGGTTGCCCTGCAACAGCCGCTCCTGCCCGGTGATGTCGAGCAAGGTCTCGATCACCAGATTCCATTCACGGCGGATGCGGCCGAAGATCTTTTCCCGCAGGGCCTCGTCGGGGACCAGCTCCGCATAGCGCGAGGCGATCGCGATCGAGCTCTTGGCGAGCACCATGTCCATGTTCGACAACAGCATGCGGAAGAACGGCCATTCCCGGTAGAGCTCGCGCAGGAACGGCATGCCCTGCTCCGGATTCTCCGCGATCCAGGTCTCGACCGCGCTGCCGAAGCCGTACCAGCCCGGCAGCATCAACCGGCACTGCGCCCAGGAGAACACCCAGGGGATGGCGCGCAGATCCTCGATCGCGCGGGTCTTCTTGCGCGAGGCTGGGCGGCTGCCGATGTTCAAGGTCGCGATCTCGTTGATGACGGTCGAGGCCCAGAAATAGTCGACGAAGCCGTCGGTCTCGTAGACCAAGCTGCGATAGGCCTTGAACGCGAGCTCCGAGAGCCGGTCCATCGCGGTGAGATATTCGCGCTTTGGCGCCGGCTGGCGCGGATGCAGCAGGCTGGCCTCGAGCGTCGCCGCGGCGAGGATCTCCAGATTGTTGCGGCCGACCTCGGCATTGGAATATTTGCTGGAGATGATCTCGCCCTGCTCGGTGATCCGGATCTGGCCGTTCACGGCGCCCCCGGGCTGCGCGATGATGGCATCGTAGCTCGGGCCGCCGCCGCGGCCGACCGAGCCGCCGCGGCCATGGAACAGCCTGAGCCGGATGCCATGGCGTTCGAAGATGTCGACCAGGCCGATCTCGGCCTTGTAGAGCTCCCAGCCCGAGGTGACGAAGCCGCCATCCTTGTTGCTGTCGGAATAGCCGAGCATGACCTCCTGCACGGCGCCGCGGCTGTCGACCAGGCGGCGGTAATCGTGCAGCGCCAGCATCCGGTCCATGATGCCGCTGGAGGCCTGCAAATCCTCGATGGTCTCGAACAGCGGCACGATGTTGACGGCGCAGCGGCCCGATGGATCGATCAGGCCGACCTCCTTGAGCAGCAATGCCACCTCGAGCATGTCCGACATGCCCTTGCACATCGAGATGATGCATTGGGGAATCACATCGGCACCGAACGTCGCGTGCGACTCGGCGGCGGCGCGGAACAGCGCGAGCTCGCCGACGGTCTCGTCGCTGTACTTCACGAACTGCGAGACCAGTGGCCTGGCATTGCGCAGCTCGCTGACCAGCAGGCCGACGCGGGCATCCTCGCTGAGCGCCATGTAGGACATGCCGGGCATCGCGGTGTCGATCAGCTCGGCGACGGTGCGCTCGTGCACCGCCGAATTCTGGCGGATGTCGAGCCGCGCCAGATGGAAGCCGAAACAGTCGACCGCGCGACGGAGCATCCGCAGCCGGCCGCGCGCAATGACCTCGGCATTGTTGGCGATCAGCGAGCGATGCAGCACGTCGAGATCGTCCTGCAGCTGCTTGACGCTGTCGTAAGACGCGACCGCCGCCACCGGCAGGCGGCTGATCTGGATGCCGAGCTTCTTCGCGGTGGCCGCCAGCCGCGCATAGATGCCGGACACCGCGAGACGATACGGCTCACCACGACGATGCGGCGACGTGTCCGGCGAGCGCTCGGCCAGCGCGCGCAGCTCCTCGGAGACATCGGCGAGATGCGCCGCAATGGACAGCTCGCTGCCGAGCAGATGCAGCTCCTCCAGATAGTAATGCAGCGCCAGGCTGGATTGCAGCTTGAGCGTTCCGCGCATGACCTCGGCGGTCACGAACGGATTGCCGTCGCGGTCGCCGCCGATCCAGCTCCCCATCCGCAGGAACGAGGCGAGATCGCCCGCCACCTCCGCGCCGTCGTTGAGCCGATCTTCCAGCGTGCACAGCAGCCGCGGCACCTCGCGCAGGAAGGTGTAGTCGTAGAACGACAGACCGTTGGTGACCTCGTCGAGCACCGTCAGCTTGGTCCGGCGCAGCAGGTTGGTCTGCCACAAGGTCAGCACGGCGCGGCGCAGCGCCTCGTCATTGGCCGCGCGCTCATCCGGCGTCAATTGCATCCGCTCGCGGCGGTCGAGCAGCATCGCGATCTCCATCTCGCGATCCATCGTGCTCTTGCGCCGCACCTCGGTGGGGTGCGCGGTCAGGACCGGGCTGACCAGCGCGGTGGAGAAGAACCTGCGCAACTCCGCCGCCTCGAAGCCGGCCGACTTGGCGTGAGCGAGCGTCGCCGCAAGCATGCCATTGCCGCCGTTGGCGTCGCTCTTGGCGCGCATGCGGCGGATGTTGTTCTGGTCCTCGGCGATGTTGGCGAGATGGGAGAAATAGCTGAAGGCGCGGACGATGCGGACGGTCTCCGCGGTCGACATGCCGTCGAGGATCTGCTCCAGCTCGCGCCGCGCCTGGCGGTCCTCGTCGCGATGGAAGCGCACCGAGGTCTGGCGTATCAGCTCGACGAGGTCGAAGACGTCGGCGCCCTCCTGGTCGCGAACGGTGTCGCCGAGGATGCGGCCGAGCAGCCGGATGTCGTCCCGAAGCCGCGCATCCTCCTCCATGGCCTGCGCCTCGGCGGCGCGGTTGGGACGGATTTCCTCTGGTATGGCTTGCGGCGACATGGATGCGCTCTCCAGCAGCTGCCCATTTACGGGTCAGTCTGCCGTATCCGCATTGCAGCGCAAGATCAAGAAAGAGGCGTCGCCTGCCCTATTCCAAGCTATCGTTCCTCCCCTCGGTCAGATTTGCCTTCCGGCTCGCTCCCAATACGGATCGCGCAGCCGCCGCTTGAAGATCTTGCCGGAATCCTCGCGCGGCAATTTATCCTGGATTTCGATGTGCCTGGGCACCTTATAGTCGGCCAGCGAGGCCTTCAGCCGCGCCTTGATAGCGCCGACATCCAGCACGACGCCGGGCTGCGGTTCGACAACGGCCATCAGCGCCTCGCCGAACTCCGTGTCGGGGATGCCGAACACAGCGCAATCGTGCACGCCCGGCACGGCATGCAGCACCGCCTCGATCTCGGCCGGATAGATGTTGACCCCGCCGGAGATCACCATGTCGCGCTTGCGGTCGCACAGGAACACATAGCCATCGAGGTCCATGTAGCCGACATCACCCGAGGTGATGAAGCCGTCGCGGTCGATCTCGGCACGCTTCTCCGGCTTGTTGTGATAGGTGAAATCCGGATTGCCCGCGATGCGCGAATAGATCTCGCCGATCTCGCCCTGCGGCAGGATGCGCCCGTCCTCACCGAGGAAGCGCAACTCGGCGCCCGGCGAGACCTTGCCGACGGTGCCGGGCTTCTTCAGCGCGTCCTCGGAGCTCGCGAAGGTGACTGCGCCCGATTCGGTCGAGCCGTAGAATTCGTAGATGACCGGCCCCCACCATTCGATCATCGCGCGCTTGACGTCGGCCGGGCACGGCGCCGCGGCGTGGATGATGTGACGCAGCGACGACATGCCGTAGCGGCTGCGTACCTCCTCGGGCAGCTTCATCAGGCGGATGAACATGGTCGGCACCATGAAGATGGTGTCGATCCGCTCCGCCTGGATGATACGGAGAAACTCCTCCGGCTCGAACCGCGGCATCAGCACCAGCGCGCCACCGAGCCGTCCGGCACGCAGGCCGAAGGCGTTCGGCGCGGAATGATACAGCGGTCCGGGCAGCAGCGCGCGCGAGCCCGGCTTGAGTCCATAGATCAGCGCCCGCATCCGTTCGGCCGAGGCCGCCTGCTCCACCGTCGGCGCATTGCGCCGGACGCCCTTGGGATGACCAGTCGTGCCGGAGGTGTAGATCATGTTCTGCGGCTGCGGCACCTGCGGTCCTTCGTAAGGACCCTGTTGCATGAGCCAGCTTTCCAGGTCGGTCGCGAACTCCGGTGTTGCGAGCAGATCCGCGCCGATCTTGTAGTTGGACAGGATCTCCGGCGGCGTCGGGACGCTGAGCACGGTGATGCCGGAGGGAATCATGCCGCGAAGCTGATGCAGCAGATCGGCGTGACCGATCAGCACCCGCGTCGCGGAGTCCTTGAGGATGTAATCGATCTCCTCCGGCTTGAAGTGCCAGTTCACCGGCACACCATAGGCGCCCAGTCGCATCGCGCCGTAGGCGGCCTCGATGAAGGCGATGTCGTTGCGCATGAGCATGCAGACGCAGTCGCCCTGGCGCACGCCGAGCTGCGCGAGACCGCTCGCGATCCGCGCGGCGCGGTCGGCGACGTCAGCGTGGCTGCGCCGGCGTTCGCCGGAGATGATGCCGCAAAACAGGGAGGACGTTTCCATTGTTATTGCCTTGTCCGATCTGGCGTCGGTTCGAGTTTCCGCCGTCATTCCGGGGCGATGCGCAGCATCGAACCCGGAATCTGGAAATTGTTTGGCTCAGCTCCTTCGGGGCTGCCCGCAAGGAGGAGGCTAATCTACAAACTTGGGCGCACGCTTTTCGATGTTCGCCCGCACCGACTCCAGCTGGTTCGGGCTACCGATCAGCTTCTGCTGCTCGACCGATTCCGCGAGCAGCGCCGGGCCCGGATCGACCGAGAGGTTGTTCAGCATGCGCTTGGCGGCGCGGATCGCATCCGGATTCTTGCCGGCGATCTCACGCGCCGTCTCCAGCGCGGCCGCGCGCGGATCGGCGCAGATGCGCGTGACGAGGCCGTAAGCCTGCCCCTCTTCCGGCGAAAACACGCGGCCGGTATAGGTCAGCTCGCGCAGGATGTCGTCGCGCATCAGGGTCGCCAGGATCGGCGTGCCCGCCATGTCCGGCACCAGACCCCATTTGATCTCCATGATCGACATCTTGGTGTCCGGTGCGACGTAGCGCATGTCGGCGCCGAGCGCGAGCTGGAAGCCGCCGCCATAGGCCACGCCATGCACTGCAGCAATCACCGGCACCGGCAACTGCCGCCAGCCCCACACCGCCTGCTGGGCGAAGTTCGCCTTGCCGTGGGTGCGAACGGTGAGGTCGCGCTTCTCGCCGCCGGGTATGCCGTTGCCGCCGGAGTCCTTCATCGCCGCGAAACGGCCCATGTCGAGTCCGGCGCAAAAGGCGCGGCCCTCGCCAGACAGCACCACGGCGCGCAGCCCCTTTTCCTTCGCCAGCCGCTCGGTGGCCGCCACCAGCGCCTCGAACATCTCCATGTCCAGCGCATTCATCTTGTCGGCACGGACCAGGCGAACGTCGGCGACGCCGTCCTTGATCTCGATCGCGATGCGGTTGTCCATCGAGCGGTCTCCTCACGAATGTCTTTGTGACTTTACAGAAGGCTGTCGGAGCGATTTAGTCAATCGACCAATTAACTCACAACATGTCAGGCGGAAACTCCCATGTTCAAGGACAATCTCCTCGAAGGTCGGCGCATTCTGGTGACCGGCGGCGGCACCGGCCTTGGCAAAGCGATGGCCGCACGCTTCCTGCAGCTTGGCGCCGAAGTGCATATTTGCGGCCGGCGGAAAATCGTCTGCGACGAGACCGCGACCGAACTGATGGACCTCTATGGCGGGCGCGTAACCAGCCACGGCGTCGACATCCGCAATGCGATGGCGGTCGAGGAAATGATCGAGGCGATCTTCCAGGAAGGCGGCCTCACCGATCTCATCAACAACGCCGCCGGCAATTTCATTTCCCGCACCGAGGAATTGAGCCCGCGCGGTTTCGACGCGGTTGCCAACATCGTGATGCACGGCACGTTCTATGTGACGCATGCCGTCGGCAAGCGCTGGATCGCAGCGAAGCAGCCGGGCAACATCGTGTCGATCACGGTCACCTGGGTGCGCAACGGCTCGCCCTATGTGGTGCCCTCGGCAATGAGCAAGTCGGCGATCCACGCCATGACGATGTCGCTCGCGACCGAATGGGGCCGCTACGGCATCCGCCTCAACACCATCGCACCCGGCGAGATCCCGACCGAAGGCATGAGCAAGCGCATCAAGCCTGGCGACGAGGCCGGCGCGCGGACCAAGGCGATGAACCCGATGGGCCGGGTCGGTACCATGGAGGAGTTGCAGAACCTCGCGGTGTTCCTGATCTCCGGCGGCTGCAACTGGATCAACGGCGAGACCATCGCGATGGACGGCGCCCAGGCGCTGGCGATGGGCGGCAACTTCTATCAGCTGCGCGACTGGAGCGACGACGACTGGACCAAGGCCAAGGAGTCGATCAAGGCGCAGAACGAAAAGGACCGCGCGACGCGCACGAGCTGATGGCCCAATCGCCCGGTTGATCGGCGACGTGCTCTCTGTAGACTGATCGAGAGATGCTTGCTCCGGCGCAATCCGGGGCGAGGACCACGACAAGACATCGAACAAAGAAAAAGACGTAATCGGAGGGGAAACATGTCCGTCTCGACGGCAACGTCGACGCTCGTCGACGTCGTGCGCGACAGAGCGCAAACGCTGGGCTCCGCCACCGCATATGAGTTCGAAGGCCGCGTCACCAGCTTCGCCGAATTCGACCGCAAGACCAACCAGGTCGCCAACGCGCTGAAGGCGCTCGGCATCAAACAGCACGAGCGGATCGCCTATTTCGGCAAGAACAGCGACATCTATTTCGAGCTGCTGGTCGGCGCCATGAAGGCCAACGTCGTGATGGCGCCGGTGAACTGGCGCCTCGCCGGTCCCGAGGTCGCCTTCATCGTCGAGGACTGCAAGGCGCCTGCCCTGTTCGTCGGTCCCGAGTTCATCACGATGATCCGCAACATCCGCGGCCAGATTCCGAGCGTGCGGCACATCATCACGACCGAAGGCGGCGCGCCGGAATGGCAGGACTACACGGCCTGGCGCGACGCGCAGAGTGCCGACGATCCTGGCGTAGCGATCACGCCGCGGGACATCGCGCTGCAGCTCTACACGTCCGGCACCACCGGCAAGCCGAAAGGCGCGATGCTGTCGCACGCGAACTTCCTCAACCTGGTGAATACCGGCAATCCCGAGGAGAAACCGGACTGGAACAAATGGTCGACCGACGACGTCTCGCTGATCGCGATGCCGATCTTCCACATCGGCGGCTCCGGCTGGGGCCTGATGAGCCTCTACCACGGCGCCCGTGGCGTCATCGCGCGCGAGTTCGATCCCACGAAGATCCTCGACTTCTTCGAGCAGTCCGGCATCACCAAGCTGTTCATGGTGCCCGCCGCGATGCAGTTCGTGGTGCGGCAGCCGCGCGCGCGGCAGGTCGATTTCTCGCGGCTCAAATACATGCTCTACGGCGCCTCGCCGATCCCCGCGGCGCTGCTGAAGGAATGCATCGAGGTGTTCAAATGCGGCTTCGTGCAGATGTATGGCATGACCGAGACCACGGGCACCATCATCGCGCTGCCGCCCCAGGATCACGTCGAAGGGCTGGAGCGGATGCGCTCGGCCGGCAAGCCGCTGCCGGGCGTCGAAGTCGCGATCATCGATCCCTTGGGCAATCCGCTGCCGCCGCGGCAGGTCGGCGAAATCGCCACCCGCTCCGGCTCCAACATGACCGGCTACTGGAACCTGCCGGAGGCGACCGCACGCACGCTTGGCAGGGACGGCTGGCTGCGCACCGGTGATGCCGGCTACATGGACGAGGACGGCTACGTCTACATCCACGACCGCATCAAGGACATGATCATCTCCGGCGGCGAGAACATCTATCCGGCCGAGGTCGAGAGCGCGATCTGCGACCACCCCGATGTCGCCGAGGCCGCCGTGATCGGCATTCCCGACGACAAATGGGGCGAGGCCGTCAAAGCCATTGTGGTGATGAAGCCGGGCAAACGCGCCACCGAGACGGACATCATCAATTTCACCCGCACCCGCATCGCCGGCTTCAAGACGCCGAAGAGCGTCGATTTCCTCGATGCCCTGCCGCGCAATCCCTCCGGCAAGATCCTGCGGCGGAATCTGCGCGACCCATATTGGGCGGGCAAGGACCGGCAGGTGAATTGACAACCGGCGGTGTTCTCGTTGCGACAGCCTGGATCGCGTCGTTGGCGCTCGCGATGACGTGGAGAGAGCGCGCACTCTCTCCACACCGTCATTGCGAGGCGCCCTTGCGCCGAAGCAATCCAGGGGCCAAGTGACAGGTCTGGATTGCCGTGCTGACGCTCGCGATGCCGCCACGCGATCAGGCCGCGCTCACCGCTTGTTCGCCCCCATATAGCCAAACAGGAACCCCGCCACCTTGCGCATCTGGATCTCCTCACTGCCCTCGGTGATGCGATAGCGGCGGTGGTGGCGGTAGATGTGCTCGAACGGCTTGTGGCGCGAATAGCCCATGCCGCCATGCACCTGGATGGCGCGGTCGGCGGCCTCGCAGCACAGACGGTTAGCCCAGTAGTTGCACATCGACACCTTGTCGGAGAGCGTGTGCTCGACCTGCGCCTGGGTGAGCTGGTCCATCTCCCACGCGGTCTTGCGGATCAACAGCCGCAGCATCTCGGCCTGGGTCGCCAGCTCCACCAGCGGCCACTGGATTGCCTGGTTCTCGGCCAGCGCCTTGCCGAACGGCTTGCGCTCACGCGCGTAATTCACGCTCTCGTTGATACAGTAGACGGCCGCACCGAGCGAGCTCGCCGCCTGGCGGATGCGGTTCTCGTGCACGAAGCATTGGGCCAGCGACAGCCCGCGCCCGACCTCGCCGAACAGCGCGTCCTCCGGCACGAACACGTCGGTGAAGCTGACGCGCGGATGGTCGGTCGGCATGTTGAAGGTCCAGAGATATTCCTCGACCTTCACACCCTCGGTCTTGGCCGGCACCAGGAAGCAGGTGATGCCGCGCGCATCGCCGTCATTGCCCGAGGTGCGCGCGAACAATGCGCAATGCGTGGCGACGTGCATGCCCGTGGTCCACATCTTCTCGCCGTTGATCAGCCAGCCCTTGACGTTGTCGCGGGTCGCCGGGACGGCCTTGGTCTCCATATGAGTCGCATCCGAGCCGTGATGCGGCTCGGTCAGACCAAACGTGATGCGGTACTTGCCGGTGATCGAGCCGTCGATCATCGCCTTCTGGTCGTCACGGCCGTAGCGGTCGAGCATGGTCACGATCGGCAGATTGCCGACGATCGAATGCTCGTTCTGCAGGTCGTTGTGCAGGCCGAGGCCCTTCGACGCGAAATGCTCGCGGATTACCGCCATCCAGAGGTTCGAGCCGTCCTTGCCGCCATAGCGTTTCGGGATCGCGAAGCGCAGATGGCCGGCCGCGTCGGCGCGGTCCTTGGCCTTGCGCAGCAGCCGCTCCCAGTCATGCCGCGGCAGGCCGCCATTCTCGAAATCGGTGCGCGCCCATTCGCGGCGATGATCGAAGAAGCGGATGTTGTCGTCCGCCTGCTCCAGCGGCTTGATCTCGGCGGCGATGAAGCGGTCGAGCTCGTCGAGATAGGCGATCAGTTCCTTCGGCAAGGAAAAATCCATGGCGTGTCTCCCTGTGCGTGTCGTTGTTGTTCTTGCTCTTGGTCAGGCCAGCCCGCCGCCGCGTGCTTGTGGCGCGCGGCGCGGTTGCGTATTTGGATGACCGCGCGCGCGGCGCAGGCGCTAAGCTCGCGCACGGCAGCCAATCAGAAACCAGGAGGAACGGTCGATGGAGCTGAAATTCTCGAAGGTCACGCGCAAGGGGCCGATCACAATCGTCACCCTTGCCCGTCCCGAGGTCTACAACGCGCTGCATACCGACGCACATTACGAGCTGGAGGCGGTGTTCGACGGGTTCGCCGCCGATCCCGAGCAATGGGTTGCGATTGTCACCGGCGAGGGTGACAAGGCGTTCTGCGCCGGCAACGACCTGAAATGGCAGGCGGCCGGCGGCAAGCGCGGCTGGGGCCGAAGCGGCTTCGGCGGACTGACGTCGCGCTTCGATTGCGACAAGCCGCTGATCGCCGCCGTCAACGGTGTCGCCATGGGCGGCGGTTTCGAAATCGCGCTGGCTTGCGACCTGATCATCGCCTCTGAGAATGCCACCTTCGCCTTGCCCGAGCCGCGCGTCGGTCTCGCCGCACTCGCTGGCGGCCTGCAGCGGCTGCCGCGTCAGATCGGCATGAAGCGCGCGATGGGCATGATCCTCACGGGCCGCCATGTCGGCGCGCGCGAGGGCCACGAGCTCGGCTTCGTCAACGAGGTGGTGCCGCAGGGCGAGGCGCTGGCGGCCGCCGTGCGCTGGGCCGAGACCATTGCCAGGAACTCGCCGATGTCGATCCGCGCCTCCAAGCAGGCGATCGAGAAGGGCCTGGCGGTGTCGCTGGAACAGGCGATCACCGAGCAGCGCGACTATCCGGCGGTGCAGGCGATGATTCATTCGCAGGACTACATCGAAGGGCCTAAAGCGTTCTCGGAGAAGCGGCCGCCGAAATGGCTTGGGCGGTAGAGCCTCACCGAGCTCGTCATTCCGGCGCGCGCGCAGCGCGAGCCCGGAATCCATAGCCGCGATCGTGCCTATGGATTCTGGGCTCGCGACTGCGTCGCGCGCCGGAATGACAGTGCGGGTCTGCCTCCACTCCGTCATGGCCGGGCTTGACCCGGCCATCCACGTCCTGCGGCAGATTCGTGAGAGGATGGATGCCCGGGTCAAGCCCGGGCATGACGACGGAGAGTTACACGTCATTCGTGCCTCCCCGCCTCGCGCTTGTAGGATGCGTAGTTCGGCTGATCGACGGCGAGCTTGTCGAGCGTGGTCTGCCAGAGATGCTCCTTCAGACCCGGCGTCGCGAGATCGACAGCACCGCTCGCAATCTGCTCCGCCAGTGCGCGATTGAGGTCGAGCAAGGCACCGTCCTGTCCCAGCAAATCCTTCAAACGCGCATGCTCTGCAGCCTCCGCGGGCGCCGCCTGTGTCAATTGCCGCACGACCAGATCGAGCGCGTTGATGCCGACGCGCAGCTTGAACGCCTGATGTCCCGAGATCAGCGGGGCTACATCGTTGCGAAGAAAATCGGCCACCGCCTGTACCAGCTCGGTCGGAGTCGGTTCGTCCTGCATCAGCCCTCTCCCCGCGGCGCCAGCAGCCGCAGCAGATCGATCTCAGTCTCCGACGCGCGGCGGCCGATCATGGCGCGTTCCATCGAGTGGTCGGGACCCAAGCGAAACCGCTGCATCATGCCGCAGCACATCACGCCCCAGCGCAATGTGCCCATGACCTCCCAGAACTTCACCCTGCCGGCATCGACCTTGCGGCCAGCGGCCTCGTAGCCCGCGTACAGCTCCTCGCGCGAGCCGAAGCCACCGACGGGCTTGTCGATCTCGCCGAAGCGCCAGGAGTTGACGCAGATCCAGCCGAGATCCTCCATGGGATCGCCGAGATGGGCGAGCTCCCAGTCGAGCACGGCGCGCACCCCGTCGGGGCCGATGATGAGATTGCCGTTGCGGAAATCGCCGTGCACCAGCGTGACCTCCGCCGAGGGGCCGGGATCATTGTGCGACAGCCAGCGCAACGCGAGATCGAACACCGGGCGCGGCCAGTCGAAGCTTTGATATTCGCGCGCAAGCTCCGCGATCTCCCTGACCGCGTTCATCTCGCGCAACGCCGGCAGTGCCTCGCGCCGAATGCCGTGGATGCCGGCGGCGATGCCGCCGAGCTGGCGCGCGAGACGGGGGCGCGCCTCGGCAAACTCGGCATCGCGCAGGATCTTGCGCGCGATGGTCTCGCCCTCGACGCGGCGCATGATGAAGCCGGCGCCGAGATCGTCCTCCGGCGTCAGCAGGTGCAGCACCTCGGGCGACGGCACCCCGGCGGCACGCGCCAGCCGCATCAGCGCCGCCTCGTTGTCGAGCCCGGCGGCGCGGCCAGGCGCGGCGCCATAGCCCTTCGGCGAGCGGCGCAAGATCGCACCGACATCGCCCGCGGGATGGACGATGTCGAAGCGCCACGTCTCCTGGCTGGCGCCGCCGGAGAGCTTTGCGGCGCCGTGCACGCCGGTCGCCCCCGGCATGAACGAGGCGACGCAGCGGGACAGCTCGGCCTCGATCATTGGCCCTTGAACTTGGCCGGCCGCTTCTCGAGGAACGCGGTGACGCCTTCCTTGAAATCCGACGTGCTGCCGGCGACGCGCTGCGCCTGGAATTCAGCGTTGAGCTGGTCTTCGAACGAGTTCTCGGGACTGTCCCAATACAGCTTGCGGATCTGAGACAATGCGACCGTCGGGCCATTGGCGAGCTCATGCGCGAGCTTCATCGTCTCCTCCTTCAGCGCCGCATCGTCATAGACGCGATTGACGAGCCCCCATTGCAGTGCCGTCTCGGCCGGCAGCTTCTCGCCGAGCAGCGACAGCTCGATCGCGCGCGCCTTGCCGACGAGGCGCGGCAGCAGCCAGGTCGAGCCGCAATCGGGAACGAGGCCGATGCGGCGGAAGGCTTGCAGGAAGTAGGCGGACTTGGCGCACAGGATCATGTCGCCCATCAGCGCGAAGCTCATGCCGGCGCCCGCGGCCGGGCCGTTGACCGACGTCACGATCGGGCAATGCAGGTTGCGCAGGCGGCGCAGGAACGGATGGAAGGCGGTCTCGAGCGCGGCGCCGGCATTGCTGCGGCCGGGCTTGGCCTGCGTGTTGCGGCCCTGCAGATTGGCACCGGTGCAGAACGCGCGTCCCGCGCCGGTGACGACGAGACAACGCACCTCCGCCTTCTTCTCCTCGATCTCGTCGAGTGCCTCGGCGAGCCCGCCCAGCATGTCGATCGAGACCGCGTTCATCACCTCCTGATGATCGAGCGTGAGGACGGCGACGGGCCCGTCGAAATCGAGCGTGACGTGCTTGAACTGCATGGTTTCCTCTCAAGAGCTTTTCGAGCGCTGCATTCTTTACGGCGGAAATTCGCTGCATCGCCCGGTTCGTGCAGCATATTTGATTTTTGCGCTGCGCTTGTCCATGGTTGGATCATCCCAATAACTGAAGCGGCGCGCAGCGCACTCACATCATCACGGAAACGTCCGAGAGAACCCCATGAACATGTTCGACCTCACCGGCCGCGTGGCCGTCGTCACCGGCGGCAATGGAGGCATAGGCCTCGGAATCGCCCAGGCACTTGCGTCCAGTGGCTGCAACGTCTCGATCTGGGGCCGCAACGCCGAGAAGAACAAGGCAGCCGCGGCCTCGATGGCGGCTGGTCCCGGCAAGGTCGACACCCGGGTCTGCGACGTGACGAGCCCTGCTTCCGTCAACGACGCGATGCAAGCGACGCTCGACGCCTTCGGCCGCGTCGACGGCTGCTTCGCCAATGCGGGCATCGGCGGCGGCGGCCGCAAGCCTTTCATCGAGCGCAGCGAGGAGGAATGGCGCACGATGTTCGCGACCAATCTCGACGGCGTCTTCCACGCCTTCCAGGCTGCCGCGCGGCACATGACGGCCCGGGCGGAGGCCGGTGATGCGTTCGGCCGCCTGGTCGCCACCTCGAGCCTCGCCTCGCTGTTCGGCACCGCGCGCAACGAGCACTATGCCGCGACCAAGGCCGCGATCAACGCGCTGTGCCGCGCGCTCGCGGTCGAGCTCGCACGCCACGGCGTCACCGCGAATGCGATCCTGCCCGGCTGGATCAGGAGCGACATGACCGCGGGCATCATGGGCAATGAGAAGTTCGTCGCCAACGTCATGCCGCGCATCCCGGTGCGCCGCTTCGGCGAGCCGTCGGATTTCGGCGGCATCGCCGTCTACCTCATGAGCAAGGCGTCGTCCTATCACACCGCAGACTGCTTCGTGATCGACGGCGGCTATACCGCCTTCTGACCGGCAGCAGCGACCGGTGGGCCGGTGCGCCGGTCCGCCGAACCCGGATTTGTTCCACATCCGTATTCCAAGATTTCCGAAATTTAATGCTGTCCAGGCTGCCACGCCCTCGTGACCTCGGCGTTGTCCCTCATCACATAACGAGGAGAAGCCGAGGGGAAGGAAGCCATGAAGCGAGGCGTGACGGTTTTGGCCTGTGTGTCTGCCCTGACTGTGGCCGGCTATTTCGCTATTGCGAAGTGGGGCATCCAGCACGAGAGCCGTGAGTTTTTCGATGCCGAGCGGCAGCGGCCGATCACGGTCGACGTAGCCGTGCGCACGGATTACGAGATGAAGGCCAATGCCGGGCTGTGGCGGCTCCCGGTGGCGATCATCAGCAACGGCAACACCGTCAAGAACACTGAGTATTCCTTCCTCGCGAACGTGTTCGCCGCGCGCGGCTATCTCGTCGCCAGCGTTCAGCAGGACCTGCCGACCGATCCGCCGCTCGTCACCAAGGTCGGCATGCCCTATGTCGGCCGGCTCGACGTCTACAAGAAGGGTGAGGCCAACATCCTGTGCGTGCTCAAGGAGATGAAGAAGCGCCATCCGAATGCCGACTATGAGCATCTGACCCTGGTCGGCCATTCCAACGGTGGCGACACCGCGATGTATTTCGCCAAGGAGCATCCGAACATCGTTTCGCAGGTGGTGACGCTCGACAATCTGCGGGTGCCTTTCGTGATCCGGGACAAGCTGAAGATCCTGTCGTTCCGCTCCGACGATCCGCAGTTCAAGACCGATCCCGGCGTGTTGCCATCGCAGGTCGGCAAGAAGAGCGGCATCGACATCATCAAGACCGAGTTCCAGCACACCTGGATGAGCGATCGCGGTCCCTATACGGCGCGGGAGCGGATCCAGGCGACGCTCGACAAATATCTCGGCGGCGACACCACCAGCGAGCTCGCACCGGCAGACACCGACAATCTGATCGTCACCAACGGCGCAGCGGCCCTGCCCTGATCTGACGATACGTCGGCGGGGCGGCATGCGCATGGCAGCGGCGCAATCGCGCAGCCGCCATCGCAGCCGTCAGTTCTGCGGTTTCTTGGCCGGCGGGCCGTTCTTATTCCCCGGCATTCCCTTGATATTCGACGGATCCTGAGCGCTGACGTCCGGATTATGGCGGTTGATCGTGGACGAGCCGACCGTGCCGCCTGTCGTCTCAGTGCCCGGTCCGTTCTTGTTGCCGGGCGCGCCCTGGATGCCTGCTCCGGAATTCTGCACACTCGGCGGCGGCGTGGTCTGCGGGCTGCCCTGCGCCAGCGCGGACGTAGCCGAGACGGCGAACGCGCAAGCAATCAGACTGATCATTGGTTTCATGGCGCGACCTCCATTTGTAGTTGCTGTGCTGTCCGAACGTGGCGCTGGCGGAGCCGTTCCCGGAAACATGGAGTTTCCCGCGCGAGGACGCCGATGTGCGCACCCTCTGCCCGCTTTATTGGCTTCCGGATCGCGTCACGGCCCACTACGGTCGGGGAACCGACGCACCAGAGGCCCCTACATGGAATACCTCTCCACCGATCTCAGCCCGCGCGAGCGCTACAAGATCCTGACCTCCTTCGTGCTGCCACGGCCGATCGCCTGGGTCACGACCAGGGGCGAGACCGGGGTGGTCAACGCCGCGCCGTTCTCATTCTTCAACGTGATGGGCGAGGACCCGCCGCTCTGCGTGTTCGCGATCAACCTGCGGCCGGACGGCCGGACCAAGGACACCCTGGTCAACATCCGCCGCTCAGGCGAGTTCGTGGTCCACATCACCGACGAGCCCCTGGCGCAGGCGATGCACGAGACCGGCGGCGACTTTCCGCCGGAGATCGGCGAGCCCGATCATCTCGGACTCAAGCTCGCACCCTCGCGCATGATCGGCGTGCCGCGGCTGGCGGACGCACCGTTCGCGATGGAGTGCAGGACCTGGCAGCTCATCGACGTCAACGGCGACCGCGTGCTGGTGCTCGGCGAGGGCCTCGCCTTCCACATCCGCGACGAGTTGTGGGACACCGAGAAGATGCGGGTCGAGATGGAGCTGTTCCACCCCGTGGGGCGCATGTTCGCCGACCGCTATTGCCGCACCGACGACCGCATGGATTTCCCGCCGGCGAAGGGCGCCGGCTGAGCGCTCCCGGCCGGACGCCGTCAGTAGGTCGCGGCCAGATAGCTGACGATCTTGTCGACATCGGCCGCGTCGATCGGGGCACCATAGACCTTGATCATCTTGGTGACCTCGGCCTGCCAGAACTCCTTCTTGTTCTGCATCGGCGGCTGCGTCTTGATGTAGTCGGAGGAGTGGCAGGCCGTGCAGTTGCCCTGCACGACGGCGAGGTCGGGCCCCGGCTTGAACGCCGCGGTCTCCTGCGGAACCTGATAGTTCACCGGGGCTGCGGTGAGGGCGATGGGGCTGCCCGCCAGGCAACCAAGCCCGGCAGCCAGCGAGGCGATGAGGAACGACATCCGTTGCATGGTCATCCTCCTCAGGCCGCCGTGACGCGGACGGTTTCGACGACATTGCGCAGATAGCCGGCCGGATTCCAGCGCGGCGTCTCCGGCTGGGTCTCGCCGGAATTGCTCGTGGCCCGCACCTTGAGATCGTGGGATCCCGCGGCAAGCTTCACCGGCAGCTTCCACTCGCGGAAGGAATATTTCCCGAGGTCCTTGCCGAGCCGGGCATCGGTCCAGCTCTGGCCACCGTCGGTCGAAACGGCAACCTGCCTGATCCCGGCCCCGCCGTCGAATGCGATACCGCGCAGCGTTGCCCTGCCTGCCTTCAGCTTCGCGCCATCGGCCAGGCTGGTGATGAACGAGCGGACCGTGAAGCGGTTGATCGGGATCGTCGCTTTCGGCGTGGTCCCGGGCTCCACGGCGTTGTTCGGCGTGTCCGGGATGCGATAGGCCGATTTCATCCAGAAGCCGTCAAAGACGTTGTCGATGACGGTGATCTCGTTGAGGTGCTTGACCCAGTAGGTGCCGTAGTAGCCGGGTACGATCAGGCGCAGCGGAAAGCCGTTGAGGAACGGCAGATCCTCGCCGTTCATGCCATAGGCCAGCATGACCTCGCCATTCATGGCGTGATCGAGGTCGAGCGCCTTGACGAAATCCGGCGTCTTGTCGATCACCGGGCCATCCATGCCGCCGAAGGTGACCTGTCTGGCGCCGGCCTGGACACCCGCCATGTCGAGCACGGTCTTGAGCGGCACGCCCCGCCAGCGCGCATTGCCCATGGCGCCGTTGCCGAGCTGGCCGCCGGCGACGCGCGGCTCGAAGAAGCCGCGGCTGTTGCCGGAGCACTGGTTGACGGCGACGATCTCGGTCGCCTTCATCCTGCGGATGTCCTTGAGCGACAGCTTCAGCGGCTTGTCGACCTTGCCCTTGATCTCGAGCGTGAACTTGTCCGGGTCGAGATCGTAAGGCAGTCCCGCCAGATGATAGCGGACAAAGAAGGCGTTGTTCGGCGTGATCCCGCCGTCGTTGAACACTGCGAATGGCGTTTCGAGTTGCGGCGGCCGGCTGGTCAGGCCGATCATCGGCCGCTTCTGCGGATACTTCACCAGCGGACGCTCGCCGTTGGCGAAGGGCAACGTCACCGTCTCCTCGGCCAGCGCACGGGTCGCGCCGAAGCTGCCCAGCAAAGCTGCCATCCCCGCTCCCTTGAGCAGATCACGTCTGTCGATCATGGGTCTCCCTCCGGAGTGGTGGTTCTCGCCAGGGGTCATCACCTCGGGACGAGTTGGTCAGCACACGGCATGCATTGCGGCGCCAGATGATTGTTGCACGATTCTCTCGTGACAAGAAAAGACGTGATGTCAGAGATCAAACCATCGCGATTCATCGCACTGCGGCAAAAATGAAGACCGCGCGTGGGTGACGGAGTGCGCACGCGAGTCGTGCCGGCGAAAGGGCGGTTCGCGGGTCGCGTCGTCCTTGCGAGCGAAGCAATCCAGAGTCCCGCGTCGACTCTGGATTGCTTCGTCGCTGCGCTCCTCGCAATGACGGGTGTTAGCCCGGGTGCCTGGATCGTGGCGGATTTGTAGCCCGGATGAGCGGCTGACGTCCGTAGGGTGGGCAAAGCGGCGCCATCAGGCGGCGCGTGCCCACCGGCGGTTGATGTGAGGGAGCGCGGTGGGCACGGCGCGTCGCACAGATGTGAACGCCAACAATGATGGAAGGCGCGCCTTTGCCCACCCTACGACACGACGACCGAACTACCCGCCCTGCCCGATCTTGTCCTGCGTCTTGGTATCGAAATCGCCGGCGTCGTGGCGCTCGTGGAGCTGGCTCTTGGGATCGCCGGAGACGCGGTTGACCATGCGGCCGCGCTTCACAGGGGTGCGCTGCGCGATCTGGTCGGTCCAGCGCTGGACGTGTCTGTAGTCCTGCACCGAGAGGAATTCGCCGCCTTCGTAGAGTAAACCCTTGGCGAGCGCGCCGTACCACGGCCACACCGCGATGTCGGCAATGGTATAGTCGGGGCCGGCGAGATACTCGCTTTCGGCCAGGCGGCGGTCGAGCACGTCGAGCTGGCGCTTGACCTCCATCGCGAAGCGGTCGATGGCATATTCGATCTTGGTCGGCGCATAGGCATAGAAGTGGCCGAAGCCGCCGCCGAGATACGGCGCGGCGCCCATCTGCCAGAACAGCCAGGACAGGCATTCGGCGCGCTTGGCCGGCTCGGTCGGCAGGAAGGCGCCGAACTTCTCGGCCAGATAGACCAGGATCGCGCCGGACTCGAACACGCGGATCGGCTCAGGCCCGCTGCGATCCATCAGCGCCGGGATCTTGGAATTGGGATTGATGGCGACGAAGCCCGAACCGAACTGATCGCCCTCGCCGATCCGGATCAGCCAGGCATCGTATTCGGCGCCGCTGTGGCCGAGCGCCAGCAGCTCCTCGAGCATCACGGTGACCTTCACGCCGTTCGGCGTTCCCAGAGAATAGAGCTGCAAGGGATGACGGCCGACAGGCAATTCCTTCTCGTGGGTCGGACCTGCGATCGGCCGGTTGATGTTGGCGAAGCGGCCGCCGCTGGCCTTGTTCCAGGTCCAGACCTTGGGCGGCACATAGCTGTTCTGTTCGGACACGGCAGACTCCGGCATGAGCGTCAGGAGCGAGCGTTTTAGGCGCATATGCCGTCGAGCGGAAGCCGCACCGCGCGCGGGCGCCATCAGCATTTTCTGCATTGCGCGGTCGAACCTGCGATGACAGAACGGAGACAAGACAACAATGACGGTCCGTCATGGGCCCGCTCCTGGAAACGCCGATGACTGCAACTACCCTGCCCCCCGACCGCATTCCCGTGATCGTCGGCGTGGGCGAGATCGTCGATCGCCCGAAGGACATTCGCGACGGTCTGGAGCCGCTGGCGCTGCTCGAACAGGCGATCCGCCGCGCGGAAAATGACGCGGGCGCCAAGCTCGTCCATGACACCGGCTCGCTCGACGTCGTCAACTTCCTGAGCTGGCGCTACCGCGCCCCCGAGCAGCTTCTCGCGCAGCGGTTGGGCGTCGCGCCGGCGCACTGCCATTATGGTCCGGTCGGCGGCGAGAGCCCGATCCGCTTTCTGCACGAGGCCGCCTTGCGCATCGCGCGCGGCGAATGCGAGGTCGCCGTGGTCTGCGGCGCCGAGGCGCAATCGACCGCGACCAAGGCCGAGCGTGCCGGCATCACTCTGCCGTGGACGCCGTTCGCCCATGATGTCGAGGAGCCGAAGCGCGGCGCCGCATTCCAGAAGCCGCTGGCGGTGAAGCTCGGCGTGTTCCGTCCGGTCTCGGTCTATCCGTTCTACGAGGTCGCGAGCGCGGCAAAATGGGGCCAGACGCCGCGGCAGGCGCTCGCCGAATCCGGCGAGCTGTGGTCGCGCTTTTCGGCGGTCGCCGCCTACAATCCCAACGCCTGGCTGAAGCGGCACTTCGCGCCCGACGAGATCACGACGCCGTCGGCCGACAATCGCCCGATCGCCTGGCCCTACACCAAGCTGATGGTCGCCAATCCCATGGTCAACATGGGCGCGGCGCTGATCCTGACCAGCCTCGCCAAGGCGCGCGCCGCCGGCATCGCCGACAGCCGCATGATCTATCCGCTCGGCGGCGCATCAGCGGAGGATCCGCGCGACTATCTCACGCGCGACCAGTTCGCCGAGAGCCATCCGCAGAACGCTGTATTGCGGGCCGCGATGAACATCGCCGGTGGCAGCGGCGCGGCGTTCGACGCCATCGAGCTCTACAGCTGCTTTCCCTGCGTGCCGAAGATGGCACGGCGAACCCTCGGCCTCGGCGCCGACGTCGAGCCCACCGTCACCGGCGGGCTGACCTTCTTCGGCGCGCCGCTCAACACCTACATGACGCATGCCGCCTGCGCGATGGTGCGGCGGCTGCGCGGCGGCGCCAAGCGCGGCCTGCTGTACGGCCAGGGCGGCTTCGTCACCAAGCATCATGCGCTGGTGATCTCGCGCGAGCCGCCGTCGTCCCTGTCACAGGAGGTGAGCGTGCAGGCCGAGGCGGACCGGCACCGCGCCGTCGCGCCGGAGTTCGTCAGCGAGGCCGGCGGCGGCGGCAGGGTCGAGAGCTTCACCGCGCTGTTCGATCGCAACGGCGAGGTCGAGCATGGCGTGGTGATGCTGCGCACCGAGCAGGACGCGCGCACGCTGGCGCGCGTGCCGGCGCAGGACGCAGCCACGCTGGCGCGGCTGATGGATCAGGACAGGTCGCCGGTCGGCTTGCTCGGCACGATCACGATGGCCGCCGGTGGCGTGCCGGAGTGGCGGGCGAATTAGTCCGCGTCTGCTCCCGCCGCCGTTGCCTCACACCTCCCGCGCCTCGTGCTGCCAGCGTGCATAGGCCGTATCCCAATCAGGATCGCGCTCCGCCACGAAGCCGAGCGTTCGGCCGCCGCCGAGGTTGCGGAAGCCGATCATGGCGCGCCGGTGCGCGCCGCTCCTGACATAAGCGCGCATGCTGGCTTCGTCGGTCCAGACCGTCAGCGTGTGATAGATGCCATTCACCGGACGAAGCTCGACGCGCAGATTTCCGGGAGCGGCGCGCGCCTGGCGGACGGCGCGCAGCGTGTGCCACCAGAATCGCGCCAGCCGAGTGAGGCCGGGGTGCGGGCGGAAGCCGGTGACGGACACGTAGACGCTCATGGCGCGCTCCTGGATCGCACCCCGTCGCGGGATGGAACGGTCGCGCCGGCGGGTGTGAGCACAACGCTGCTCACCGCGTCCTGGATGTCGGCGCGCAGATCACGGTCCGGCGGTCAGCGCCCACTTCGCCTGGGCTTCACGTCGGCAGGCACCGTGCCGGTGGTCTCCGCAGCCGCCGGGGGCGAGCTGTTGTCGCCCGCCAATTGCTGGTCGCGCTTGAGCGCGACGGCCTCATCCCGCCGCGCGGCCGCAACCGCCGATTCCGGATCCAGCTTGAGCGCCCGGTTGAAGTCGGCGAGCGCGCGGTCGTAGCGCCCCTTTTCCAGCCACACCGCGCCGCGGTCGCTGTACGTCGCGGCATCGTTGAATCCCATGCGCACGGCGTGGTCGAGATCGACGAGGGCCTCGTCCAGATCTCCCTTGCGCTGGAACGCCAGTCCACGATCGTGAAACAGGATCGGATTGTTCGGATCGAGCCGGATCGCCCGCTCATAATCGCCAAGCGCCCGGTCGAAGCGGCCCATGCGGACCAGATCCCTGGCGCGGTAGCGATAGAGATCGGCATTGCGGGGCGCGAGCCGGATCGCCTCGTCGAGATCGGCGACGGCCCCTTCGACATCACCCTGGCGGCTGCGGTCCATCGCGCGCTTCACCAGGGATGCGGCGGTCATCGGTTCGGCCGGGACGACCGGCTCTGCGGCTTGCGGCGCCGGCGCCTCCATCGCCGGGGGCGGCACCGGCAGCACGGCTCCGGTCGCATCCTGGACGGCAGGCGCCGGGATGGTCTCACCTGCGACCTTGCGCTGCGGCGCGGATCGGGCCTGCGGCGACGGTGTCACGATCGAGCGCGTCGCCTGCCTGCTCATCCAGTCACCGGCGGAGGGCAACAGCAGAATCTCGAGGCCGATCAGGATCGCGCTGAGCACGGCGGTCGCCGCGGTGAACTGCAGGATGGCGTCCCAGCGCTCGCGGCGGACGCGATCGTGCTCGGCGGCAAGATCGGCGTCGTATTCGGCGCGCAGGCCAGGGTCGCGCAGCACGTTGTAGGCGACGATGATCATCTTGAGCTGATGCTCCGACGCCGCATCGGCGCCGCCCCGGAGGTCGGGATGGTGCGCCTTGGCGGCCTGGCGGAACGCCCGCTTGATCGTGTCGAGATCGGCCCGCGGCGATACGCCGAGCACCTCGTAATGCGTCTTCATGGTGCGATCCCGTGCCTCTCTACCGAGGCCGGTTCGGGATCACGCGGGGAGCAGGTCGAGCGCATAATGGGCGCCATCGCGGGTGAGCCTGCCGAACGCGGCCCACGGAAAATGAGATCCACAAACCAACATCTTTTCTGCAACGATACGATCGAGCAATCTGCGCCGGCTGACCTCGGCAGCCGGGCCGTCCTGGTCATAGGCGCCGTGCCATTCGGGATGGCGCAGGCACAACGCCGGCACATAGGCGGTGTCGCCCGAGATCATCAGTTGCTCCGCTCCGGAGCTGAGATGAAAGGCGGTGTGCCCCGGCGTATGTCCGGGGACGCTGACGAAGCGGATGCCCGGCACCACCTCGTCCTCGCCCTCGACCGGCAGCACGTTCTTCCACCCCGGGATCACGCTCTGGATGCGGCGCGCCAGCGACTGCCGCCACGGCGGCAGCCGGCTGGTCAGAGATGCGTCGGTCCAGAACTTGTATTCGGCCGCGGCCACGATGATCTCGGCGGTGGGAAACACCGGCGCGTTGGTGTCCTCGCCAAGCAGTCCGAAGATGTGATCGGGATGGAAGTGCGAGATCAGGATGGTGTCGATGTCCTCCGGGCGAATGCCGGCTGCTTTCAGATTGTCCAGCATGCGACCTGAAATGAAGATCGAGTCGGAATTGTAGCCCTGCACCTGGCCGCCGCCCCCGGCATCGCACAGCACGGTCTTGCCCTTCAGCCGCACCACGAAGGTGGAGATCGGGATCGGAACGAAGGCGGAGCTCAGGCCGGCGGCTCGCAGTGCCTGCTTGACGTCGCTGATGCTGGCGTTGCCGATGAAGCCGGCCTCCTGCGGCTTTTCCCAGATCCCGTCATAGAGGGCGATCACCTCGGCCTCGCCGATCGTGATCCGGCGATAGCCGGGCGCGGGATCCTCAGTGCGGCGGCGCGGCTTGGCGGCAACGACGGCAAGCCGCGCATCGAGACCGAGGGCGGCCGCGGCCGTCGCGGCCGATAGCACCAAGGTCCTGCGCGAAGGGCCGCTCGCAATCACATTGCCTGCCACTAAATGTACCGCTGGTTGAATAAATATCTAACACAAGTTAACCTCTGCACCTTAGCGGGATTATGGCGCGACAACGGCCTTTCTGGCCGGGGCGTCAGGTGTGGGGAGTCTGCAACGGTCGGGGATGATCCCGTCGAGCGGGGCGCCGCCTGACGAACGGCGCAGGCATGTGCGTTCCGCGCCGGCGCGGCTCGCCGGGGGCGCCATCGGTTCTGCGTACGGCTATCGGCAGGCTGTGTCGTTCGATGATCGAATGGGACAGCGGCCCATCTCGGCCGCTGTCGCCCGCTTCGTCATGCCTATCAGGCGGCGCGAACGGATTGCAGGAAGCGGCTGACCTCCTGCTTGAGCCGGTTGCTGTCGCCGGAGAGCTGGCGCGCGGCGCTGAGCACCTGCCCCGAGGTGTCGCCGGTCTCGCTGGCGCCGCGCTGGACGTTGGCGATGTTGGCGGACACCTGCTGTGTACCCGCGGCGGCGTGCTGGATGTTGCGCGAGATCTCGGCGGTTGCGGCGCCCTGCTCCTCGACCGCGGCCGCCACCGTCGCGGCGATCTCCGACAGCCGCTCGATCGTCGTCGAGATCTCCCTGATGGCACCGACCGACTCCTGCGTGGCCCCCTGGATGCCGGAAATCTGTTGGCCGATCTCGCCGGTCGCCTTTGCAGTCTGTTCGGCCAGCGCCTTGACCTCGGAGGCGACGACGGCAAAGCCGCGGCCGGCTTCGCCCGCCCGTGCGGCCTCGATGGTGGCATTGAGCGCCAGCAGATTGGTCTGCCCGGCGATCGTGTTGATCAGTTCGACGACGTCGCCAATGCGGGTCGCCGCCTTCGACAACTCGCCGACGCGATCATTGGTGCGGCGGGCCTGCTCGACCGCATCGGAGGCGATGCGCGCCGACTCCTGCACCTGGCGGCTGATCTCACGGACCGACGAGGTGAGCTCCTCGGTGGCCGACGCGACCGCCTGGACATTGGCCGACGCCTCTTCGGAGGCCGCGGCGACGGTGGTGGACAGCTCCTGCCCCCGCACGGCGGTGCTCGACAGCGAGTTGGCCGAGCTTTCGAGCTCGCTGGAGGCCGAGGACACCGTATTGACGATGTTGCCGATGGCGCCTTCGAAACTGTTGGCGAGCTCCGACATCTCCCGCTTGCGCGAGGCGGCTGCGCGCCGCTCCTGCTCACCGAGCTCCCTGGCGTTGAACCGCACCATCGTCTGCACGGTCTGCAGGTTACGCAGCGCGCGGCCGATCTCGTCGTCGCGCTCGATGCGCATGCGGGTGTCGAGCTTGCCCTGAGTGATGCTTTCCATCGTCTCGTTCAGATGATCGAGCGGCGCCACGATCACGTTCATCGTGCGCAGCCCGACCAGGCCGCACAGCACGACACCAGCGGCAGCAATCGCCACGGCGGTCATTCCGGCGAGCCCGCCCTCCCCGAACGAAATGACGCCAAGCACGAGCAGGAACAGTGTCTGCAATCCAACCAGCGTTCGCAGCCTTGCCGCGATCGTGCCGGCGAACATCGAGAGATGGTCGAACACCGAGCGGCGGCGGACGATGCCGTCGTCGATCTTGTAACCATGCGGCCGCTTTTCGCGAATCGCCGCATAGACCTGCTCGGCCTCGGCGCGCTGGTCGGCGGGCAGCTTGGTGCGCACCGAGGTGTAGCCGACGACTTGGCCGTCTTTGCAGATCGGCGACGCCGTCGCCAGCACCCAGTAATAGTCGCCATTCTTGCGGCGGTTCTTGACCGCGCCGACCCAGGGACGGCCGGCCTTGAGCGTGGTCCAGAGATTGTCGAAGGCTTCAGGCGGCATGTCGGGATGGCGCACGATGTTGTGCGGCTGCCCCATCAGTTCGGCTTCGGTGAAGCCGGCCGCGTCGACAAAATCCTGGTTGAAGAAGGTCAACTTGCCCTTCGTGTCGGTCTTGGACACGATCAGCGTGTCATCCGTGATCGGATACTCGACGTTGGTGACGGGCAAATTCTTACGCATGGCGAGTCTTTCAATCGACGATGTGAGCCATGCCGGCACTGGCATGACTAATTTTGTTGCAAGAGATGCATCGATCGTCGCAGTCGCCGATTAACCTAAGATAAAATGCCGCCACCGTTGAAATACGGGCGCTGGCGCTCATTGATGGCAGTTGCAAATCGCGCAAGGCCTGTAGCCGGTGTGTCGCCACACGAGTGCAGACAGAACGGCGCATCCATGTTGCCGCCGTTGACGGAGCGCACAGATCGTTGCGCTCCTGGCCGCTCGGGATCTCAGGCGGCGCGAACCGTTTGCGGGAAGCGCGTCGCCGATGCGGGTCGCGGCCCTCGACAGCTTGCCGAGGCGATCGGTGGTCGAGCGCGCCTGGCCGACTGACTCGCCCGCCATCCGCGCCGACCGGCCCACGAAAAAGGGCGCAGCCTCCCGGCTACGCCCTGGTCTCGTTGGGATCTGTCCGCCGGGATCAGGCGGCGCGCACAGTGTCCAGGAAACGTCCGACCTCGAGCTTGAGGCGGTTGCTGTCGCCGGACAGCATCTGCGCCGCCGAGAGCACCTGGGACGACGCCGAGCCGGTCTCGCTGGCACCGCGCTGCACCTCGGCGATATTGGACGACACCTGCTGCGTGCCGATCGATGCCTGCTGGATGTTGCGCGAGATCTCCTGCGTCGCCGCGCCCTGCTCCTCCACCGCGGCGGCGATGGCCGAGGAAATCTCCGACAGCTTCTCGATGGTGCCGGAGATCTCGCGGATGGCACCAACGGATTCCTGCGTCGCTGTCTGGATGCTGCCGATCTGCTGGCCGATCTCGCCGGTGGCCTTGGCAGTCTGCTCGGCCAGCGCCTTCACCTCGGAGGCGACCACGGCAAAACCACGGCCGGCTTCACCTGCCCTGGCGGCCTCGATGGTCGCATTGAGCGCCAGCAGATTGGTCTGGCCGGCGATGGTGTTGATCAGCTCGACGACGTCGCCGATGCGGGTCGCGGCCTTCGACAATTCGCCGACGCGATCATTGGTCCGCCGCGCCTGGTCGACGGCATCGCTGGCCATGCGCGCGGACTCCTGCACCTGCCGGCTGATCTCGGTGACCGAGGAGGCCATCTCCTCGGTGGCGGAAGCGACCGACTGGACGTTGGTCGAGGCTTCCTCGGAGGCGGCGGCGACCGTGGTCGCCAATGTCTGCGAGCGCGCCGCGGTCGAGCTCAGCGACGTGGCCGACGCCTCCAGTTCGGTCGAGGCATGCGACACGGTGCCGACGATTTGTCCAACGGCCTGCTCGAAGCCGTCGGCCATCTGGTGCATCTCGGCGCGGCGCTTCTCGGCCATCAGCTTGTCCATCGCGATCTTGGCCTCGGCCTCCTGCTGTGCCTTTTCGGCCAGCATCACCTTGATCTGGTTGACCGCCTGTGCCGTCTCGCCGATCTCGTCGCCGCGGCCCTCGCCGGAGATCACGACCTCCTCGCCCCTGGCCATCCGCTGCAGCACGGCAACCAGCTCGCGCATCGGCTTGGCGATGCCGAACTGGCCGATGACGAAGCCCAGCGCCAGGCCGAGCACGATGCCGACGACCGCGACCGTGATCAGCACGCGCGAGGTCTGCTCATACTGCTGCTCCGCATCAAGCGCGAGACTCTCGACGCGCGCGTTGAGCCGGTCGGCGACCTGCCTCATCTTGACCTGGAGCTTCTCGGCCGCCGCGCGGCTCTTCATGACCGCATCACGCATGCGCTCGGTCTGTTCGGTGAGCTGGATATCCTTTCCGGCACCAACGACCCGGAACGTGTCCTCGAGGTCCTTCTCGTACTCCGAATAGGCCGTACGGACGTCGGGGAGCATCGCACGCGCCCGGTCGTCATTGGTCTTGGAGACTTCCGCGAAATGTTCTGCGAACAGCTTGCGCTGCTCCTCGACCACCTTCAACGTCGCCTCGCGGTTCTCCGCATGCGGGTCGAGCGCGGCACGAAATTCGGCGCGGTTCAATGCGATCACGTTCTGGTTGGCCCGGGCAGCGTTGAGCGCCCGATTGGCCGCTACCGCCATCTTGCTTGCATCCTCGGCCACCACATGCAGCGCGCCGATGGCAAACCAGCTGATCGTGGCAGCCACGGCGGCCAGCAGCATGACGATGGCGAGGATCTTGGTCAGGACACGAAAGCGCGAAAGCAATGACATCTACAACCTCTAATGAAGGCCGATGATGTCAAACGAAGCCGAGACTACGTCGAGGACGCAATCGAAGACGCTCCTGCATCACCGGTGATGTTGGGTGAACCGAGCTTCACGCGCTTGAATCGAAATAATTCTTAATTTTCTCGACCGTACAATTTCGGATCAAATGATACGCGCGGCCGCCCCAAATGGTATTTGCGACCGCACCGCTCTCCCTGTCGCGGAGACCGCGGTAATGGGGAGCCGCTGTGAGCGCTCGGCCGCCGACGCCTCGGAGGCGCCGGCAAGCTGCTTCATCTCACGCTCCGCCGCGCCGCGGATCATTCCAGCTCGATCGGCTGATAGGCACCGGTCTCGTCGAGCGCGGTGCCCCAGATCTTGTGCGAGGCCTGATGTTCGGCGGGGCCGAAGTTGAGCGAGGCGCCAAGCCCCAGATCGATGTTGCGCATCGACTCCAGCGTATCGATCAGCCGCTCGGTATCGAGCTGCGGACCGGCCTGCTTCAGGGCTTGAACCAGGATGCTCGCCTCGATGTAGCCCTCGAGCGAGGTGTAGTCCGGCGGCTCGCCGGGGAAATGCTTCGCCAGCGCGGCCTTGTAGTCGAGCACCACGCTCGAATAGCCGGAGACGGCGGGAACGGTCTGGGTCACGACGACCCCGGCTGCGTAGCGTGGGCCGAGCAGCATGAGCTCGTTGGCAAGCGCCGATGCACCGACCGCCGACACGTTGACGAAGAGGACGCCGGGCAGCGCGTCGCGCGCCTTCTCGATGAACTTGGCGGCCGCGCGCGAGGTCGCGACCATGATGACCGCGCGGACCGGCACCTTCTGGGTCTTGAGCTGATTGATCGCGGGCTCCACATCCACGGTGTTGCGGGTGTAGTTGACCCGCAGGATCGCCGCGTCGTTGAGGCCGAGGACGCGAAACGCCTTTGCAACGCCGGCAAAGCCTGCATCGCCGAACGAATCGTCCTGCGCGAACAGCGCAATCTGTCGTGGGGGCACGCGGCGCAGCTTGACCAGGTAATGCACCAGCGCATCGGCCTCTTCCGAATAGCTCGGACGATAGTTGAAGACGTAGCGGTCCGGCGGATCATGACGCGAGACGTTCGCGCCGGTGTAGGGGCTGAAGAACAGCATCCGCCGCTCCAGCGAATATGGAATTGCGACGGCCGCCGTCGCGGTCCCGAAACTGCCGACGAAGCCGAATACGCGCTCCTTCTCGTAGAGCTGCTTCATGGCATCGAGCGTGCGGTTCGGGTCATAGCCGTCATCGACCACGGCCAGCCTGAGCATTCGGCCATTGACCCCGCCGGCTTCGTTGGCGCGGTTGAACGCGGCTTCGATGCCCACCTTGAGCAGGCGGCCCGACTCCTTGTTCGCGCCCGACAGTGGCAAGACGCTGCCGAACGTGATGTCGCGCTCCGTGATGCCGCGAACCGCCGAAGCAGCCACGGCACTCGTTGCCCCCGTCGCAGCGACGGAGAGCGCCGGGTCCCGCAGCGCGCCGGCCGCCATCGCCGGTGTGCCCGTCGATCGCTCGATGTCGGCAAGCTGGAGCTCGGCCCGCCGGCAGTCCTGGCGGCCGCTCGCCACGGCCGCGCGACCGTCGGCGATGGAGCGGTCGAACTGGCGCGTCAGCTCGTTGCGATCGCCGTCGTTGTTGGACGCCTCGCGGATGACGGCCTGGAACTTGCCGATGATGGCCTGGATCCGCGGCCGAGGGATATCGCTGCAGGCAAGGGCCGCCCCGATGGTGGGACCGATCCTGCCGCCGAGGTCGCGCACGACGGCAAGGTTGTCGCCAGGCGCGGCCCCGACAGAGGTCGTGAGCATGAGGGTGAAGATGATCGCCGAGGAAGTCGCGAACGATCGCGTCCGGCTCACCATCTCGTGGCGGGCCCGAAGGTCAAGGAACGTCATCATGTCAGGATTCGAACTCGTTGAGACACGTTGGTCGGATCGTTGTGAGCTGATGAGATCGCCGCGGGCCTGTCAGGCCGCGCGGACCGTCTCCAGGAAGCGGCTGACCTCGCGCTTGAGGCGGTTGCTGTCTGTCGACAGCCCCTGGGCCGCCTCCAGCACCTGGGTCGAGGCCGAGCCGGTCTCGGTGGCGCCGCGCTGCACGTCGGTGATGTTGACGGAGACCTGCTGCGTGCCGTGAGCCGCCTGCTGCACGTTGCGCGAGATTTCCTTGGTCGCGGCGTTCTGCTCTTCGACGGCGGCTGCGATCGTCGAGGACACCTCCGACAGCCGTTCGATGCTGCCGGAGATCAGCCTGATCGCCGCGACCGATTCCTGCGTCGCCGTCTGGATGCCGGCCACCTGCTGGCCGATCTCGTCGGTCGCCTTGGCGGTCTGCTCCGCCAGCGCCTTGACCTCGGCGGCGACGACGGCAAAGCCCCGCCCAGCCTCGCCGGCCCGCGCCGCCTCGATGGTGGCGTTCAACGCCAGCAGATTTGTCTGCCCGGCAATGCTGTTGATCAGCTCGACCACGTCGCCGATGCGGCTCGCCGCCCGCGACAGCTCGCTCACCCGCTCGTTGGTCTTCTTCGCCTGCTCGACCGCTTCGTTGGCCATGCGCGCCGATTCATGCACCTGGCGGCCGATCTCGGTGACCGAGGACGTCATCTCCTCGGTGGCCGAGGCGACGGATTGCACGTTGGTCGACGCTTCCTCCGACGCAGCCGCCACCGTGGTTGCGAGCTCGCCGGCGCGGACCGCCGTCTTGCTCAAGGTATCCGCCGAGACCTCCAGTCTGGACGAAGCCGACGAGACCGTCTCGACGATCTCGCCAACGGCGCTTTCGAAATCGTCGGCCATCTTGTGCATGTCGGCCTTGCGGCGGGCCAGCGCCCGCTGCTCGGCTTCCTTCTGCTCCGCTTCCAGCGCGTGACGTGCGACCGCATTGCTCTTGAACACCTCGACGGCGCCGGCCATCTCGCCGATCTCGTCGCCGCGTCCCACGCCGGGCACCTCGACGTCGAGGCGGCCGCCGGCGAGGCTCTTCATCGCGCTGGTCATGCGATGCAGCGGGCTGGTGATGCCGCGCCCGACGATCGTTGACACGACGAGCAGGACAAGCAGCACGATTCCCGCGGCCATCAACGACTGCCGCGTCGAGGCCCAGGCCTGCGCCGAGAGGTCATCGATATAGACGCCGGTCCCGACCAGCCAATTCCAGGGGGCGAAGCCAGCGACATGGGTGAGCTTGGGCTGCGGCGTCTCGGAGCCGGGCTTCGGCCAATCATAGTCGACGAAGCCGCGGCCATGCTGGCGGACCACGTCGATCATCTCGATGAACAGCTTCTTGCCGTTCGGATCCTTCATGTCCGCGACGTCCTGCCCGACCAGCTTGGTCGAGATCGGATGCATCAGCATCTTCGCGGTCATGTCGGTGACGAAGAAATACTCGTTTCCGCCATAGCGCAGCTGGGAGGCGCGCTCGAGCGCGCGCTTCTGCGCGTCAGCGACCGAGATCGTCCCCTTCTGCGCGGCCGCATACTCTTCGGCAAAGATGCCGAGCGCGAGCTCGGTCAGATGCCGCAGCTCGAGCTGCTTCTGCTGCTTGAGGCCCGCGGCGAGCTCACGGGAATTGAAGGCGGTCAGACCGATCAGGCCGAGGAAGCTCAGACCGATCAGGGCATAGATCTTGATACCGATGGTGAGCTTGAGGCGATGAGGCATTGCAAACGACATGTCAGTCTCCACGGGCGCAACTCATGCTTGGGGCGCTCGGGGACAGATCACGGCGACGGGCGTGGGCTCGCCCTCGTATGCACGCAAACGGGCCCGCAGCCCACGCGTGAAAGCTACGGAACCGAATATTAAGTCTGGTTAAGACGATGTCCGTACGAATACGGAGCAGCGATCGAAAATGATCGTTGCCCGTCCAGATCGGTAACGCGCTCCGGCCTGGCCGTGCGACGCGTCGTCTCATGTGGTGCGACCACGTGAGAGAAGCACCGTTTGCCCGTGGAGCCCGACTGCGCGTTGGCCGCGAATGACCAGACCTTACACGCCGACTCTTAACACAAGTTAAAAACGCAGATTGACTACGCAGGTTAGTTTTTCCGGCGCAAATGCAACGCGAACAGAAACGCCGCAGGCAACGGGGCCGCGGAGTGTCTCTGTTGGGTCAGAAAACGTTGGGTCAGAAAACGCAAAAGGCCGGAGCGTTCGATGCTCCGGCCTTCCAATCCCCTGCGCGACCAGGAGTTGGCCGCTTCCGCGGCCCAGCGTTATGCCGCCCGCACCGAGCCGAGGAAGCTCGCGACCTCCTGCTTGAGACGATTGCTGTCGCCGGACAGCGCCTGTGCCGCTGAGAGCACCTGGGCCGAGGCCGACCCGGTCTCAGCCGCGCCGCGCTCGACATCGGCGATGTTGGACGAGACCTGCTGCGTGCCATGCGCCGCCTGCTGGACGTTGCGCGAGATCTCCTGCGTCGCCGCGCCCTGCTCCTCGACGGCGGCTGCGATGGTCGAGGAGATTTCCGACAGCTTCTCGATCGTGGAGGAGATCTCCTTGATGGCGCTGACCGACTCCTGCGTCGCGACCTGGATGCTGGAGATCTGCTGGCCGATCTCGCCGGTGGCCTTCGCGGTCTGCTCCGCCAGCGCCTTGACCTCGGAGGCGACGACCGCAAAGCCGCGGCCGGCATCGCCCGCGCGCGCCGCCTCGATGGTGGCGTTGAGCGCCAGCAGGTTGGTCTGGCCGGCAATGGTGTTGATCAGCTCGACGACGTCGCCGATGCGGGTGGCGGCCTTGGACAGCTCGCTGACGCGCCCGGTCGTGGTGCGAGCCTGGCCGACGGCGTCGTTGGCGATGCGCGCCGATTCCTGCACCTGGCGGCTGATCTCGGTGACCGACGAGGCCATCTGCTCGGTCGCAGACGCCACCGACTGGACGTTGGTCGTGGCTTCCTCCGAGGCAGACGCAACCGCCGTCGTCAAGCCTTGCGAGCGCGTCGCGGCCTGGGTCAGCGTCGTGGCGGACTGCTCGAGCTGGCTCGAGGCCGACGAGACGGTGTTCACGATCTCGCCGACCGCGGCTTCGAACTGCTCGGCCAGCCGCTGCATGTCGGCCTTGCGCTGGCGCGCCGCGACCTCATCCAGCGCGCTCTTTTCCTCGGCCTCGGTGCGCGCCTTCTCCTCGGCATTGCCACGGATCACCGTGACGGTCTTGGCGAGATCGCCGATCTCGTCACCCCGCGATGCACCGGGAATGGCGATGTCGAGGCGGCCGCGCGCCATCTCGCCAAGCGCCGCGTTGAGCCGCGTCAGCGGCCGCGCGATCCCGAGGAACGAGAACACGACCGAACCGATCACCGACAACAGAACCGCCAATCCGACAAACAGCGTGATATAGCTCGCCTGCGCGGCGACCTGGTCTGCCTCGAACCGGGCGCTCGCGTTGCGCGCGCGCGCGTCCTGGATCGCAGAGGACATCAGCTCGCCGGCCTCGCCGAGATAGATGAGCGTGCGGTCGCGCAGCACGGCCTCCTTGATTCCCTCGGTCTTCACCACCTCGTCGTTCGCGGCGACGAAGTCGGAGGCGAGGCCATTGAGCTTGGTGATCGTGGCCTGGATCTCGCGGTTGTCGGCGAGCATGCGAGCGTCGGTCAGCGAGCTCTTCAGCCCCGGCACCGTCTGCTTCACGGTCAGGATGGTTGCGGCGTCGCCAGTCATGCCGAACCGCCACGCCTGCGACCGCATGTAGTTCAACTTGGCATCGGCGGCGTGAAGCTGGCGCTCGACCCGCTCGCGGAAGGCGAGGTTCGGCAGCGACGGCGAGGCGAGCAGCGCCTTCAGGCTGGTGTTCCACTCGTTGGAGACCGCACTGCGCTTCTCGATCTGCGTCAACAACTTCTTCTGCGCCTCGGCGAGATCGACCGCTCCCGCGGCATAGCTCGTCATCAGCTCCTTGATCCGGGTCAACCGGGCGCGATTGTCGGCGGTCGATACGTTGCCGAGCGCGGCGTCGATGTCGGTCACCATCGCGGTCGAGAACTGCTGAATGTCGGCGGCTGCCTTCTCTGCCTCGGCCGGCGCACGCGCCAGCCGCGCCGAACGGCCGCCGAGCTGGGTCTGCTGCATGTTGATGCTGGCCGACAGCACGCTCTCGACCACGCGCCGCGCGCGCTCGGCCTGCTGATTGGCGTGGTTGACCGCTCTTTCCGCCATCAACTGATTAGCGATCATGCCGACCGCGAGAGATGCGCCGATGGCGCCAGCAAGCCCGAGTTTGTAGCCGATCCGATTCAGTTTCATTGCCCTACCCACAGATGGACGCGTCACGCGACGGTCCGTACTGGAGGTATAGCGGTGAGGTCCCTAGAGACCGTTAATTTACGGGAGTTATCGGGCATTACACGCAAAAAACATCTGCTTTTTCTGTGTGCGCCCCGATGCTTACGGCGGCACGACAGCGCTGCCGCGCCGAGCGACGGCTCACAAACTAAGCAGATGATGTAATCGGCACCGAGGCCCTGCGCGTCGTTCCAGAATCCGGCACACGCTCACGCAGCCGATGCGCAGCTAGCGCATCAGCCCGAGCGCATCGGCGAAAAACTGCGGACCGCCGAAATTGCCGGACTTCAGCGCCAGCAGCATGTCGCCCGCCTCGGCGCCGATCGCGCGAAGCACCGGCACGCCGGCCGCGATCTCCGGACCGACCAGGAAGCCGGGAATCCTGAGCCTGTCGACGACGGCGCCGGAGGTCTCGCCACCGGCGACGATCAACCGCCGCACGCCGGCCTGGATCAGCCCCGCGGCCAGATCGGCCATTGCCTGCTCGATCGCGTGCCCCGCCGCCTCGCGGCCGTGCCTGGATTGCAGCGCGCTGACCTGATCCGGCGTCGCACTGGAGGCGATCAGCACGGGTCCCTTGGCGACGCGCTCACGCGCCCAGGCGAGCGCTCGCCGCGCCTCGTCCGGGCCTGCGACCAGGCCCGCCGCATCGAGATGCAGCACCGGCATGATGGTCTCGGCCTGCGCGATCTGCTGCAAGGTCGCCTGCGAGCAACTGCCGGCGAGGCAGGCGGCCAGGCCGCCGACGGGGGCATCGGCGTGATGCGCCAAGCCGTGGGAATGAACCTGCCCGGTCTCGACCAGCGCGCGTGCCAGCCCGAGCCCGATGCCGGACGCGCCGACGGAGACCCGGCTCTTCAAGGCGGCCGCACCGATCGCGGTCAGGTCGGCGTCGAACACGGCGTCGACGATCGCCGCGCCCATGCCCTGCCCGGCCAGCTCCTGCAGCCGGCGGCCGATCGCCTCGGGCCCGTGCACGACGGCGGCGAGATCGACCAGGCCGATTTTCCGTCGGCTCTGGCGCGCCAGCACGCGCACCAGGTTGGCGTCATGCATCGGGTTGAGCGGATGGTCCTTGAGCGGGCTCTCATTGAGCGGCACGGCGCCGACGAACAGGTTGCCCTGATAGACGGTCCGCTTCGTCTCCGGGAAAGCCGGCGTCACCAGCACGATCGCGTCACCGGCATCGCCGGCCAGCGCATCCATGACAGGGCCGATGTTGCCGGCGTCGGTGGAGTCGAACGTCGAGCAGATCTTGAACAGCACGTGGTCAGCGCCCCGAGCGCGCAGCCATGTATCGGCCTCGTGTGAGCGGGCCACGGCGAGCGACGCCTCGATCGAGCGGCTCTTCAGCGAGACGACGACGGCATCGACCTCCGGCAGCGTGAGGTCATCAGCCGGCACGCCGATGGTCTGCACCGTGCGCAGGCCGGCGCGGGTCAGGGTATTGGCGAGGTCGGAGGCGCCGGTGTAGTCGTCGGCGATGCAGCCGAGCTTCAAGGTCACGGCTTCACTCCCTTGTAGGGCGCGAACCAGCCGAGCCCGTCCTCGGTGCGGCCGCGCGGATTGTACTCGCAGCCGACGAAGCCGGCATAGCCGAGCCGGTCGAGCTCGGCGAACAGGAACGGATAGTTGAGCTCCTCGCTGTTAGGCTCGTTGCGCGAGGGAATGCTGGCGATCTGGATGTGACCGATGATGTCCATCATCTCGCGCAGCCGCATCGTGACGTCGCCGTGGATGATCTGGCAGTGATAGATGTCGAACTGCAGCTTGAGATTGGGAATCTTCAGCTCGCGGATGAGATCGCGGGCGAAGCCGAAATCGTTGAGGAAGTAGCCGGGCACGTTGCGCGAATTGATCGGCTCGATCACGACATCGAGCCCGTGGGGCGCGAAGAACTCCGCCGCCCAGGCGACCGACTTGGTGTACGCCTCCACGGCTTTCGCATCATGACGATCGGCGATGCCGGCCATCAGATGCAGCCGCTTCACGCCGGTGGCCTTGGCGTAAGGCAGCGCCGTCTCGAGGCTCGCCTTGAGATCATCGAAACGGTGCGGCAGTGCGGCAAAGCCCTTCTCGCCGGCATCCCAATTGCCGGGCGGCAGGTTGAACAGCGCCTGAGTCAGGCCGTTGTCATCAAGCCGCTTGCCGACCTCCTCGGCCGGATGATCATAGGGAAACAGGAATTCCACCGCGGTGAAGCCGGCCTTGGCGGCCGCCGCAAAGCGATCGAGGAACGGATGCTCGGTGAACATCATCGAGAGATTGGCGGCGAAGCGGGGCATGGTGCGAGAACTCGTCGTGCTGTTACTTGGAGGAGCCCGGCAATTTCGTGCCGGTAACCTGCGCATACATCCGCGCCACAGAGGCGTCGTCGTCGCGGCCCATGCCGGCGGCCGCCGTCATCAGGAACATCTGCAGCGCAGCCGCCGAGACCGGGACCGGGAAGCGGTGGTTGCGCGCCATGTCCTGGATGATGCCGAGATCCTTGACGAAGATCTCGACCGCGCTGCGCGGCGTGTAGTCGCCGTCGAGCACGTGGGGCATGCGGTTCTCGAACATCCAGGAATTGCCGGCGGAGGCGGTAATGACCTCGTAGACCTTACGGATATCGAGCCCCTGCTTGGCGGCGAAGGCGATCGCCTCGCTGGCAGCGGCGATGTGCACGCCGGCGAGCAGCTGGTTGATCATCTTGAACGCGGCGCCCTGCCCCGCGGCATCGCCGAGCTCGTAGAGCTTGGCCGCCATCGCATCGAGCGCCGGCCGCGCCTTGGCAAACGCAGCCGCGCTGCCCGAGGCCAGGATCGTCAGCTCACCTTGCGCGGCGCGCTGCGCGCCGCCGGAGATCGGCGCGTCGAGGTAGTGCCGGCCGGTGGCTTCGAGCTGCTTCGCCAGCCGCCGCGCGACGTCGGGATCCATGGTCGCGGAGGAGACGAAGACGGCCTCCTTCGGCATGGTCTCAGCCGCGCCGCCAGGACCAAAAAGAATGGCCTCCGTCTGTGCCGCATTGACAACGACGCTGACCACGATGTCGGCACCTCGCGCCGCCTCGGCGGGAGTTTTCGCACCCTTGCCGCCCTCGGCAACGAAGCGCGCCACGCTATCGGCCGAGACATCGCATCCGGTCACCTCGAAGCCTGCGCGCTTGAGCGAGGTCGCCATGCCATACCCCATCGAGCCGAGCCCGATCACGGCGACTTTCAATTGCGATGGCGACGGCATGTGGCAGATCCCTGAAGCGTTTCCCGGAGACGTCCGGTTGCCCCGGACTGCACTCTGGGTATCACGGCTTGGCCGCGTTGCCAAAGCGTGAGACAAAGCGGCAAAACAGCGACATGCGAGGAAAGACCAGTGGCGGAAACTGCGATTCGCGAGGCCATCTGCCGGTTCGGTCGCTCGCTGTTCGAGCGCGGGCTGACGCCGGGATCGTCCGGCAACATCAGCGTGCGGCTCGATGACGGCGGCTGGCTGGTGACGCCGACCAATGCCTCGCTCGGCTTCCTCGATCCGGCCCGCCTGTCGCGGCTCGATGCGCGCGGCGATCTGGTCTCGGGCGATGCGCCGACCAAGGAGGTGCCGCTGCACACGGCGCTGTACCAGACGCGCGACGCGGCGCGCGCCGTCGTGCACCTGCACTCGACGCATTCGGTCGCGATCTCGATGCTGCCGGAGATCGATCCGCGCGCCGCGCTGCCGCCGCTGACACCTTATTACTTGATGCGCTGCGGCCAGACTGCGCTGGTGCCCTATCATCGTCCCGGCGATCCCGCGGTCGCCGATGCCATCAAGGGTCTCGCCGGCAAATACGCCTCCGTGCTGCTCGCCAATCACGGGCCCGTCGTGTCCGGTGACACGCTGGAAGCCGCCGTGTTTGCGATGGAGGAGCTCGAGGAGACCGCAAAGCTCTATCTGTTGCTGCGCGGGCTCAACCCGCGTCATCTGTCGCCGCAGCAGGTCGACGATCTGGTCAAAGTGTTCGGCCTCACCCTGCCCGATCACCACGATCATCGCTGACCCACCGGCGGATGATGGGCATGCACTATTTCGCAACAACGCCGGCCGAGATCGATGCCGCGGTCCGGGTGCTCTACGAGGAGGCCCGCTTCTATCGCTGGTTTCCGATCGCCACCGACTCCTATGACGCGTTCGCCGCCTCTGATCCGATCGCGGCCAGCGAGCTGCGGGGCATCGCCGAGCGCATGCTGGTGGCCGCCGCGCAGGCCAGATCGCGGGCACGGCGGGTCTAGCGTCCCGTCAACCCGGCTTGCATACGGCGGAGCCTGCGCCGCCTTGTCGCTCATCAAGCTGCCTTGCCTCAGGAGGACAACGATGCCTAATATTCAGGCAAAGTGCGGCTGCGGCAGCCATCACGGATGGATCGGTCGAACAAGGACGGTACCGGCAGCCCATCACTGCCGTGGCGCGAGGATGCGCCCCGCTCGTCCACCATCGATTGCAGCCCCTTCGTTGGCACGCTCCGAGCCACGAAAGGACAGGGCAAAATGCTTCCACATCGGCGTGGGCGCGGCTGTTTGACCGGATCGGCGGCGGATCTGAGCGGGCTGACGCCGGGACCGCGGATTACCCTTTCGAGCGTTGCATACACATCTCCCCCAACGCGCAATCGTCCCGGGCTGCGCCGCCCCCGCGGCGGCCCTTGGCATATCCGTTGCAGACGTCAGACGGGTCGGATCGCGGCCGCGCGACGGAGCGAGCTGCGATCATGACCGATAAGGGACAGGGCGACGGAGGGCGGATGGCGGCGGGCGCGAGCTTGGAACTGGTGAAGGTGACGAAGATGTACGGTCACGTCACCGCCGTGGACGCAATCGACCTGCGGATTCCCGCCGGCTCCTATTGCTGCCTGCTCGGCCCGTCCGGCTGCGGCAAAACCTCCACCCTGCGCATGATCGCCGGCCATGAATCGGCGACATCGGGCGACATCATCGTCGGCGCCAGGAACGTCACCGAGCTGCCGCCCGCCGGGCGCGGCACGGCGATGATGTTCCAGTCCTACGCGCTGTTTCCGCATCTGTCGGTGATCGACAACGTCGCGTTTGCGCTGAAGATGAAAGGCGTCTCCAAGCCCGAGCGCCACGCCAAGGCACGCGAGCTGCTCGAGCTCGTCGACATGCAGGGCTATGCCGGCCGCCTGCCGGCGCAGCTCTCCGGCGGCCAGCAGCAGCGCGTGGCGCTGGCCCGCGCGCTGATCACCTCGCCGCAAATTCTCCTGCTCGACGAGCCGCTGTCGGCGCTCGACCCCTTCCTGCGCCTGCGCATGCGCGCCGAGCTGAAGCGGCTGCAACGCGAGCTCGGCCTCACCTTCGTCCACGTCACCCACGGCCAGGACGAGGCGATGGCGCTGTCCGATCTCGTGGTGCTGATGAATGGCGGCCGCATCGAGCAGCAGGGCAGCCCGCGCGAGATCTTCAATCACCCGCGCACCGAGTTCGCCGCCCGCTTCATCGGCGGCCACAACGTGATTCCGCTGAACGGCGAGACCTTCGCCGTGCGTGTCGACCGCATCCAGCTCAAGGCGCCGAATGCCGCGGTCGACGGTCCGGCCGTGTCGGGCACGATCAGCAAGATCGAATATCAGGGCACCTATGTGCTGGTCGCGGTCGCCACCGACGGTGGCCCCGAGATCTCGGCGCAGCTCAGCGACGATCAGTTCGATGCACAGACCCACGTGATCGGCGAGCGCGTCGTCGTGACCTGGAATCCGGCGCTCGCCGATGCCCTGACTTCCCGCCCCGCCGCAACAGCCACGCCGGCTGCCGAGCTGGTCGCCTGATTTCGTTTGCCTGCTTTTCCCAAGGAGATGATCATGACCGATCGATCGAAGACAACATCCATCAGCCGCCGTTCGCTGCTCAAGGGCGCGGCGGGCGTCGCCGGTCTCGCCGGCTCGGGCACGCTGCTCAGCGCGCCCTACGTCCACGCCGCCGATGCCAAGGTACTGCGCTATCTCGGCACCGCGGTGAACGAGGGCGACGAGATCTCCAAGAAGTGCCTCGCCGACACCGGCATCAAGATCGAATACATCACGGCGACCACCGACGACGTCACCAAGCGCGTCATCACCCAGCCGAACTCGTTCGACGTGCTCGACACCGAGTATTTCTCGCTCAAGAAGCTGGTGCCGTCGGGCAATATCTTTCCGCTCGATGCGCGCAAGATCAAGGAGTTCGACAACATCACGCCGGTGTTCACCAAGGGCGAGCTGCCCAACGGCAAGAAGATCGGCGGTCAGGGCACCGCGCCGTGGAAGGTGCTCTATCTCGACGGGCCGAACTCCAAGACCTTCTCGGCCACCCCGACCGAATGGGTCACGCTGATCCCGACCGTGTACAACGCCGACACGCTCGGCATCCGCCCCGACCTGATCAAGCGCCCGATCAACTCCTGGGCCGAGCTGCTCAACCCGGAATTCAAGGGCAAGGCCTCGATCCTCAACATTCCCTCAATCGGCATCATGGACGCCGCCCTCGTCGTCGAGGCGACCGGCCAGTACAAATATGCCGACAAGGGCAACATGACCAAGGCCGAGATCGACCTGACCATGAAGGTGCTGACCGAGGCCAAGAAGGCCGGCCAGTTCCGCGCGTTCTGGAAGGACTTCAACGAGTCCGTCAACCTGATGGCCTCGGGTGAGACCGTGATCCAGTCGATGTGGTCGCCCGCCGTCACCAAGGTGCGCTCGATGGGCATCGCCTGCACCTTCCAGCCGCTGAAGGAAGGCTATCGCTCCTGGGCCTCGGGCTTCTGCGTCTCGAAGGCGGTGGCCGGCGGACCGAAGCTCGACTGGGCCTATGAGTTCGTCAACTGGTACCTGTCCGGCTGGGCCGGCGCCTATCTCAACCGCCAGGGCTACTACTCGGCCGTACTCTCCACCGCCAAGGCCAACATGACCGAGGACGAGTGGGGCTACTGGATGGAAGGCAAGCCGGCCAAGGCCGACATCAAGGCGCCGGATGGCACCTTGATGGAGAAGGCCGGCGCGGTGCGCGACGGCGGCTCCTACGACGATCGCATGGGCGCCGTCGTCTGCTGGAACGCCGTCATGGACGAGAACGACTACATGGTCCGCAAGTGGAACGAGTTCATCGCCGCCTGATGTGAGAATACTGCCGCGCCCATGATATCGTGGGCGCGGCAGGCTTTCTAAGCGCTCATTCGCGACCGGACGACAGGTATCCCCGTGGCCGTGACGATCGACAACTCGCCCGACACCGTAGCGCCCGCGGAGAGCGCCTTGCGCAAGATCACCATGCGCTCGATCGCCTGGCTGCAGGCCGGCCCGATGATGCTGGTGTTTGCGCTGTTCTTCCTGCTGCCGCTCGTGCTCGTTGTCGTCGTCAGCGCCTGGGACTACAACGAATACGAGATGATCCCGGCGTTCAGCTTCCGCGGCTACACCGACACCTTCGAGGGCTGCGTCGCCAACCTGCCCGAGCTGTGCACGATCCTGAAGACCTATCTCAAGACGCTGAAGCTCTGCCTGCTGACCTGGGGCCTGACCTTGATGATCGGCTTCTGGGTCGCCTATTTCCTTGCCTTCCACGTCCGCAGCAAGACCTGGCAGATCGTGCTGTCGCTGTTGTGCACGATCCCGTTCTGGACCTCCAACGTGATCCGGATGATCGCCTGGATTCCCCTGCTCGGCCGCAACGGCCTCGTCAACCAGGGGCTGATCGGCGCCGGCGTGGTCAACAAGCCGGTCGAATGGCTGCTGTTCTCGGAATTCTCGGTGGTGCTGGCGCTGGTGCACCTGTTCACCTTCTTCATGGTGGTGCCGATCTTCAATTCGATGATCCGCATCGACAAGCGCCTGATCGAGGCCGCCTATGACGCCGGTGCGTCGGGCTGGCAGACGCTGGTCAACATCATCATTCCCCTGGCGAAGCCCGGCATCGTGATCGGCTCGATCTTCGTCATCACCATCGTGATGGGCGACTTCGTCACCATCGGCGTGATGGGCGGCCAGCAGATCGCCTCCGCCGGCAAGATCATCGAGTCCCGGCTGTCGGCGCTGCAATTCCCGGCCGCCGCGGCCAATGCCGTGATCCTGCTCGGCATCACCATCATCATCATCTCCGCACTGACGCGGATCGTCGACGTGCGCAAGGAGCTCTGAGATGGGAGACAAGCGCCCTCGCTCCTTCTACATCCTCGCCGCGTTTTTTTCGGCCTACGTGCTGTTCCTGTACGGGCCGATGATCGCGATCTACATCCTGTCGTTCCAGGGACCGGACGGCGGCCTGACGTTTCCGATGAACGGCGTGTCGCTGACCTGGTTCGGCAAGGTGTTTTCCGGCGGCGGCATCGTCGACATCGGCGCCGCGTTCAAGCGCTCGCTGGCGCTCGGCCTCGTCGTGATGGTCATCACCGTGGTGCTGTCGGTCGCCGCCGGCATGGCGTTCCGCAAGCCGTTCCGCGGCGCATCGGTGCTGTTTTACACCGCGATCGCCAGCCTGATCATGCCGTCGATCATCACCTCGCTCGGCATCGCGCTGGAGTTCCGGCTGATCGACGACTTCGTCAACAAGCACGGCGCCGACTTTGGCCTGGGCTGGCTCGCCGATGGCTACACCACCGCCATGGGCCTGTTCACCTCGGGCTTAGGTGCGCATCTCACCTGGACCCTGCCGTTCGGCCTGCTGATCATGTTCGCGATCTTCAACCGCTTCGACGGCCGTCTGGAGGAAGCCGCCCGCGACCTCGGCGCCACGCCCTGGCAGACCTTCCGCCACGTCGTGCTGCCGATCATTCTGCCCTCCGTGGTCGGCATCGGCCTGTTCGGCTTCACCTTGTCCTGGGACGAGCTCGCACGTTCGAGCCAGGCGATCGGCTCGGTGAACACGCTGCCGCTGGAGTTGCAGGGCCTGACGACGACGGTGACCAAGCCCGACATCTACGCGCTGGGCACGCTGACCTCGGCGGTGTCGTTCGTGGTGATCTTCGCGGCATTGTCGGTGATTCTGGTGCTGCAGGCGCGGCAGCGCCGGCAGGGCTCGGATGCCGGCAAGGGGATGGTGTAGGAGTTCAGCGCCGAAAAGCAGTCACGATCGAACTCATCGTGGCAAAGCTTGACAACAAGCAGCGAGCGCGGTGCCTGTGAATGCGCCCTCGCCCCTTGTGGGAGAGGGCATATAGGACAGCGCAGCAAGCTCGGTTGGGTGAGGGGTTTTTCTCTATGAGCGACACTCGCGGAGAGATACCCCTCACCCATCCGCGTACGTGGATGGGCCGTACATGCCCTCTCCCACAAGGGGCGAGGGCGCTGTATCTCGCAGCGCCGTCGTCTCGCGACTTTGCTCGGTGCGTAGGGTGGGCAAAGGCGCGCCAAAGTCTCCGATGATTTACGACGCCATCTCCCGCGCCGTGCCCACCGTCTTTCCTCATCGGCACCGCTGGTGGGCACGCGCCGCCTGACGGCGGCGCTTTGCCCACCCTACGAGGTCATTGCCTCAAAGCCCCAGATACGCCTTCCGCACATCCTTGTTGCCGCTGATCTCCGCTGATGTCCCCTGCATCAGCACGCGACCCGTCTGCAGGATGTAGGCCCGATCTGCGATCTCCAGGCATTCCGCCATGCGCTGCTCGACGATGAGCACCGTCATGCCGGCGTCGCGGATGCGCTTGACGGCCTGGAAGATCTCGTCGACCAGCTTCGGCATGATGCCCTGCGACGGCTCGTCGAGCATCAGGAGCCGCGGCCGGGTCATCAGCGCGCGGCCGATCGCCAGCATCTGCTGCTCGCCGCCGGACAGGGTCTCGGCGCGCTGCTCGAGCCGCTCGGAGAGCCGCGGAAACAGTGTGAACACTAAGTCGAGCGGCTCCTCGCGGTTGGCTTCGCTGCGATAGAGATAGCTGCCCAGCCGAAGATTGTCGCGCACCGAGAGCCGCGGGAACAGCCGGCGGTTCTCCGGCACATAGGCGATGCCGCGTGCCGTGATCAGATGCTGCGCCATGCCGTCGATGCGGTTGCCGTCGAAGGTCACGCTTCCCGCGCGCGGCCGCTCGGCGCCGGCGATGGATTTCAACAAGGTCGACTTGCCCGCGCCATTGGCGCCGGCGACGCAGACGATCTCGCCCTTCTCGACGTCGATCGAGACATTCGAGATCGCAACCAGGCCCTGATAGGCGGTGGTGACGTCACGCACCGACAGCATGGCGGTCTCCAAGATAGGCGGAAATGACTTTGGGATCGCGGACGACGTCCTTGGGCTTGCCTTCGATCAGCACCTTGCCGAGGTCGAGCACGATGGCGCGGTCGACCAGCGGCATCACGATCTCCATGACATGCTCGACCATCAGCACGGTGATGCCGGTGTCGCGCACGCGGCGCACGAGCTCGACGCCCTTCTGGGATTCGACCGGCGTCAGGCCGGTCAGCACCTCGTCCAGTAGCAGCAGCTTCGGCTCGGTCGCGAGCGCGCGTGCCACCTCCAACCGCCGCTTCTCCGAGGGCACGAGGTCGCTGGCGAGCACGTCGGCGCGCGCATCGAGCCCGCAGAACGCCAGCACCTCATGCGCCTTGCGGCGGGCGTCGCGCATATTGGTGGTGCGCACCAGGGAGCCGACGATGACGTTCTCGATCACCGTCATGCTCTCAAAACTCTTCACGACCTGGAAGGTGCGGCCAATGCCGCGCTGGCAGCGCTCTGCCGCGGGCAGCGCCGTGACGTCCTCGCCGTCGAAGATGATCTGGCCTTCAGTCGGCTTGAATGCACCGGCGATCAGGTTGAACAAGGTCGACTTGCCGGCGCCGTTCGGCCCGATCAGGCCGACGATCTCGCCGCGCCCGACCGAGATCGAGACTTCCGAATTGGCGGTCAGTCCCGAGAAGCGCTGGGTGATGTTGCGGGTTTCCAACAGCGCGGTCATGACGCCACCGCCTCTCTGACCGGCTGGGCACCCCGCTTCGGCTTACGGGAGAACAGGCTGACGAGTCCTTGCGGCCGGGCGAGCGAGATCGCGATGATCAGGCCGCCATAGACGATCAGGTCGACGCCGCGGCCGGAGCCGCCGATATAGGAGCGCGTCAGCTCGGTCAGCGGGATCAGGATGACGGCGCCGAGCATCGGGCCCCAGAGGGTCCCGATGCCGCCGAGCACGGCGGGCAGCGCCATCAGCAGCGAGAACTGGAAGCCCATCACGCTCTCGGGATCGATGTAGGTGACGTACATCGCATAGAAGCCGCCGCCGACGGCGACGAGAAACGCCGACACGGCCGCCGCGCCCATCTTGGAATTGAACACGACAACGCCCAAGCTCTCGGCCGCGACCGGATTGTCCTTCACGGCCCGCCACCAATAGCCCCACTTTGAGTCCTCCAGCCACCAGGTCACGAACCAGGCGACGCAGGCCAGAGCGAGCGCGAAGTAGAAGTAAGGCAGCTTGTCCTTGGCGAATTGAAGGGTCAGCCAGCTATCCTGCTTCGACAGCGGGATCGTGATGCCGAGCGCTGCTCCCGCCCATTCCCAGTTCTGGAACAGCACGAGCGCAATCTCCGCGATCACGATGGTGGCAATGACGAAATAGTGTCCGCCCAGTCGGAAGCAGGGATAGCCGAGGGCCATCGCGATGACCGCCGACAGCAGCCCGCCGGCGAACATGCCGAACCAGGGCAGCATCCCGAACTTGGTGTACAGAAGCGCGGTGACGTAGGCGCCGAGCCCGAAATACAGCGCGTGCCCAAGCGAGATCTGGCCGCAATAGCCGGACAGGATGTTCCAGCTCTGCGACAGCGCTGCATACATCAGGGTCATGATCATCCTGTTCTGGATGTACACATCGGTGACATAGCGCGGCACCTGGGTCGCGAGCAGTGCCAGGCATGCCGCGACGATCAGGTCGCGCCGCCGGCGTTGAATGAATACCTTGTCCATCAGATCGATCCGAACAGGCCGCGCGGGCGAATGAAGACGACGAGGAGATAGACACCGTAGATGCCGACCGTCTTCAGCGACGGCGGCATGATCAAGGTGGTGGTGGCCTCGACGAGACCGACCACGATGCCGCCGGCGAACGCGCCGAACACGCTGCCGAAGCCGCCGAGCGCCACCGTGACATAGGCGATGGTCGCAAACGACGCGCCGACGTCGGGGAACACATAGAAGAAGATCGACATGACCGCACCGGCGAGTCCGACCAGCGCCGCACCAAGACCCCAACCGAGCGCGAACACCTTGTTCTTGTCGATGCCGACCAGCGCCACCGCACCGGCATCCTCACGCGTCGCCTCAAGCGCGCGGCCGAAATCGGTGCGGTGGATGAAGAAATACAGGCCGGCGAAGGCCGCGATCGCAATGAGAGCACCGACCAGCTGCGGCTGCGGAAGGTAGATGCCGGCGATCGAGATCGTCTTGCCGCCCAGCCATGAGTGCGGAATGCTGCGATAGTCCGGGGTGAAGAAATACTGCGCGACGCCGCGCATCAGGACGGCGAGACCGAAGGTGGAGAAGATCTGCACCATGCCGGTATTGGCCTTGGCCCTGACCGCAAATCTGACGATCAGCAGATAGACCACCGCCCCGAACACGAACAGGGCGGCTGCGACCAGCGGCGCCGCCAGCAGCGGATCGAGCGCGAAATAGGCGAACAGGAAGAAGCTCGCATACATCGCGATCATCAGGAACTCGCCATGCGCGAAATTCACGACGTCCATCAGGCCGAAGATGAGCGCCAGCCCCACGGCGATCAGGCCATAGAGCAGGCCCATCAACAGGCCGCTGGCGAGACTTTGGATGATTGTTTCTGCTGTCACTTTACTTGCTCCCCGTCATTGCGAGCGAAGCGAAGCAATCCAGACCTGACTTGAGGCCCCTGGATTGCTTCGTCGCTGCGCTCCTCGCAATGACGAAGCATGACCGATGCTCCGCCACGATCTCACGAACACCCGGCCCGGCGGGCCGGTTTTCGTTACTTCATCGGCCAGCTGGCTTCCGCCACGGCGGCCTGGGCCGGGAAAATGGTGACGAACTTGCCGCCGACATATTGCAGCAGCACCGGATCGGCGTCGTTGTTCTGGCCGTTCTCGTCGAACTTCACCCGCTTCCACGGCATGATGGTCGCCTCGCCCGGCATGTCGGTGGCGGCGAGCGCGTCGCGGATCTTCTCGCCGTCGGTCGACTTGGCGCGGTTGATGGCATCCGCCATCACGATCAGGCCCATGAACTGGCGCGACGAGTAGTCGTTGAAGTCCTTGCCCGACTTCGCCTTGAACATGTCGTTGATCTTGCCGACCATCGGCCGCTTGGCGGCGAGGTCGAGCGAGAACGAGCCGCGCGAGATCACACCCTCGAGCTTGTCGCCGACCGCGTCATACAGCGCCTTCTCCGAGAAGCCGGCGTCCTGGGCCACGATCGCATTTGGCTTGTAGCCGAGCTCGGCCATGGTCTTGACCAGCAGGATGCCGTCGGTGGTGTAGCTCGACGGCATCAGCACGTCGGCGTTGGCGGCCTTCAGCTGCTGCACCTCGGCCGACAGCGACGGCGAGTTGGCGCGGTACTTGATGTCCGCGACGACCTTGTAGCCGCGCTCCTGGGCGAGCTTGAGCTGGGCGTTGCTGGAATCGGTGCCGAAGATCGTGTCCTCGTGGAACAGCGCCAAGGTCTCGATCTTGGTGCCCTTCTTCTTCATCATGTCGAAGAAATCGAACATCGCCTGCGAGAACATCTCGTCATGCGGCGCGGCGCGGAAATAATACTTCAGGCCGCGGCGATGCAGGCTCGGCGAGGAATTGTCGGCGGAGAGATACGGGATCTGGTAGCGCTCGCAGATCTGGCTCGCGGTCACCGCGACGGCGCTCTGATACGAGCCGATGACGGCGGCGACCTTCTCCTGGGTGATCAGGCGCTCGGCCTCGGCGCGGCCCTTCTGCGGGTCGGCCTGGTGGTCGGCGAACACCAGCTTGATCTTGGCGCCACCGAGGCCCGGCAGCCCTTCGGTGCGCGCGAGCGGCAGGTCGTAATCATACTTGCCGTTGATGATCTCGGCCGCCGTCTCGAACGCGCGCTGCGCGTCGACGCCGATCTGCGCGCTGGCGCCCGAGAACGGATAGATGACGCCGATCTTCACTTCCGAGGTCTGGGCGCGGGCGGCGATCGGGCCGAGCGCGGCGGCAGCGGTGGCTCCAAGCAGGACGTTTCGGCGCGTGATGGTCATGGCAAGATCCTCTGATGAAAGCGCATCGATGAAGCGGTTGAGATCGGTGGTAAAGGCTCAATAAGCAGCAAGACTGCCTGATTAAAGGCTGCCTGATTAGAGGACGGCGAGATCCTTGTTCCTGAGATCGGTGATCAGCATCAGCCCCGGCGCGTGAGTGATGGCGAAGGGCAGCTTGGCCGCGGCGATGACCGCCTGCGGCGTCACCCCGCAGGCCCAGAAAACGGGAATTTCGTCTGAGCCGACCGGCACCGGATCGCCGTAGTCCGGCTTGTTGATATCGGCGATGCCGATCTGTTCGGGAAGACCGAGATGCACCGGCGCGCCGTGCACGGCCGGAAAGCGCGTCGTGATCTGCACGGCGCGGATCGCCTGCGCCGGCTTGAACGGACGCATCGACACCACCATCGGTCCCGCAAACGGCCCGGACGGCGTGCAGGCAATGTTGGTGCGATACATCGGCACGCGACAGCCCTGCTCGATATGGCGGATCGGCAGGTCGTCGGCCATCAGCGCTTCCTCGAAGGAGAACGAGCAGCCCAGCACGAAGGTGACGAGGTCGTCGCGCCAATGCGACATCAGGTCGGTCGGCTCCTCCACCATCTCGCCGTCGCGCCAGACGCGGTAGCGCGGCACGTCGGTGCGGATGTCGAGATCGGCCCCGAGTGCCGGAATATGAGGATTGCCCGGATCGGACATGCCGATGATCGGGCACGGCTTCGGATTGAGCTGGCAGAACCGGTGGAAGGCGCCGGCGTACTGCTCGGGCAGGATCGCCAGATTGCCCTGCACGAAGCCATTGGCGACGCCGGCGGTGCTCCAGCCCTTGCCGGTGCGATAGTCCAGGCGGGCCTGATGGCTCGGGAGAAGGTCTGTCTCGCCCGCTGATTGCTGCAGTGCCGCAGAAACAGTCATTTGTGCCACTTGCCTAATATCTCGACAAACTCACTGAACATCAGCCATGCTATAAAGTCTAATCTTCGTTTTTAATCAGGATCGATAAAACAAATTGATCCGAGCGGGGCGCGATGTTGGATTTCCGTTCCATCGAGACCTTTCTCTGGGTGGTGAAGCTCGGCAGCTTCCGCGGCGCGGCGCAGCGCCTGAACACCACCCAGCCGGCCATCTCCCAGCGCATCGCCCAGCTCGAGCGCGAGCTCGGCGTCAAGCTGCTCAACCGCGATCATCGCGTGGCGTCGCCGACGGCCAGCGGACGGCAGATGCTGGTCTATGCCGAGAAGCTGATCGGCCTGCGCGCGGAGATGATGGCCGAGGTCGGCGACCGCTCGGCGATGCGCGGCGTGCTCCGGCTCGGCGTCGCCGAGACCATCGTGCACGACTGGCTGCCGCGGCTGATCAAGAGCGTCAACGAGAGCTATCCGAACCTGTCGCTGGAGATCGAGGTCGACGTCACGCCGAACCTGCACGCGCGCCTGCTGGCGCAGGAGATCGAGCTCGCCTTCGCACTGGGCGCGCCGTCCGAGTCCGGCATCCGCAGCCGCGTGCTGTGCGACTATCCGATCAGCTTCCTGGCGAGCCCTGCCCTCGGCTTCGGCACGGGCGTGGTGACCGCCGAGCAGATGGCGCGCTTCCCGATCATCACCTTCCCGCGCAACACCCAGCCCTATGACAATGTGCGCTCGCTGTTCAACCGCCCGCATCTGCCGCCGATGCGGCTGCACGCCAGCGCCTCGCTGGCAACCGTGATCCACATGGCGGTCGAGGGTCTCGGCGTCGCCGTCATTCCCGCGGCGATCGTGGCCAATGAGATCGAGCGCGGCCGGCTGCAGGAGCTGAAGACGGACCTGCGCATTCCGCCGCTGACCTTCACCGCGAGCTGGCTGTCGTCGCCCGAGATGGTCGCGATCGAGCGCGTCGCCGAGCTCGCAGCCCGGACCGCGCAGACGGCCAGCCATCCCTCGGCGTCGGTTGACGCGCTCGTCGCGGCGCGCGATGGACAGGACGCCGGAGTACAGGGAATTCAAGCATGAGCCGCGCCGTCACCAATCTGCAGATCGATTCCGCCCGCCTCTGGGACAGCATCCACGAGACCGCCAAGTTCGGCGCCACACCGAAGGGCGGCGTCCGCCGGCTGACGTTGAGCCAGGAGGACAAGCAGGTCCGCGACTGGTTCCGGAAAGCGTGCGAGGACGCCGGGCTCGACGTGCACGTCGACACGCTCGGCTCGATGTTCGCGCTACGCCGGGGGCGCGACATGTCGAAGCCGCCGGTCGGGCTCGGCTCGCATCTCGACACCCAGCCGACCGGCGGCAAGTTCGACGGCATCCTGGGCACGCTCGGCGCGCTCGAGGTGATCCGCACGCTCAACGACGCCGGCATCGAGACCGACGCGCCGCTGTGCATCGTCAACTGGACCAATGAGGAAGGCTCGCGCTTCGCGCCGGCGATGATGGCCTCCGCCGCCTATGTCGGCGATTTCACCGTCGAGGACATCTTGTCGCGCAAGGATGCCGACGGCACGACCGTCGGCGAAGCGCTGGACGGCATCGGCTATCGCGGCGAGGCCAAGGTCGGCACGCAGAAATTCTCCGGCTTCGTCGAGCTGCATATCGAGCAGGGCCCGATCCTGGAGGCCGAGAACAAGACCATCGGCGTGGTCGATCACGGCCAGGGCGTGTTCTGGTACGACGGCAAGGTCACGGGCTTCGAGAGCCACGCCGGCTCGACCCCGATGCCGCTGCGCCGCGACGCACTGCTGGCGCTGTCGGAGTTCGCGCTGACCCTGGAGCAGATCGCGATCAGGCTCGGGCCGAACGCGGTCGCCACCATCGGCGAGGCCGTCATCGCCAATCCCTCGCGCAACGTCATCCCCGGCGAGATCGCCTTCACCATCGATTGCCGCAGCGCCAATGCCGACACCTTGGAGGCACTCGATGCCAGCCTGCGCGCGGCTGCGGGCGAGATTTCGAAGAAGCGCAAGGTCGAGATCGCGATCGACCAGGTCTGGCGCAAGCCGCCGACCCATTTCGATCCCAAGCTGGTCGACGCCGTCGAGCGCGCCGCCGGCACGCTCGGCTACGCGCACCGCCGCATCACCTCCGGCGCCGGCCACGACGCCTGCAACCTCAACACCATCATGCCGGCAGCGATGGTCTTCGTGCCCTGCAAGGACGGCATCAGCCACAATGAGCTCGAGGACGCCACCCAATCCGACTGCGCCGCTGGCGCGAACGTGCTGCTGCACACGGTGCTGTCGCTCGCCGGCGTGGCGTCGTAGTGGGTTGATGCTCGCGGGCTTTTTTGGGGCCTCATCCTTCGAGACGCCGCTGCGCGGCTCCTCAGGATGAGGCGAGAGTCTTCGATGTCGCTGCTTCCCCTCATGGTGAGGAGCGCCGAAGGCGCGTCTCGAACCATGAGGCCCGAGATGCTTCAAGTTGAACCACATTGAGTTGCCCTGCCCCATCTTGTCTCATCGGGGCTCGTCAGGAGGTATCCGTGCGCGGAGTTTTCATCGACGCCAACGACTCGCTTGCCGAGATCTTCGAGCGGCAGCGCAAATCCGGCGATCCCGAGATGCGCGTGCATCTCGACCCCGACATCAAGCCGGAGGACTGGCCGGCGATCCTCGACGGCGCCGAGATCGGCGTGGTCGATCACACCGCGCTGCCGACCGACGTCGCGAGGCAATGCAAGGGGCTCAAGCACGTCGTCTTCCTGGGCACCGGCGCACGCAGCTACATGAACCCGGAGGAGCTCGCGGAGCTCGGCATCACCGTGCATCTGATCAAGGGCTACGGCGACACCGCGGTTGCCGAAGCCGCCATCGCGCTGATGTGGGCCTCTGCCCGCGGCATCGCACAGATGGACCGCGAGATGCGCGCCGGCAACTGGCTACGTGACGACGGCATGCAGCTCACCGGCAAGACGCTGGGCCTGATCGGCTTCGGCGGCATCGCCGCGGAAGTCGCGCGCATCGCTTCGGGCAGCGGCATGAAGGTGATCGCCTGGAACCGCTCGCCGAAGAGCCATCCCGGTGTGGAGTTCGTCGAACTCGAGACGCTGCTCCAGAACAGCCACGTCGTCTCGCTACATCTCCTGCTCAACGACGAGACCCGCGGCTTCCTGTCGCGCGAGCGCATCGCGCAGATGCGCCCCGGCGTGATCTTCGTCAACACCGCCCGCGCGGCAATCGTCGACGAGACCGCGATGATCGACGCGCTGCGCTCCGGCCACATCCGCCATGCTGGCCTGGACGTCTTCACCACCGAGCCGCTGCCGGCCGGTCACGTGCTGACGACGATTCCCAACGTGACGCTGTCGGCGCACTCGGCCTTCCGCACGCCGGAAGCGAGCGAGAACCTGATCCACGCCGCCTGGGAGCATTGCCGAAGGGTGGCTCGCCAGTGACGCATTCCATCTTGGCCTACTCCGACACGAAGCTAGCTCCGAGGCAAGAAGAGGAGGAGCTTAGGGCCTCAAGCATCAGCAGCTGATGTACGCGACACTCGATTATCTCTGCATAGTTGCAAGTGTCGCCCTATTAAGATCTCATTAACCATACACAACCGAAGCTTGCAGAAGTGATTCGGGGAAGAAAATGCAAAACACGTCTCACGCCGTAATGGCTCAGCGCGTAGAACCGAAAGACAGCCCCGATGACTTCCCTACGCCTCCATGGGCTACAAGGGGACTTCTTGAGCATATTATCGGCCAAACAAAAACGCTCGCGCATCTTACCTGTCTTGAGCCGGCCTGCGGCGCCGGACACATGGCCAAGGTTCTAAAAGAATATTTCGGGCAAGTTCATAGCTCTGACGCCTTCGTTTATGGATATGGCGATGTCCGTGACTTCATCGAGCACCCTTATGAACCTAACAGCTTCGATTGGGTAATCACAAATCCGCCTTTTAGGCTCGCCGAAGAATTCGTTCGGACAGGTTTGTCCGTCGCCCGAAAGGGCGTAGCGATCTTAGCTCGCACCGTGTTCCTTGAAAGCGTTGGTCGTTATCAGGGGATCTTCCGGGAAGCTCCTCCGACAAAGTTCGCTCAATTTGTAGAGCGGGTGCCCATGGTGCGAGGACGATTAGACATGAAGGCGACGACCGCGACCGGGTATGCATGGCTTGTTTGGGAAAAACAGGCGAAAGGCCAACCACGTCTTATGTGGGTTCCGCCGTGTAGAAAGGACTTGGAACGTATTTCAGACTATGGTCCAGCAAAACGCTAAATCATGCTTCGTTGGTGTCATAGGCATCAATCGCACCCTGGAGGAGGTCCTTCGCCTCAGTCAGTCCACTTGGACCTTTTGCAAGCGCCTTCATCACATCGTCGGCAGCTGCGCGCAAACGCCTTCCTTTGATACCGGGTGGCCCGCTGGGCGGTAGCAGTGAGGAGTGAGCTGCAGCAGGCGTTCCGAACTTGCTGCCGTCCTTCACCTCAGCAATTCGACCTTGGTTCACACCGAACCAAGCTGCGATATCATGATCGCGGTCGTCCCGAGCTACCATACCAAGAATAATAGGCGCATCGGACGCTACTAAAGTGTAACCGCTAGCCTTTCCTTTGTTCCAAGACATCTGACTCTCCCTAAATTTGGGAGAGTAGATCACAAAATACGACCAAGAGTCGAGTCACGTCTCGCCGCGGCGAGTGTGGTACTAAGCTTGAGACATTGAAGAATATCATGGGTCGACCGACTGATGGGCTTCCTGCGCTCGTACCGCATCTGCTCACGCCGCCGATCTCGACGTCTTCAACACCCGGAGCCGCGGCCGGCCGATCACGTGCTGACGGCGTGTCCGAACGTTGCGCTCTCGGCGCGCTCGGCATTCCGTACGCCGGAAGCGGGCGAGGACTGACTCCCATCGGCTTGGGAGCACTTCCTCCGGCGGAGAAATAGCAGGACTTGCTCGGTGCATCCTCTCCCATTGCGGGCCCCGTTGTGAGAGAGGCGGCACCGAGCGCTGAGCCAATGATCGCGACTAATCCACCATCTCGGCCACAGCCTTGCCGCACGCGACCGTATCCGCGTTGCCACCCAGATCCCGCGTCCGCAGCGTCCGCTCAGCCAGCGTCCGCTCGATCGCGCCGACGATCGACTGCGCCGCGGTCTTCTCGCCGAGATGCTCCAGCATCATCGCGCCCGACCAGATCATGCCGATCGGATTGGCGATCCCCTGCCCCGCGATATCAGGCGCCGAGCCGTGCACCGGCTCGAACACCGACGGGAAATTGCGTTCCGGATTGATGTTGCCCGACGGCGCGATGCCGATGGTGCCGGTGCAGGCCGGGCCGAGGTCCGACAGGATGTCGCCGAACAGGTTGGAGCCGACGACGACGTCGAACCAGTCCGGATGCAGCACGAAATTCGCGGTGAGGATGTCGATGTGGTACTTGTCCCACTTCACGCCCGGATAGTTCTTGGCCATCGCCTCGACGCGCTCGTCCCAATACGGCATCGTGATCGAGATGCCGTTCGACTTGGTGGCCGAGGTCAGGTGCTTCTTCGGCCGCGACTGCGCCAGCTCGAAAGCGAATTTGAGGATGCGGTCGACGCCGGTGCGGGTCATCACCGTCTGCTGCGTGACGAACTCGCGGTCAGTGTCAGGAAACATGCGGCCGCCGACCGACGAATACTCGCCTTCGGTGTTCTCGCGCACCACCCAGAAATCGATGTCGCCCGGCTTGCGTCCCGCCAGCGGCGACGGCACGCCGGGCATCAGACGTACGGGACGCAGATTCACATACTGATCGAACTCGCGGCGGAACTTGATCAGCGAGCCCCACAGCGAGACGTGGTCGGCGATCTTGGCCGGCCAGCCGACGGCACCGAAATAGATCGCGTCATGGCTGCCGATCTGCGTCTTCCAGTCGTCCGGCATCATCTGGCCGTGCTTCTCGTAATAGTCGTAGCTCGAGAAGTCGAAATGATCGAACTGCACCGCGACGCCGTGCTTCTTGGCGGCCGCCTCGATCACGCGAATGCCCTCGGGCATGACCTCCTTGCCGATGCCGTCGCCGGGAATGACTGCGATGCGATAGGGCTTCTTGCTCATCGAGCGGATCCTTGCGTGTTGCGCCGTGTTCCGGCTGAAATCGTCGATCGCCTGAATGGACCAAACGACGGGGAAGCGCAACGCTGCGGTGCAAGATTGACCGCATGGCTGACGCGCAAGACAATCGCACAAGACAATCCGGTCTCCTCCCCTTCAGCGAGAGTGTCCATGGATCTTCACCTGCGCGGCAAGCGCGTTCTCATCACCGGCGCCTCCAAGGGCATCGGCGCCGCGGCGGCCGAAGCGTTCGCCGAGGAAGGCTGCCACGTCCGGCTCGCGGCGCGCAGCGCCGACCGGCTGTCGGCGCTGGCCGAGCAGCTCCGCTCGAAGCACCAGATCGATGCGGCCGCGCATGTGGTCGACCTGCGCAAATCCGAGGATGTCACGCGGCTCGCTCAGGAGGCCGCGGACATCGACATCCTCGTCAACAATGCCGGCGACATTCCGGGCGGGCCGATCGACAAGCTCGACGAGGCGACGTGGCGGCACGCCTGGGACCTCAAGGTGTTCGGCTTCATCAACCTGACGCGCCTTGTCTATGCTGACATGAAGGCGCGCGGCGCGGGCGTCATCATCAACGACATCGGCGCGGCCGGCGAGAAGTTCGACTTCAACTACATCTGCGGCAGCGCCGGCAACGCCGCGCTGATGGCCTTCACCCGCGCGCTCGGCTCCAAGAGCCTCGCCGACAATATCCGCGTGGTCGGCATCAATCCGGGCCCGGTCGGCACCGACCGCCACGTCACTTTGCTGAAGACCCGCGCCAAGCAGCAGTTCGGCGACGAGAGCCGCTACACGGAATTCCAGAAAGGCCTGCCGCTCGGGCGTCCCGCGCATCCACGAGAGATCGCCGACCTGATGGCGTTCCTGGCCTCCGACCGCGCCGGCTATACGTCGGGCGTGATCTATACCGTCGATGGCGGCATCAGTGCAGGGTGGGGTTGATCGCGGCGACCTTTCCACGTCCGGCGAAACATGGTCTACGACACAGCGCCGGGATGCTTCCAATCAGGAGAACCAAGCTTTGGCCGACCAGGGATTGATCCGCGAGACCGCCTGCGCCGTCGTCGACAAGTTGAAGGCCGGCGAGGTCACCCCGCTCGATTGCCTCGATGCATTGGAAGCGCGCATCACGGCCGTCGACGGCAAGGTGAATGCGCTGCCGACGCTGTGCTTCGATCGCGCGCGCGATCACGCCAAGGCGCTGATGCAGAAGAAGGCCTCTGAACGCGGCCTGCTCGCCGGCATGCCCGTGCCGATCAAGGATCTCACCGACGTCCAGGGCGTACTGACCACGCAGGGCTCGCCGATCTTCAAGGACCGGATTCCGGAACACTCCGATCTCCTGGTCGAGCATCTCGAAGCCAATGGCGGCGTGATCTACGCCAAGTCGAACACGCCGGAGTTCGGCGCCGGCGCCAACACCTTCAACGAGGTGTTCGGTGCGACGCGCAATCCCTGGGATACGTCGCGCTCGGCCGCCGGCTCGTCGGGCGGCGCAGCGGTTGCGCTTGCGACCGGCATGGCGTGGCTGGCGCACGGCTCGGACATGGGCGGCTCGCTGCGCAACCCCGCGAGCTTCTGCGGCATCGTCGGCCTGCGCCCGAGCTTCGGCCGCGTCGCGCATACGCCGGCCGTCGCCATCGACCGCAATCTCGGCGTCCAGGGCCCGATGGCCCGCAATGTCGAGGACCTCGCGCTGCTGCTCGACGCGATGAGCGGCGAGCACGCCGCCGACCCGATCTCGCTGCCCTCGCCTGCGACCTCCTTCCTCACCGCGGCCCGCTCCGGCAAGAAGCCGATCCGCGTCGCCTATTCGCCCGATCTCGGCATCACGCCAGTCGACCCCGAAGTGATCGCGGTCACCCGCAAGGCGGCGCAGCGTTTCTCCGAGCTCGGCGTCATCGTCGAGGAGGCGCATCCGGATTTCAGCGAGGCGCATGAATGCTTCCATGTGCTGCGCGCGCTCGACTTCGCGATGAGCAAGCAGGAGCTGCTGCGCACCAAGCGCGACCTGCTCAAGCCCGAAGTGATCTGGAACATCGAGGAAGGGCTGAAGCTCACCGTCGCGCAGATCACCCGCGCCGAAGCGCAGCGCGTGGCGATGACCGCTCGCGCCGTCAAGTTCTTCGAGACCTATGACCTGCTGCTGGCGCCGGCGACCATCGTGCCGCCCTTCCCTGTCGAGAACCGCTACGTCGCCGAATGCGCCGGACAGAAGTTCGACAACTACGTGCAGTGGCTCGGCATCGTCTACGCGATCACGCTCGCCTGCTGCCCGGCGCTGTCGCTGCCATGCGGCTTCACCGCGTCGGGCCTGCCGGTGGGGTTGCAGGTGATCGCGCGGCCGCGCAACGACGCCGGTTTGCTGGCGAGTGCCAAGCTGCTCGAGGACGTGCTGGGAGTCGCCAGCTCCACGCCGATCGATCCGCGCGCGCCGAGGTGAAATGCTCCCCCTCGCCCTGAGGAGCCGCGCAGCGGCGTCTCGAAGGGTGAGGCCCGGGCGCTGGCCTCATGGTTCGAGACGCCCGCCTTCGGCGGGCTCCTCACCATGAGGGTTGAGATTCTCGCTGGCCTGCACAGTTCGCTCTTCCCGGCATGACCTTCCCCCTCACCCTGAGGAGCTCGCCGAAGGCGAGCGTCTCGAAGGGCGAGGCCCCGAACCTTGGCCTGATGGTTCTCCCAGCGAGGCGGAGCAGCGCCCCTCACCATGAGGGCGGCAGTTCTGCTTTGATCGGCCCAGAGTTCCATGCGCTGAACATGGGACCCATGTCCGTTATCGTCTGTTGGCAATCCCTGCGGCTGCCGTAGAAGGGCCGCAAATCACGCTTGCCGGAGACCGGATATGACAGACCAGGCGATCGAGCCTGCCACCGAGACCACGTCGCTCGCCGACGTCGAGCGCCGCATCAAGGCGATCCTGATCGGCTCGGCCGGCAACCTGGTCGAATGGTACGATTTCTATGCCTATACGGCGTTCGCATTGTATTTCGCGCCGGCCTTCTTTCCATCGAAGGACCCGGTGGTCGAGCAGCTCAACGCCGCTGTCGTGTTCGCCGCGACCTTCCTGATGCGCCCGCTCGGCGGCTGGCTGTTCGGCTATCTCGCCGATCACCACGGCCGGCGGCTGTCGCTGACGGTCTCGGTGCTCTGCATGTGCTTCGGCTCGCTGATCATTGCGGTGACGCCGACCTATGCCACCATCGGCATCGCCGCGCCGATCATCCTGGCGCTCGCCCGCGTCATCGAGGGCCTCAGCCTCGGCGGCGAATATGGTGCCAGCGCCACCTATCTGTCCGAGGTCGCCGACGCCAGGCATCGCGGCTTCTATTCGAGCTTCCAATACGTCACGCTGATCGGCGGCCAGCTCACCGCGATCATCGTGCTCCTGCTGTTGCAGAAGGTGTTCCTGACCCCGGACGAATTGCGGGCCTGGGGCTGGCGCATTCCGTTCGCAATCGGTGCCGGCCTCGCGATCTTCGTCGCGGTGATGCGGCGGAACCTGCACGAGACCGAGGCGTTCGTCGAGGCCAAGAAGACCGTCGGCCCTTCCGGCTCGATCACCGCGCTGTTCAAATATCCGCGGGAGCTCCTGCTGGTGGTCGGCCTGACCGCGGGCGGCACCGCCGCATTCTACACCTTCACCACCTACATGCAGACCTTCGTGAAACTCTCGGTCGGCCTGACAGCGGACCAGACCACGATGGTGATCTTCGGCTCGCTGCTGTTCGCCTGCGTGCTGCAGCCCCTCTATGGGGCGATCTCCGATCGCATCGGCCGCAAGCCGCTGCTGATCTTCTTCGGCGTCGCCGGCACGCTGGCGACGATCCCGATTCTGACCGTGCTGAAGGGCACCAAGGAGCCGTTCACGGCCTTCCTGCTGATCTGCGGCGCCTGGATCTTCACGGCGGGCTACACCTCGATCAACGCGGTGGTGAAGGCCGAGCTGTTTCCGACCAATGTCCGTGCGCTCGGTGTCGGCCTGCCCTACGCGATCACCGTCTCGCTGTTCGGCGGCACCGCGCCGGCGATCGCGCTCTACTTCAAGAGCATTGGGCACGAGACCTGGTTCTATTATTATCTCACAAGCGTGATCTTCCTGTCGCTGCTCATCTATGCGACCATGCGCGATACCAAGCATGCGTCGGCGATGCACAGGCACGAATGAGCAAGGCGAACTGACGAGGGGTGCCGATGGCTGACGAGTCCGGGCTGCCGCCCGAGAGCAAGCTGAGCCGAGCCAAGGAGCGCTGGGCGCGCGAAGGCAAGTTCCTGACCGGCCGCATCATCAGGCCCGACGACCAGCGCCTGCCGCCGGGCCAGCACCTGACCCGCGACTGGCCGGTGCTCGATCTCGGCCTGACGCCGTCGGTCACATCGGAGCGCTGGCGGCTCGACGTCTACGGCGCGGTGGAAAATCCCCTGTTCTGGGACTGGACTGCCTTCCGCGCCCAGGAGCAGCGCCAGTTCACATCCGACATTCACTGCGTGACGACCTGGTCGCGTTACGACAATCGATGGGAAGGGCTTGCGACGCGCGACCTGCTTGCCGCCTGCCGGCCGCGCGACGGCGCTGATTTCGTCGTGCTGCATTCCTACGACGGCTACACGACCAATCTGACGCTGGAGGATTTCGCCGCCGAGGATGCGCTGCTCGCGCACGGCTGGTCCGGCGCGCCGCTCACCAGGGAGCATGGCGGTCCGGTGCGGGTCGTGGTGCCGCATCTGTATTTCTGGAAGAGCGCAAAGTGGCTGAAGGCGATCGAGTTTCTCGACTCCGACAAACCCGGCTATTGGGAGGTGCGCGGCTATCACAACCGCGGTGATCCCTGGGCCGAGCAGCGCTATTCGGAGTGATCGGGCTCCGCTCAAGCCAGGCCAACGGAGCCGTAGGGTGGGCAAAGACGCGAAGCGTCGTGCCCACCCTCGCCCCGCAAAAAAGAAAAGAATGGTGGGCACGCTTCGCTTTGCCCACCCTACGGACTACATGTTATCGCTTCCGCACCGAAGCGCGGCCACCGCGATATCCGAACGTGCCAGAGACACAACATGGAGTTCACCTCAGAAACCGGCAAAATACCCAAGGGCTATGGGTACCTTCTCAAGCCGAGCGTCATCCTGGCCGCACTGACCGCACGAGATCTTGGCGGCATTCGCATCCACCTCGTTCGCAGCCACGGCCGGCGTCTGTTCGATGCGCGATATCGGCCGCCGGACGGCGACATTCCATATGAGCGTCTCAACATCAAAGTGGGCACAGCGCACGAGCGCGACTTGCCCCCACTCCGCCGGCAGGCGAAGGACGAAGCTCTTCCCGAGCTGGTCCGATGGATTGCCGATCTCGTCGCGCAGGACCTGCCGACAGCGATCCGGAACGGTGAGCAGGTGATCGAGCTGCTGCCTCAGCGCGAGTGATCGTGGCGGGGCTGGTGAGATTGATCGCGGATCTAGGCTGGCAACAGCCCAACGTCGCAACGCGCGAGCTGGCTAGTTAGTTACTCCGTCATGGCCGGGACAACCCCACGGCTGTCCGGTTCAGGCAGGCTGGACAAGGCGCATGGCGTGGATTCTTCTGCGATCTTGAGCATCGCCAAATGTTCGAGACACACGAGGAGGA
>NZ_JBNPUK010000017.1:0-142668 GCF_051168135.1 Bradyrhizobium sp. HKCCYLRH2060
GACAGCTGTCATAACGGCTCCTTCACCGGCCAGGGCACCAAGGGGGCCATGGGCACCGCGTCGTTCCCGAGCCACGTGGCGACCGGCGGAGCCGATTGCGTGAGTTGTCACAGCAAGGCCGCCAGCGGCGGATATGTGAGCTGGGGCGGCGCGGCGTTCACCCACTCCGCGGCCAACACCAATTGCTCAGCCTGCCACAATGGTTCGAGCGCGAAAGGCCTGACCACCCCGCCGCATATTCCGGTGACGGGCGTGCAGTGCTCGAACTGCCACAGCAACACCGCGGCGAGCTTCGCCACCTACACCATGAGCCATGCTGCCGTGCATGCCACGCGCTGCGACAGCTGTCACAACGGCTCGTATCGCAGCCAGGGCCGCAGGGGTGCGCAGGGGCCGGATCATAGCGCGAAGTCGCAGGATTGCGGCTGCTGCCACGTGCGCGCCGCCGCCAACTTTTCCACCTGGGACGACGACCCGCAGAAGCCGGCAGCGGGCTGCTCCACGACGGCGCGGTCGGTGGTTCCTGCTCAGGCCCCGGCCGTCAAGGCGGTGACGCCGGCCTCGACCGCCAACCGGACGATGACGGCAGCAACGAATCCCGATGCAGCACCCGGTACGAACGCTGCACCGGCTACATCTCAGGCCGGCGCTGCCGCCAAGCCTGCGGCGCCATCCAGTTCGACGCTCCTGTTCAGCAGCAAGCCGCTGGCGAACACGGCTGCGACGTCGACGGCCCCGACAGCGGGATCCGAAGCAGGGGCCTCCGCCAGTTCGTCCGGTTCCTCCAATCCCGACAGTTCGGCCAAAGCTGGCGGCGCGGCGGCGTCCGTGCCGCAGCCGTCGGGGACGCCGCCCCGAATGACATCCGCGACATCACCGCTCTCGCCGAATGATCCCCGCGGTAGGCTCTTGCCTCCAACCGATACGGGCAGCGACTCGCCGGAAGCGAAGAATGCCGGTCGGCTTCCGTCGCTGCTGCCGACGTTCAATCCGAGGGCAGGGCTTGCCGGATCGAGCACCACGGAGGCCGGTTCCAGATTCAATCACATGACGGCGCAAGGGCCATGCGCATCCTGCCATAACGGAATGACCGCGCCTGGCAAGCCGCCGAAGCACGTCGCAACCGCTGCGCCGTGTGAGACCTGTCACAAGAGCACGACGACGTTCAGCGGCGCCCGGTTCAGCCATACTGGAACGACGGCGGCCTGCGCGAGCTGTCACAACGGCATGGCCGCGAGCGGCAAGCCGCAGAAGCACGTAGTCACCAGCGCGCCCTGTGAGACCTGCCACAAGAGCACGACGACGTTCAGCGGCGCCCGGTTCAGCCATACTGGAACGACGGCGGCCTGCGCGAGCTGCCACAACGGCATGGCCGCGAGCGGCAAGCCGCAGAAGCACGTGGTCACCAGCGCGCCCTGTGAGACCTGCCACAAGAGCACGACGACGTTCAGCGGCGCCCGCTTCAGCCACACCGGCACGATGGCGGCCTGCGCGAGCTGCCACAACGGCATGGCCGCGGGCGGCAAGCCCCAGAAGCACGTGGTCACCAGCGCGCCATGCGAAAGCTGCCACAAGAACACCGTGTCGTTCTCGGGCGCGCGGATGGATCACACTAGCCTGACTGCGCCGTGCGCCAGCTGTCACAACGGCTCCAACGCCACCGGAAAGTCGCCGAAGCACTTCGTGACCAACGTCCCCTGCGAGAGCTGCCACCGGACGGTGAGCTGGAGCTCGGTCAATTACCGGCATATGTCGGCGAGCTATCCGAACCATAGCGCGGCCATCGGCTGCACCGCCTGCCACAGCGGCAACTCGCAGGCCGTTCTGTTCAAGTTCGCGGCCTACAAGCCCGACTGCGCCGCCTGCCACGCCAGTGATTTCCGCCCGCAGCAGCACGCCAAGCTCATGAAGCCGGCGCCGATGGATTACACCGTCGCCGAGCTCAAGGACTGCACCGGCGCATGCCATATCTATGCTGACAAGTCGCAGACCACCATCGTCACCCGCCGCCAGCGGCAGCACCGGGTCAATGGAGGTGGCTGGTGATGCGCGACTGCTTCAGACAAGCCGCGGCAGCGAGGTCGGCGGGATGGCTGATCGGTCTGCTGGCCGGCTTGCTCGCAATCCTGCTCGACGGGGTCTTTGGCGTTGCACCGGCCCAGCCGGTCATCGATCAGTTCGTCGCCAATGCAAATGCCACGACGATCGGAAACTGCAGCCTTCTGCGGGTCAATTTTCACGTTCGTGTCCGCTACACCGGGCATTTCCCGCTCGACCAAGGCAGCCAGCTCAGCGTCTCGCTGCAATTGGTCGACCGGGACACCATCATGGCGCGGCGCCTGGTCAGGCGCGAAGGCGTGCGTGTCGACAATGCCCAGGGCTCCGGCCTCCAGGACGTCTATCTGACGCTCGATCAGAACAGGGGACCGATCCTCGTCGTCCAGTTTGCCGGCGAGTTCACCTATCAGATCGTCCAATCCGGTAGCTTCGAGCAGGTGGCGATCGTGGTGGCCCGAAAGGGTCCGGTGTCGGCGTGCAAGGTGAAGGCCCTGGTGCCGAGCGTAGCCGCCCCGGATGCGCCGAAACCGGTTGCGGTCCCCGGTGCGGCGGCGTCGGTCCGCAACGACAATCGCACGATGCAGCAGGCCTCCGCCGCGGACATCCGGTTTGCGGAGGCGTCGATGGACGAGGCTCGCGCGTCGATCAAGAAAGGCAATTTCAGCGCCGCGATCGAGCTCCTGAGGAAGGTGCTGAAACTCCCCGAGAACGGCTCGAGCGCCGAGGCGCAGGAGCTGCTCGGCGTGGCGCGGCAGAAGGCTGGCCAGACCGCTGCCGCGCAGGCGGAATATGAAGACTATCTGCGCCGCTATCCGAGCGGCGAGGGCGCCGAGCGGGTGAGGCAGCGGCTTGCCGCGCTTCTCACCGCGACCAGCAGCGCGCCGGCGCGGCCGCGCGACATGTCTGCTGTCACGCCCGAAGGCGGAGACATGGGGGCAGGCATGCCGACCAAGGCGGCAGGGCCGAACGGGGACACCCGCTGGTCGATGTCGGGCAGCCTCTCGACCACCTTCATCACCAACGACACGACCAGCGCCGTCAAGGACAGGGCGATTGCGCCGAACCCGAATGCGGATCCCGACGCGCACCGGGTGCATCAGAACACGCTGCTGACCAATTTTGACTTTCTCGGTACCGCCGACAACGACCGCATCAGGACCAAGTTCAGGCTGGCGTTCACCCATGAGCGCCAGTTCGATACCGGAAACGACAAATACGGCGTTTCGACCGCGCAGGTCGACTACACGCTGAAGGAAGCCGACGTGACGTTGCGCGTCGGACGGCAATCCCGCAACACCGGCGGCGTGATCGGCCGTTTCGACGGCGCGGTGCTGAGCTGGCAGAAGAGCCCGGGGCTGCGCTTGAACGTGCTCGCGGGCTCGCCGAACTGGAGCCGCTTCGACGCACCGTTCAAGGATGGCAAGACGCTCTATGGCGCAAGCATCGACTTCGGCAAGATCCTGGGTGGCCTCGAGACCACGGTCTACCTGATCACGCAATACGACCGCAACATCGTCGACCGCCAGGCCATCGGCGCCGAATTCCGCTATTTCGACGCCAACAAGTCGCTGCTCGGCCTGATCGACTACGACACGCATTTCCGCGCGCTCAACGCCGCCGTGTTCTCGGGAACGTATACGTTCGAGGACAAGTCGGTCATCAACGCCTCGTTCGACTATCGAAGAGTGCCATTTCTCTCGACCTGGAATGCGCTGCAGGGGCAGCCCTTCCTCACCCTCTACGACATGATGAAGTTCAATACCGCGGGCGAGATCAGGCAGCTCGCGATCGACCGTACGCCGACGTTCCAGTCGGCGATGGTGAGCTACTCGCGGCCATTGAATGAGACTTGGCAGGTTGCTGCCGATGCCACGGTGACCAATCTCACCGGCACGCTGCCGTCCGGCGGCGTCGACGGCACGCCGGCGAGCGGCCTCGAATATTATCTGTCGGCCCAGCTGACCGGGAACGGCATCATCAAGCCGGGCGATCTGTTCATGGGTGCGCTGCGCTACGCGAGCCTGGCGGACTCCAAGTTCTACGTTCTCGATCTTGCCACGCGCTATCCGATCACGCCCGATCTCGCCATCAGCCCGCGGCTGCGGGCGGGGTACAGGTCCGGGACCCGGACCGACCTGAAGGAGTACACGGTTCTGCCGTCGCTGCTGGTCAGCTATCTCTGGTCGAAGGAGATCAGCCTGGAAACGGAGATCGGCTATCGGTTCGTCGACAGCACGCTCGCCAACGTCAAGACGACGACCAAGGACCTGTTCGCGACGGTCACGTTGCGGCGCGATTTCAACGCCGACGGTGTCACCAAGTGCAACGCCTCGGTCGTCAGTTGCGCCTGGGCCAGGCCTGCAGCGTTGCAGGGCGGGCAGGGGGCAGGCTCGGGCGACATGCCGCTGCAATCGCGCGCGTCGATCCTGCCGTCCTACATGCTGGAGACCGGTGTGCGCTACTGGTTCAGCTCCGGGCAGAATCGCTACCGCTATTTCGCCGATCAGGCTGCGACGCTTCAGGTCTCCCGGCTCGCCTATGGCGGCATGACCGGGCACAGCGGCGAGATGTTTTTCAGGATCGATGCGCTCGACGGTCCGTTCACCAACATGTTTCTGAAGGGCTATATAGGGGCGGGCAAGATCAGCTCGGGCACGCTCGTCGACGAGGACTTCGCTCCGTTCGTCAATCCGTCGTCCAAGACCGTCAGCAGCGTGGGCGGGGGGCTGCAATATGCAAATCTCGATGTCGGTTTCAACCTGCTGGAGACCGAACGCTTCCGGCTCGGCGCCTTCGTCGGCTATCAATATTGGACGGAGACGGTGGACGCGCGGGGCTGCACCCAGGTGGGCGGCAATCCGACGATCTGCGCTCCTGCGCTGGGGCCGGGCGTGAAGGTGGTGACCGAGCAGGATCGCTGGCATAGCGGACGGGCCGGTGTCTCCCTCGACACGCGGCTGTCAGACCGGCTGAGCTGGCAGGCGGAGGCCGCCTATGTCTGGACCACGCAGAATGCGATCGACACGCACTATTTCACGTTCGGGCGCGATCCCGCCTCAGGGCAAGGAAGCGGCTTCCAGGCCGAGACCGTGCTGAACTACCAGTTGACCGACAATTTCCGCATCGGCATCGGTGGGCGCTGGTGGCATCTCAGCACCAATGCCGTCGATTCGTTCAATCAGGTCCTGAGATATACGACGGAGCGCTATGGCGTCTTCCTCCAGGGCTCCTACCAGTTCAATCGGGCAAAATAGCCGGCCGGAGGCGTCCAATCATGAACGACCGGACGGCCATCCGGCCTTCGCGGGACAAACCATCATCATCGCCGCCGATGAAGGACTGGGTGATACGATCCAGTTCGTCCGCTACGTGCCGATGGTCGCAGCGCTGGGCGCGCGCGTGATCCTCGCCGTTCAAGAGTGGTTGCTTCCGCTGTTGTCGAAGATGCCAGGCATTTCGCAGTGTGTTCCTGTCGCGGAGGCCAGCGAACTTGCGGGAGTGGATGTCCAGTGTCCGATCATGAGCCTGCCGCTTGCCTTTCGGACGACACTGGCCACGATTCCAGCGCCGGTGTCCTATTTGCCGGCGCCTGATCCGGATCGGATCCAACTCTGGCAGGAGCGCCTTGGCACCCCGGAGAAATTGCGGATCGGCCTGGTCTGGTCAGGCAATCCCAACCACCTCGATGACCACAATCGTTCCATCCCATTGCGCATGTTTTCCCGCCTGCTCCGCGAGGATGCGGCGTTCATCAGCCTGCAGAAGGAGCCGAAGGCCGAAGACAAGGCCGTGCTCCAGGAGGCGAGCGGGATCGTGGACCTGTCAGGTCTACTTGCCGATTTCGCCGATACCGCCGCGCTGATCTCATGTCTGGATCTCGTGATCACGGTCGATACCAGTGTCGCTCATCTCGCCGGCGCGCTTGGCTGTCCGACCTGGACGCTCCTGTCGTACACGCCGGACTATCGCTGGCTGCTCGATCGTGACGACAGCGTCTGGTACCCGCGCATGCGCCTGTTCCGTCAGCGCGAAAGGCGCGATTGGCGCGAGGTCATCGATCAGGTCGGAGATGCGCTTCGTGAACGGATCGTGGCGAGGGCGTCGTCCCCGCCGGTCTCTAGCGATGATCGCGTGGTCCTCCGCCGCTTCAATTCGACGACTGGCGGCTTGCCGTCAGTTGCTGGCGGTAACGTTCGGCGTCCCAGTTGAGCAGCAACTGCTCGTGCTGCGACGAGAGATAGCCGATATCGGCCGATAGCGGCAGGCGGCTGGTCACGAGCGCGAGGCAGCTCAGCATGGCCTCGGCGCCCGGGCTGGCGTCGCTGCGGATGATGGCACCGAGACCCGGCGCGAGCGCTGCGACGGGCGCGGGCAGGCGGCTCGCTTTGGCGCGCGCGAGCAGCGTGGCGAGGTCGCTGGCGCTCTCGATCGTCGGCAGGCCCGGGCCGAGAAACACGACGTGGTCCGGATACAATGAGCCGCCGGTCGCGATGGCGCGGTTGAACGGATCGGTGGCGATGCCGTGGCTACCAGCATCCTGCGGCAGGCGATAGGCGGTGCCGGCGCACAGACGGCGCAAGGCCGCTGCGTCGCCAGCAAGCGCCGGGCGTACCGGCAGCGCCAGCCGGTGCTCGACGTCATGGACCAGCGCCTCGGCCTGATCGCAGCTCTCGGCACCGACGACGAGGCCGTGATTGCCGAGGGTCAGCACGTCGATGCGGTCGCGCGCGACGATGGCGCTCACTGCGCGCGCCAGCGGCAGCCCGGGATGAAAGTAATCGAGATGGCGCCAGGCGAGCCCGTCCAGCCGCGCCGCAAAGTCATCGCGCGCATCGCGCCGCGCCGCCCAGGCGATGGTGTTGACGGCGTGCACGTGCAGCACGATCCGGTGCGGCAGCAGCGCATGCAGCGCGGTCTCGATCGAGGCGCGCAGGGGACCGGGAGCGGCCAGCGGAATGCGCTCGTCGTCAGCGGCGAGCGCGTCGCGCGCCGCCGGCAGGAGCACAGGCACGAAGATGTCCTTCGCGTCGGCATCGGCAAGCCAGGTGCCGGACGCCTTCACCCACAGCACATCATCCTGCTTGAGCGAGGAGTTGCCGCCGGCGCCTTGCACCAGCTCGATGTTGCGGCCGACCCGCGCCGACATCCGGCGCAACTCCTGAAGCTCGGCTGGCTCGCGCATTTCGCATCTCCTTCTCACCAAGAAAGGTGCTGCATCGTCCAGTTCGGCATGCGGCCGGGCGAAGCTGCGAGCTTGCGCGTCGCCGCAGCGAGGTCGGGCGCGCCGGCCAAGGTCGTGCGATGCACGCCATCGCCGAGCAGCAGGCTCTGCAAGCCTGTGGCGCGGGCGCCGGCGACGTCATGGTCGAGCGAGTCGCCGATCATCAGCACGCGGTGCGGCTCCGGATCGCCGAGCTGCTCCAGCGCGGCCGCGAAGATCGGCTGATACGGCTTGCCGACGAAGCTCACCGGGCCGCCGAGCCACTCATAGGCGCGGGCCAGCGTGCCGGGTGCCGGCACGAGGCCGGCTGCACCGAACATCATCAGGTCGGGATTGGCACAGATCATCGGCACGCCCCGTGCCGCTGCTCCGGTGAATCGGTCGCGCCAGGGGTCCGGCTCGGCGAGGTCGTCATCGAGGCCGCCGAGCAGGATGAAGTCGGCGTCCCGCATATCCGTCACGAGGACGAGATCGAGCCCGTCGATCAGCGAGCAGTCGCCGCCCCTGGTGATCAGGAAGCAGGCGCTGCCGCAATCGGTGAACGGCGCGCGCGTCCGGTCGCGTAGTCCGCTCCAGGTCACCTCGCCCGAGGTGAGAATGCCGTCATAGGCCGAGCGCGGCAGGCCGAGCCGGGCGAGGCGCTCGGCATTGGCGCTCGCGCGCTTGCCGGAGTTCGACAGCACCAGGATCTGCTTGCCGGCCTCGCGCAGCCGCAGGACGCAGTCGTGAGCCGCCGGAAGCACGGTCCTGCCGTCATGCAACGTGCCCCATTGATCGAGCAGGACGTGATCGAACCGCTCGGCGATGGCGGACAGGCCGCTGATCTCGCACGCTGCCGCCGTCATTGCGGCGGTCCCTGCAGCGCCAGCAGCGCCGCGCCGTAGCTCGCTTCGGTCTGCGCGGCAACGCTCACGGGCACGCCGACGATGCGCCGGCGGATATCGGTCCAGGCGTCGTTCCGGGCGCCGCCGCCAATGCTGATCACCCGCCGCAGCGCCGGTGCGCCGAGCGCGTGCAGGCGCTGATAGGCGAGCGCCTCGACGCTCGCGATGCCTTCGAGCAGCGCCTGGAAGAAGCGGTGATCCTCGGCCGGGCGCGGCGTGATCTTTGGTGCGAGGGCGGGGTCGGCGATGGGGAAGCGCTCGCCGGGTTTGGGCAGCGGATAGTAGTCGAGCCCGGTGGGCTCGTCCGGGCGCAGCAGCGGGGTCATGCAGGCCATGTCGGCGGCGGTGAAATGCGCGAGCAGCGCGGCGCCACCGGAGTTCGATGCACCCCCGGCGAGCCATTTGTCACCGAGGCGGTGCGAGTAGACACCCTGATCGGCGGCGAAGATCGGCTGCGTCGCGACCAGCTTCACCACCAGCGTGGTGCCGAGCGAGGTCACCGCATCGCCTGGCGTGTCGGCGCCGGTGGCGATGAAGGCGGCGACGCCGTCGGTGGTGCCGGCGACGATGCGCGCCGACGGCGACAGACCGAGCGCGCGCGCGGTCGACGGATCGATGTCGGCGAATGGCGTGCCCGGCACCAGAATGCTCGGCAGCACGTCGCGGGGAACGCCGAGCTGATCGATCCAGCGCGGCCATTCGCGCCTGACGGGATCATAGCCGAGCTTCAGCGCGTTGTTCTCGTCGCTGACGCCGTGGCGGCCGGCGAGGCGTCCGGCGATCCAGTCGGCCTGGTGCACGGCGTGCCGCGCGCCTGTCGTGGAGGCGAGCAGATGCATGAGCTTGGCAAGCGGGCTGCTCGTGCCATGCGCGCCGCTTTCGGGCGGCGCCACCGCGGCGATCCGCCTGGCTTCGCCGACCGCGCGCGCATCGTTGTACATCAGTCCGTGCGAGCGGGGCCGTCCGTCGGCGTCGATCAGCAGCAAGGTGCCCGAGGTGCCGTCGACCGCGATGCGCGCGATGGCGCCGAGATCGACGATCCTGCCGAGCTTGTCGAGCGCTGCGACCGTCGCCTGCCACCACAGCTCGGGATCCTGGTCGACGGCGTTGCCGTCCTGGCGCGGCGCGGCGAGCGGAACGGCGGCTGCGCCCTTGATCTCGCCGCGCGCGTCGACGGCGCAGGCGCGCACACCGCTCGTGCCCACGTCGATGCCGACAAACAACTCCGTCATGCGACCTCATCCCGTTGTGCGCCGGCGAGCATGCCTGTGCTTGCCCGGCGCGTCATCCCTGACGCGCTGCAGCACGTTTGGGGGATTGACGGCCGGATCGCCGTCTGCAATTTTTTGCAAGGTGTGAAGAAATTTGCAAGCAGGCATTCAAGCGTGACGACAGCTTCCGACAGGGCGTCGATGGTGGACGGCGAGGCTTCGCTGGCGACGCGCGCCGCATGGCTGTATTTCGCGGCCGGGCTGACGCAGTCGGAGGTCGCCGATCGGCTCAACATCCAGAGCACGAAGGCGCATCGCCTGATCGCGCGCGCCAGCCGCGAGGGCATGATCCGTGTCTTCGTCGAGGGTCCCGTCGCCGAATGCGTCGCACTCGAGAACGCGCTGGCCGAACGCTACGGGCTCGACTTCTGCCGTGTCGCGCCGGATCTCGGCGAGGGCGACCTGCCGCTGAAGGCGCTGGCGCTGGAGGGCGCGAGCTTCCTGCGCCAGGTGCTGGAGCGCGGCGACGACAAGATCATCGGTGTCGGCCACGGCCGCACGCTCGCGGCCGTGGTGGCGCAACTGCCGCAGACGCCGGCGCGCGACGTGCAGTTCGTGTCGCTGCTCGGTGGCCTGACGCGCAAATTCGCCGCCAATCCGTTCGACGTGATCCATCGCCTGGCCGAGCGCACCGGCGCCGAAGCCTATCTGCTGCCGGTGCCCGTGTTCGCCAACTCCGTCGCCGACCGCCGCGTGCTGATGCAGCAGTTCGGCATTGCCGACGTGTTTGCTCTCGCGCAGAAGGCTTCGCTGCTGTTCGTCGGCATCGGCCAGATCCATGCCGACGGCTTCCTGGTGTCGAGCGGCATGATCAAGCCGGACGAGGTCGTCGAGCTGAAGCGCGCCGGCGCCTGCGCCGACCTGCTCGGGCATTTCTTCAACGCCCAGGGCGAGCTGCTCGATCTCGATCTTTCGGCGCGGGCCACCTCGATGGCCGCTGCCGATCTGAAGAAACACCGCATCGTCGCCATCGGCGGCGGCGAGGCGAAGATCACGGCCCTGCGCGCTGTGCTGCGCAGCGGCTTCCTGAATGGCCTCATCATCGACGAGGCGACCGCTCAGGCATTGGCGACTGACAAGCCGGAGAAGACATCCGGCAACTCCAAGAACAAGAGTCGGAAGGGCAGGTAACGCGAACACGTCTCTACAAAAAACAAAGGGAGGGTTGAATGTACGATCGTGAGAAGAATCTCTTTGCGTCCTATGCCGGCAAGCGCATCAGCCGGCGTGATCTGCTCGACGGTGCCGCCAAGCTCGGCATTGCCGGTGTCGCCGCCAATGCCGCCTTTGCGTCCGCGATGTCGAAGGCGATGGCCGCTGACTTCAATTGGAAGGCGCATAGCGGCAAGACCGTCAAGCTGCTCTTGAACAAGCATCCTTACGTCGATGCGATGATCGGCGACATCGAGGCGTTCAAGAGCCTCACCGGCATGAACGTCACCTACGACATCTTCCCGGAGGACGTCTATTTCGACAAGGTGACGGCGGCGCTGTCGTCGAAGTCCGACCAGTACGACGCCTTCATGACCGGCGCCTACATGACCTGGACCTATGGTCCGGCCGGCTGGATCGAGGACCTCAACACCTACATCAAGGATCCCGCCAAGACCAATCCGGCCTTCGCCTGGGACGACGTGCTGCCCGGCCTGCGGTCGTCGACGGCCTGGGATGGCGTCGCCGGCTCCGAGCTCGGCTCCGGCAAGGCCAAGCAGTGGTGCATCCCGTGGGGCTACGAGCTCAACAACATCACCTATAACCGCAAGATATTCGACAAGGTCGGCGTCAAGCCGCCGAAGAACCTCGACGAGATGCTCGACGTCGCGGCCAAGATCACCAAGGATGCCGGCGGTCCCTACGGCGTCGGTGTGCGCGGCTCGCGCTCCTGGGCCACCATCCATCCGGGCTTCCTATCGGCCTACGCCAATTTCGGCCAGAAGGATTTCGTGATGGAGGGCGGCAAGCTCAAGGCCGCGATGAACACCAAGGCCTCGAAGGACTTCCACGAGAAGTGGGTCAGGATGATCCAGGGCTCGGGCCCCAAGAACTGGTCGACCTACACCTGGTACCAGGTCGGCACTGATCTGGGCGCCGGCGCCTCCGGCATGATCTTCGACGCCGACATTCTCGGCTACTTCATGAACGGCGGCGAGAACAAGGAGCGCGGCAATCTCGGCTACGCGCCGTTTGCAGCCAATCCGGCCGCCAAGGCGCCGACGCCGAACGTCTGGATCTGGTCGCTGGCGATGTCGAGCTTCTCCAAGCAGAAGGATGCGGCCTGGACGTTCATGCAGTGGGCGGCCTCCGTCGAGCATGATCTGTTCGGCGCCCGCAAGATGGACTTCGTCAATCCGGTCCGCGCCTCTGTGTGGAAGGACAGCGAATTCCGCGACCGCATCGCCAAGTCCTATCCCGGCTATCTCGAGCAGCATGACCTCTCGGCCCCCGGTGCGAAGATCTACTTCACGGCGCAGCCGTTGTTCTTCGACCTCACCACGGAGTGGGCGGCGTCGCTGCAGAAGATGGTGGCCAAGGAGATCAGCGTCGATGAAGGCCTCGACAAGTTGGCCGACAGCATCAACCGTCAGTTGAAGCAGGCCGGCCTCGGCTGAGCCCAGGCGCACTCTCCATGACCACCCGCCGGTCCGGCCGCTCCCCCACGGGCGTCCGGACCGGCCCATCACTGCGAATGTGTGATCACGTCTGTCATGAGCATGGCTGAACTTGTCGAGACCCCGGCGGTGCCGCGACGCGCGAAACGCTGGCGCGGGCGGATGCTGCCGTATCTGCTGAGCCTGCCGGCGCTGCTGGTGTGCATCGCCATCCTGGTGCCATTCGTGACCGCGGCGATCTATTCGCTGCAGCGCTACCGGCTCAACCTGCCTTACTTGCGCGGCTTCATCGGCGTCGACAACTACATCGACTTCCTGTCCGATCCTGCGTTCTGGAACACGCTGCGGATCTCGCTCGTCTACACCGCGGTGACCGTGATCGCCGAACTGCTGCTCGGCCTCGGCATCGCGCTCCTGCTGCGGCGGCCGACGCGCTTCCACAACGCCGTGTCTATCATGCTGCTGCTGCCGCTGATGACGGCGCCGGCGATCGCCGCGCTGATGTGGAAGCTGATGACCAATCCGAGCTTCGGCATCCTGTCCTATCTTGTCGGCCTGTTCGGCGCGCACGATTTCAAGTGGGCGTCCGATCCGTCGACCGCGCTGTTCACCGTCGTGCTGGTCGACGTCTGGGTCTACACGCCCTTCATCATGATCCTGCTCTTGGCCGGTCTGCGCTCGCTGCCACGGCAGCCGTTCGAGGCCGCCGCACTCGACGGCGTGCCTGCAAGCTTCGTGTTCTTCCGCATCACTCTGCCGATGCTCGCGCCCTACATCATCACGGCGTCGCTGTTCCGGCTGCTCGACTCCATCCAGCAGTTCGACATCGTCTATGCGATGACCCAAGGCGGCCCCGGCGACCGGCTGATGGTGTTCCAGGTGCAGGCCTATCTGGAATTTTTCCAGTACACCAATGTCGGACGCTCGGCGGCGCTTTTGATGATCCTGTGGCTGATCACCAACATCCTGTCGAACATCTTCATCAAGAACTGGCTGCGGCTGCGCGAACGCGCCCACGGTCACGCCTGAGGAGGCCGCCGATGGATCATTCCAGTCTCGCCGGGCGCATCTTCCGCGGCATTGCGCTCTCGCTGGTGCTCGTCTTCTTCATGTTCCCGATCGTCTGGATCCTCATGATGTCGTTCCAGAGCAACGAGCAGATCCTGCGTATCCCGCCGCGCATATTCTTCGAGCCGACGCTCGCCAATTACGAGGCGCTGATCTCCGGCCAGTTGCGTACGGCCGCCGGCAATCTGCAGATCTCGTTCATGCGTAACCTCATGAACAGCTTCATCCTGTCAAGCGCCTCGGTGGTCCTGGCACTGCTGCTCGGCGTGCCCGCGGCCTATGCGTTCGCGCGGTTCAAGTTCAAGCTCGGCGAGACCATCGCGTTCACGCTGCTGTCGTTCCGCTTCGCGCCGCCGCTCCTGGTGCTGCTGCCGCTGTCGCTGTACTACCAGCAGCTCGGCTTGAACGACACGTATTTCGGCATCGTCTGGGTCTATCAGCTGATCGCGCTGCCGCTGATCCTGTGGATCGTGCGCGGCTATTTCGAGGACGTCAGCCCCGACATCGAGCACGCCTACCGGCTGGCGGGGCATTCCTGGCGCGAGGCGTTCACCCGGATCGCCGTCCCGCTGGCGGGACCCGGGATCGCGGCGGCGGGCTTGCTGTCCTTCATCTTCTGCTGGAACAATTTCGTGTTCGCGCTGATCCTGGCCTCGGCCGACAAGCAGCCGGTGACGGTGGGCGCGCTCGCCTTCGTGACGGCGTCCGGCATCCAATATGGCCAGATCGCAGCCGCAATCGTGCTGTCGGTGACGCCGACCTTGCTGCTCGCGCTCTATGCGCAGCGCTATCTGGTCGAAGGTCTCTCGCTCGGTGCAGTGAAGGGTTGAGGATACATGGCCCGTCTCGAACTCCAATCGGTCGACAAGAGCTTCGGCGCCGCAAGCTGTGCCAAGGGCGTGTCGCTCGCGGTCGAGCCCGGCGAGATCGTCGCGGTGTTCGGCCCGTCCGGCAGCGGCAAGACCGTGCTGCTGCGCATGATCGCCGGCATGTTCGAGCCTGATGCGGGCGACATCCTGGTCGGGGGCCGTTCGATCGTCGATGCGGCGCCGGAGCAGCGCGGCATCGGCATGGCGTTCCAGAACTTTGCGCTGTTTCCGCATATGAGCGCCCGCGACAACATCGCCAGCGGCCTGCGGGCGACGGGCGCAGCCGATGTCGCGGCGAAGGTTGCGGCGATGAGCCGGCTGTTGAAGATCGAGCACGTGCTCGGCCACAAGCCTCGTGAACTGTCGAACGGCCAGAAGCAGCGCACCGCGCTGGCGCGCGCTCTGATCGGCAATCCTGAGGTGCTGCTGCTCGACGATCCCTTGCGCAACGTCGATGCCAAGCTGCGCTACGAGATGCGGCTGGAGCTGCCGAGCCTGCTGCGTCGGAGCTCTGCGGCGGTGCTTTATGTGACGCAGGATTATCGCGAGGCGATGGCGATCGCCGATCGCATTGCCGTGCTGATCAATGGCCGCCTGGTGCAGGTGGCGCGGCCGGAGGAGATCTATGCGCGGCCCGCGTCGGTTGCGGTGGCGCGGCTGTTCGGCGATCCCAGCATCAATCTCTCGGAGGTCGTGCCGGTGGTGGAGCAGGGCCGGTTGATAGCGGCTATCGCCGGGACGCAGGTCCGGCTCGATGTCGACGATCTGCCGGCGGATGCGCGGGAGCGCTGCTGGCTGGGCGTGCGGCCGGACGATGTCGCGGTGACGCGCCATGGCGGTGAAGGCGCGATCCCCGCGCGCACCGTCGCCGTCACTCCGATTCATGAGCGTGCCGTGGTGCTGCTGCGCTTTGCTGACGGATCCGAGTGGCTGGCGGCGCTGGCGCCCGAGGCGCTGGAAGCCGGCGCCGACGAGGACGTGTTCGTGCGGTTCGCGCCCGAATCTGCGTTGCTGTTCGACCATGCGACGGGAGACCGTATTGGTGTCTTGCCGCGTCGGCAGGCGGCGTGAGGATGTGAGATGGGCATGCTCGAGATCCGCAACGTCGACAAGGTCTATCACAGCCGAGGCAAGGCGCCGGTTCACGCGGTGCGCGCGCTCGACATGGAGGTGAAGGCGGGCGAGATCGTCGCGCTGCTCGGCTCGTCCGGCTGCGGCAAGACCTCGACCTTGCGCATGATCGCCGGCTTCGAGAGTGTGAGCTCTGGATCGATCGCGCTGGCGCAGCGGCCGATCCATGATCTGGCGCCGGCGAAGCGCAGGGTCGCGATGGCGTTCGAAGGCTATTCGCTGTATCCGCCGCTGACGGTGCGCGAGAATATCGCCTTCGCCCTGAAGGCGCAGCAGTTGTCGCGCGTCGAGATCGCCCACCGCGTCGACAGCATCGCCCGCCTGGTCGAGATCGAGGACATTCTCGATCATCATCCGCGCGCGCTCTCCGGCGGCCAGCAGCAGCGGGTGTCGCTGGCGCGGGCGCTGGTGCGCGATGCCGACCTTTATCTGCTCGACGAGCCGATGGGCCAGTTGGAGCCGCAATTGCGCGCGGTGCTGCGCGGCCGCATCAAGGGCCTGCTCGCCGAGCGCGGCATGACCGCGATCTTCGTGACCCATGACCAGACCGAGGCGAGCGCGCTCGCCGATCGCATCGCCGTCATGGAAGACGGTGTGCTGCAACAGTTCGCCGGCGAACGGGAGTTGAAGAACCGCCCGGCCAATCTGTTCGTCGCGAGCTTCATCGGCGAGCCGCCGATGAACCTGCTGGAGACTGTGGTGACGCAGGAGGAAGGCGGGTTCCGCTTGTCTGTCGGCTCCGATGTTGCCTTTCATATTCCCGGGCAGACGTTGGACGTGGCAGGACAGCAGACGCTGGTGCGGACCGATCGGATCAAGGTCGGCATCCGGCCGCAGCGGATCGCGATCGGCAGCGGCGAGGCGCGGCTGCGCGTGGTCTCCAACCAGTGGCTCGGCGATCAGTCGCATATTGCGGGCGAATGCGCCGGTCATCTGCTGGTCGCGGTGACATCGAGCAAGATCGCGGCGCGGCCGGGCGATGTCGTGCCCTGCGCGCTGGAGTCACGCCATCTCCACATTTTCGGCGCCGACGGCATCTGCGTCCGCCACGCGGAGGCGCGCTGACCATGACCTCGGCTGCGACCCGCGACGTGATCATCGGCATCGACGCCGGGACCTCGGTGATCAAGGCGGTCGCGTTTGCGCGGGATGGCCGCCAGCTCGGCGAGTTCGCGATTCCGAACAGCTACACCACCTTGCCCGGTGGTCGTGTCGAGCAGGACATGGAGCGGACGTGGACCGACACTGTCGCGGCGTTGCGCGGCCTGGGCGGCGCGCTGCCGGACCTGTCCCGTCGCGTCGCCGCGATCGCCGTGACCGGGCAGGGCGACGGCACCTGGCTGATCGACGCGGACGGCCGTCCAGTCGCGCCCGCGCTGCTGTGGCTCGACTCGCGCGCGGCAGGCTTCGTTGAGACCTTCCGAGGCGGCGAGCGCAACGCCGCGCATTACCAACGCACCGGATCGGGGCTCAACGCCTGCCAGCAGGGGGCGCAGCTGGCCTGGCTGCAGGCGCATGACGCAGAGATGCTCGAACGCGCGAGTACGGCGTTCCACTGCAAGGATTGGCTCTACTTCAAGCTGACAGGCGAGCGGACCACCGATCCGTCCGAGGCGACGTTCTCCTGCGGCGACTTTCGCCGGCGTGGTTTCGACGGCGAAGCCGCGCGTCTTGTCGGGATCGCCGATTCCGCGCGCCTGTTTCCGGATGTCGTCGATGGTGTCACGACGACGCATGGCTTGACCGCGGCGGCCGCGGCCGAAACGGGCTTGCCCGATGGCGTGCCGGTGTCGCTCGGCTATGTCGATGTTATCTGCAATGCGCTCGGTGGTGGGCTGTATGATCCCGCACCCGACGTCGGCTGCACCATCATCGGTTCGACCGGCATGCACATGCGGCTGGTGAACGGCGCCGACGCGGTCAAGCTGAATGCCGAGGCGACCGGCTATACGATGCCGTTCCCGGTGCCCGGTCACTATGCACAGATGCAGTCGACCATGGCTGCGACCTTGAACATCGACTGGCTGCTCGATGTCGCGCGCGGCGTGCTCGCCATGGAAGGCATCGCGAGGTCGCGCAATGATCTGATCCGGCGCCTCGACGAGCACGTGCTCGCGGCGAAGGTGGGCGAGCTGCTGTATCATCCGTTCATCTCCGACGCCGGCGAACGCGGCCCCTTCGTGTCCCACGAGGCGTCCGCCCAACTGGTCGGCCTGCGCATCCGCCACGGCTACTGGGATCTGATGCGCGCCGTGATGGAGGGACTGGCCTTCGCCGCACGCGACTGCTACGCGGCGATGGGACCGCTGCCGAGGGAAATTCGCCTGACCGGGGGCGCGGCGCGCAGCCGCGCGCTCGGCGCCATTCTTGGTGCGGCACTTGGCAGCACGATTCGAGTCTGCCGTCGCGAGGAGGCCGGCGCATCGGGCGCGGCGATGATCGCGGCGGTCGCGACCGGGCTCTACCCGGACATGATGGATTGCGCGGAGGAGTGGGTGAGACCGTATCTGGATGAGCCGCAAGCGCCGGATGCGGCGCTGGCGGAACGTTATGCGCAATTGTTCCCGGCCTATGTCGACGCCCGCCTCGCGGCGCGGCCGGTCTGGAAGCAGCTCGCCGCGCAGCGCACGGGTGCCGATCATGTCTAGCTCCATCGCCATCATCGGCGACCGCTTCATGCTGCCCTCGGTGTTTGCCGAGCGCATCACCGCCATCTGCGGCGATGGCATCGACATCCGCATGCTCGAGCAGCCCTGGCCGGACGAGCCGATGGAGCACGGCTATGCCGGCTCGAAGCTCGACGGGCTCAAGGAGTTCATGGGCGATCCTGATGAGCTCGCTGAGTTCATCGGCGAGGCGCCCCTGCTGGTGACGCATCTCGCGCCGATCTCGCGCGCGATGCTGCGGCGGCTGCCGAGCCTGAAATTCATCGCGGTGTCGCGCGGCGGCCCGGTCAATATCGACATGCAGGCGGCGCGCGATCACGGCGTGCTCGTCGTCAATACGCCCGGACGCAACGCCAGCGCGGTGGCGGAATTCACCATCGGCGCGATGCTCGCGGAGACCCGGCTGATCCGCAGCGGCCACGAGTCGATGCGGGGCGGCGAGTGGCGCGGCGATCTCTACCGTGCGGATCGCACGGGACGCGAGCTCGGCGAGATGACAGTCGGCATCGTCGGCTATGGCGCGATCGGCACCCGCGTGGTGAAGCTGTTGAAGGCGTTCGGCTGCAAGATCCTGGTGACCGACCCTTACGTCCAGCTCAGCGCCCAGGACCGCAACGACGGCGTCGAGCACGTCGCGCTGCCCGATCTCCTGGCGCGCGCCGACGTCATCAGCCTGCATGCCCGCGTCACCGCGGAAACCACCGGCTTGATCGATCGCGACGCACTGGCACGGGTCAAGCCCGGCGCGATCCTGATCAACACGGCGCGAGGGCCGCTGGTCGACTATCGCGCGCTCCATGATGCGCTCAGCTCGCAGCGGCTGGCGGGGGCGATGCTCGACACCTTCGCGGTCGAGCCGGTCCCGCCGGACTGGCCGCTGCTGCAGCTCCCCAATGTCACGCTGACGCCGCACATCGCCGGCGCCTCCGTGCGCACCGTCACCTTTGCCGCCGACCAGGCGGCCGAAGAGGTTCGCCGCTATCTGGCCGGCGAGCCGCCGCTCAATCCCTGCTGACGACGAAAGGTTTTCGACATGAATCGCGAGGAACGGCTGATCCGCGAGACCATCATCGCCAAATGCCGATGGATGAATGCGTCGGGGCTGAACCAGGGCACTTCGGGTAACATTTCCGCCCGCTACAAGGACCGCATGCTGATCACGCCATCGGCGACGCCCTACGACTCGATGAAGCCGGAGATGATCGCGGCGATGCCGCTCGAGGGTGACTACGGTTCCTGGGAGGGGCCGTTGAAGCCCTCGACGGAATGGCGCTTTCATCTCGACATCATGCGCGGCCGTCCGGGTGTCGGCGGCGTCGTGCACACCCATTCGACCTACGCCACCGTGCTCGCCATCGCGCGCAAGCCGATCCCGGCCTGCCACTACATGATGGCCGCGTTCGGCGGCACCGACATTCGCTGCGCCGGCTATGCGCGGTTCGGCACGGCCGAATTGTCCGAGCTTGCGCTGGAGGCGCTGGAAGGCCGCAACGGCTGCCTGCTGGCCAATCACGGCATGATCGCGGTCGGCGCCAATCTCGACAAGGCGATGTGGCTTGCGGTCGAGCTCGAGACCATCGCGAAGCAGTACTATCTGTCGCTCGCGCTCGGCCAGCCGCACATCCTCGGCGACGCGGAGATCGCCGAGACCGCGCAGGGCTTTTCCACCTATGGCCTGCAGGAGCCCAAGGCGAAAGCGGCGAAGCCGGCCAAGACTGCGACGAAGGCGCGCGCCGCTGCGCGCAGCAAGCCAGAGAAGAAGCGCAGCAGCAAGCGATGAATGCGACGGTCTCACGCAGCGGATCCGATCACGGTCTGTTGGACCTCGCCGTGATCGGCGGCGGCATCAATGGCGCTGGTATCGCCCGTGATGCCGCCGGCCGCGGCCTGAAGGTGCTGCTGTGCGAGAAGGACGATTTCGCCCAAGGCACCTCGTCGCGTTCGGGCAAGCTGATCCATGGCGGCTTGCGCTATCTTGAGTACTATGAGTTCCGCTTGGTGCGCGAGGCGCTGATCGAGCGCGAGGTGCTGCTGGCCTCGGCGCCTCACATCATCTGGCCGATGCGCTTCGTGCTGCCGCACTCGCCGGAGCAGCGTCCCGCCTGGCTGGTGCGCACCGGGCTGTTCCTCTATGACCATCTCGGCGGCCGCAAGCAGCTGCCGGCGAGCCGCAACCTCGACCTCGCGCATGAGCCGGAGGGCGCGCCGCTGCGCCCCGAGTTCCGGCGCGGCTTCGAATATTCGGACTGCTGGGTCGACGATGCCCGGCTGGTGATCCTCAATCTCGTCGATGCCGCGCACAAGGGAGCCATTATCCTGCCGCGCACCCGCGCCGTGAGTGCGCGGCGCGAGGGCGATTCCTGGCGGCTGGAGATGCGCTCCGAGAATGGCGAGGTGCAGATCGTCCGCGCGAAGGCACTGGTGAATGCCGCAGGTCCCTGGGTGCAGGACGTGGTGCAGGGTGTCGCCGGGCTCAACTCCGCGCACAATGTGCGGCTTGTCAAAGGCAGCCATCTCGTGGTGCCAAAATTCTGGAGCGGATCGCAGGCCTATCTGCTGCAGAACACCGACCGCCGCGTCATCTTCGTCAATCCCTATGAGACCGATCTGGCGCTGATTGGGACCACCGACATCGTGCATGATGGCCGCGCAGACGACGTCGCTGTCGATGGTGCTGAGATCGACTATCTGCTCGCGGTGCTCGATCGCTATTTCCGGGCCGCGCCGGGCAAGGGTGATATCATTCACGCCTTCTCCGGGGTGCGGCCGCTCTACGATGACAACGCCGACAATCCGTCGGCAGTGACGCGCGACTACGTGTTCGAGGTGCACGGTGCACCCGGGCAGCCGCCGCTGCTGTCGATCTTCGGCGGCAAGATCACGACGTTTCGCCGGCTCGCCGAGCAGGCGATGGAACGCCTCGCGCCGTGGTTTCCGCAGATGGCGCCGGCATGGACGGCGGGCGCGCGGCTTCCGGGCGGCGATCTCGGCGCGCCGTTCGATCGGTTCCTTGCCGATCTCGCCGGCGCGTATCCGGGATTGCCGCGCGATGTGGTAGCACATTATGCGCGGCTCTACGGCACCCGTGCGCGCGATCTGCTCGGAGCGTCCCGCAACGTCGGCGATCTCGGCCGCCATTTCGGTGCCTCCTTCTATGAGCGCGAGCTCGTTTTCCTGCGCGAGCAGGAGTGGGCCGTCACGGCCGCCGACATCCTGGACCGGCGTACCAAGCATGGCCTGCATCTGAGCCGCGCCGAGCGCGAGGCGTTCGAGCTCCAGCTTTGATCGTGTCTTGACGCGTCGAGCCTCTCCGCGACCGCCGCAGCCCCTGGCGGGTGCCGATGACACGCCCTGGCAAACCGTGCTATCGAGCGCCCGCGATATGGATCGCGACGCGCCTGGAGACGCGGAATTCGGCACAATCCGGACCTTCGCCGATGCTTGACGCGCCGATCGATTCACAATCAAACCGCCCGACGACCTCCTGAATGCGACGCCATGCCGGACCAGATCAAAGCGAGAGCCGACCATCGGCGCGGTCCGCGGCAGGCAGGCATCGTCGACGCCTGGACGAGGTTCGCGTCCGGCTCCTGGATGGACCGGCGCTGGACTCCCTGGATCATCGTGCTGAGTGGCCTCGTGCTGGCGCTGCTGTGTGATGCCTTCGTGGCGCACATGCTTTCCGTCAACTATCGGGAGACCTATCGGACGACCGAGGCCGCCAACGGCGATCTCGCCCGCGCGCTCGAAGAATACATGCTGCGCAACATCCAGGGCGTCGACGTGCTCTTGAACACGACGATCGACAGTCTCAAGCAGGACCCATCGCTGCTCACCGCCGGCAATCCGGCCCTGATCAACGAGTTGAAGCGCAGGGTGGTGCCGTACCCCGCCGCGGGCGGCATCGTCGTGCTGGATGCGGACGGCAATCTGCTCGGCGACAGCGCCGGCAACGGAGTTCCCGGCCGCGAGAACAATTTCGCCGATCGGGCCTATTACAAGGTCCAGCGCGATGACCCCGGCAGCGGTCTGTTCATCGACGTGCCGGTGGCCTCGCGCGTGAACAGGGGTCGGTTCATCGCGGTCAGCCGCGCCTTGATGATGCCGGACGGACGATTTGCCGGCGTGATCGTCGTGGCTGTGGACTACGAGAATCTGCGGCAGTTCTTCCTGTCGCTGAACGTCGGGCAGCGCGGAACGGTGACGCTCTATCGCGACGACGGCACGATCCTGCTGCGCACGCCGCATGCCGACGATTTCGCCGGCCGCAACGTCCGGTCCAATCGGCTGTTCAGTCTCTATCTGCCGCGGGCGCCTCACGGCAGCTTCGAGGGCAGCGGCATGACGGACGGCACGTCGCGGAGCATCAGCTATCGGCGCGTCGCCGGCCTGCCGTTGGTGGTGACCGTGGCGCGCGACCCGATCGAATATCTGGCCGGCTGGAAGAACAATGCGCTGTACTACAGCGCCATCGCCGCCGGCCTCAATCTGCTGATCGCGGGATTCGGCCTCGTCCTGGCGCGGCAATGGCGGCTGCGCGCGGCGTCCGAGCAGGCGCTGCGCGACAATTTCGAGCAGCACCTGCTGGTCACGGAGAACGTGCCTGCGCTGATCGTCCAGGTCGGCGCCGATGGCGACATCCGCTATGCCAACCGTGTCGCACGCGAATGGTATGCGCAGCCGCCCAGCGGAGTCGGTCGCAGCCGGCGGATCGACGACTACATCGATCCGGCGCGACGCGGCGAGGTGAGGCCGAAGATCGAGGCCGCGCTGGCCGGCCGGACCGCGGGCGGCGAGGAGAAGATCGCGTTTCCCGACGGCCGTGAACGCTGGTGCGAGACCATCCGGGTGCCGGATCGCAGCCAGGACGGCACGGTGCGCGGCTATTTCGTGCTGTCGGTCGACATCACCGAGCGCAAGCGCATCGAGGACGAGCTGCGGCAGGCGCAGAAGATGGAGGCCATCGGCCAGTTGGCGGGCGGCATCGCGCACGACTCCAACAACATGCTGGCGGCGACGCTCGGCAATCTCGATCTGTTGCTCGACGCGCTCCCGCCCGGCGAGAGCTCCCGCCGCAGCATGGTCGAGCGGGCGATCGAGGCGGCGGAGCGGGTCGCCGACCTCAACCGCCGCCTGCTCGCCTTCGCCCGCAAGCAGGCGCTGCAGCCGCAGGTCACCGACGTGAACCAGCTCGTCAGCGGGATGACGACCATCCTGCAGCGGACGCTCGGCGAGAACATCGAGATCGCATTGGCGCAGGACCCGATGCTGTGGCACTGCCTGATCGACCCGACGCAATTGCAGAACGCGCTGCTCAATCTGGCGCTCAATGCGCGGGATGCAATGGACGGCGGCGGGCGCCTGACGATCACGACGACGAATGCCGTGCTCGACCAGCCGCTCGACGACGGCGACGAGCGCATCATGCCCGGCGACTACGTGACGATCGCGGTGTCGGACATGGGAGCCGGCATGCCGCCCGAGATCGCGCGCCGCGCCTTCGAGCCGTTCTTCACCACCAAGGAGTTCGGCAAGGGCAGCGGCCTCGGCCTCAGCATGGTCTATGGCTTTGCGCGGCAATCGGGCGGCACGGTGCTGATCGACAGCCGGGTGGCAGAGGGCACCTGCGTCACGCTGTATCTGCCGAGCGCGGGGCCGGGCGTCGGCGGTCGCGCGCGCGCCGGTGCGGCGCGGCTGGCGCGGCCGCAGACCGGCGAACGGATCCTCGTGGTCGAGGACAATCCGCTGGTCGGCGCGATGGCATCGACCATGCTGACCTCGATGGGCTACGGCCCGGTTGTCGTCACCCATGCGACGGCCGCGATCGCCGCGCTGGAGCGGCCGGATCCGTTCGCGCTGCTGCTCACCGACATTCTGCTGCCGGATGCCATGACCGGCATCGACCTGGCGCGCGAGGTGCGCCGCAGATGGCCCGAGCTGCCGATCGTCTTCATGTCCGGTTTCGCCGATCCCTCGCTGGTGCCGGAGGAACTCCGGGCGACGACCGCGCTGCTCGCCAAGCCGTTCCGGCTCGGCCAATTGTCGGAAGCGATCGTGTCGGCACTGGCCGGCCGGAAGGCGATCTGAGCCCGCGGCGATCATGCGGGGGGCGATCCATCGTTCGTCCGATCGTCGGCGCCGTCCGGGCAAGTCATCTCCGCCTCGCGGCGCGCGATGCGTCCGAGCTGTGCCGGTCGTTTCGCCCTCGAAAGCCGAGGGCGCGGGGAATGCCGGGTGCTGGCCGCACCCATGGCCCGCCTGCGAACAAGAATGCAGGCGGCAGGAACCACAGGTTCAGCCGAGACATCCCGGCATTCCCCGCGCGATGGTTGGGCGGCTTATACGTCCTCTCCCCGGGGACCGGCTGTCTTGCCCCCGTCGCCCGCGCAACGCGAACGCGTTGTCGCGCGCTTGGCCTCAGCACCGGGAGGCCAGGACCCTACGATTTCGCCGGCGCAACGGCTTCGTTCGTCCGCATGACCTTCGTCACGCTGCGAGCCGCTGCGCCCACCGCATCCCACCCCGCGTGCCGTGACGATCGCGATACGCCCCTCGTGCCGAGGCGGGATGGGGAGATACAATCATGATTTCCGATAAAGCGAAAGAGGAATATTTTTCGCGCGGGGACTGGACAGTGGTGATGTAATTGAGCCGGCGGATGAAAAGAGAATTTCGGCGCAGGCGACCCCCACCGCGAAACCAGCCGGACTTCCGTCTAATTACGATGCGACCGGCCGCGAGATGATCGACGCCGTCCGCCGCGTCGTCGGCCGTCCCGACCTGCCGGTGAAGCCGTTCCCGTGGATCACGCTCTGGCTCGCGGCGCCGTTCGTGCGCTTCATGCGCGAGGCGATCGAAATGCGCTGGCTGTGGAAGCAGAGCCTCGCGCTGGACAATGGCAGGCTGGCCAGCCTGCTCGGCGCGGAGCCGCATACGCCCCTCGATGATGCGGTGAGGGCGGCACTCGTGCCCATCACCTGAACCATTCACTCGCGAAAGGAGCGACCGTGATCACCGCATTGTTTGCGGCGCCGCTGACACGCGCCCAGTGTCTCATGCTTGTCCTGCTCATCGCGGCGCAGGTCGCACTCTTTGTTGCTCTGCTGATCGCGCCTGGCCAGGTTATCGACTGGTCATCCAGTCTGCGCCCGCCTGGCGCGGAAGCTCTGCCGCTGGTCGTGCGCAACCTTTCAGCCATGAAGGCCGGCTACTGGCGCGATGTCCTGAAGGCCTCCACTATGGTTCACGCCGTCTGTAAAGCAGCGCTCGACCCGCGGGGACGAGTTGCAGCAGAAGGTCGTAATCCGCGACGTTCGCGGTAAGGACGACCAAACCGAGCTTCTGGGCCTGAAGAAACAGCACACTGTCCTGAAGTGCGCGCAGCTTACCGTCTCGTTCGTAACTCTGAAGACGGCAAAGGATACCCGAAAGGAGTGCTGCGCGCCCGAGCGTGTCGCCATCAGGTGCAAAGGTGCGATGGGGTGGCATCGCTTTGATGTGCTTTCCGATCACATCGATGACCGGGGGGCTGTGCGCGGATCAGAGGGGTTCAATACGCCGACCGTGTGCATCAACTCCTGAATCGCAACTGTTGAGCGATTCACTTGCCGATGTGCGATCAGATCGTCGAGAATCGGAGGTGATCGATCCTGCATCTGGTCGATGTAGACGCAGGTGTCGAGCAAAAGATCTGTTCGGCGACCAGGTTGGTCCCAAGGAATGGCAGCCGGTCATAGCGCCGTCGAGTCAGTGCTCTCCGAGGATCGAAGCGCGCCCAACGACGTGCGGTATCGAAGTCGAACGCCACACATCAAAAGCCTAGTTTCAGTTTTGGGGCCACCCTGCCGCGCGAGGCTTTGAAGATGTCCGCGAAGTTGTCTTCAAGTGCCACGGTCGCCAAAGCAAACTTGATCAGGTCAGTATCGGTCTCGATCCCCGTTTGACGTTTGGCCTGTCTAACAAGTGCGGAACTGACCCGACCGCCAATCCGGTCGGCTTTGTCTTTCAGAAGGCCTGACTTTTCGGCGGCCCGCATGACCGCCTCAAAATGTGTCTCACTCTCGACAAACTGGCCGGTATTCGATTCGAGGGTGCCCCGTCGCGCAGTTCCGTCTGCATTCTGCTTGTCCCGGCGGGGCGGAGATTTCGAGGCTCGTGCCTTAGGCATGGATTGAAGGCCCTGTTAGACCAAAGACATTACTGTTCAACATATCCGCCCAACCGGCTCCGCTTCAATGCCTGCTCGGTGACATTGTCTTTCCCTTCGATTGCTCGAATAGATCCCGCTGCTCGCTGGTGGAGAGGCCAACGCCTTACCGGAATCCGCGTCGAACCAATGTTTGGCATGACACCAAGCGCTTAAGGCGGCATCGAATTACTCGTCGCACCCGAGGAGCTCCCGATGCGACAGGAATCAACCTGCCAAAATCTCCGTGCCGATGTACTAGTTGGTCGCGGACCACCGACGCGGTTTGGCAACAAGAATGGACTCGATATCTCGGACTGCTTCGGCGGCATCGGTTTGATGGACCACGGAAATCTCTCGGGCGAGCCGGTCAAGCGCGGCGTTGTACAGCTGGCGCTCGCTATATGAATGATCCGGATTTATTGCCGGCCAATATAGGTCACGAACTGCTTCTGCGAGGGCGATAATGTCGCCAGAGTTGATTTTTGCTTCGTACTCTTGAGCTATTCGAGACCACTCGCCCTCAGCGACGTGCGGTTTGGAAGCAATTACGAGCTGCGCTCGTTTGATGGTGACCGGATCGGATAGCTTCCGCATACCAACGTTGGCAATCTTTGCGGTCGGTACACGCGATGTCATTTTGTCTTCGATGAAATTGATCACGAAAAGTTCGAGTTTAGCACCTGCAATCTCTTGCTCTTCAATAGCGAGAATTTGGCCGACCCCGTGAGCCGGATACACTACAAACTCTTTGACAGAAAAGCCTTGCCTCTGGGGTCGTGCTGCTTTTGGCGCGTCTTTAATGGGCGTTCCTGATTTTTCGACTAGGGGCTCGGGGGAGGAGTGGGGAGGCTCCTGCTCGGGTTGTACCGACTCAGGCTCCTCGACGGGTCGATGAGGTATACCGCGGTCAAGTTCGATCAAGCCCATCAAATAGTTAGTGTCAGCCTGAGACATGCCGCCGCTCAATAGGGTTGCCTTTATAGCACCGAGATATTGGGACTTTCTCCAAGTCCCTAACTCTTGCTCGCGTATCACCGCGGCTGCGGTTGATATGAGTTCGTCCATGGACGCGGGATATCCTCCGGCCCTCATACCATCCAAGATTACCTTGCGATGTTCTGCTTCAAACTCGCGCAGATGGTGGAGCTGAAGGGCGATGCTCGCTACCCCTTGGCCCATGCGAACGGTCACGTACTTGGACGGCCCCGAAAAGATACCCATTGCGACCCCCAATAGGCAAACTCCGAACACCTTACCACGTCAGACTTGGTATGAGCAGGTGCCCTAGGTGGCGGCTTAACTCCGGCCCAAATTTCAGACCGGCCGCGGTGGATTGATCAACGACGCCCCTCACTCCACCGCATCCTTCTTCGCGATCCGGTGCAACTGCTCGAACAGATCCGACTGCTCGCTCGTACACAGGCACACGCCCTGCGCCGACGCCGCTTCGCCCGCGTTGAGGTAGGCGTGGCCCATGGTGCTGTCGAGATACATGCCGTCGCCCTCGTGCAGGATCTCCGGGGCGTAGAACTCGGTGTGCACGGCGATGGTGCCGCGGGTGACGAGGAAATACTCCTCGCCGCTGTGGCGGAGCAGGGGGCCGAACTCCTCGAGCGTGCGGGCGCGCACCTCGGCGATCATCGGCACCATGCGCTTTCCGATCAGGTCGGTGCACTGATAGGTGTAGGTGTAGAATCGGGTGTTGACGATCTGGCCCTGGCCGGCGCGGCTGACGCTGCGGCGGGCGGTCACCGGGCGGCCCGGCTCGGGGCGCGGCGAAGCAGGGCTGAACAGCTCGGCGATGTCCATCTGCAAGCCCGAGGTGAGCTGCAGCAGCTTGTCATAGGTCAGCGACATCAGGCCGTTCTCGACCTTGGACAAGGTCGACAGCGCCATCCCCGTTTTCTCCGCGACCTGCTTCAGGGTCAGGCCGCGCGCCTGCCGGGCCGCCTTCAGGCACTGGCCGAGCTGGGAGTGCGGGCCTTCGGCTGAAACGCTGATGGCAGTGTCTGTCAAAGCGATCTCCGGAAAATCCGTTAGCGGATCAGGCGTGCCGATGGCCGGGGCAGTTCGGGCAATCTCGCCCCAAAGCGCAGGAAATTCAATTGTGTGCTCCGACGTCCGAAGGTCATGCGTGGACAGCGGTGGAACAATGCGTTTTCAGGTCGTGCATTCGATTTCTTATATGCTAAATAGTTTTCCGAAACGGAAAAGAGAAGCCCTGTGCAATCGATTTGCGACAAGACCGCCGTCGAGCTGGTCAAGCTGCTGAAAACAAAGGCGATCTCCCCGGTTGCGCTGCTCGACTCGTGTCTGGAACGGATCGCGGCGGTGAACCCGGCGGTCAACGCGGTGGTGACCCTGGATGAATCTGGCGCCCGGGCGGCCGCCAAGCGCGCCGAGGCCGAGATCGTCAGGGGCGAGGACAGGGGGCCGCTGCACGGCCTGCCCGTACTGATCAAGGACACCCAGGACACCGCCGGGATGCGCTCGACCTATGGCAGCCCGATCCTGGCCGACAATGTCCCGGCCGTCGACCAGGCCTCGGTGGGCCGGCTGCGCGCGGCCGGCGCGATCATCTTCGGCAAGACCAACACGCCGGAATGGGCGGCGGGCGGCAACACCCGCAATCCCGTGTTCGGCGCCACCGGAAACCCGTTCGATCCCACGCGCTCGGCCGCCGGCTCCTCCGGCGGTTCGGCGGTCGCGCTCGCCTGCGGCATGGCCCCGCTGGCCTCCGGCTCCGACACCGGCGGGTCCTTGCGCAATCCGGCCGGCTTCTCTGGCATTGTTGGGATGCGGCCGTCCTACGGTCTCGTCGCCAGCGAGAAGCGCGCCCATGGCTGGTCGTGCCTGTCGACCGACGGGCCGATGGCGCGCGACGTCGCCGACACCGCGCTGATGCTGTCGGTGATGGCAAGCGACGATGCGCGCGATCCGCTCGCCTACACCTTGCCCGGCGAGGCCGTGCGCGGCGCGCCAGCGCGCTGGGCGGTGCCGCCAGCGGTGGAACTGAACAAGCTCAGGCTCGCCTTCACCGAGGATTTCGGCTTCGCGCCGACCGAACAACTGATCCGCCGCGCCTTCCGTGCGCGCGTGTCGCGCATCGCGCCGCTGTTTGCCGAGACGCACGAGGGCGCGCCGGATTGCAGCGGGGCCGACGAGACCTTTGCGGTGCTGCGCGCCTCGCTGTTCCTCACCCAGCACGGCAGGAATTTTCGCGAAAGGCCCGACATGCTCGGGCCGAACGTGCGCGCCAATGTCGAGGAGGGGCTCGGCTACAGCCTCGAGGATTTCTCGCGCGCGAGCGCCAACCAGACCCGGATCTACCGCGCCTATCAGAGCTTCTTCGCAAGCCATGACGTGCTGATCAGCCCGACCATCACCTTGAGCCCGCGGCCCTGGGCGGAGCTCTATCCGGCCGAGATCGACGGTGTGCCGACGCGGTCCTACTTCCACTGGCTGGCGCTCGCCTATGCGGTGACCCTGGCCGGGCATCCCGCGCTCAGCCTGCCGCTCGGCCTCGACGACAACGGCCTGCCGTTCGGCCTGCAGATCGTCGGCCCGCGCGGCGGCGATGCGCTGGTGCTCGGCGTGGCCGCGGCGCTGGAAGCCGCCTTTGCCGATGACGCCGAGCTTCGCCGTCCGCGGCCGGATCTCGCAAGGCTCGCGTCGCTGCCGCCGCTGGCGCAGACGCCGGGCTTCATGGCGTGGGATTGAGGCGGCCCTCATGATCACTACATCCTGGAGCGACTAACGATGTCCGACGCCCCCTCATGGCCGTTCTCGCTGGTGCGCCGCGCCGGCGGCCTGGTGTTCCTGTCCGGCGAAGTGCCGGTCGCCGATGACGGCAGCATTCCCGAAGGGATCGCGGCGCAGACCGACCTCGTCTTCAAGCACATCGCGGAAACGCTGGCCGGCGAAGGCCTGACGCTCGACGACATCGTGTCCTGCATGGTGCACCTCGCCGACAAGGCGGATTTCGCCGCCTACAACGAAGCCTATCGCAGGCACTTCAAGGATCCGCTGCCGGTCCGTACCACGGTGCAGGCGCAGATGATCGCGGATGTGAAGATCGAGGTCACCGTCGTCGCGGCGGCGCGGACCTGAGGTAGGAGTGATGACGATGCGAAGCGCGATCGTTCTCGGTGGCGGCATGGTTGGCGTCGGCACGGCGCTGCATCTGCAGAGCCGCGGCTGGTCAGTGGCGCTGGTCGACCGCAGGGAGCCGGGCCGCGAGACCAGCTATGGCAATGCCGGCATCATCCAGAGCGAGGCCGTCCGGCCCTACGCGATGCCCTATGATCTCGCCGGCGTGCTCGACATCGCGCTGGCGCGCACCAACGACGTGCATTACAGCCTCGCGGCGCTGCCCTATCACGTCCGGCCGCTGCTGCAATATTGGTGGAATTCGTTCCCCGCGCGCCACGAGGTGCTGACGCGCACCTATGCGCAACTGATCGCGCGCGCCGCGCCCGAGCACGAGCCGCTGATCCTCGCGGCCGGCGCCGGCAACCTCGTGCGCCGCGACGGCTTTCGCGTGCTGCACCGGACGCAGGCGCAGTTCGACAAGGAGGCCAGGGAGGCCGAGGCGGTCGGCAAGGCGTTCGGCGTCAAGTTCAAGCTCTTGAGCGCGCAGCAGCTCAAGCAGGCCGAGCCCGGGCTGATCGACAGCGGCATCGGCGGCCTGCACTGGCAGGAGCCGTGGACCGTGTCCGATCCCGGCAGCCTCGTCGCCTCCTATGCCGAGCTGTTCACGCGTCGTGGCGGCAAGCTGCTGCGTGGCGACGCGACCACGCTCGCGCAGGCGGGCAGCGGCTGGGCCGTCACCACCGCGGAGGGACGCATCGAGGCCGAGGCCGTGGTGGTCGCGCTCGGGCCGTGGTCGCCGGAGTTCCTGACGCGGTTCGGCTACGACATCCCGATGGTGCGCAAGCGCGGCTATCACCGTCACTACACCGGCGGCGCGCCGCTCGATCTGCCGCTGCGCGATGCGGCGCGCGGCTATCTGATGAACCCGATGGCGCTCGGCGTGCGCATCACGACCGGCGCCGAGCTGTCATCGCCGAATGCGAAATCGACCCCGGTTCAGCTCGGCAAGGCCGAGGCTGCCGCGCGCCAGCTCATCGATCTCGGCAAGCCGGTCGAGCCCGAGCCGTGGATCGGCACGCGGCCGTGCATGCCCGACATGCTGCCGGTGGTCGGCCAGGCGGCGCGTCACAAGGGCCTGTGGCTGCATTTCGGCCACGGCCACCAGGGCTTCACGCTGGGGCCTGCGACCGGCCGCATCCTCGCCGAGCTGATGAGCGGCGAGGCGCCGAGCGTCGACGTCGCCGCCTGCGCGCCGGCCCGGTTCGGCGCATAGTGCGGGAGCCGCTGCAGCCCTGCAATTGCAGGCTGCAGCGGCGCCCGCCGGGCAGTCCCTTGTTTACCAAGCGGGCCTGTTCTGGCGCTGCAAAATCTCCACTTCACGAATTCGCAAGCCCGCTCTCCTAGGGTGACGCCGGTTGGACCAGGACGCGGGGGCGAAACGCGTTTCGTGAGTTCTGTCGTCGGCCAGTGATCCGAACATCATGTGGGGGAGCAGATGAACTTCACGGGCCTCGTGTACCGCTTCGTCTCGAATTTCGTATTTCTCGCGGCCGTCTATCTCAGCCTGAACTACGTCGAGAAGTACCAGAACCGCGCCGTGCTGGCGCTGGTGGTGCTGATCTATGCCGGCATGCGCGCCGTCACGGTGGTGCGCACCTTCCACTTCTTCGGACGGATCGAGAAGATGGAGTCGGACGTTCGCCGTCTGGCCGGCATGCTCGGCGACGGGCCGGTCGGGCAGGTGGTCAGCAGGCAGGTGGTGTCCGACGTCGGATCGCTGCGCAAGGACGGCGAGAAGAAGTCCTACATGGACCTGTTCTTCCTGGCGGCCGCCGTCATCCTCTGCGTCAGCAAGCTGGTCTCGAACTGATCGCGCGCGGCGCGGGCGAATCGTCTTAGCGTCCTCACCTGCAACATCTGCGAATGTTCAGCGCCGCCTGAGGCTGGCGAGGCGCACCGGGCGCGGCGCCGGCTTGGCGGCCACAGCCTTCGGGGCCGGGCTTTCGAGCCGGGCCAGCTGGCGCCGCTGCGCCGACAGCGGCGCGACAGGCGGCCATGCGAACAGATCGGACGCCGGCGCTGCCAAGGCCGGCGCCGCAAGCCGCCGCGCGAGCGGCGGACGCGGCCATGCCGGCTTCTGCGCGACACGTCCGACGGCCGCCGGCACGTCGAGAATGCCGAAATCATCCAGCCTGGCGCGGGCCCCCGTATCGGCGCCAGCGAGATCGACGGGCGCGATCCTCGGCCAATGCGCCACCGGGGTCTCGTCCGACGGGCGGTGCACCAGCCAATCCTCGGGCTCGGTCGGCGTCGCCGGAAGGTCCGGCGTCGCCGCCACGACGTGGACGACGCGGTAGTTCTTGGCCTTGAGCTCGGCGAGGATCTTCGGCAGCGCCGTCACGGTGCGCGCATGGATGTCGTGCAGCAGCAGGATGCCCTTGCCGCGCGCCTCCAGCCGCTTCATCGCGAGCTCGTAGACCTTGGCGCCGGAGATGTTGCGCCAGTCGTCGGCGAGGAAGTCGGCGCTCCAGAGCTGCAGGCCGAGCGAGGCGGCGTAGCTCTCCACGGCGTCGCCGCGCAGCAGGCCGGGCACGCGGAAGAACGGCGACAGCGCCGACGGATCGGTCAGCGCCGCCGTCGTCCAGGCGATGCCCTGGTCGACCTCGGGCTTGACCTGGTCGAGCGTCATCTTGTTGAAGCTCAGCGGATGGTTCTGGCTGTGGGTGCCGATGGTGTGGCCGGCGGCCGCAAGCTTCCGCACGCCCTCGGGATCGGCCTTGGCCTGGCGGCCGATGGTGAAGAACGTCGCCTTGACGCATTGATCGGCGAGGATCTGCAGCACCTGATTGCTGTACTTGGGCAGCGGGCCGTCATCGAAGGTGATGACGACCTCGTGATCCTTGAGCGGCAGCGTCTCCTTGTACTGCATCGCGCCGATGCGCGGATGCTCGCGCGGATCGACCACCAGGACGCGTGACGTGCCGAGCGCGTTCGGATGCCCGGGACAATCGGCCACCGGTGCGGCCGACGATCCGACACTGGAGGCGAAGCACGCGACGGTGCCCAACAGCACTGCGAGCCATGTTGGCCGTCCGACGCAAGCCCACCGACGATCACGCATCACGCTGCTCACATTCCCTTCACCGTCCCGGCTCCTTCGGCCAGGGTCTTCCACGATCGATGATGTGTCGCAGCCGCGCGGAACGGGCAAGCGACCGCCAAGACATAGCAGGGATGTGCGGCTGTCGCGAGATGACATCGTTCCGGGTTCCGGTTTGCCCGCGGCTGTTGCCGGATTGCAAGCGGCAGAAATCGCCGCAATCACGGCAGTCGAGCGTAGACGGCGGTCCTGAACGGCGGATTAACCACCTTCGTGCGGCGGCGTCGGCGCGGCTGAAGGGCGCTCGCTATGCTCCTCGTGATGCAAATCCTGCGGCGGCTTCGGCACCACATGGACCACGCGATAGCCGTGTGTCTTCAGGTAGCGCAGGAACGCCGGCAGCATGGCCACCGTGCGCGGCTGCGGGTCGTGCAGCAGGATGATGCCTTTGCGCGCCTGGTTCAGCCGGCTGGTCAGCCGATGGAGAGTCTGCTGCGGCGACAGCGGGTTCCAGTCGCCGGCCCAGAAGTCGGCGCCGAACACGACGATGCCGCGTGACTGCAGCAGGTCGAGCGTCGCCGGTGTCGATTCGAAATAGGGGAAGCGGAAGAAGGGCGTCGACGGCGTGGTCGTCTCGACGCCGTTGAGCGCTTTCTCGTCGGCGGCGATGCCGCGATCGATCTCATCGACGGCCTGTTCCGGCGTGATGTGCGCGAGATGCGCATGCGTGAAGGTGTGATGACCGACCGTGTGGCCTTCGGCCGCGATCTTCCGCACCAGCGCCGCGCGGCCCGATGCGGGCTGGCCGACCAGGAAGAAGGTCGCGCGCACGCATTCCCTGGCGAGCGCGGCGAGCACCTTGTCGGTCATCGGCGGCGACGGGCCGTCGTCGAAGGTCAGCACCACCTCGCCGTCATGCAGCGGCAGCGTATCCGGGAAGCTCTTCAGGCCGACGCGCGGATGTGTCGCGGCGTCGACGGTGAGAATGCGCGACGTGCCGAGCGTACCTTCGCGCGGGCATGCGGCAGGCGCGGCTGCGGCGACGTCAGCCGCGAGCAGCGCCGCCACGACGCCGGCCGCGTTTACCCATCCCGTCATCGATCGCCAAGGCCGCATCTTTTCCCGTTGCGTTCGCTGTTGCCGATTATGTAATGCGTGAAGCACAAATCAGACCATTTGCTCTGAAATCAAGCGCGTGAGGCACGTCATGAACGAGACATCGGACGTTGCCCATGCTGATGCAACTCTACGCGATCGCGCGCCGATGCGCACCGAATCCGGCGAGATTAGCGCCGAATTCATCGCCGCCATCGCGGCGGCCATCGCCGCCGAGGACGAGGCGTTCCTGCGCGCCGAGGTCGCCGAGCTGCACGAGGCCGATCTCGGCGACCTGATCGCGGCGCTCGCGCCGGACGACCGTGTCCGGCTGGTCGAGCTGACCGGCACCGATTTCGACTTCTCCGCGCTGAACGAGGTCGACGACGCGGTCCGCGAGGAGATCCTCGAGGAACTCGAGCCCGAGACCGTCGCGGAGGGCGTGCGCGAGCTCGAATCCGACGACGCCGTCGAGCTCTTGGAAAGCCTCGACGAGGAGGACAAGGAGGAGATCCTCGAACGCCTGCCGCCGTCCGAGCGCGACGCGCTCGCGCGCAGCCTCGATTATCCCGAGGGCTCGGCCGGCCGCCGCATGCAGCGCGAGTTCATCGCGGTTCCGCTGGGCTGGACGGTCGGCGAAGCCATCGACTACATGCGCGAGACGCGGGATCTGCCCGAGCGGTTCTACGAGATCTATGCGGTCGACGACGCACGGCATTGGCAGGGCGCGGTGTCGCTCGATGCGCTGCTGCGCGCCCGCCGTCCGGTTCCGCTGGCCGATCTGATCGACGAGGACCGCCGTCGCGTCACCGTCACCGACGATCTCGCCGAGGTGGCGCGGCTGTTCGGCAAGTACAATCTGGTCGCAGCCCCCGTGGTCGATGCCGAGAACCGGCTGGCCGGCGTCATCACCATCGACGACGTGGTCGACGTCATCGAGGAGGAGGCCGACGAGGATTTCAAGGCGCTCGGCGGCGTGTCCGGCGACGAGGAGCTGTCCGACAGCGTCTGGACCATCGCCAAGGGCCGCTTCAACTGGCTGCTGATCAATCTTGCCACCGCGTTCCTGGCGTCCTCGGTGCTCGGCCTGTTCGAGGGCCAGTTGCAGCAGATGGTCGCGCTCGCCGTGCTGGCGCCGATCGTCGCCAGCCAGGGCGGCAACGCCGCGACCCAGACCATGACGGTCGCAGTGCGCGCGCTGGCGACGCGCGAACTCGGGCCGAACAATGCGATGCGGGTGGTGATGCGCGAGGGGCTGGTCGGGCTCGTCAATGGCCTGGCCTTCGCGCTCGTCACCGGCATCGCCGCCGTGGCGTGGTTCAAGATGCCCGGGCTCGGCATCGTGATCGGGCTTGCGATGATCTCGAATCTCGTCGCGGGTGCGCTGGGCGGCATCCTGATCCCGATGGTGCTCGAACGGGTCCGCGCCGACCCGGCGGTGGCCTCCGGAACCTTCGTCACGACGGTGACCGACGTGGTCGGCTTCTTCTCGTTTCTGGGCATCGCCACGCTCTGGTTCGGCCTGAAATAACCGCTGCGCCTGAACGACTTATATCGTTAATCCGGCCTTAACGCGGTTCGGCGAGACTGTCGCTCGACACGGAGTCGGACGATGCAACGCTTGCGGCTGAAGGCAGATGGACGGATCGTGGAGCTGCGCGACGGCGAGGAGATTCCGCTGGCGCCCGCGTCTCCGCTCGAAGTGCGCGATCTCAGGCGGCGGGTGCATCTGACCCAGCAGGAATTCGCCGCCAAGCTCGGTGTGCCCGTCGAGACCATCCGCAATTGGGAGCAGGGCAAGCGCATGCCGCGCGGCCCGGCGCGCGCGCTGCTCACCGTCATCGCGCATGCGCCCGAGACGGTGTTTGCCGCCTTAGCCAAGACTTAAGCCAACCACGGGTCGTGCGTTGGCAACGCCCGGCGTGTGCCTACATAATGTTGCACGCGCTCTGGAGTGCACGGCCATGCTGATGATCGAGGCCAACGGTGCCAGGATTCCCGCTTTGGGTCTCGGAACCTGGGAGCTGCGCGGGCGCGCCTGCAGCCGCATCGTCGAGCAGGCGCTCACCCTCGGCTACCGGCACATCGACACCGCGCAAGTCTATGAGAACGAGCAAGAGGTCGGCGAGGGCCTGCGTGCGTCCCGCGTCCGGCGCAACGAGGTGTTCCTGACCACCAAGGTGTGGACCACGCATTTCGCGCCGCACGATCTCGAGCGCTCGGCCAAGGAGAGCCTGGTCCGGCTGCGCGTCTCCGAGGTCGACCTGTTGCTGCTGCACTGGCCCAATCCGCACGTGCCGCTGACCGAGACGCTCGGCGCGCTGGCGCATGCCAAGACGCTCGGGCTCGCACGCCATATCGGCGTGTCCAATTTCACAGTCGGTCTGCTCGACGAGGCGGTGGCGGCGTCGCCGGAGCCGCTGGTGTGCAACCAGGTCGAGTATCATCCCTATCTCGATCAGACCAAGGTCCGCGAGGCCTGCGCGCGCCATGGCGTCGCGCTCGTCGCCTACAGCCCGATCGCCAAGGGCAAGATCAAGAACGATCCGACCTTGACGCGGATCGGCCGCGCCCATGGCAAGAGCCCGGCGCAGATCTGCCTGCGCTGGCTGGTGCAGCAGAGCGTCGTGGCGATCCCGCGCACCTCCAAGATCGAACGGCTGTCCGAGAACCTCGACGTGTTCGATTTCGAGCTGTCCGAGCAGGACATGGCCGACATCTTCGCGATGGGCAGTCCCGAGGGGCGGATGACCAACTTCGCCTTTGCGCCGAAATGGGATTGAGGGCGGCGCCCGCGCATTTATGCTAAAGCCTGACATGACAGGGCGCGGCCGGCGGGCCGCACGACGGCGGCTGCCGCATTCCCTGCCGATGATCGGAGCGATGGCGCGACGCGCACCTTCGCTCATGCGCGGGCGTAGTGAAGCAGCATGGAACGTTGGCAGTTCATCCGTTGGGGCATCGCCGCGTCCGTGCTCGCGCATCTCCTGATCGCCGGTGGGGTCATGGTCTCGACCACGGTCCGGCCTTATGAGCTGCCCAAGAGCGACGAGATCGAGGTCAACATCGTCGACGCCGACGAGCCGCAGAAGACGCCCGAGCCTGTCGCCACGCCATCGCCATCCCCGACGCCGGAGCTGGTGCTGCCGCAGCCGGACCCGAACGCCTCGCCGGCGGCCGCCGCACCGCCACCGCCCAGTCCGCCGCAGGACGCCAAGGAGACCCCCAATCCGCCGATGCCGGCCGCGCCGGCGGCGAAACAGCCGGCGCCGGCAGCATCGCCCAAAGCGGTGAAGACGGCCGCAAAGGCGGAGAGCAGATCCGCCGTCAAGCCGGCGCCGCCACCCGTGCCGGCACCCGCGCCGACCTATGTGCCTCCCGAACCGGATCTCACGGTGAAGTATGGGGTCATGCTCGGTCTGCCCGAGCCATTGTCTCCGTTACCGCGTCCCGGCGGCCCGGAGGACGGCAAGGACGCCGGGCCGACCGCGACGACGAACCTCGCCGCCAATCTGGAAGCGGCTCTGCGGCAGAAGGTCAGGAGCTGCGCGCGGCTGCCGGCCTCGCTGTCGCTGTCGGACAACGTGCTCATCAGGCTGCGCTTCGGCATGACACCCGATGGACGGCTGGCGACAGAGCCGGAGGTGATAGAGGTCGTCGCGGCCTCCAAGGCGATCCAGCTCAAGGAGAGCGCGGTCCAGGCGTTGAATGCCTGCCAGCCCTACGCGATGTTGCCTCCCGATCGCTACGACGAGTGGAAGGTGATCGAGATGTCGTTCACGCCGCAAGATTTCGCCCGCTGATCTGCGGCCGGCGACGCATGAAGGCGGGCGCGTGGTCGGGCGCTTGTGTGTCGACGCAACGGCCGATCATCCTGTATGCGTCGCCGATAGCATGAGCGTCGACGGCGCGGCTGCGCGGGCCGTCCACGCCCAACACGGAGACGGTGCGACATGACGCTGAAGCTGGTGATCGGCAACAAGAACTATTCCTCATGGTCGATGCGGCCCTGGCTGGCGCTGCGCGGATGCGACATCGCCTTCGATGAGATCGTGATCCCGCTCTACACCGACGATCCCGCCGACAAGGCGCGCATCCTCAAGCATTCCCCGGCCGGCAAGGTGCCGATCCTGATCGATGGCGCGATCAGCGTGTGGGATTCGCTCGCGATCATCGAATATCTCGCCGAGCGCTTCCCGCAGGCGGGGCTGTGGCCCGCCGATGCCGCTGCCCGCGCCCATGCGCGATCGGTCTGCGCCGAGATGCACTCCGGCTTTCCGGCCTTGCGCAACGAATGCCCGATGAATCTCCACCGGCCGGTGCGGCCGGTGGAACTGTCAGCCGATGCCAAGGCCAACATCGCGCGGATCGAGGACATCTGGCGCGACTGCCGTGCCCGCTACGGCCATGGCGGGCCGTTCCTGTTCGGCCGCTTCGGTGCCGCCGACGCCATGTTCGCCCCGGTGGTCACGCGCTTCCACAGCTTCGCCATTCCGGTCGCCGCTGAGACCCGCGCCTACATGGACATGATGATGGCGATGCCGGCTTTCGCGGCCTGGGTGAAGGACGGCCTCGCGGAGGACTGGGTCATCGAGCGGGTCGAGAACGTCTGAACGGTCTCGTCTGTTCGCGATTTGGTCCGTGGTGGACGAGCGCGCCCCGAGCCGCTCGTCCAGGAATACCGTTTGCGGACCCATCCCGTTGAAGAATCTCGCAATCTCCGCGTTTGCCACGTCGTGAGGTCGCTGGTCAGGGCGGGCGGCGGCGTGATATAAGCGCGATATTTATAAAGACACGCCGGCTCGGGCAGCGGGACCAGGGGCTCTTGCCGGCATGCGAGCAGGAGAGGGCGTTGAAACACAAGTTCCCCATTGGGGCGACCGTCTATTTCACCGCGAGCAACGTCTCGCGTCCGGCGGCCACAGGCACCTACGAGATCATCCGCCAGCTTCCGACGGAAGACGACGACTGCCAGTATCGGATCAAAAGCTCGACGGAAGCCTTTGAGCGGGTTGCCAGAGAGAGCCAATTGGCCTTGTCTTGAGAACCACGTGCCGCGTCGGCGGACGCGGCCGCCGGAGACGTAGCCGAAGCGAGAGGGGGAGTTGCCACGCGTTCGGGAGCCGTGGCGCGAGACGATGACGATTGCTGCGCGATCCCTTTTGGGGATAGCGGGTAGCTCCACACCATCCGGCGCCCGCAGGCGCATGGAATCGTCTTATTGTCTTGGTGGGGCCGCAATCGATCGGGTGATCATTTGAATTTGATGATCGTTTCACGGCCGTCCCATGTAGGGACGCCATCGGGGCCGCTTTCGCTGGCCCACGTCAGGAACAAGCGCGCATGAACTCGACCTGGCCTTCCTCGTTGGATCAGCTCTTGAACTCACCGGCGTTCCCGATGTGGCTCACCGTTGCCGCGGCGGGTTTCTTTGCGCTGGTCGTCCTGACGACGCTGCTCAGGGCCGAGAAATCGGTCGCCAACGGCGCGCTGACGGTGATCACGCTGCTGGCGGTCGGGATTGCGGTGGCGTCGATGATGCGGAGCCAGGATGCGACCCCGCGTGGCGCCAATGGCGATCCTGCGGTGACCGCCTCCGTGGGCCTCTCGCCGCCCGCGCTGGCCTGCGTGGATGATCTCGCCGGCGACCTGGTGCTCGCGAATTGCGAAAAGAGCCTGTTCGGATCGGCCGAGATGACGGCCGCTGCCGTCAGCTATGCGGCGGGCATGCTGAGCCGGCTGTCCCAGGTGGGCGACGTCGCCAGCGCCAACAAGGTGATGACCGCGGAGCTGCTGGCGCTGCGCCGCGCCGTCGAGCGCGATCGTTATGGTCTGATGGCCTATGTGCTGCTGACACGCGACCGCTGCACGCCGAGCGATTGCGTGATGTTCCGTGCCGTGGGCGATCGCCAGCAACTGATGAACAACATGGAAGGGCGGACCTATGAGGGTCTGGTGACGCGCTACGCCTCGCAGTGGAATGCGGCGCCGGGCCAGCCCGTCGCTGGAACCTTTGCGGGATTGGCGCCTCCAGGGGTGGCGCCGTCGGCGCCGAGCGGCAAGCCGACGACCGCGGAATTTCCCAGCTCGGCGAACACCCCGCCGGTCAGCATCATGAATCCCGAGCCGACGGCCTCGACGCGCTCGGCCGCCCCGGCAGCCGCGGCGCCGAAACCGCCGACGCAGCTTACGCCGTCGCCCGCAGCCCCACCGAGCGTTGCTGCCAGCCACGCCCAGGCGCCGGCGGCCAAGAGGGCCGCGCCGAAGCCGAAGCCGGCCGCTGCGGCGCCTCAAGCGGCGCCTGAGCCCGCCGAGCCGGCCGCCAACAACGAATAGATCCCGCTGGTTGAACCGCCATCATGCCTCTGCACCTGATCAAGCTCGCCGTCGGCTGCGAGTCCGTGAAAGAGCTGAAGGAGTGGATCGCCGAGCGCATGCTCGCGGCCAAGAAGAAGGGCCTGCCGCAGCAGCACGTCCATGTCACGCGGATGACGCCGAAACGGGTCGAGGACATCCTCGCCGGCGGCTCGCTGTACTGGGTGATTCGCGGTGAGGTCGCCGCGCGCGAGAAGATCGTCGGCATCGAGCCGTTCCGCGACGGCGACGGCATCGGGCGGTGCCGCATCATCATGCAGCCGAAGGTGATCGCGGTGTCGCCGCGGCCGATGCGTCCGTTCCAGGGGTGGCGCTATCTGACCGCCGAGGATGCGCCGGCCGATCTCGGCAAGGCCAGTGCGGCGGGCGTCGAAGCCATGCCCGAGCCGCTGCGCCGCGAGCTGCGCGATCTCGGGTTGCTGTAGCACCTCGACGTGCCGGTGGTGTTGCGCGTGAGCATCTCACGCGCGGCGGAAGTTCAGCCTCGCTCGCAAGGGCAGGGCGTACGTTCGAGGCGGCGTCGGCTGCCGTTGCCTCTGCCTTGCGGGCGAGGGAGCCGCTCACGGTGTCTTGGCGGACCGCCGGTCTCCCGGCGCCTCACGCCGCGATATTGTCGATCAGTCGCGTGGTTCCGATCTTCGCTGCGACCAGGATGCGCTTGGGTCCCGACTCGTTCGGGGCGATGGGCGCCAGCGTCTCGGCGTGGCGGACCTCGAGATAGTCCAAGGCGAAGCCGGCTTCGGTGATTGCGGCGGCGCCATCATCAACCGCCGCCTGCATGTCGTCGCCGGCGCGCAGCCGGGCTGCCAGCTCCTTCAGGACACGGTGCAGCGTCGGCGCCACCCGCCGCTCGTCTGCCGAGAGGTAGACATTGCGCGACGACATCGCGAGTCCGTCGCGTTCGCGCACCGTACGCGATCCGACGACGCGGACGCCGAGATCGAGGTCGCGCGCCATCTGGGCGACGACGCGGAGCTGCTGATAGTCCTTCTCGCCGAAGATCGCGACGTCCGGCCGGCATTGCGTGAACAGCTTGGCGACCACGGTCGCCACCCCGCCGAAGAAATGCGGACGGAAGCGGTCCTCCAGCCCGGCCAATGCCGCGCCTTCCGGCACGATCCGCGTCGCGAAGCCGTCCGGATACATCGCCTTCGCGTCGGGATGCCAGATCAGATCGACGCGCTCGGCCGCAAGTTTCGCAACATCCTCCTTCCAGGTCCGGGGGTAGGACCCGAAATCCTCCGTCGGCGCGAACTGAGTCGGGTTGACGAAGATCGAGACGACCACCTTGTCGGCGCGGCGCTTCGCCTGCCGGACCAGCGAGATGTGCCCTTCATGCAGCGCGCCCATGGTCGGCACGAGCGCGATGCTGGCTTTTCTCGCGCGCAAGCTGTCGAGCTCGCGGCGGAGGGCGGAAACGGTGCGGGCGACGCGCGGGCTTCGTGACATTTTTGCTCGATCTCACAGCGAAAAATTGCGGTTGCTCTGTTCGGCCTTGACGCTCGGGCGACCGCCCTTAACAAGGACGCGGCACGCCGCTCAGCATACTTGAATACGCCTGTTAGCACGTCTCCGCGTCCGATGCGGAGTTGGTAAACGCGCGCGTCAAGTAGTAGCGGAGGATGCTCCCCCGTGGGATTCACGATGACGATGCATTTCACTTGACCGCAGACGACCGTGACTCGAAGATGATCGTAAGAGGTCGACAACATGCTGGTGCAGACTAGCCAAGGACAATCGGGCTCGGCCCACGTGGTTGTGCTTGGAAACGAGAAGGGCGGGTCGGGCAAGTCGACCACCGCCCTGCATATTGCCGTGGCACTCCTGAAGGCTGGCCAGCGTGTCGCCACGATCGATCTCGATTGCCGCCAGCAGAGCTTCACCCACTACATCAACAACCGGAGCGCCTGGGCGCGCCGCACCGGCCTGCGCCTCGAGCTGCCGACGCACTACTGCATCCAGCTCGGCAGGACGTTGCAGATCGACGAGAACGAGAACACCGAGTTCCAGCAGTTCATGGAGGCCGTGAGCGCCGTCGAACGCTCGTTCGATTTCATCGTCATCGATACGCCCGGCAACGACAGCTACCTGATGCGCCTGGCGCATTCGATGGCGGATACGCTGGTCACGCCGATCAACGACAGCTTCCTCGACTTCGACGTGCTGGGAACGGTCGATCCCGCGACCTATGCCGTGACCGGCGAGAGCCACTATGCGGAGATGGTGCGTGACGTCCGGCGCAAGCGCCGCCAGGTGGACGGTGCGATGACCGACTGGATCGTGGTCCGCAACCGGCTGTCGATGCTCGGCTCCCGCAACAAGCAACTGGTCGCCGACGGCCTCAAGGACCTGTCGCTGCGGCTCGGCTTTCGCGCCATCGACGGCTTTGCCGAACGCGTCGTCTATCGCGAGTTCTTCCCGCGCGGACTGACCGCGCTCGACGACATCGACGAGGCGACCCTGGGCACCCGCCCCAATCTCGGCCACGTCACGGCCCGGGAGGAGGTCACCAGCCTGTTGCGCCAGCTCAAGCTGCCGCTGGACGAGCGCGGCCGCCGCCGCGCCGCAAACCGCGCCGAATGGTTCGCCCAGGTCGACAAGCCGCTCGACCTGCACGACATCATCAGCGCCTGAATACCGTCCGCATTCAGGCGAGACCTCGCCTGAGACATTGTGCGCGTTGAACGTGCCCGCGGCCTGGTTAAACAATCTCCTGACAGCGGTGGCGAGTAACGGCGCGTTCAGCCTGTTTGGGCCGGACGGAAGAAGATTTGTCTCAGGTCAAGGCCGTAGCCGCCAATTTCGCTAGATTACCGTCAAATTCATGACTGATTTGAACCTGACGTTCAGGGCTCAAGTCACAAGAGAGGGCGGTGGAACCCGCTCTGCTGCACAGCAACTAGGTGCGGCGCACAACGAACGGGCGACGGATTCACAACATTTGGTCTTCCTGTCACAGCGCCGTTACATATATTAAACAGAACGGGTCGCGAGAGTCTTACAGGTTCAAAACTACCTTTGATTGTGCTCCCGAGGGACGAACATGAAGCGTGGAATAACCGTTCTTGTGTCTGTCAGCGTGCTGGCGGCCGTCGGGTACTTCACCGCGAGCAAGTGGGCGATCCGGCACGAGACCATCAGGTTCTATGACGCCTCGCGCGACAACCGTCTGGTCGAAGTCGCCGTGGCCGTCCGCCGCGACAAGGAGATGCAGGCCGAAGCCGGCATGATCAAGCTGCCGGTCGCGATCCTCAATCACGGCAACACCGTCAAGTTCACCGAGTACTCGTTCCTGGCCAACGTATTTGCTGCGCGCGGCTACATGGCGGTCAGCATCCAGCACGACCTGCCGACCGATGCGCCGATGGTGACGAAGATCGGCGAGCCCTATGTCGGCCGGCTGCCGCAGATCCAGCGCGGTGTCGCCAACATCCGATTCGCCGTCGAGCAGATGCACCAAGTGCAACCGAATGCCGACTATGATCATCTGACGATTGTTGGTCATTCGATGGGCGGCGACATCTCAATGTATTTCGCCAAGCAGTATCCTGAAGACGTCCGCAAGGTCGTCACGCTCGACAACCTCCGCGTCCCGTTCGTTACCGACGGCAAGTTCAAGATCCTGTCGTTCCGCTCGAAGGACCCGCAATTCAAGACCGATCCCGGCGTGATCCCGAGCGACGACATCTGCGAGAAGGAAGGCATCACCGTCGTCAAGACGGACTTCCAGCACAACGACATGCGCGACACCGGACCTGACGATGCCAAGTCGTCGATCCAGGCCATGCTGGACAAGTTCCTCGCCGATAGCGACAGCACCAGCGACATCGGGCCGGTCAAGACCAATACCCCGTTGCTCGATCCGGGTCCCGTCGCGCCTTATGCGCCGGTCGGCAAGACCGCGACGCCGGCCAAGCCGCTGACGCATTGAGGGGGCAGGGGCGGGGCGCACGCCGGTCTCGCCTGATCCTTGCGGCCCTTGCGACGGGAACGAACGGCGTATCCGGCAGATGTCACTGCCGTCATTGAAGCTGTCCATCCGCCTGCCCACATGATGCGCGTCCGAGCAAGGTGCGTGCATGGTCGATCATCGTTCGAAGCCCGGTTCTGCCCCGATCACCTCGCCCGACGATGGCTCGCGTCAGCAGCGCTTGCCGGACAATGAGCATTCCACGGCAGACGCGATTGCGGCATTCGTCGCGCAGGCCAAGGCCATGGCTCCCGCGGCTCTGGGGACCAGAGGCCGCCTCGTCTTCGCGCTCGATGCGACCCTGAGCCGCCAGCCGACCTGGGACATGGCCTGCGCCCTGCAGGCCGACATGTTTCGCGAGGCCGCAGCCCTCGGCAGCCTCGATATCCGGCTGGTGTACTACAGGGGCTTCAACGAATGTCGCGCCACGGGCTGGATCTCCGACAGCGCTGAGCTCGCCCGGCTGATGGGCAAGATCGATTGCCGCGGCGGCAAGACCCAGATCGGCAAGGTTCTTGCCGAGGCGCGGCGCCATGCGACAGCGTCCGGAATCCGCGCCGTCGTGTTCGTTGGCGACGCGATGGAGGAGAATGTCGACGAGCTCTGTGCGAAGGCCGGCGAGCTCGGGCTGTTGAAGGTCCCGCTGTTCATGTTCCAGGAGGGCCATGAGCCCGCGGCCGAGCAGGCGTTTCGCGAGATGGCGCGGCTCTCGGGAGGAGCGTGGTGCAGGTTCGATCCGGGCGCCTCCGCGCAGTTGCGCGAGCTCCTGCGCGCCGCCGCGGCCTACGCTGCGGGCGGTCGCGCGGCGCTGCTCCGGCTCGCCGGCTCCGAAGCGGGCGCGGCACGCCTGATCGGGCAGATGAAGTAGAGATCGATTTCGGCCGCCGCCAACATCAAGCGCACCGGCTCGAGCCTGCCGGTCGGGGACGCAGTCGATCATGCTTTTTGTGCCGACACGCTCTATATTCGGCCCATGACACTGATCGCTGGCGCCGTCGCCGTCATCACCCTTTATCTGTTGCTGCAGATGTTCCGGAACGCCAATCCGGCGGCGCTGGCGCGCGCGATCAAGGTTGCCGGCGGCATCGGCTGCCTTGCGGCGGCAGCTTTCACCGGCCTTCGCGGCGAGCTGGTGGTGGCGATCCCGATCGGGTTGTTCGGGGCGGGGCTGCTCGGCTGGTCACCCGGCGGGCTCGGCAATCTCGGCAGCATGTTCGGGCTGGGTGGGCAGCGCTCGTCCGGTCAGAGCTCGCGGGTGCGCTCGCAATTCATCGAGATGGTGCTCGATCACGACAGTGGCCAGATGCTGGGCCGCTTCGTCGCCGGCATCCATGCCGGCCGGTCGCTCGACGAGTTCGATCTGCCGCAGCTCGCGGCGATGGCACCGAGCCTCGATGCCGACAGCGTCGCTCTACTTGAAACTTATCTGGACCGCCGGTTTCCCACTTGGCGTCAGCACGCGCAAGGCGATGCGGCAGGGCGGCAGCGCCGCGCGGCGTCGAGCTCCAAAATGACGGAAGAGGAGGCCTATCAGATCCTTGGCCTGCAGCCGGGCGCGGGGCGAGACGAGATCGGGCGTGCCCACCGTGCGCTCATGAAGAAACTGCATCCCGACCAAGGGGGGTCGACGTATCTCGCCGCCCGGGTGAACGAGGCCAAGGATACTCTGCTTCGTACGCATCACGGCTAACTCCGGTAACGCCACCAACGCCACAGATCGAAACTGCTTCCATCACAGCCATGTCGACATCAGCGGCTCCCGGCTCTGTCAGGCGCGATCGTGCGACATGGTGAAAAAGTTCTAGCGGCAATTCCTTGACGAGTGGTTTGCGCGAGCGCGTTCGCGGCGGTGTCGCACGCGCGCAAAGAAAAAGGCCCGCGCGTGTGTCGCGCGGGCCTCATATGTCGTGATGTCGGTGCGTTAGTTGTGCACGGTCATGCAGGAGATGTCGGCGCGCTTCAGCTTCTTGCAGACGGCCTCGGCCTGATCACGATCGAGGCCGGCGAAGCGGGCGCGGATGAGGGTCTTGTCGCCCTTCGCGACCGTCTCGGTGAAGGGATCGGCCTTGCTGAGGAGACCTTGTGCCGAGCTGCGGGCCGCCTCGATCCGCTTCTGGGCCTCAGCCTCGTTGTCCAGCGCTCCGACCTGAATGATCCAGCCGCTCCGCGTGACGGACGACTTGCTCGGGAGCTCCGGCGCAGCGCTCGCGGAGGCGATCTGCGTCGGCTGGGCCGGAGGCGCGGCATAGGCCATGGCCTGCGACGAGCCTGCCGGCAGGCTGGAGGCGGGCAGCACGCCGAGAATGCCGTTGCCGGTGCCATGGCCCGGCGGCTGCGGCGGCATCTCGGGGCGGGCGGCTTCGGCGCGCACCATCGGCGGCGCCGGCTCGATCGCTTCGATGCGCTGTGCAATCGGGGCAGGCGGTGGCGCCACCGGCTGCGGGGCCGCCGTGGCGAGCTTGACCGCGCCGGCCTTGACCTGAACGGTCCTGACCTTGACGGGCTTCATCGGCTCGGTCGAACCGGGAACGATCGACATCGGCTGGGTCTGGATCACACCCGATGTCATCGGCGCGGGCTCGACCTTCGCTTCCTTCGGCGCCGCCGGCGGCAGGGCCGCGGTGGCTTCCGACAGGGTCGAGATCAGCTTGGCGGCGCGGCTCGGGGCCGGGGCCTCTGGCGCCGCCGAGGCGAGCTGGACCGTGCCCCGGTCGTCGCCGGCATCGGAGCCGCCGCGCTCGCCGATCGCCGCGACGGTGCGCTTGGTCGCGCCCTTCTCGAGGTTCTCGGCGAGCAAATTGCGCATGATCGCGTCGCGCGAACCGCCGCTGCGGCCGCCCAACACGACGCCGATCAGATGGCGGTTGCCGCGGCGCAGCGAGGTCACGAGATTGAATCCGGACGCGCGCGTGTACCCGGTCTTGATACCGTCGACGCCCTCGACGCTGCCGAGCAGGTGATTGTGGTTGCGGATCGACTGGCCGCGATAATTGAAGACCTCGGTCGAAAAGTAGCGATAGTAACGCGGGAAGCGGTCCTGGATGGCGCGGCCGAGAATCGACTGGTCGCGTGCCGTCGTGATCTGCTCGTCGGCGGGCAGGCCCGAGGCGTTGACATAAGTGGTGCGGCTCATGCCGAGCGAGCGCGCCTTGCGCGTCATCATCTTGGCGAAATCATCCTCGTCGCCGCCGATCGCCTCGGCAATGACCACCGCAGCGTCGTTGGCCGAGCGCGTCACCAGGCCCTTGATCGCGTCCTCGACGCGGATGGTCTGGCCGGGGCGCAGGCCGAGCTTGGTCGGCGACTGCTCGGAGGCGTGCTCGGACACCGGCATCTCGGTGTCGAGCTTCATCTTGCCCGACTCCAGGCGCTCGAACAGCAGATAGAGAGTCATGATCTTGGTAAGCGACGCGGGATGCCGCAATGCGTCCGGGTTGGTCGCGGTCAGGGTCGCGCCCGAATTGCCGTCGACGATGATCGAGGCGAAGGCCGGGCTGTAGCTGCCTTCGTCGGTATGGGGCGAGTGACGCGCGTGGTGGTGCCGATGACGCCGGCGCGCTTCTGCGCTGTCGACCGTGACCACTGCTGCCGTCGCGAGGGTGATCAGTCCGTAGACGCCAACTCGCAACAGGCGCGAGGAAGCCATTTTTTTGCGAAGCATGAAATCCCCGTCCAATTTCTGACGTGATCACCGGCTCGTAAGGCGAAATTGTGCCGAACGCCCCTTTGACCGTGCCTGTCGGACCTCCCGATCGTGCCGTGACGCTGCCTAGCATCGAAGGGCCCGAACTGAGGTTTTGTTAAGACGCTGTTTTAGAACAGCTTTACGGTTCGGCCGACGCTGGCCGGGACCACCGGAGAGGTTAGGACGGTCGAGTTGCCAAAGGATTAAAGAAACCTTGCGGCGATGGCCGGTATTTCTGCCGAACTGACCCGGGTTGGAGCGCCTGACGGTGGATCGGGGAGCAATGCCCATGATGGTGCATTGCACAAGATTCTTGATTGATTTTGTGCGCTGCACTATATTGTGATCGCGTCAGGGAGCCGGGGCTTCCCTGAGGGCGCTCAAAGTCAGGGAAAGGAATGCCACATGTTTAAGGTTGAAGACTTTCAGAACTACGGCAAAGAGCAGTTCGAGACCGTCGTGAACTCCGCGACGACCGTGCAGAACGGCCTCCAAGCCATCGCAACCGCCTATGGCGACTACACCAAGAAGTCGTTCGAGGACACCAAGTCGTTCGTCGAGAAGCTCCAGGGCGTGAAGTCGCTCGACAAGGTGCTCGAGGTGCAGACCGAGTTCGCCAAGTCGGCCTACGAGACCTTCGTCGCCGATTCGCAGAAGATCGCCGGGCTGTATTCGGATCTCGCCAAGCAGGCGTTCAAGCCGCTGGAAGGCATCGCCGCCAAGTTCACCCCTCCGGCCGCGCACTGACCGTTCGCGCCCGCAGGGAGCACAAAGCCCGGCTTGCGCCGGGCTTTTTTGTTGGCTGAAGGCAGAGCGCTGTCGGGGGCCCGGCGCTTCTGCTATTTGGCGACCCGCAGCTTCGACAATGCGGTGCCGATCGAGTTGAACGTGGTCACGATCTGGCTCGAACTCGTCAGCATGTAGAATTTGTCGGGACTGCTGGCGCAGTTCTGCAGCACGGTCGAGGTCGGGTCGGCGGGCGAGCTCGTGTTCACCTGGATCGTGTAGATCGTGTACATCGCGTTGCCCTTCGAATCCTTGGTGTTCTTCAGGTTCGAGCAGAGCAGGGCCTGGCGCGCGTCGATCGGGTTGCCCGAGGCTTGCGACGAGCCGTTGCCGTATTCGGGCCAGCGGTCCTCGGTGTTCAGGCCGTCCGACAGCAGGATGATGACGCGATTATAGGTGGTGTTGACGTCCTCCGCCGGCGCGCCCAGCACGCCGTTCGGAATCAGCGACTGCACGGCCCAGGCAAGTCCGATCGCCTGGTTGGTGCCGCCGGTCGGCTGCATGGCGTTGACGGCGCTCTTGAGCGAGCTCCAGCTGTAGCTGAGCGGCACGATCTCCGCGAGTTTCGTCGAGGCCGTGCTGCTGCAGTACTGGATGTTGTTCTCCATGTGCTGGTTGGCCGGGAACAGCGTCGTCACGTCGGAGGTCGCCGGCGACACGGCATTCGCGTCGTTCGGCTGGGTGCGGTCGGCGACGCATCCGGTCCAGGTGCTCTTGGTGTTGGCGACCCAGGTGTGGGTGAAGGTGTTGACCTTGCACACCGTGCTGGATCCGCTTCCCGTGCAGCTGCACGTGTTGTTCGGAAGATTGCTGCCGCTGGTCGGGCAGCTGCAATAGCTGCCGGTGCACCAGTTCACCCGCGTGCTGGTCTGAACGCTGTTCCAGCAGCCATTGTAGTAGCTGTGCGAGGCTGAATCATAGCCCGGGCAGACGTAGCCGGTGTAGCTCCCGCTCGACGGAATCCTCGAGGCGCTCGAACTCCCGGTCGCCGGGTCGCTGGTGCAGGAGAAGTAGGGAAAGCCGTTGCCGGACTTGAACGGACAGGAGGATCCCGGTCCCACCATGTCCCATTGCGATTGCGTGTAGCTGCCGTTCGGGATTGCGGCCTGATAGGAACCATTGGCAGGCTGGATCGTGGGCGGATTCTGCCAGTCGGTCCAGTCGATCCAGTCCTTGGCGTAATTGCTGGCGCCGACGTTGACGACCTTGGCGAATGGAACGACCGAGATGTAGACGTCGCCCGGGGTCTTGGCCAGCGCGCTGAGCTGGTCGATCAGCCCGCCGCTGCCGGCCACGGCGTTCTGCAGCGCGGACATCTTGCCGCTGGACGCCATCGAGCCGGTATTGTCGAGCGCGAGCGCCACTCGCATCTTCACGTCGCCCCAGGTCGATGTCGTTTTGACGCCGAAGTCCATGGTCGGAAAGCCGGCAATCCTCATGAACTGGGTGACGATCTGGCCGGAGGCCGACAATTGGATGTTGGAGGCCGACGTTGTGGTCGAGGCGGTATAGCTGGCCGTCACGGTGACGTTCTGCGCGTCCGTGCTGGTGTAGAGCGCCTTGAAATAGGCGCTTGCCTTGGTTCCGATGTCGGTTGCGCTGATGGTGCCCTGCGCCAAGTCGCGCGACAGCATCAGCGAGGTGGCGTCGAGCGCAGCCTGCATCGACGACCGCGCGGCGTTCAGCCGGCTGTAGTCGACGCCTGCGCCGACGAAGGCCAGGATGGGGACGAGCGCGATGGCGAACAGCATGGAGATGTTGCCGCCGCGGTCGCAGGCGAACCGTCGGACAGCGCGGCGGCAGAAACGAATGAAGGAGACATCGGTCATGTCGCTCACCAATTATGGTTTTCTGCAGGTGTTTTCGGTTCGGCTTCGTCAAGGACGGGTAAATCGAAACCGCGAAACACCGGGCCAATGCCCGCAGCCTGGCGCCGCGCCCGCAACCGAGCTGGTTCCCTGTCAATGCCCGCTGAATGGGCTTTGTAAAATGCGACCGGTTTGATTAACCTTGCGCCTCATCGCCGGGGCAGGGAATCGGTCCTGCCGGAGCGCCGGCCCGTCCTGGGCCTGCGCTTGCGGCAAACCGGTCGCTGACCCATATTCCTGGTGTCGGTCCGACCGGACCGGTCGGCTGGGACAGGCGATCTGGAAAGCAGGACCGGGTGGCGGAAAGCGGCCCGGCAGGGGACAGGTCGGGGCAACCCTTATTGAGAGCACCCCTCCGAGGGAAACTCTTTATTGGGAGCCTCGCAGCCATATCTAACGCGTGCAAGATGTCGCAGCCAACTTCCAGATTGAACCGATCCGCGCCCAGGATGAGCAATAACGACAACAAGTCCGGTGGCACCGGTGGCCCGGTCACGTCCGTGATCACCAAGGTCAAGCCGAAGACCAAGCGCCCCAACCTCTACCGCGTCCTGATCCTGAACGACGATTACACGCCGATGGAATTCGTCGTTCACGTCCTGGAGAAGTTCTTCAACAAGGACGTCGAGGCCGCGACCAAGATCATGCTCCACGTGCACCATCACGGCATCGGGGAGTGCGGCGTCTTCACCTACGAGATCGCCGAGACCAAGGTGACGCAGGTGATGGACTTCGCCCGCAAGCACCAGCATCCGTTGCAGTGTGTGATGGAGAAGAAATAGCCGGCTCCCTCCGCGAAGAGAGCCGCCGACGCGCGCGTCTGCGAGCCAGGGGCCGGGGGCTCCGGCTGCTCGGGGGTGCTGCCCGACTGATCGCCGCGAATCGGCGTCGGACGAAGGATCCTCGAAGGCCGCAGATTGCTGCAGACGAGGTCAGCGCGATCCGGCAGGTTTCACGTTTCGCCCGAAGAATTACGGCCGCTCCGGTCCTTATCTCTTCCCGCTCGGCGGCCTGCGCCGTTCGGTTGGCGCAAGCCCGATTTGCCGCAATGGGAACGGGTTTTGCATTGACGATCCGGTGAACCCGTAATCGAGCGGCTCGGCCGGTCTTTTGTCGCACTCGGTTATAACTATATTTGACGAAGGTTGTTGTTGCCTGACCGGGCGGCGGCGATCATGATGGCAAGGGGCCACAGAGGACGCGCATGCCGACTTTTTCTCAAAGCCTTGAACAATCCCTGCATCGTGCGCTGGCGATCGCCAACGAGCGTCATCATCAATACGCGACACTGGAACATCTCCTTCTGTCCTTGATCGATGACAGCGATGCCGCGGCCGTGATGCGCGCATGCAGCGTCGACCTCGACAAGCTGCGCGGCAGTCTCGTGAACTACCTCGAAACCGAGTTCGAAAATCTGGTCACCGACGGCAGCGACGACGCCAAGCCGACCGCAGGTTTCCAGCGTGTGATCCAGCGCGCCGTGATTCACGTTCAGTCGTCGGGCCGCGAAGAGGTCACCGGCGCCAACGTGCTGATCGCGATCTTCGCCGAGCGTGAGAGCCACGCCGCGTACTTCCTGCAGGAGCAGGACATGACGCGCTACGATGCCGTGAACTACATCAGCCACGGCATCGCCAAGCGTCCTGGTGTCTCCGAAGCGCGCCCGGTTCGTGGCGTCGACGAGGAGACCGAAGCCAAGGGCAACGAGGACTCCAAGAAAAAGGGCGAGGCGCTGGAAACCTATTGCGTCAATCTCAACAAGAAGGCGCGTGACGGCAAGATCGATCCGGTGATCGGCCGCAACTCCGAGATCAACCGCGCCATCCAGGTGCTGTGCCGGCGCCAGAAGAACAACCCGCTGTTCGTCGGCGAAGCCGGCGTCGGCAAGACGGCGATCGCCGAGGGCCTCGCCAAGCGCATCGTCGACAGCGAAGTTCCCGAGGTGCTGTCGGCCGCGACCGTGTTCTCGCTCGACATGGGCACCTTGCTCGCGGGCACGCGCTATCGCGGCGACTTCGAGGAGCGCCTGAAGCAGGTGCTGAAGGAGCTCGAGGCGCATCCGAACGCGATCCTGTTCATCGACGAGATCCACACCGTGATCGGTGCCGGTGCGACGTCGGGCGGCGCGATGGATGCGTCCAACCTGCTCAAGCCGGCGCTGGCCTCGGGCTCGATCCGCTGCATGGGCTCGACGACCTACAAGGAATATCGCCAGCATTTCGAGAAGGACCGCGCGCTGGTGCGCCGGTTCCAGAAGATCGACGTCAACGAGCCGTCGGTCGAGGATGCGATCGCGATCCTGAAGGGGCTGAAGCCGTACTTCGAGGACTATCACCGGCTGAAATACACCAACGAGGCCATCGAGGCCGCGGTGCAGCTGTCGTCGCGCTACATCCATGACCGCAAGCTGCCGGACAAGGCGATCGACGTGATCGACGAATCCGGCGCGGCGCAGATGCTGCTGGCCGAGAACAAGCGCAAGAAGACGATCGGCATCAAGGAGATCGAGACCACGATCGCCACGATGGCGCGGATCCCGCCGAAGAGCGTGTCGAAGGACGATGCCGAGGTGCTCAAGCATCTCGAGCAGACCCTCAAGCGCGTGGTGTTCGGCCAGGACAAGGCGATCGACTCGCTGTCGGCCTCGATCAAGCTGGCGCGGGCCGGCCTGCGCGAGCCGGAGAAGCCGATCGGCTGTTACCTGTTCTCGGGTCCGACCGGCGTCGGCAAGACCGAGGTCGCCAAGCAGCTCGCGTCGACCCTCGGCGTCGAGCTGCTGCGCTTCGACATGTCGGAGTACATGGAGCGGCACACGGTGTCGCGCCTGATCGGCGCGCCTCCCGGCTATGTCGGCTTCGACCAGGGCGGCCTCCTGACCGATGGCGTCGACCAGCATCCGCATTGCGTGGTGCTGCTAGACGAGATCGAGAAGGCGCATCCGGATCTCTACAATGTGCTGCTGCAGATCATGGATCACGGCCGGCTCACCGACCACAACGGCAAGCAGGTCAACTTCCGCAACGTGATCCTGATCATGACCACGAATGCAGGCGCGGCCGACATGGCCAAGCAGGCGTTCGGCTTCCATCGCTCGAAGCGGGAAGGTGACGATCACGAGGCGATCAACCGGCAGTTCGCGCCGGAATTCCGCAACCGGCTCGACTCCATCGTCTCGTTCGCGCACCTCAACGTCGAGGTGATCGGAATGGTCGTCGAGAAGTTCGTGCTGCAGCTCGAGGCCCAGCTCGCCGATCGCGACGTCACGATCGAGCTGTCGGAGCCGGCGAAGAGCTGGCTGATCCAGCACGGCTATGACGAGCAGATGGGCGCGCGCCCGATGGGCCGCGTGATCCAGGAGCACATCAAGAAGCCGCTGGCTGATGAGGTGCTGTTCGGCAAGCTGAAGGGCGGCGGCCACGTCCGCGTCGTGCTCGTCAAGGACGAGTCCGGCGTCGAGGAGAAGATCGGCTTCGAGTTCGTCGAGGGCCCGGTCACGCCGAAGTCCGAAGTTCCGGCGGCGCGCAAGCGCAAGCCGAAATCCGGCGGCGGCTCGAAGGGGCCGGCTCCGAAGGGACCGCTGGTCAAGGCGTAAGCCTGACGCGACGAGATGAGTACGAAAGGCCGGCCGTCGCGCCGGCCTTTTTCGTTGACGGGAGGTGCTTTGATGCGACGTCCGGCTCAGGCCGGCTTGACGAAGAAATACACCGTCAGGCCGCAGCCGACGGCGATGATGAAGCGGCGCACATGGGCCGGCGGGATGATCTGGCTGAGCCGCGCGCCGACGAAGCCGCCGACCATGGCAGCGCCCATCATCGTCAGCGTCTCCAGCCAATGCACGCGGCCCGAGAACGCAAAGATGGCGGAGGCCGTCATATTCATGAGCGCGGCGAGCAGCACCTTCATGCCGTTCATGGCGCGGATGTCGCGCAGGCCATAGAACACCAGCGCGGCCAGCATCAGGATGCCGATGCCGCCGCCGAAATAGCCGCCATAGATCGCGATCACGAACTGCACCGCCTGGATGGTCCGCGGCCCGAACCAGCGCGCGCCATCCTTCGGCGTAAAGCGCATGCCGAATGCAAACACCATTGTGGCGAACAGTAACAGCCAGGGCACCAGCCGGCTGAAGGCGGCCGACGGTGTGACCAGGAGCAGCACGGCGCCGAGCGTGCCGCCGAGCAGGCTGATGATCGACAGCCGCACGAGGTCGTGACGCCACGGCGCCTTTGCGTCGTTCAAGATCTCACGGGAGGCCCAGGCGCTGACGAACTGGCCGGGGCACAGCGCGACGGTGCTGGAGGCGTTGGCGTCGATGGCCGGGATGCCGGCCGCAAGCAGCGTCGGGAAGGTCAGGAACGCGCCGCCGCCGGCCAGCGCATTGACGATACCCGAGCCGAAGGCGGCGAGGGCGAGCAGGGCCAGCATCGTCCAGTCCGTCATCGCTGTCGCTACTCGCCCTTCAGCCGCTGGCCGTCCTGGACGCGGACGCGCTCGGCGCCGCGGGCGCCGGCCGGCGACAGCCTGAGCATGCTCAGGAATGCGCCGACCAGCGCGAAACCGACGCCGGTCAAGAGCGACAGCCGCGTGCCGTCGGTCGTGTCGATCGCCAGGAACATCGCGACCAGGGCTGCGCCCGTGGTCTGGCCGAGCAGCCGCGCCGTCCCGAGCATGCCGCTGGCGCCGCCCGCGCGCTCGCGCGGGGCGGCCGCGATCATCGTGCGGTTGTTGGGCGTCTGAAACAGCCCGAAGCCGCAGCCCGCCAGCGCCATGCGCCAGACGACGTCCCATGCCGACGGCTCGCGCGGCAGCAGGCCGAGCGCACCGAGCCCGCAGGCGAAGATCACCAATCCGATCCCACCAAGCAGGCCGGCCGGCACGCGCTCGACCAGCCGGCCCGCCAGTGGCGCGGTCAGGCCGACCGCGATCGGCCACGGCGTGATCAGGAGACCCATCTGCACCGGCGAATAGCCGAAATGGCTTTCGAGATAGAAGGGGATGGCGACGAAGGCGAGCATCTGGCCGCAGAACGACGAGATCGAGGTCGCAATCGACAGCGCGAACACCGGGATGCGCAAGAGGTCGAGCGGCAGCAGCGGCGAGGCCATGTGGGTCTGACGCCAGACCAGCCACACGCCGGCCGTGATGGCGACGACGAACTCGATCGCGCAGGTCACCAGCGCCTCGCCATGGCCGAGGCTGTCCACGGCGGCGATCAGGAAGCCGAAGGCGGCCGCGCTCAGCGCCGCGCTCTGCCAGTCGAACATGTGCGGGGCGCGCGGCGTATGCGGCAGGAAGCGGAAGCCGAAGACGAAGGTGACGATGCCGAGCGGCACGTTGATTGCGAACAGCCACGGCCAGCTGCCGACGGCGAGAATGCCGGCGGCAATGGTCGGACCGACCGCGGCGGACACTGCGACCACCATCGCATTGATGCCGATGCCGCGGCCGAGCAGAGCGTGCGGGTAGGTGAAACGTACCAGCGCCGAGTTGACGCTGAGGATGCCGGCGGCGCCAAAGCCCTGCAGGATGCGCGCGAGCGTCAGCAGCAGCAGGCTGTCGGCGAGCGCGCAGAACGCGGAGGCGGCCGTGAACAACACGAGGCCGGCTAGATAGACCCGCCGATAGCCGATGATCTCGCCAAGCGAGGCCAACGGCAGCAGCGAGATCGTCACCGCGAGCTGGTAGCCGTTGACGATCCAGATGGAGAACGCCGGGCTGGCGTTCAGGTCGCGGGCGATCGTCGGCAGCGCCACATTGGCGATGGCGCCGTCGACCACGGCCAGCACGATGCCGAGCGCGATCGTCACGATCGCCCAGGTGCGCTGCGGCAGCGGCAGTCCGTCGGCGTGCAGACCTGGGGTCGTCGGCGTCATCATGCGGGCTCCGGCCGCTGCCGCGCCGCGGACAATGGACGGGAACGGGCAACACGGCGGTACATATCCCGTTCCACGCCGGCGGAGCGCGCCGACGCGTCACCGCCGTTTGGGGCGGACCTGAATCGCCTTGAGATAGTTGGCCGCGGCTTCCGCCTCGGGCCGGTCGAACTGGAAGCTCGGCATGTCCTTGTGAATGGTCGACAGGCCGGCCTGCAGCCGCTGGGCGAAATCCTCGTCGTAGAGCTTGCTGTCACCGAAGGTCCTGAACGGGGGCGCGTCGGGGTGCGGGCTGGCGCCCGTGAGACCTACGGCATGGCATCGGCTGCAAAGGCTTTGCAAGAGCGCTTTTCCACGCTTCTGCTCGCTGTCCAGCGCATGGCTTGGGCCTGTGAGCAGGCACGTCAAAGCCAACCCAAGCCCTGCTCGCATGATCATGTCACGTTCACCCGACTTATCCGGCCTACCAGCGGCCGGTGGCCTTTCCATAGGCGTAAAGCCCGATCAGGCCAATGCTCACGATCGTCGAGCCGATCAGGATGATCAGATCCCAACGGGGAGGATCGTCATCATCCCGGTTCAACGTCAGCAGGGTAAACAGAGCCTTCAAGGCAAAACGGCGCATCGCAGATCCGGCCCGGCCGACCAGCGCATGCGGCCAGCGCGTTGCAAGGGAGTTTCGAGGGGAGTTTAGCGCTTCAAGGTGCTGCGCCGCCACTCGCGTGGCGACAGGCCGAACTGCTCGCGGAACACGCGGCCGAAATGCGAGAGGTCATTGAAGCCCCAGGAAAAGGCGATCTCGCTGATCTGACGATGAGCCAGCATCGGCGAGCCGAGATCGCGCCGGCACTGCGTGAGCCGCTCGGCCAGCACGAAGCGCTGGAACGACGTCTCCTCGTCCGAGAACAGATCGTTGACGTAGCGCGCCGAGAGTCCGAGCTCGCGTGCGATCTCCGGCAGTGAGAGGTCGGCGTCGGACAGCCGGGTGCGGACGTGCGCCTTGATCCGATAGAGCAGCGCTGCGCGGTGGCTCGAGGCGGGCAGGGGCTGGGTGCACAGCCGCTCGGCCAGGGTCATGGTGAGCAGGTCGGCGGCCTGGTCCGCCAGCCGCTCGGCATGCTCGGGGCCGATGTGCTCGGCGCGCTCGCAGAGCCTGACGATGAAGTCGTGGGCGAGCGGCTGGAGCGGGCTGTCGGAGCCGAAGCTGATCGCCGTCACGGTCTCGGTCGGACCGATCCGGCGCTGCAGCATCTCGCGCGGAAGCTTGAACACGATCTGCTTGAACGCGGCGTCGAACTGCAGCTCATAGGGACGGGTCGTGTCGTAGATCGCGAACTCGCCGGGCCGTATCACGGTGTCGCGGCCATCCTGGACGACGCCGCCGATCCCCTCACGCCCGAGCGCGACGAGGATGAAGTCGGCATCCGCCCGGGAGATCCGCTGCGAGGTCCGGTGCACGCGCTGCCGGTCCGAGGCGACCTCGGAGCACACGGCCCGTCCCAACGCGGTGTGGGTCACCGAGCCGCGAAACGCGCTGCCGAGATCGGAGGTGCAATCGAGCCCGACATAGACGTCGCAGACGATGTCCTGCCACAGCGCCAGCCGGCGGTGGCCCGGGCTTCCGTCGGTGGTGAACAGGATCGGCATCGCTCCGTCTCCTCCTGCACCTGTGGCTGCGGCAATGCAGCAAATTCCGGGCCGGCTCGATCTTCGTCGCAGCCGCAGTCGAATGTTCGTTCCCTGGGAGACGAGCGCGAAAGCCGGCTGGCGTCAATAGTTGGCCCGGTCGCGGCGCCACCCGCCGCGCACGGGCATCAGGGAGCAGCAGCGATGGGACTGGCACATCCGAAATACAAGGTGGCGGTGGTGCAGGCGGCGCCGGCCTGGCTCGACCTGGACGCCTCGATCAAAAAGACCATCGCCCTGATCGAGGAGGCCGCCGACAAGGGCGCCAAGCTGATCGCGTTTCCGGAGGTGTTCATCCCCGGCTATCCCTGGCACATCTGGATGGACTCGCCGGCCTGGTGCATCGGGCGTGGCTTCGTGCAGCGCTATTTCGACAACTCGCTGGCCTATGACAGCCCGCAGGCCGAGGCGCTGCGGGCCGCCGTGCGCAAGGCGAAGCTGACGGCCGTGCTGGGACTCTCCGAGCGCGACGGCGGCAGCCTCTACATCGCGCAATGGCTGATCGGCCCCGACGGCGAGACCATCGCCCGGCGCCGCAAGCTGCGGCCGACCCATGCCGAGCGCACCGTCTACGGTGAGGGCGACGGCAGTGACCTTGCGGTGCATGATCGTCCCGACATCGGCCGGATCGGTGCGCTGTGCTGCTGGGAGCATCTGCAGCCGCTGTCGAAATACGCGATGTACGCGCAGAACGAGCAGGTGCATGTCGCCGCGTGGCCGAGCTTCTCGCTGTACGATCCGTTCGCGCCGGCGCTCGGCGCCGAGGTCAATAACGCCGCCTCGCGCGTCTATGCGGTCGAGGGCTCGTGCTTCGTGCTGGCGCCGTGCGCCACCGTCTCGCAGGCGATGATCGACGAGCTGTGTGACCGGCCCGACAAGCACGCGCTGCTGCATGTCGGCGGCGGCCACGCCGCGATCTTTGGTCCGGATGGCTCTTCGCTCGCCGAGAAGCTGCCGCCGGAGCAGGAAGGCCTGCTGATCGCCGAGATCGATTTGGGCATGATCGGCATCGCCAAGAATGCCGCCGATCCGGCGGGGCACTATTCGCGCCCCGATGTGACCCGGCTGCTGCTCAACAAGAAGCCGCTCAACCGGGTCGAGCAGTTCGCGCTGCCGGTCGATGCGGTCGCTCCTGGCGAAGCGCAATCGGCGGCTGGCTGACAGGCCTGGCGAGCGGGCTAGGTCCCGGCCTCCGGTTGGGCCGGCGGCGGGGCCGACCGCCGCGGCGGCCGTTGCGCACGGCCTGCCGGTGCCGCCATGCGTGGCTGCAAGGTGACGATCACCGGGTTCGGCTTGTGGTCGGTCGCCGCGCCAGTCGCCGCGTCCACACCCATGCCGATCAGGCCGCCCGCCAGGATGTTGCCGGCGAAGCCGGCCGCGCCGGTCGCCGGGATGTCCTTGGTCAACGGGATGATCTGGGTCTCGTAGCCAGGCTTTTCGATGGTGACGGAGATGTCGGCATTGCGCTTGGCGACGAACGAGCAGGGAGTCGTGCAGGTCATCGGCGCTTCGAGACCGGCGACCGTGGCCTCGGCGCCGGACGGCGTCGACGCGACGCTGATCGTCTCGGTTGTACCCCGCGTCACGGACGCGCAACCTCCCAGCGCGGCGCACAGCGCCACCAACGCTACAACTCTCATTTGGTACTGCCCCCTTGAAACCCGGGGGAACTCAAGCGCAACTGGAGCGGGACGGCAAGCGCAATCAGCATTATCCGAAGAAATTCCCGGGCGAGTTTCGCCCGAGTGTGGCTTTCACACCTGCTTTCCACGAACCTGCCGCGCAATCGCCTTCTGCGCATCGAACTCGGCGCGCCGCCGCGCCAGCTCCTGCGGCGCGAGCATGGCGGGATTGCTGTAGTCGCGCTTCCAGCCGTGATCCTCGCTCCACTGCAAAGGCGATTGCACGGTCGTGCGTGCGGCTGGTGAACTCTCGAGGACACGTAAAGCCAAATCGAGCGTGAAGGCCTGCGAGGCCGCGTCGTGCGGCTTGCCGGCGGAATTGCCGAGCGGAAAATCCGAGAACAGGAAGCGCGGCGCGGCGGCGTGCTCGACGATGTCCTTGGCGCAGCCCATGACGACGGTCGCGACGCCGTTCGCTTCGAGATGCCGTGCCACCAGGCTCACCGTCTGGTGGCACACCGGACAGTTCGGCACCAGCACGACGGCGTCGATCGCGTCGGCGCGGCAGCGCGCGAGAATCTCCGGCGCATCGGTCTCGATCGTCACGCGGTGGCTGCGATTGGTCGGCGCGCCGAAGAAACGCGGTCCGACCGTGCCGATGCGGCCTTCACCTGCCAGCCTTAGGAGCTGTGGTAGCGGAAACCAGGTGCCGGCATCCTCGGCCGAGGTGTGCACGCGATCATAGGCGATGTGGGAAATGCGCAGGTCGTGCTGCGCCGACGTGTCGCCGTCATAGACGGAGTAGAACTTGGCGCCGCCATTGTAGGGCGCGCCGGGACCTTGATCGCCTTTGGCGGGATCGAAAGGCGCGGCCGTGGTGACGATGGTGACGCGCGACTGCGCGAGCGGCTTGCGCAGCGGCTGAAACGGCGCCGACGTGTAGTGGGCCCAGCGATAGGGCGTGTCATAGCCGATCGCCAGATAGTAGTCGCGCGTGCGCGCCATATAGGACAATGGCGCATCGCTGTCGGGCGCGAAGCCGAGTCTGTCGTCGGTCGGTGCGGTCATCCGTCGCGCTCCCTGCAGGACTTGGGGATTGCTAGCCGGCTCGTTCGCTGTGTCAAGGCGCCGCGCGGTGGAACCCCGCATGGTCTTCGGCTTTGTCTGTCGGCAGAATTCCAACCATTGCACCGCGCCCACGATGCTTTCCATGGTTTCCGTTGCTCGCATTGCCTGTCTCGGCCTTGCCTTGATGCTGACCATGCCCTTGTCCGGCGTGGCGGCGGAGCAGGCCTCCGACCGCGACGTTGCCGTGCCGGCTGATCCGAAGGATGGCGCGCGGCAGGATTCGCCGCAGGAGGCTGCGAAGCCGGCAGACGCTGCAGCAGAGGGCCCGGAGAACAAGACCGACGAGTCCAAGGAGAGCGGCACGCGCGAGGCGATCTGCCTGATGATCGAATCCGCAGCCAAGGCGAATGATCTGCCGCTCGAATTCTTCGCCCGCGTGATCTGGCAGGAGAGCCGCTTTCAGAGCGACGCAGTCGGGCCGGTCACGCGCAACGGCCAGCGCGCGCAGGGAATCGCCCAGTTCATGCCGGGCACGGCGAACGAGCGCCAATTGCTCGATCCGTTCGATCCGGTTCAGGCGCTGCCGAAGTCGGCGCAGTTTCTGGCCGAGCTGCGCGATCAGTTCGGCAATCTCGGGCTCGCGGCGGCGGCCTACAATGCGGGGCCGCGCCGGGTGCAGGACTGGCTCGCCGGCAAGGGGCAGATGCCCTGGGAGACCCGCAACTACGTCTCGGCCATCACCGGTTCGTCGATCGACGATTGGGCCGCGGCGGGGAAGGGCGGCAAGATGCCACCGAGCCCGCCGCCGACCTCGTGTCATCAACTGATGGCGCTGCTGAAGCGTGCGCCGAACCCGTTCGTCCGCGAGCTTGAGCAGCATGTCGCGCTGGCGGCTGCGAAACCGTGGGGCGTGCAACTGGCTGCCGGCTTCGATCGCAATCGTGCGCTGTCGATGTACGCCCGCGCCATCAAGGGGCTCGGCACCATCATCGGTGACCGCGACCCCAGCCTGCTGTCGTCGGTGATGCGCTCGCGCGGCAACCGGGCGTTCTACCAGGTGCGGATCGGTGCCGAGACACGGGCCGAGGCCGACGCGCTCTGCAGTCGGATCCGCGGAGCCGGTGGTGCCTGCTTCGTGCTGCGCAATCGCTCCGGATAGAGCTGCCGCAGCATGGCGTGCGGGGGGAATGGCTGCGCCGGACGCAGACCCGCGCGCGCCTGATGGCGGTTGACGCGAGCGGCTTTCGAAAGCCTTATCTTGGTTCGTTCCGCTGGGCCGCCCGTGACACTTCCTCCGCTCGATTCGCCGCAATGGCATGGTTCACTGCGCGCCTTCGGCTGGGGGCTGCGCGCGACGTCGGCGACCATCCTGTCGCTGGTGCTGTTCGTCACCTTCATCGGCATCGGCGCGCTCGCGCACGACACCCATTTCAGCATGCTCTGGGCGATCCTCTCTACCGCGCTGGTATGGGCCGGTCCGGCGCAGATCATCCTGGTCTCCACGCTCGGCTCCGGCCAGACCATTCTGCAATCGGCGATCGCGGTGACGATGAGCGCGATCCGGCTGTTTCCGATGGTGGTGGCGGTGCTGCCGCTGATCCGCTCGCCCCAGACCAAGCGGCGGCACCTGGTGCTGATCGCGCATTTCACTGCCGTGACGCTGTGGGTCGAATGCTATCGCTTCCTGCCGCATGTGCCGCGCGAGCGCCGCATCGCCTTCGTGCATGGGCTCGGCACCGGCCTGATGGGGATTGCGCTGATCGCGACGATCATCGGCTATCTTCTCGCCGCCAATCTGTCGCAGACCTTCGGCGCCGCGGTGCTCTTGCTGACGCCGCTGGCCTTCCTGTTCTCGACCCTGCGCAACGCCAGGGAGCTTGCCGACGTGCTCGCGCTCGGTCTTGGCCTCGTGCTGTATCCGCTGGCCGCCCAGCTCAACAGCGGCGTCGACATCCTGGTCAGCGGCGTCGTCGCCGGAACGCTTGCGTTCGGCGCGCACAAATGGCGCGAGCGGCGGGGGCTGGCATGAGCGACTTCATCGGCGATTGGCATGCGCTCGTGGTGCTGCTGGTGGCAGGCGTGATCCCCAACCAGATCTGGCGCCTGCTCGGACTTTGGTTCGGCAGCGGGCTCGACGAGGGCTCGGACCTGCTGATGTGGGTCAAGGCGGTCGCGACCGCGATCCTGGCGGGGGTCATCGCCCAGATCCTGGTGCAGCCGCCGGGCGCGCTCGCCAGCGTGCCGTGGGGCCTGCGCTACGGTGCCGTCGTTGCCGGCCTTGCGGCCTTCATGGCGACCCGTCGCTCGATCTTCGCCGGTGTCGTCTGCGGCGAGGCCGCGATGCTGGTCGGCAAATGGTGGCTCGGATGAGTTGCGCGATCTTGCGCGGCCGCAATTGCGGTGAGCCGAGGTTCGGATAGATTGCCGGGAAGACCTGAGGACTCCGCAATGACCGCTGATACCGATCTCCGCCCGGGCGAAGTCGCCATCGACGCGCCACAGCCGCGCGACGCCACGCTGTATTTCATCGGCCGTATCCGCACGCCCTGGACCTCGCGTCTGGAGACGCCGCGGCAGGGCAGCTTCGAGGGGCCGGTGTGCCGGCTCGAGATCTTCGAGCCCTGGGTGCCGGCGCTAGAGGGCATCGACAGTTTCAGCCATCTCCAGGTGCTGTACTGGCTCAACCGGGCGCGCCGTGATCTCGTAAAGCAGAGCCCGCGCCATCATGATGGCGAGACCCGGGGCACCTTCGCGCTGCGCTCGCCGGTGCGTCCCAATCCGATCGGCGTGTCGACGGTCCGCTTCGTCGCGCTGGAGGGCAGCACCGTTCTGGTGCGCGGTCTCGACTGCCTCGACGAGACGCCGCTGATCGATCTGAAACCGGATCACTGCGTGTTCACGCCGGCGGCGGCTGGCAAGGATGACAAATAGGACCGACAGATCCGGATGTCGAAGGTGAACAAGCGGCCGCAGAAGACGGTGACGGCTCTGGATGCGATCACGGCGGACCTCGTCGCCGTGCTGGTGGCGGTGACCGACGGGCAGCCCAGGATCATGACGATCGAGCACGCTGCGGCGCTGCCGAGCGGACCGTTTCAGTTCGGGCACCGCTCGCTGCAGACCGGCCTGCGCGCCTGGGTCGAGGCCCAGACCGGCCATCCCCTGGGCTATGTCGAGCAGCTCTACACCTTCGCCGACCGTGGCCGTACCGGCGATCCCGACGCGCCGCACCGGATCTCCATCAGCTATCTCGGCCTGACCCGTGAGGAGGAGGGGCGCGAGGGCGCGGATGCGCAATGGTCATCCTGGTACGACTACTTCCCGTGGGAGGATCATCGCGACGGGCCGCCGGCGATCCTGGCCAAGATCATCGCGCCGAAGCTGAAAGCCTGGGCCCGATCCGCCGACGAGCCGACGCTGCAGAAGACCAGGTGGCGGCGCGCCGCCATCACCTTCGGCCTCGATGGCCGCGAGTGGAACGAGGAGCTGACGCTGCAGCGCTACGAGCTGCTGTATGAGGCGGGGCTGATCCCCGAGAGCGTGCGCGAAAAGGGAGGCGATCCGATCGTGCCGGGCCGCGCCATGACGGGTGATCACCGCCGCATTCTCGCCACCGGCATCGCGCGGCTGCGCGCCAAGATCAAATACCGGCCGGTCGTGTTCGAGTTGATGCCGGAAGAATTTACACTCCTGCAACTGCAACGCAGCGTCGAGGCCTTGGCAGGCCGGCTCGTCCACAAGCAGAACTTCCGCCGCCTCATCGAGCAGCAGGAACTCGTTGAAGAGACAGGCGCAATCGCCGCCGACACGATCGGTCGGCCGGCCAAGCTGTTTCGCTTCCGGCAGGGCGTTCTGGCCGAGCGGGCGGTGGTCGGAACCAAGCTGCCGCTCTCGCGGTCTTGATCGCCCGCTCTTGACAAGGCTTATGCTCAGGATAAGTATAAGGCATCTTATGCTCATGGAGAGTATAAATGGCCGATCTTGTGCTGCCTGCCGTCGCGCCGAATGCATCGCTTGCTGAGCGCCTGAGGCGGGTGATCCCGCCGCCGGAATGGGCTGTCTTCGAGGACGATGTCGAAGCCATCCTGGCGCTGAAGCGCCGGCGCAATGCCGTGGTGCTGGCGCACAACTATCAGACGCCCGAGATCTATCACGGCGTCGCCGACATCGTCGGCGACAGCCTGCTGCTGGCGCGCGAAGCGACCAAGGTCGATGCCGAGGTGATCGTGCTCGCCGGCGTCCACTTCATGGCGGAGACCGCCAAGCTGCTCAATCCCGACAAGACGGTGCTGATCCCCGACGTGGAGGCGGGCTGCTCATTGGCGGAGTCGATCACCGCCGCCGACGTCCGGCTGATGCGCGCGCGCCACCCGGGCGTGCCCGTGGTCGCCTATGTCAACACGTCGGTGGCCGTGAAGGCCGAGTCCGACGTCTGCTGCACGTCCGGCAACGCGCGCGCCGTCGTCGAGTCCTTCGGTGTCGATCACGTCATCATGCTGCCGGATGAATATCTCGCGCGCAACGTCGCCGCACAGACCAAGGTCAGGATCACGGCCTGGAAAGGGCATTGCGAGGTCCATGAGCGCTTCAGCGCCGATGACGTCCGCACGCTACGCGACAACCATCCCGGGGTCACCGTGCTCGCGCATCCGGAGTGTCCGCCGGAGGTGGTGGCGGAGGCCGATTTCGCCGGCTCCACCGCGGCGATGTCGGACTTCGTCGGAGCAAGACGGCCGGTCCGGGTGGTGCTGCTCACGGAATGCTCGATGAGCGACAATGTCGCCGTGCTCCATCCCGACATCGAGTTCATCCGCCCCTGCAATCTGTGCCCGCACATGAAGCGGATCACGTTGAAGAACATCCGCCATGCGCTCGAGACCAACACGCACGAGGTCACGATCGATCCCGCGATGGCCGAGCGCGCGCGGCGCGCCGTGGAAAGGATGCTGGCATCATGAGCATCGATGTTTCGAAGTTGGCTGGCCGTCCCGTGATCATCGGCGGCGGAGCCGCAGGTCTGATGACGGCGCTTCAGCTCGCGCCCGAGCCCGTCGTGCTGCTGTCGAAGTCGCCGCTCGGCGCGGAGGCATCGAGCATGTGGGCGCAAGGCGGACTGGCCGCGGCGGTTGGCGATGACGATGATCCGTCGCTGCATCTGAAGGACACGCTCGCTGCCGGAGCGGGATTGTGCGACGAGTCCGCCGCGCGCCGTATCATCGATGCTGCGCCGGCCGCGGTCGAGCGCCTCGCCCAGCTCGGCGTCGCGTTCGACCGGCATGCGGATGGACGCTGGCGTCTGGGCCTGGAGGCCGCGCACAGCCGCAAGCGGATCGTGCATGCGACCGGCGACGGCACGGGACGCGAGATCATGCGCGCACTGATCGCGGCGGTCAGGCGATGTCCCTCGGTGACGCTTCTGGAGGGCGTCGAGGCGCGCCGGCTGATTGTCGACGACAACGCGATCCAGGGCGTGGTTGCGGTGCGCGGCGATGCGGCTCTGATCCTCGCCACGACACGCGTCGTGATCGCAACCGGCGGCATCGGCGGGCTGTTCCTCGACAGCACCAATCCCACCGGCTGCTTCGGCCAGGGGCTCGCGCTGGCGGCGCGGGCCGGGTCCGTGCTGTCCGATCTCGAATTCGTGCAGTTTCACCCCACCGCGTTTGACGGGCCCTCGCGGCCGCTGCCGCTTCTCACCGAGGCGATCCGCGGCGACGGTGCGGTGCTGATCGACGAGACCGGCACGCGCTTCATGGCCGACGAGCCGGGGGCCGAGCTGGCACCCCGCGACGTGGTGGCGCGCGCGGTGTGGCGGCGCCGCGCGCAGGGACACCGTGTGTTCCTCGATGCGCGCGACAAGCCGGGCAAGGATTTCGCCGCGCGCTATCCCGTGATCAGCGCCTTCTGCCGCATGGCGGGCATCGATCCCGCGCGCGATCCGATCCCCGTGCGGCCGGCCGTGCACTATCATATGGGCGGCGTCGCTGTTGACGCGATGGGACGCAGCACGGTCGAGGGCTTGTGGGCCTGTGGCGAGGCCAGCCGCACCGGCCTGCACGGCGCCAACCGGCTCGCCAGCAACTCGCTGATGGAAGCGATCGTCTGCGCGCAATGGGTGGCCGAAAGCGTGGCCGGCGCGCCGCAGCGTGCCGGCAAGCCATGCGCGGTGGCGGCTATTCCGCCGGCGTCCGATCCGTCGGCCGTACGGCCACTGCTGTCGCATGCGCTCGGCGTGATGCGCGAGCGCCGCACGATCGCGGCGGCCGTCCGCAGCCTGCTTCCGCTGGCGGAGCAGGCCGGGCCCGCGGCTGATCCTGCGCTGGTCGGCCTGATGCTCGCGGTCGCGGCGCATGCCCGTGAGGAGAGCCGCGGCGCGCATTTCCGCAGCGATCGTCCGGACACGCGGACCGTCGCGCAGCCGTCCAGTTTCACTCTGCCCGAGGCGATCACGGTTGCGCGCGACATCGTCGAGGCCGAGCAGACGCCGTTGAGGAGTGCAGTGCCATGAGTCTCAATCCTCTCTCGCCCTTGCTCTACGAGCCGCTGGTGCGCATGGCGCTGCTTGAGGATCTCGGCCGGGCCGGCGACATCACCACCGATGCCATCGTGCCGGCCGAGCAGCGCGCATCGCTGAAGCTGCGGGCGCGCCAGCACGGCGTGATCGCGGGCCTCGATGTGGCGCGCTGCGCCTTCCAGACCGTCTCGCCGGACGTGCGCCTGGAGGCCGTGCGGCCCGACGGCAGCGCCGTGGCGCCGGGAGACACGATCGCAACCATCAGCGGCCCGGCGCGGGCGCTGCTGACCGGCGAGCGCGTGTCGCTCAACTTCCTCTGCCGCTTGAGCGGGGTCGCCAGCGCGACGGCGTCGCTGGTCGCGGCGGTGAAAGGGACCAAGGCGCAGATCGTCTGTACCCGGAAGACCACGCCGGGCCTGCGCGCGCTTGAGAAATATGCGGTGCGCGCCGGAGGCGGCGGCAATCACCGGTTCGGGCTCGATGACGCCGTCCTGATCAAGGACAACCACATCGCCATCGCCGGCGGCATCAAGGCTGCCATCACGCGCGCGAAGGCCCATGCCGGCCATCTCGTCAAGATCGAGGTCGAGGTCGACACCCTGGCGCAGCTCGAGCAGGCGCTGACGCTCGGCGTCGACGCGGTGCTGCTCGACAACATGACGCCGGCGGAGCTCGAAACCGCGGTGGGCATGATCGGCGGCAAGGCCATCGCCGAAGCCTCGGGCCGGATCACCGTGGAGACCGCGCCCGCGATCGCCGCGGCCGGCGTCGACCTGATCTCCGTCGGCTGGATCACGCATTCGTCGGCCGCGCTGGACATCGGGCTCGACGAGGCCTGATCAGCCCTTCAGCGCCGCCATCAGCTTCGCCGCGTTCTCCTCCAGCACCTTCGGATCTTCCTTGCGGCTCGCGGGCGGCAGCAGGGAATCGCCATTGTGGCGCGGCATGATGTGGACGTGCAGGTGGAACACCATCTGCCCGCCGGCATGCTCATTGAACTGCTGCACGGTGATGCCGTCGGCGGCGAACGCGGTCTTGGCCGCGCGCGCGATGGTCCGCACGGCACGGCCGACATGGAGGTAGTCCTCCTCGGTGATATCAAGGATGTTGCGGGCCGGCACCTTCGGGATCACCAGCGTATGCCCGGGGACGCGCGGCATGATGTCGAGGAACGCCAGCACGTGGTCGTTCTCGTAGACCTTGGTGCAGGGGAATTCGCCGCGCAGGATCTTTGCGAACGGATTGTTGGGATCGTAGGCGGTCATGGGCAGTCCCTTAAGCGGTTCTTCTTGGTGCGCCTTACTCTCACCGGCAGGTGTCGCCGGTCAAGACGGCTCGTCCATGCCTTTCCGGAACGGTCCGGATTCGGCGAGCTCGCGGCCGGCCTGCTCGACATAGGCGCGCTCGCGCTTGAGATAGTCGTCGATGGCGCGGCGCAGGCCGCGGTCGGCGATGTAGTGGGCGGAGTAGGTGGTCTGCGGCAGGTAGCCGCGCGCGATCTTGTGCTCGCCCTGGGCGCCGGCCTCGACCACGGCAAGCTTGTGCTGGATCGCAAAGTCGATCGCCTGGTAGTAGCAGACCTCGAAATGCAGGAATGGATGGTGCTCGATCGCACCCCAGTTGCGGCCGAACAGCGTGTCCGAGCCGATGAAATTGATGGCCCCGGCGATCCAGCGGCCGTCGCGCCTAGCCATCACCAGCAGCACGTCCTCAGCCATGGTCTCGCCGATCTGCGCGAAGAACTTGCGGGTCAGATACGGCCGGCCCCACTTCCGCGAGCCGGTCTCCATGTAGAACGCGAAGAACGCATCCCAGGCGTCCTCGGTGATGTCCTTGCCGGTCAGCCAGTGGATGGTGATGCCGGCGGCCAATGCGTCGCGCCGCTCGCGCTTGATCGCCTTGCGGTGGCGCGAATTCATCGTCGCCAGGAAATCGTCGAAGCTGGAAAAACCCTGATTGTGCCAGTGGAACTGCTGGTCGGTGCGCTGCAGGAAGCCCTGCGTGGCGAGCAGCTGCCACTCGGACTCCCGGGCGAAGGTGACATGGACCGAGGACGCCTCGCTGATCCCGCACAGCGCCTTCAATCCCTGGGCGAGGGCATTGCCGATCATGTCTCGGTCCTGGTCAGGGCGGATCAGCAGCCGCGGCCCGGTGGCCGGCGTGAACGGCACAGAGACCTGGAGCTTGGGGTAGTAGCGGCCGCCGGCGCGCTCATAGGCATCGGCCCAGCCGCGGTCGAAGACATATTCGCCCTGTGAGTGGGACTTGAGATAGCACGGCGCGACGCCGAGGATCTCGTCGCCGGTCTTCGCCACCAGATGCCGCGGGGCCCAGCCGGTGCGCAGCGTGGCTGAGCCGGAGGTTTCGAGCGCCGAGAAAAAAGCGTGCGACACGAACGGATTGTAGCTGCGGCCGCAGGCGTGAGATGAGCCGCCGGGACTGACGCGGCCGCCGGGATTGGCGCAAGCATCCCATGCCGCGGCAGGGACCTCGCTGATCCCGGGAACGGCTTCGAGCGTGATTTCAGGCGATGCCATCGAGTCCTTGTCAAACCGGCCGGCACGGGACGCCCCGGCCGGGACGTTCCAGATGCCACGCCCTGAAGATCGTGCATCGCAGCAGTGAGTTCAAGGCCGGCGTCACGTCTCCGGCGTAAACCCTTCGAAGATCATCTGATCCGCGTAGCGGGCCGCAGCGGCGCGCTGCTCGGGGGTGCGGACGGTCCAGGTCAGCAGCGGGCAGCCGAACACATTGCGCGCGATCCAGGGGGCCGGCGCAGGCAGCTGGTCGACCCAATAGGCGACGAAATGCGGCTGGCTGCTGAAGCCGTGCTTCAGATGCAGCATGCTGTCGCGCTGCGCCTGGGTCAGCTTGGCCCAATAGCCGTCCTCGTAGCTGCGCTGCGCGACGATGCCGCGCGTCAGCTTCGGCATGGTCTCGCGCAAGGCACGGACCTGGTCCGGATCGAACGACATCCCGACCACCGGGCCGGAGTAGGACGCCAGCACCTCGGCCATGCGCCGGACCAGCCGGCGATCGCCCTGGAACGTGCTCTTGACCTCGACGACCAGCGGCACGCGTCCGGCGATCAGGTTGCAGAGGTCGCCGAGCGTCATCATCTGCTCGTCGGTCTGCTTGAACTTGATCGCTTTCAGCTCTGCCGCGGTCTTCTCGATCAGTGGGCCGGTGCCCTCGGTGAGGCGTCCGAGATCATAGTCGTGATGCACCATGGCCTCGCCATCAGCCGACAGCTGGATGTCGCATTCGATGGCGAAGTTGCCGGCCACGGCGCCGCGTGCGGCGGCCGGCATGTTCTCGATGATGCCGCTGACAGCATTGTGAAGGCCGCGATGGGCGACGGGGCGGGCCGTCAGCCAGTCAGGTGCGCGCATTCGCCCCGTCCATTGTCTTCAACTTCGAACTCACTCAACCTCGAACACGCCTTCGACTTCCACCGCCGCATCGGACGGCAGGGCCGAGACGCCGACGGTGGTGCGGGCGTGGCGGCCCTTGTCGCCGAAGGCGGCGACCATCAGGTCGGAGGCGCCGTTGAGCACCTTCGGTCCGTCGAGGAAATCCGGCGCCGAATTGACGAAGCCGCCGAGCCGGACCACGCGCACGACCTTGTCGAGATCGCCGACCGCCGCCTTCACCTGCGCCAGCAGGTTGACGCCGCAGCCCTTCGCGGCCGCATAGCCGTCCTCGATCGACACGCCGCCGCCAAGCTTGCCGGAAGCGATCATCTTGCCGTCGCCGCCGAGGCAGACTTGGCCCGACACGAACAGCAGATTGCCAGTGCGCACGAACGGGACGTAATTGGCCACCGGTGCCTTTGGTGCCGGCAGTGTGATGCCCTGTGCCGCCAGGTTCTGTTCGACCGTACCCGCCATCTCAAATCCCCGTTCTGTCGCCTGAAAGCCGGTCCCGTGCCGGACCGCGGCCCTGTTTGGCGCAGTTGCCAGTGACATGCAAGCTGCCAGCACCGACGCGATTCCGGCGCTTTAAGCGCACGTTTCCGTGAGACAGCCGCAGTTGCGACGCAATGCAGCGGTCTCTAATGTGACGGTTTAGCGATACGTCCTCCGAGGAAAACTCATGGCTCATTCGTTTCGACTGTCGATGGGAGCGCTCGCCGTCGCGGCGATCACGTTCGGTCCGGCGCAGGCCGGGGCGGCGGTGCCGTTCCTGCCGCATCAGGCGCTCTACGACCTGAGCCTGGTCAAGTCGCGCGGTTCGAGTCCGGTCAACAGCGCGCGCGGCCGCATCCTCTACAATTTCTCCGGCAACGCCTGCGACGGCTACACTTCGGAATTCCGCCAGGTCTCGGAGCTCGATCTCGGGGAGGGCAAGGTGACCCTGAGCGACCTGCGGTCCACCGCATGGGAGGACGGCGCCGGGAAGAGCTACCGCTTCAAGATCGACTCGCGCATGAACGAGCAGGCCTCCAGCCCGGTCGACGGGATCGCCGAGCGCACCGGCGATCACATCACCGTCAAGCTCAAGCAGCCCGAGGCGAAGACCTTCACGCTCGACGGCTCGACCGTTTTTCCGACCGAGCAGATTCATCGCATCATCGCCGCCGCGCGCGAGGGCAAGTCGCTGCTCGAGCTGACGGTCTATGACGGCTCGGACAATGGCGAGAAGGTCTACAACACGCTGACCGTGATCGGTGCGCCCGTGCCGGCCGACAAGGCCGCCGCCAAGCCCGACGCCTCGACCGACAATGACGAGATGAAGAAGATGACGCGGTGGCCGGTGACGGTCAGCTATTATGACCGCGACGCCAAGCGGGCCGAGGGCGAGCAGACGCCGGTCTACGCGATGTCGTTCGAGCTCTACGAGAACGGCGTCTCGCGCGCGCTCGTGCTCGACTACAATGATTTCGTCATCGCCGGCGCGCTCGGCAAGTTCGACGTCAAGGACGTGAAGGACGGCAAGCCCTGCAGCAATTGACCGGGGCGTCATTCGGTCTGCTCCGGGCCGTCATAGGCGATGCCGCGGATCACCGCGGCCTGGCCGAACTTCTTGCGTAGCGCATCGATCGCGCGCTCGGCCGAGGCCGAGCGGCGGTCGAGCATGTCGGTGTCGGAGGCCTCCGAGCCCGGGCGCAACGCGCTGACGCCTGTGCCCATCAGCCGGAACGCCGTGCCGTCGGTCTCGCGCGCCAGCATCTCCTTGCAGATTGCGAAGATCTTGCCGGCGAGCTGCGTCGGCGCCGCGATCGATTGCGAGCGCGTTCGTTGACGGAAGTCCGCGGTCTTCAGCTTCAGCATGATGGTCGACCCGGCGAGCTGGCTCGCCTTCAGCCGTGCCGACACCTTCTCCGACAGCCGCCACAGGGTCTTTTCCAGGGTCACGTAGTCGCGGATGTCGGTGTCGAAGGTGGTTTCGCTCGAGATCGTCTTGGCGCCGCGGTCGGCCACCACCTTGCGGTCGTCGATGCCGCGCGCCAGCCGCCACAGCCTGCGGCCGTCGCCGCCGAACTGCTTCATCAGCTCGATCTCGTCGGCGCGCTGCAGGTCGGCGATGGTGCGGAAGCCCTGGTTCGCCAGCCGTTGCTGGGTCGCCGGACCGACGCCGAAGATGAAGTCGACCGGCTTGTCGGCCAGCATCATCAGTGCTTCCTCCTGGTCGAGCGCGGCAAAGCCGCGCGGCTTGTCGAGATCCGAGGCGATCTTGGCCAGGAACTTGTTGCAGGACAGCCCGACAGACACCGTGATGCCGATGGTCTGCTCGACGTCGCGGGCGAAGCGCGCCAGCACCTTGGCCGGGATCATGCCGTGGACGCGCGCGGTACCGGAGAGGTCGAGGAACGCCTCGTCGATCGACAGCGGCTCGACCAGCGGCGTCAGCGCCTGCATCGCCTGCCGGACCTCACGCCCGACGCGGACATATTTCGCCATGTCCGGGGGAATCACGGCCGCCGAGGGACACAGCTCCAGCGCCTTGAACATCGGCATCGCCGAGCGCACGCCATAGGTGCGGGCGATGTAGCAGGCCGCCGACACCACGCCGCGCTTGCCGCCCCCGATGATGACGGGCCGGTCGGCGACCTCTGGATTGTCGCGCTTCTCGACGGTTGCATAGAACGCGTCACAGTCGATATGGGCCAGGGTCAGCGCGGGCAGGGCGCGATGGCGGACGAGGCGCGGCGAGCCGCAGCCCGAACAGCGGCGCGCGCCATCGTCGAGGTCCGTCAGGCAGTCGCGGCAGAAGCAGGTCGGCCCGCTGGCCGCGCGCGACCCGCTCGCTGGCGCCCGCTCGGTCACGGCACGTCGCGCTCCCACTGCCGGTCGCCCAATACCTGCCGTGCTGCCATGATATTGGTGGGATGTAACTTGGAGTGGGCGGCAAAAGCCTTTACCGTCTCGTCATCGCGCAGCACGAAATCGAGCACGCTGACCAGGAAATTGGGGTCGGCGGCCGAGGATCGCAGCGTCTCCGGCCCGATCCCGGTCTCGGCCAGGAAACGGCCCAGCCGCTCCGGTTCGCCGGCCAGGAAGCCGAGGGCCTGAACTGCAACGATTTCAGCGACTTCGCGCGGATTTCGAACGGGCTTTTTCAACGGCGGATTTGCCTTTCCGTTAACTTGTCGGCTCTACTTTGCGCCCATCATGCCCGAGTCTTCGGAATGGGTTCAAGCAAGTGGAAACCATCTCGGGGAAAGATGGAATCCCACCTTAACGGGTTTGAACGAATCTGGGGCTAGTTTGAATTAGATGAGTAGCGGTGGACAGGCGTCCGCCAGAGGACATGCCGGTGTCAGTGATTCGGAGGGGCGGATGGGCAAGACCGTCCTGATCGTGGAAGACAATGAGCTCAACATGAAGCTCTTCCGCGATCTGTTGGAAGCCCACGGGTACCAGACCTCCGGTACGTCCAGCGGCGTGGAGGCGCTCGACATCGTGCGCCGGACCCGCCCCGATCTGATCCTGATGGACATCCAGCTGCCGCAGGTCTCGGGCCTGGAAGTGACGAAATGGATCAAGGACGATCCGGATTTGCGTGCCATCCCGGTGGTGGCAGTGACGGCCTTTGCGATGAAGGGCGACGAGGAGCGCATCCGCGAGGGTGGCTGCGAAGCCTATCTTTCCAAGCCGATCTCGGTCGGAAAATTCATTGAAACGGTACGCCGCTTTATCGGCTAAGGAGTTTCTGCAGTGTCCGCGCGTATCCTCGTCGTCGACGACGTCCCGGCCAACGTCAAGCTGTTGGAGGCGCGGCTGTCGGCCGAATATTTCGACGTGCTGACCGCCGCGAACGGCGCCGAGGCTCTGCAGATCTGCCAGCGCGCCGAATGCGACATCATCCTGCTCGACGTCATGATGCCGGACATGGACGGCTTCGAGGTCTGCCGCAGGCTGAAGTCGAATCCGGCCACGCATTTCATTCCGGTCGTCATGGTGACGGCGCTCGACAGCCCGTCCGACCGCGTGCGCGGCCTGGAGGCCGGTGCCGACGACTTCCTCACCAAGCCCGTCTCCGACGTCGTGCTGATCGCGCGCGTACGCTCGCTGACGCGGCTGAAGATGATGACCGACGAGCTGCGCATGCGCGCGCTGACCTCGCTCGAGATCGGCGTGCAGGCGCCCGAGCGCAACGCGGTCGCCGACGCCGGCAAGGGCGGGCGGGTGCTGCTGGTCGACGACCGGCCGTCGTCCTACGAGCGGCTCGGGCCGATGCTGGCGACCGAGCATTCCATCGACGTCGAGACCAATCCCGCCGAGGCCGTGTTCAACGCCGCCGAAGGCAATTACGACCTCGTCATCGTCTCGCTCGACCTCAACGATTTCGACGGCCTGCGGCTGTGCAGCCAGTTGCGCTCGCTGGAACGCACGCGCCACGTGCCGATCCTGGCGATTGCCGATGCGGAAAACAATTCGCGGCTGCTGCGCGGGCTGGAGATCGGCGTCAACGACTATCTGCTGCGCCCTGTCGACAAGAACGAGCTGCTGGCGCGCGCCCGCACCCAGATCCGCAAGCGCCGCTACACCGACCATCTGCGCGACAACGTCCAGAACTCGATCGAGATGGCGATCACCGACGCGCTGACGGGCCTTCACAACCGCCGCTACATGGAGACGCATCTTTCGACCTTGGCCGACCAGGCCGCGAGCCGCGGCAAGCCGCTGGCGCTGATGATGCTCGACATCGACTACTTCAAGTCGATCAACGATAATTACGGCCATGATGCCGGCGACGACGTGCTGCGCGAGTTCGCGATGCGGGTGCGCAAGTCGATCCGCGGCATCGATCTCGCCTGCCGCTATGGCGGCGAGGAGTTCGTGATCGTGATGCCCGAGACCGACCTCCACGTCGCCGGCATGGTCGCCGAACGGCTGCGGCGCTCGGTCGCCAACGAGCCGTTCGCCGTGCACAAGGGCGAGAAGCGCATCGAGGTCACGGTCTCGATCGGGCTGTCGACCCTGGAGCAGAAGGGCGAGCCGATCGCCGACGTCATGAAGCGCGCCGACAATGCGCTGTACCGGGCCAAGAACGAGGGTCGCAACCGCGCGGTGGCGATCGCCCCGGTCCATCAGCCGACCTTCCTGCCGCAGGCCGCCGGCCGCGGCCGCTAGAGGGGCAGGGCGGCTGCGCTCTCTTCGTTCTCGGCTGAAGTTGCCGCGCATCTGTCCAACGCCCTCCATCTGCCATCGAGCGATTCCGGGCCTCGTGCTTCGAGACGCGCCGCAAGCGGCGCTCCTCAGCATGAGGGTTGAGAGCTTCGCCAAGATCTCTCCAGCATCCCTCCGAGACCACGCCAAAACCACGAACCTCGTCCTGAGGGCACGCCGCAGGCGTGCGTCTCGAAGGACGGCCGCGGGGCTGATGCATCCTCGCGAGGAAGACGTGCTCCATCGCGTAGGGCTGCGTTCACGTGTGCTTTCCGTTCAGACATGACCAATCGTCCTCGCCGCGCATCCGCGCCCGAGCTCTGCCATTCAAAACCCTCTTCGAGAACAGAGGGCGCAGGGAAGGCCGGGTGCTGGTCGCACCCATGGTCCGCGTGCAGAAAGAAAGCACGCGGCAGAACCACAGGTACGAGCCGGACATCCGGCCCTCCCTGCGCGATGGCTTTACGGCTTACTCCGTGCTCTCCCCGGGGACCGGCGTTCTTGCCCCCGTCGTTAGCGCGCTCGTCGCAGCGCCGACTTGGCCTCAGCGTCGGGAGGCCAGGACCACACGGCTTCACCGTGCGCATCAGGATGTTCGTCCGCGCGGCCAAGCCACGCTGCACCCCGACACGCCCACCGCAACCCACCTCACGCTCGTGACGATCGCGATGCGCCCCTCATGGCGAGGTGGGATGTCATGCGAATAGCATGATTTCTGGAAAAGAGAAAGCGTAAATTGCGCTCCGAACAGCCGATGAGAGTGATGTGGTTGAAAGCGTTCGAGAAGTTCGTCTTTTGGCGCAGGATTATGTCGGCGCGCTCGGATGGGGAGATCGCTTCCTCGTCGCGATGCATTGGGAAGGACGCCCGAAAATAAGGTGACGCTGATCGGACCTGCGAACGTCGGGCGTCTCATGCTAGTTTGGTTGTGGCGTTGCTCGCTAGTTGGGGGAAAGACATGAAGCCGCTTCGCATGGGTGTCATGACCGGCGTGCTGATGTTGTGCGGGGTCTTGGTCCTCGAAGCGCTCGGTGTGAAGACCGATCTTTTGGTTCTCGTGGTCTTGGGAGGCGTTTCGGGCTCGCTTGCTGACGTCTTGGAACGCTTCATCGTCGCTCGCGGTTCGTAGGCGGACCGTCGCTAGATGCTGGGGCCCGCCACGGCCTTCAGTCTTCCGACAGACGTAGTGGTCCATGCGGCTTTGTCCCCAGACGGCACCCAGCATCTTCGGCACAATGGGGTCTTGTCGGGCCAATTGCTCGATGCGTTCGATGAAGTCAGCGCCTTGCCAGCACAACAGATCTTCAATCGGTCGTACCGCGATCAGGGCGAGCATGCGGTCGGTTTGATCGAGAGCCCACAACTCATGAACGATCGGCCAAGCGGCTTCGGGCTGATCGCGGACGAGGTCATCCGGCTCTCGCCATGCCGCAAACAGATGGCGAGCCTCCAACTCGCGTCGCGGTCGCCGATGATAGTCGATCCACGCCCGTGCAAGACCATTGCCATCCTGCCCGGTCATGGTTCGTCTCTCCTAACTCAGTGGCTCCCGGCAAGTTTGTCGCGCGGATCGGCGCGGGCGTGATCCGTCATTCTTTGTTACGACCGCATAACGGATGATGCTCGCGCCCATCCGCCCTAGGTGCGCGTGCTGCCCGTTTACAACAACTCGCCTCCAGGATGCGTGACGTCGACATATCGCTTGATGTTGTGCGGGCAGCGTGGTATCTAAGTGCCATGAACAAACTCGTGCGCATCATGAACTTCGACCACATGACCCGCTTCGGCCGGGCCGTGGAAGGAGTCGCGCGCTAGGAGTTTGACGACGCGATGTTCTCACCAGGCCCCGCCGGCATCGGACGGGGCCTTTTGTTTGGCCACGCTCCCTGCCGGCACAACAGCAGGAGCGCAGGATGCCACCCCACCAGACCAATTCGATCATCGACGCCGGGCACGTGTCAGGGCTCAACGTCGATCTCTCGATCGCCTCAGTCAAAGACGCCATCAGCAGCGTGCAGCCATCGACGCAGTCCGAGACGTCCATCGCAGCTTTGCGAGACGCGTTGTCGGAAAAGGACGCGGCCGGTCCGCCGGCCAGACCGACCTGGCTGATCATCCGCCTGATCGGCCGATGCTGGCGCGCCATTCAAGCACGGCAACGCCGCGAGAGCGCGCGAGCAAGCCTCTACGAGCTGAGCGAACGCGAGCTCACCGATATCGGCATCACGCGCGCCGAGATCGAGCACATCGCTGCGCTGCAGACGCTCGACAGCCTGCGGGACAACCCACGATATCTCATCGCGCGCCGGGGAATGTAGCCGGTCGTTGAAAGTGGCGACGCAGGGACAACCGACCAATAGCGCGAGATAGCCGCCGCGACGTCATTGCGAGCGTCAGCGAAGCAATCCAGGGTCCCGCAAACAGCTCTGGATTGCTTCGCTGCGCTCGCAATGACGGAGGTGAGATGGCGCCTCTGTCTGGACACCAGTCGGCCGGAGACGTCGTGTGCTCGGGGCTCGGCATAACACAGCCTCGCATGGGTGCTCATCCGCGAGCGCAGGAACTACATGCCTTGATCTGGCGCAGTCTCCGTGGTAGATGAAAACCATGATCAACGTCGTGCGCAACTCTAACCGCAAACATACGACCCGCCGCAGTCGGGCCGTGGGAGGAGTCGTGCGCTAGGTTTTCGACGACACGATCATTCCACCAGGCCCCGCCGGCATCGGACGGGGCCTTTTGTTTGGCCACGCTCCCTGCCGGCACCACGCAGCAGGAGCATCCGATGCCATCCCAGAGCCACCTCACTGCCGAGATCGCGCGCAATGCCGCCACGCGCGATCGTCCTCTCACATTGCTGAAGAACGCGGCGCACCAGGTGCCAGCCGCGCCGCGTCCAGACGCATCCGTCACGGTGCTGCGCGACGCATTGTCGGAAAAGAATGCGGCGGGGCCGCCAGGCCTCACGGCTCCGGGACTGTTCGGCCTGTTCGCAGGCTATTGGCTGGCGTTCCAGGAGAGCCGCCGGCGCCGGATGATGAGACTGCATCTGCGGGACCTGAGCGAGGCGCAACTGGTGGATATTGGCCTGACGCAAGGCGATCTCGACCATATCGCGGCTCACCGCGCGCTCGATCGCCTCAGGCACGACATGGCAAATGTCATGATGTCCCGCGGCGTGATGTAGCTGCGGACCGGCCAGCGCGAACGGATCTCTCGGCAGGGCGGATCAGCGTGTGATCTGCCCTGGCGATGCCGTGCGCGCGTTCTGTTGCAATGACGGAGGATGGTGCGCGTGGGCGGCTGGCGATGCTCACGCTCGGCCGCCTTTCGCGCTATCATCGTCGGCGACGTTGATGGGATGGAACGACGAATGACACGACACATCGGCATCGTCGGCTGCTCCGCCGAGGGCGCGGCGCTCTGCTATCGCACGATCTGCAGGGAGGGGGCCGACCTGCTCGGGCCGCATGCCCATCCCGAGGTGTCGATGCACACGCCATCGCTCGCCGACTATGTGACTTGCCTCGATCGCGGCGATCTCGATGGCGTCGCCGAGCTGATGCTGACCTCGGCGCGCAAGCTCGCTGCAGCGGGCGCGGATTTCCTGATCTGCCCCGACAACACCATCCACCAGGCGTTGCCGCTCGTGCTGCCACGCTCACCGTTGCCGTGGCTGCACATCGCCGACGAGGTTGCCAAGGAGGCGGTCAGGAGAGGCTACAGGCGTATCGGCATCACCGGCACGACATGGCTCGTCGACAGCAATGTCTATCCGGACAGCCTGATGGCACACGGATTGGCGTTCGCGCGTCCAGAGGAGGCCGATCGCGTCGAGGCCAACCGCATCATCATGGATGAGCTCGTCTACGGGCGGTTCGAGCCGCCCTCCGTCGCCACCTTTCAGAAGATCATCGCGCGGCTGAAAGGTGATGGCTGCGACGCCGTCGCACTCGGCTGCACCGAGATTCCGCTGATCATCGACGATGCCAACTCGCCTCTGCCGACGTTGGATTCGACGCGTCTGCTCGCGCGTGCTGCGCTGGCGCGGGCCACGTCCGGCGCCGGCTGAGAATTGCGGCAATGCGCTGACCGTTCACAGCGGGATGCGCAGGCAGCATTGGCTGCGATGCTCGCCATCCGCTTCGGACGCACAGTTCCGTCGGAACCCCCTTGGGCGGGAAACGTTTGTTTCGGCCCAACAAGGAGCGCCCAATGAAGAAGCTGATGTTTGCGGTTGCCGTGTCGCTGTCCGTTCTGCCGTCATTCGCCATGGCCCAGGGCCATATGGGGACGCCGCAGGAACAGAAGGCGTGTGCGCCCGATGCCAAGCGCTTCTGCCGCAGTCAGCTCGGCGATGACTTCGCAGTCCAGAACTGTCTGACGCAGAACCGCGCCAAGCTGAGCAAGCGCTGCTCGGCCGTGTTCCAGAGCCACGGGATGTAGCACGCCCGGTGCGTCGGGCCGGATCAGTGCAACGTCGTCCGCCGTTCCTGCGACGCGGAGGAATGGCGGGTGCACGCTGACGCGCCCGGCGCGTCGGCTGAACCGGGTTAAGCCGCGCGCACCTTGCGCAGGAATGTCTCCAGCTCGTCCTTGAGGTGATCACTCTCGCGCGACAGCGAATGCGCCGACGCCAGCACCTGGGATGACGCGGCGCCGGTGGCGCTGGCGCCCTTGCTGACGTCGCCAATGTCGCCGACGACGCGCGCAGTGCCGCCGGCGACCTCCTGCACGTTGCGCGAGATCTGCCCTGTGGCGGCGCCCTGCTGCTCGACGGCCGCGGCGATGCCGGCGGCGATCTCCGAGATCTGCTGGATGGTGCCGCCGATCTGCTTGATCGAGGCGACCGAGGACTGCGTCGCGCTCTGGATGCCTTCGATCTGCTGGCCGATCTCCTCGGTGGCTTTCGCGGTCTGCGACGCCAGCGCCTTGACCTCGGAGGCGACCACCGCGAAGCCGCGGCCGGCGTCGCCGGCGCGCGCCGCCTCGATGGTGGCGTTCAGCGCCAGCAGGTTGGTCTGGGCGGCGATCGAGGTGATCAGCTTGAGCACGTCGCCGATGCGCTCGGCGGTGCGCGACAGCTCGCTGATGCCGACATCGGTCTGCTCGATCTGGCGAACGGCCTCCTTGGCGATGGTGGTCGATTCCCTGACCTGCCGCCCGATCTCATGCACCGAGGAGGTCATCTCCTCGGCGGCCGAGGCGACCGACTGCACGTTGGTCGAGACCTGGCCCGAGGCCGAGGCCGCGCTGGCCGACAAATGCTGGGTCTGCTCGGCGGTCTTGGTCAGCGTGTTGGCCGAGACCTCGAGCGTGCGCGCGTCGGCATGGACCTTGTTGATGATCTGGCCGACGGTGGATTCGAACTCGTCGGCCATGCGCTGCATGGCGGCGTGCTGCTCGGTCTTGGCCGCATCGAGATAGACCGAGATGGCGAGATCCATGTCGATCATCGCCGCCTTGGTGATCGCAGCCTGCAGCGCGGCCTTCTTCTCGCGCGCCGCCTGGCCGCCGAACCAGCCGTCCGCGATCTCCGTCTCGATCGCCTTCTGCAGCCCGGTCACGATCAGCGAATAGCCGGCGATGTACCAGCGCGGCTCCAGCCCCATCCGGTTGTGGGCCTCGCCGATCCGGGTCACCGATTTCACATAGGCATCGTCGAACTTCGCGGTCGCCAGCGACATCCAGTGATCGTGCTGGGCCTGCTTGGCGTGCCGCATCGTGGCCGGGCTGGAGAACATCTTGGCGAGATGCGGGACCTTGCCGACATGGGCATAGAACTGGTCCAGCAGGCCGGGCAGCACCTTGCCGATCAGCGGCCGCAGCTCCCGCAGCGCCTCCCGGGTCGCATGGTCGATGCCGATGAAATCGAGCCGGGATTGCAAAGTCTGAAGATCGGTCATCGCTGGTCTGCCGGTAAGATAAGGAGGGAGACGCTACTGAGGGTGCGCCGCTACCCCAAATCGCACGGGTTTGGTTGATGGCTCCTTAAGTCGGGAACCGGATTCAGCCGCGGCCCATGGACCGATCAGATGGGAGATGGCCCGTGCCGCAGGAGTGGAGGCATCGGCCCAATAAAAAACGGGGCCGAAACGGCCCCGTTGAAGTCGCAGCAGACCGCGATCTTACTTGATCTTGGCTTCGCGGAATTCGACGTGCTTGCGCGCGACCGGGTCGTACTTCTTCTTGACCATCTTGTCGGTCATGGTGCGCGAGTTCTTCTTGGCGACGTAATAGAAGCCGGTGTCGGCCGACGACACGAGCTTGACCTTGATGGTGACCGCCTTGGCCATGTCTTGAACCTCTGGAATCGGGGATAGGGTGGGCACCGGCCAAAGAGGGGGCGCCGTTGGCCGGCAACCTACCCAGCCAGCCCCCAAAGTCAAGGTTTGAGGGCCAGATTCTGGGGTGCCTAGGCCGAGAAGAAGCGGTTTTTCGGCCGGGGCAGGCCGAGATTCTCCCGCAAGGTCGGCCCCTCATACTCCGTCCGGAAGATCCCGCGGCGCTGCAGCTCGGGAATCACCTTGTCGACGAAATCGTCGAGCCCTGCCGGCAGGAATGGGAACATGATGTTGAAGCCGTCCGACCCACGGCTTTCCAGCCACTCCTGCATCTGGTCGGCGATCGTCGCAGGCGTGCCGACGAAGGACAGACCGCCGTAGCCGCCGACCCGCTGCGCCAGTTGCCGCACCGTGAGCTTGTCGCGCGCGGCGACATCGACCAGGCGCTGGCGGCCGCTCTTGGAGGCGTTGGTCTCGGGAATCGGCGGCAGCGGGCCATCGGGATCGAAGCCGGAGGCGTCGGTGCCGAGGATGACCGAGAGCGAGGCGATGGCGCTGTCGTCATGCACCTTGCTGTCGAGCAAAGCGCGCTTCTCCTTGGCCTCGTCGACGCTGTCGCCGACCACGACGAAGGCACCGGGCAGGATCTTCAGATGCTCCGGATCGCGGCCGACCTTTTCCATGCGGCCCTTGATGTCGGCATAGAGTGTCTTTCCATCCGCGAGGCTGCCGCCGCCGGTGAACACGGCCTCGGCCGTCTCTGCCGCGAGCTGCTTGCCGTCCTCCGAGGCGCCGGCCTGCACGATCACCGGCCAGCCCTGCACCGGGCGGGCGATGTTGAGCGGTCCGCGGACTTTCAGATATTTGCCCTTGTGATCGAGCACATGCATCTTCGCAGGGTCGAAGAACAGCCCGCTCTCGACATCGCGCACGAAGGCATCGTCGGCGAAGGAATCCCACAGGCCGGTGACGACGTCGTAGAACTCGCGGGCGCGCTTGTAGCGCTCGGCGTGCTCCATGTGATCGTCGAGGCCGAAATTCAGCGCGGCATCCGGGTTCGATGTGGTGACGATATTCCAGCCGGCGCGCCCGCCGGAAATGTGGTCGAGCGAAGCAAAGCGGCGGGCGACGTGATAGGGCTCGTCGAAGGTGGTCGATCCCGTCGCGATCAGGCCGATGTTCTCGGTGACCGCCGATAGCGCCGACAACAGGGTGAACGGCTCGAACGACGTCACGGTGTGGCTGCGCTTCAGCGCGTTGATCGGCATGTTCAGCACGGCGAGATGATCGGCCATGAAGAAGGCATCGAACTTGCCGGCCTCGAGCTTGCGGATCAGTTGCTTGAGATGCGCGAAGTTGAAATTCGCGTCCGGCCAGGCGCCGGGATAGCGCCACGCGCCGGTGTGGATGGAGACCGGGCGCATGAAGGCGCCGAGCTTGAGTTGACGAGGGGCCATGTGGGGGCGTCCGGGATGATTGCTCTCGTCAGCAGATAGGAACTCGGCTGATGCGTGTCAGCCACCCGCCGCAGAACACGATTTCGTTTTTGGTGGCGGATGGAGCACGCACATTCCAAGGTGAGCCACGCCGTCGATCAAACCAACAGTGTCGTCCCGGCGAACGCCGGGATCCATACTCCGTGAAGGGCATGGGAGGCACAGTCTCCGCCATCGGGGCCGATCGTGAGATTCCGCGGTATGGGCCGCGTTCGCCGGGACGACACCTTTGTCCGCTCGCTGCGACCAGCACCCGTAGCACGGGTGGACGGCGCCGGCGCCTTTCACATCCGTCGCGAGGGAGTATTCGAAATGTCAGGACGGCTCAATATCACCTCAGGCTATACGTTCGAGGACGTCTACGGCTATGCACGCGCCGTCCGCGTCGGCAACCACGTCTTCGTCTCCGGGACGACCGCGCGCGGTTCTGATCTGGATTGTGATGTCTTCGCTCAGGCGCAAAGCGTGATCGGCATCATTGCCGAAGCCCTGCAGACGACGGGAGCGGAGCTCCGTCACGTGGTGCGGACGGTCGTGTACGTGACTAACATGGCGGACATCGACGCCGTTGCCCGCGCGCATGGCGAAGCGTTCGGCGCGGTTCGGCCGGCCAGCACGCTGGTGATGGTCGCGGGTCTCACGCCCGCGAACGCCCGGGTCGAAATCGAGGCGACCGCAATCATCCACGATGGATGATCGAATACGCTGCGTTCACGCGCCCAGCACGTCCTTCTGCATCTTGCCGCCATAGAAATGGAAGAAAGGCACGTCAGCGTCGTGGCGCAGCGGCCCGGTGGCGAGGCGGCGGTCGAGCTCGTGGAGCACGTTCTTGGTCATCGGATGCAGATCGGCGAGCGGTCTGGAGCCAAGCTCGACCCAGACCAGCTCGACCAGCTCGGCATCGGCATGGATCACGCCCTCGACACGGTGGGTGATGGCGGAGGCATCGGCGGTGAAGAAGCGGGTGTCGAAGCGCTTGATGCGGCCGGGCGGGGTGATGGCGCGGGCGATCAGGAACAGCCCCGACGGGTCGGGCAGCAGGCCGGCGTCGGCGAACGGCGCCCATGGCCCGTCCAGTTTCGGCGCGGGGCCGCCGACCTTGCGTCCGAGACAGAGACCGGTTTCCTCACAGGCCTCGCGGATCGCGGCGACGGCGAGCGACTTCGCGCGCGAGGCCGTCGTCTGCGGCTTGCCCTTGAACAGATTGGCTTCGAGCTCCGCCGGCATCGGCGCTGCCACGGGAATGCGATGATCGGTCTTGTCGACGCGGCCGCCGGGGAAGACGAACTTGCCCGGCATGAACACGACCTTGTCGTGGCGCTTGCCGACCAGCACCTTCGGCACCGCGCCGCTGCGGTCGACCAGGATCAGCGTCGCAGCATCGCGTGGCTTGGTGTAGGGATGATGGTCCGCTTCCTTCTCGGCGGGCTTGCCCGCCGGCGCGCTGGTCGCCTGTGCCGTATCGCTCATGTCCTCCCCGCTTTTTCTTATTTGTTGATCGTTTGGTCGCTCACACCGGTGGAATGCCTTCCACGGGATTGTCGTCGAAGCCGTGCATGCGGAACGCCCATTGCAGCCCGACGACGGCGCCCTTGACCGGCTGAATCAAGGCGAGCGAGGCGACCAAGGTCACCGGCAGATAGATCGCGAGCTGCAGCGCCACCGGCGGCGCGTAGTTGGTCTCGATCGAGAGCACCAGCGGCACGATGATGTGGCCGACGATGACGATCACGAGATAGGCGGGAAGATCGTCGGCGCGATGCCCGGAGAAATCCTGGCCGCAGCGGTCGCAATTGTCCGCGACCTTCAGGAAGGCGCGGAACAGCTTGCCCTCGCCGCAGCGCGGGCAGCGGCCGCGCAGGCCGCGCTTCATCGCGGTCCAGACGTCGCGCTTCTCGACGGCGCCGGCGTCACGCGTCCAGGTCTGCGGGGGCAATGTGCGGGGCGTTGAGGTCATGGCGTCCACGATCTGCCTTTCTTCGATGTGCCGGGCTTGCGTTTTGCCCCTGCCGCTGGGCTTTTCTTGCGGCTTTTTTCTTTGTGCTTCGGCCGAGCCTCGGATTTGGCCCGCTTGGTCGCCTTGGCGTTCTTCCCGACGTTATTCTTTCGCCGGGGTCCTGCGCCGCGCGGATGGCGCGACACCAGCACATCCGCCTGGGTCAGCAGCTCGAAGCGCAGCGCACCGGCCACCGGCTGAGCTTCTACCAGACGCACGTCGACGACGTCACCCAGCCGGTGCATGGCACCGCTGCGCTGGCCGATCAGCGCGTGGCGCGTCTCGTCATAGTCGAAATATTCCGTGCCGAGGGTGCGGATCGGAACCAGGCCGTCGGCGCCGGTATCATCGAGCTTGACGAACAGGCCGGCGCGGGTGACGCCGGAAATGCGGCCCTGGAAGGTGGCGCCGACGCGGTCCGCCAAATGATGCGCGATCAGGCGGTCGGCGGTCTCGCGCTCGGCCTTCATCGCGCGCCGCTCGGTCACCGAGATCTGCGCCGCGACCTCGGCGAGGTGATCCGGCGTCTCGCTGTCGGGCAGGGCGCCGTCGCCGAGGCCCAGCGCGCGCAGCAGGCCGCGGTGCACGACGAGGTCGGCGTAGCGGCGGATCGGCGAAGTGAAATGCGCGTAGCGGCGCAGGTTCAGGCCGAAATGCCCGTAATTGTCGGTCGAATATTCCGCCTGCGCCTGCGAGCGCAGCACGACCTCATTGACGAGATGCTCGTAGTCCTGGCCGGCGACCAGGGTCAGCACGCGGTTGAACAGCGACGGCCGGAGCGCGCCTGATTTGGCGAAGGGCACGTCGAGCGTCTTCAGGAACTCCTGCAGCGCATGGATCTTCTCCACCGTCGGCTCATCATGCACGCGGTAGATCAAAGGCAGCGCCTTCTTCTCCAAAAGCTCCGCCGCGGCGACGTTGGCCGAGATCATGAACTCCTCGATCAGCTTGTGAGCATCGAGGCGCTCCGGCACGACGACGCGGTCGACGGTGCCGTCGGTCTTCAGCAGGATCTTGCGCTCGGGAATGTCGAGGTCAAGCGGATCGCGCGCGTCGCGGCCGCGCTTGGCGACCTCATAGGCCGCGTAGAGCGGCTTGAGGATCGGCTCGAGCAGGGGACCGGTGACGTCGTCCGGCTTGCCGTCGATCGCGGCCTGCGCCTGCGCGTAGGACAGTTTGGCGGCCGAGCGCATCAGCACGCGATGAAACGAGTGCGAGCGCTTGCGGCCGTCCGCGCCTAACACCATGCGCACCGCGAGCGCGCCGCGCGCTTCGCCCGGCACCAGCGAGCACAGATTGTTGGAGATGCGCTCGGGCAGCATCGGCACGACGCGGTCGGGGAAATACACCGAGTTGCCGCGGATCAGCGCGTCGCGGTCGAGCGCCGAGCCCGGCCGCACGTAGTAGGCGACGTCGGCAATCGCGACATGGAGAATGAAGCCGCCGGCATTGTTCGGATCGGGATCCGGCTCGGCATGAACGGCGTCGTCGTGATCCTTGGCATCGGGCGGATCGATCGTGACCAGCGGCAGCTCGCGCCAGTCCTCACGTCCCTTCAAGCTCGCGGGCTGCGCGGCTTCGGCCTCTGCCACGGCCGCCGCGGAGAAATCCATCGGGATTTCGTGGGCATGGATCGCGATCAGGCTGATTGCCTTCTCGGTCGCGACCGAACCGTAGCGCTCCTTCACACGTCCGGAGGGCAGGCCGTAGCCGCGGCCGCGCAGCAGGTCGACGCTGATGAGATCACCGTCCTTGGCGTCCTTGGTGTCGGCGGGGGCGATGGAGAGCTCGCGTCCCGCCTGCTTCTTGTCGACCGGAATGAGGCGGCCGCCGCCGCCGGGATTAGCCCGGAAGATGCCGAGCACGCGCGGCCGCGCCTGATCGAGCACCTTGAGGACGCGGCCGCGATAGGACACGCCCGCCTCATCCTTGATCGGCTCGACGCGGAGCAGCGCGCGGTCACCGACGCCGGCCGCCGAGCCGGGCCCGGTATGGCGCGGGGTGTGGATGCGGATGCGCGGCGGCTCGGATTGCTCGGCCTCGTCCCACTCGGCGGGCTTGGCGATCAGCTCGCCGTCGCTGTCGCGCCCGGTGATGTCGACAACCAGCGTGGCCGGCAAGGTGGCGGTCTCGACGACGGTCTTGCGGCCGCTCTTCTTCACGGTGCCGTCGGCGACGAGCTCGCGTAGCAACTGCTTGAGGGCCGCGCGATCAGCGTTCTTCAGGCCGAACTCGCGGGCGATATCCTTGGTGCCAACCTTGCCCGGATTGGCGCGGATGTAGGCGACGATGGCCTCCCGCGGAGGGAAGCCGATGTCGCGCTTCTTGCTCATTTTCTCATCCGCGGGCCTTGCCAGCGCTCTTCTTGGGCGTCGCCTTGGTCGCGGGCTTCGCCGAGGTCTTGGCGGCCTTGGCGACCGGCGCACGCGCCTTGCTGGTGGAGTCTGATTTCGGTTTGGCGGCCGCCTTCTTCGCCACGGCCTTCTTCGCCGGCTTCGGCGTGTCGTCGTCGCCGCCGGTCTTCGGCTTGGCCTTGCTGGCCGCCGCTTTGCTGGCAGACTTGGCCGGCTTCGCCGCCTTGCCCTTGGCCTTCGCCTTGCCGCCACCCTTGGCGGCGCGCTCGTCGAGCAGCGCGATCGCCTCGGCCAGGGTGATCGTGTCCTTCTCCTTGTCGCCGGGAATGGTGGCGTTGACGCCGCCGGCGGTGACATAGGCGCCGTAGCGGCCGGCCTTGACGGCGACGGCGCCGAGCGAGGGATGCTCGCCGAGCGCCTTGCCGGGATCGGCGCCGAAGCGCTTGCTTGGTCCCTTGGCGATCTTCTCGGCGATCAGGGTGACGGCGCGGTTGAGGCCGATGTCGAACACCTCGTCGCCGGCCTCCAGGCTCGCATAGGTCTTGTCGTGCTTCACGAACGGCCCGAAGCGGCCGAGATTGGCGATGATCGGCAGACCCGTCTCCGGATGGATGCCGACCTCACGCGGCAGCGACAGCAGCCTCAGGGCGTGGTCGAGCTCGAGACTCGCAGGCGAGGTGCCCTTCGGGATGCCGGCGCGCTTCGGCTTCTCGCCCTCGGCATAATCCTTCTGCTCGCCGAGCTGGATGTAGGGGCCGAAGCGGCCGGCCTTGACGACGACGTCGAGGCCGGTGTCCGGATCCTGGCCGAGCACGCGATCGGCGGTCGCCTCGCTGTCGGCGGCGAGCGGGCGGGTGTAGCGGCATTCCGGATAGTTCGAGCAGCCGACGAAGGCGCCGAACTTGCCGGCCTTGAGGTTGAGTCGTCCGGTGCCGCAGGTCGGGCACTGACGGACATCGCCGCCATCGTCGCGCGGCGGATAGATGTGCGGCCCCAGCATCTCGTCGAGTGCGTCGAGCACCTGCGCGACGCGCAGGTCCTTGATGTCATCGACGGCGCCGATGAAGCCGGTCCAGAAATCCTTCAGCACCTGCTGCCAGGCGATCTCGTTGTTGGAGATGCGGTCGAGCTGCTCCTCCAGATCGGCCGTGAAATCGTACTCGACGTAGCGGCGGAAGAAGTTCTCCAGGAACGCGATCACGACGCGGCCCTTGTCCTCGCCGTGCAGCCGCTTCTTCTCCAGCTTCACGTAGCCGCGGTCCTTCAGCACCTGCAGGATCGAGGCATAGGTCGAGGGACGGCCGATGCCGAGCTCCTCCATGCGCTTGACCAGCGAGGCCTCGGAGAAGCGCGGCGGCGGCTCGGTGAAATGCTGGGTGACCGCGAGATTCTGCCGCTTGAGCTGTTCGTTCGGGCTCATCTGCGGCAGGCGGCGGCTGTCCTCGTCCTCCTCATCGTCGCGGCCTTCCTGATAGAGCGCGAGGAAGCCGTCGAACTTGATGACCTGGCCGGTGGCGCGCAGCTCCAGGGTGCGCGCGCCCGCCTTGGCGACGATGTCGACGGTGGTGCGCTCCAGCTCGGCCGATTCCATCTGGCTCGCGACGGTGCGAGTCCAGATCAGCTCATAGAGCTTGGCCTGATCGTCATCGAGCCGCTTGCGCAGCTCGGCCGGCTTGCGCGACAGGTCGGTCGGACGGATCGCTTCGTGCGCTTCCTGGGCGTTCTTGGCCTTGGCCTGATACTGACGCGGGCTGTCCGGCACGTATTTGTTGCCGTAGATCTCGCCGATCACCTTGCGCGCCTGGGTGATCGCCGAGCCGTCGATCTGCACGCCGTCGGTTCGCATATAGGTGATGAGACCGGTGGTCTCGCCGCCGATGTCGATGCCTTCATAGAGACGCTGCGCGATGCGCATCGTGTGCGCCGGCGCGAAGCCGAGCTTGCGGCTCGCTTCCTGCTGCAATGTCGAGGTGGTGAAAGGCGCCTGCGGATTGCGCCGCGCCGGCTTGGCATCGACGGTCGCGACCGTGTAGCTCGCCGCGTTGAGCGCATTCTTGAAATCCTCGGCCTCCGCACCGGTGCCGATGTCGAGCCGCTGGATCTTCTTGCCGTCGGCGCCGACGAGGCGCGCCTCGAAGGTGTCGCCGCGCGGCGTCGCCAAGGTCGCGATCAGCGACCAATATTCACGCGGCACGAACTTCTCGATCTCCAGCTCGCGATCGCAGACGAGGCGCAGCGCCACCGACTGCACGCGGCCGGCCGAGCGGGCGCCTGGCAGCTTGCGCCACAGCACGGGAGAGAGCGTGAAGCCGACGAGGTAATCGAGTGCGCGGCGCGCCATGTAGGCGTCGACCAGCGCGCCGTCGATCTGGCGCGGGTGCTTCATCGCCTCCGAGACGGCCTGCTTGGTGATGGCGTTGAAGACGACGCGCTCGATCTTCTGATCCTTGAGCGCACGCTTCTCCTTCAGCACCTCCAGCACGTGCCAGGAAATCGCTTCGCCCTCGCGATCAGGGTCGGTGGCGAGAATCAGCCGGTCAGCCCCCTTCAGCGATTTGGCGATGTCGTTGAGTCGGCCGGCCGCCTTGGGATCGACCTCCCAGATCATGCGGAAATTCTCGTCCGGATCGACGGAACCGTTCTTGGCCGGAAGGTCGCGAACATGACCGAAAGAGGCCAGAACCTCGTAGGAGGAGCCCAGATACTTATTGATCGTCTTGGCCTTCGCAGGCGACTCCACGATGACGATATTCATGTATTTCCAATGGCTTAGTGGAAGGATTGAAGCTGGCTTCGCGGGATTCGCGCCTGCCTCGTTGACCCGAACATGGGTGGTGAGGGGGTTCCTGTCAAATCGAGGGATGTTGAAAGGCGATTGCGTTGGATCGGCGAAGTACCTATCAGGTTGTACGGAGCACGATGAGATCCGCGCTCTTTTGAGGTTGTTTTTCGTCAAATTCCTTATGCTGGGTGACAGTTGTTGGCCAAGGCAGCGGACAAAAGCGACCCGGACGTCGAGGCGATGGTGGAGGATCCCGACGCCGCGGCAGCTCTGATCGCCGAGGTGACGGCCAGCCTGTCGCATCTGGCGCAGCGTCATCGCCTCGACATGCTGGACTATCTCCTGCGCATGGCGAACCTCGAGGCCGAGGAGCATCTCAGGCTGCGCAGCCGCCGCAGGCTGTGCTGACGGCCAGTCGTGCTCACCGCGGGGCGAGAGCGGTTTCCTCCGGCGCCAGCGTCCGGCCGTCATCCGCAGTGAGCAGCAGCTTGCGAACCGGCCTGCGGTTCACCCGGTCGACGAGCGCGGTGGCGATCTCGTCGGGGTGCTCGTCGAATTCCTCGCTCCACTGCCGCAGTGCGACCAGGATCGGAAACAGGCCGCGGCCCTTCGGCGTCAGCACGTAGTCGCGATAGGAGCTGCCGTCCGACGCCGGCTCGGTGGTCAGGATGCCACGATCGACGAGCGCCCGCAGCCGCGCCGCAAGGATGTTCTTGGCCATGCCGAGGCTGCGTTGAAACGCGCTGAAGCGGCGCAGGCCGAGGAACGCGTCACGAATGATCAGCAGCGACCACCAGTCGCCGATCGCATCCAGCGACCGCGCGATCGGGCAGGCGTCGCCTTCCAGACTGGTGCGCTTGACCATCAGATCATCCTTGTCCTGTCACCCGCGGGCGGCCGATGCCCCCGAGGGCGCTCGCGTCCGCTCACGCACTTGTGTGGTTGCATTATAAAACCAGAGAGCCTATGTCGTCCATCGGTTTAATAATGCAACCATATGGAGACGGACGTGAGGCTTGCGAACAAGACGGCACTGATTACCGGCGGCAGTAGCGGCATCGGGCTTGCGACCGCCCGCCGTTTCGTCGCCGAAGGCGCCAGGATCGCGATCACCGGGCGCGATGCCGGGCGGCTGGAGGCTGCGGCGCGCGAGCTCGGGCCGAACGCGCTGGCGCTGGTGGCCGATGCCACGGACATCGCCGCGACCGAGGCCGCGGCTGCCACCGCCGCAGAACGCTTCGGCAAGCTCGACATCCTGTTCGCCAATGCCGGCATCCCCGGCTCGACGCCGGCCGGGGCAACCAAGCTCGAGGTGTTCGAGCAGGTGATCCGCACCAATCTGACGGGCGTGTTCTTCACCATGCAGGCGGCGCTGCCACATCTCAAGGACGGCGCCTCGGTCATCCTCAATGGCTCGGTGATCTCCGTGCTCGGGAATCCCGGCTATTCGGCCTACGCCGCGAGCAAGGCCGGGGTGCGCGCGATGGCGCGGGTGCTGGCGTCGGAGCTGTCGCCGCGCGGCATCCGTGTCAACGTGGTCGCGCCGGGCGCGATCCGGACGCCGATCTGGGGCGCCGCGGTCGCCACGCCGGATGCCGAAAAGATGTTCGAGGCCAGAATCGCGGCGACCACCCCGCTCGGTCATATCGGCGAGCCTGACCATATCGCCGGCACCGTGCTGTTCCTGGCCTCGGACGACGCCGCGCATGTCCAAGGCCAGGAGCTGTTCGTCGATGGCGGCGCCACGAGCTCGCCGGCCGGTGCGCCGATCTATCGGGGTTGACCGGGCCGGGTCGGTGGGCGGTTTGAGACCTGCCCCGGGGTTGAAAGCGGTGGCTGCCGGCGGCAGCCACCGAGGGACTCAAGCGGCGAGACCGCCGGCCGTTTGAATCGCCTTCGCCAGAGCCTGCTCGCGATGCTCCGGGCCGATCTGGACACCGTCGGCCGCAACGAATTCGAGATCCGTGACGCCGATGAAGCTGAAGACACTGCGCAAATAGGTCTCCAGGTGTTCGAATGCCGCCATCGGCGTGTCCGCGCCGTAATGGCCGCCGCGCGAGAGCGCCACGATAATGCGCTTGCCACCGGCCAAACCCTGCGGGCCGTTTGGGCCATAGCTGAAGGTCTTACCCTTGACTGCGATGCGGTCGATCCATGCCTTGAGCTGGCTCGGGATGGAGAAGTTGTACATCGGAGCGCCGATCACGACGATATCGGCAGCCAGGAACTCTTCCAGAACGGCCTGTCCGGCAGCGACATCAGCTTCCACCGCGGGATCCTCGACGGGCGCTCCGTAAGCGACGGCGACATGCGTTCCTGACAGATGCGACAGCGGCTCGGCTGCGACATCTCGGTAAATCACCTCCAGCCCCGGCATGATCTGGCGGAAACGGCCGACGATCGCGGCGGATACCTGACGGCTGACGGAGTTCGGGCCGAGCACGCTGGAGTCGATGTGGAGGAGTTGGGTCATAGGTCAGTCACCTCAGTATTGGTTTGTAACTGGCGCACTATGAGTGACTGTGCTGTAACCTCACAAGAACGCACATTCTTGAAACCCGAGCACAGCCGTGACACTTGCGAACAGCGATGATCCCGATCTCCCGACGCAGCCAAGTCATGATGATTGCCGGGGCGCGGCCTCGATCCTGGCGCGTGTCGGCGACAAATGGAGCGTGTTCGTCATCATGATGCTTCAGGACGGCCCGAAGCGCTTCAACGAGCTGAAGCGGCTCGTTGGCGGGATTTCCCAGCGGATGCTGACCTTGACCCTGCGCGGCCTCGAGCGCGACGGGCTGGTGACGCGGACGGTGTTTCCGACCATCCCGCCGCGGGTCGATTATGAGCTGACCGATCTCGGCCGCGGCCTGTCGCAGCCGGTGCAGGCGCTTGGGCAATGGGCCATCCAGCACCAGGAGCAGATCGAGCAGGCGCGCACGCGCTTCGACGCGCGCAGGGATGCGGACTGAGAGTCAGATCAGCGACACCATCCCGCCGCCGTGGCGCTCCAGGCGGCCGGCCAGCTCGAGCTCCAGCAGCACCATGCGCAGCACGGCCGGCGACAGGCCGCTGATCCGGATCAGGTCGTCGATCGACACCGGGGTCGGGCCGAGCAGGGCCGTGACCTGCGCGCGGTCGTGGCTCTCGGGATCGGGGGCGAACAACTCCTCGTCCGGCTCGCGCAGCGAAAAGGGCAGCGGCCGCTCCATGATCGGGCCGACGGCCTGGATGATGTCGGCGGTTTCGGTGACCAGCGTGGCGCCCTGCTTGATGAGATCGTTGGTGCCCGCGCAGCGGGGATCGAGCGGCGAGCCTGGGACGGCGAAGACCTCGCGTCCCTGTTCGCCGGCCATGCGCGCCGTGATCAGCGAGCCCGAGCGATGCGCAGCCTCGACGACGACGACGCCGAGCGAGGCGCCTGAGATCAGCCGGTTGCGGCGGGGAAAGTCGCGGGCGCGCGGCTCGTGTCCGAGCGGCATCTCGGAGATTGCGGCGCCACTGCCACTGATGATGGCGCCGAGCAGATCGACATGCTCCGGCGGATAGATCCGGTCATGGCCGCCGGCGAGGACCGCGACGGTGCCGCTGCCGAGGCTCGCGCGATGGGCGGCCTGATCGATGCCGCGGGCGAGCCCCGAGATGATGATGAAGCCGGCCTGGCCGAGCTCATGGGCGATCTGGCCGGCGAATTTGAGTCCGGCGGCGGAGGCGTTGCGCGAGCCGACGATGGCGATCATCGGGCGCATCAGCGTCTCGCGGGCGCCGCGCACCGCCAGCAGCGGAGGTGCATCGTCGCAGGTGGCGAGTCGGGGCGGATAGCCGTCCTCGTCCGGCGCCCGCAGGTCGACGTCCTGCCGCTTGCAGGCGTCGAGTTCGGCCTCGGCTTCGCCGACCGTGCAGATCCGGCCGGTTCCGGCCGCGCCGCCGCGGCGTGCCAGGTCGGGCAGCCGGTCGAGCGCGGCGCGCGCGGTGCCGAAATGGTCGAGCAATGAGCGGAAGGTGCGCGGGCCGACATTGTCGGAACGGATCAGCCGCAGCCGGTCGCGCCGCTCGGTGTCGCTGAGCTCGATCGTCGTGTTGATGGCGTCCACGCATAGCCCCCCAAACCCGGAGGCTAGAATGGAGCAACCCGAAGACGCAGGGAAGAGGCGCGCTACGCCGGCGCGACGTCGCGCACGTCCTCGGACACGGACACCGGAGACGCCAGCGCGGGCTGCTCGTCGGGGATGGCCGGCGTGGTGCCGGCCGGGGCTTCGCGCAGCCAGCGTTCCGCGGCGTCGCGTCCGCGCTGGTAGAGCAGCTCGATGAAGCCGCTGCCGAGGTCGGTCGCATCGCGCTGAGCCAGGGCCTCGATCTCGTCCTCGGCGGCAAGCCGATGCACGCGCGGCGGATGCAGGCCGTCGCTGCGCGCCCATTCGAGTGCCGCGAGCTCGGCGTTCAGGACCGCATTGCCGGCGATCTGGTCGAGGCGGCGATCGATCGCGGCCGAGGTCATCGGCACATAGGCGTCGCGCGCGGGCATGACCTGAACGACCAGCAGGTCGGCGGCGCTCGACTCATGCGCGATCTGGATCAGCGGCGGATTGGTGACGTAGCCGCCGTCCCAATACGCCTCGCCCTCGATGTCGACTGCGGCGTGCAGTTGCGCGGGACAGGTGGAGGCGAGCAGAGCATCCGGCGTGACGCCGGCATTGCGGAAGATCTGCGGCAGGCCGTCACGGGCCCGGGTCGCCGCAACCAGCAGGCGGGGCGCGGCCGGGCCCTGCACGGCGTCGAAATCGATCGTCTCGCGGAGGAGGTCGCGGAGCGGATCGAGATCGAGCGGGTCGGCGCGTCCGCTCCGCAGCCCCGCACCGAACGACACCGAGCTGCTCGCCGGCGAGTACGCGCCGATCACCAGCAGCGATCGGAACGACGCCTCCTCCATCAGCCGGGTCCAGAACAAAGCGAGCCGGTTGCGCGCTTCGTCACGGCCGCCCTTGGCCAGCCCGCTCGCGAGCAGCGCGGCGTTGACCGCGCCGGCGCTGGCGCCGCTGATGGTGTCGAAATCGCAACCGGGTTCCTCGAGCAGGCGATCCAGCACGCCCCAGGTGAAGGCCGAGAACGTTCCGCCGCCCTGCAGGGCCAGCGACAGCTTGCGCGGCGGCCATGTTCGCGGCGGCGGCGGCAGGGTGGCGCTGGCGATCGTCTCGGCGAGCGATCGCTCCGGCGTTTCCGCGGCCTTGGTCTCGCTGATTGCGGCCGCGCATGTGGTCGCCATAATCGTCTCGGCGACGGTCGGCGCGACATCGGCTCGTTCCGGCGCAGGGTTGGGCTCGGATGTTTCGGCGGGGAGCGCGACATCCGACGTGACCTGCGCGGCCAGCGCGACTGTCTCGGGCGTCTGCGCCGGTTCTGCAGCGGCCGTGATGCCGGTCGACCAGATCTCAGCCGCTGACAGCAGCAGGCTGGCGTTCGATCGGTCCGGGGCCGCCTTCTGCTGCGCCGGAACCTGATCAGTACGGTCATCGTGCGTGGCCGACGAACCGCTGGAATTGGTCTTGCGTAACCACATGCAGGAATCATGACAGGCAATCATGATTCACGCCAGAGTCCCGCGTTGACTTATTAGCTGATGAATCGCTGGTGTTGCTGCGCAGCCGCTGTGAATACAGGCTAAAACACAGGTTTTCCGTATTTGCTCCGTATTTGCCCGGAGTGACTACTTCTTCGCCCCGATCTTGCTCTCGGTGCCCGACTGCAATCGCTTGATGTTTTCGCGATGCATGTAAATGAGCAACAATGTGAGCAGGGTGAACAAGGCGGCCAGCGCGGTGTGGCCGAAAGCCCACAACACGATCGGCGTCAGCACGCTGGCGACGAGTGCGGCGAGTGATGAGTAGCGGAGCGCGAAGGCGGTTGCGAGCCAGACCAGGCAAAAGAAGATCGCGCCCGGCCAGAACAGACCGATCAAAATACCGATGTAAACGGCGACACCTTTGCCGCCGCGGAACTTCAGCCACACCGGGAACAAGTGACCGAGGAAGGCGCCGAGGCCCGCGACCATCGCGGCATTCGGGCCGCCGAGATAGCCCGCAATGATCACGGCCGCCGTGCCCTTGAGAGCGTCGCCGAGCAGGGTCGCCGCCGCCAGCCCCTTGCGGCCGGTGCGCAGCACATTGGTGGCGCCGATGTTGCCGGAGCCGATGCTGCGCAGATCCTGCGTGCCGGCGAGCTTGGTAAGGATCAGGCCGAACGGGATGGAGCCGAGGAGATAGCCGATGATGAGAGCGACCGGCAGGAAGGCTTCGGAACCCATCACGCGACTCCTTCGACGCTTCGCCTGGCGTCAGACATGTTCGAACACGGTGCGGCCGCCGACGATGGTGCGGACCACGCGGCCGGTGAAGCGGGCTTCGTCGAACGGCGTGTTCTTGCACAGCGATTTGAGGTCTGCCGGATCGAGGATCCAGGGCACGTCCGGATCGATCACGATGATGTCCGCCGGCGCGCCCGCCCGCAAGGTGCCACCGGGCAGGCCGAGCAGCTCGGCGGGCCGGGTCGACATCGCGCGGATCAGGGCGGTCCAGCTGAGCTCGCCATTGTGCACCAGCCGCAGCGCCGCCGGCAGCATCGTCTCGAGTCCGACCGCGCCGCTGGCAGCCTCCGCGAACGGCAGCCGCTTGACCTCGACGTCCTGTGGCGTGTGGTCCGACATGATGACGTCGATCAGGCCGGAGGCGAGCGCCTCGACCAGCGCGCGGCGGTCGACCTCGGTGCGCAGCGGCGGCGTCAGCTTCAGGAAGGTGCGGTAGGGGCCGATGTCGTTCTCGTTCAGGGTGACATGATTGATCGAGACCGACGCGCTCACCGTGAGCCCTGCCTCGCGGGCGCGCCTGAGGATGTCGAGCGAGTCGATCGAGCTCAGCGCGGCCGCGTGATAGCGGCCCTTGCTGAGTGCGACGAGGCGCATGTCGCGCTCGAGCACGACGGCTTCGGCTGCGGGCGGAATGCCGGAGAGGCCGAGCCGCGAGGCGAACTCGCCTTCGTTCATGACGCCTTCGCCGACGAGGTTCGGATCCTCGGTGTGATGCACGATCAGGGCGTCGAAATCGCGCGCATAGGTCAGCGCGCGGCGCATCACCTGGGCGTTCATCACGCTGCTGTGGCCGTTGGAGAAGGCGACGGCGCCGGCGGCGCGCAACAGCCCGATCTCGGTCATCTCCTCGCCGCGCAGGCCCTTGGTCAGCGCCGCCATCGGCTGGATGTTGACGATCGCGGTGTCGCGGGCGCGGCGCAGCACGAAGTCGACGGTCGCCGAATTGTCGATCACAGGCTCAGTGCCGGGCTGGCAGATGATGGTGGTGATGCCGCCGGTCGCGGCGGCTTGGCTGGCGCTGGCGAATGTCTCGCGATGGCCCAGACCCGGCTCGCCGACGAAGGCGCACATGTCGATCAGGCCGGGGGCCACGATCTTGCCGGCGCAGTTGACGACATCGGTGCCCTCGGGCACGCCCGCGGCGCCGATGCCGCGCTTGAGGTCGCGGATGACGCCGTCGGCGATCAGCACGTCGCCGGGGCCGTCGAAGTCGCGGGAGGGGTCGATCACGCGCGCATTGGCGAGCAGGATCGGGCGGCGGTCGGTCAGCATGGCGTTTGGTCCCGACTTCTGTATCACGCGTTGGGCAGGTTGCGGGCCAGTGCTTCGAGCACGGCCATGCGCACGGCGACGCCCATTTCGACCTGCTCCCGGATCAGCGACTGCGCGCCATCGGCCACGATGGATTCGATCTCGACGCCGCGGTTCATCGGCCCCGGATGCATGACCAGCGCGTCGGGCTTGGCGTAGGCGAGCTTCTTCTGGTCGAGCCCGAAATACTGGAAATATTCCGACGACGACGGCACGAACGAGCCGTTCATGCGCTCGCGCTGCAGCCGCAGCATCATCACGATGTCGGCGCCGTTGAGCCCCTCGCGCATGTCGCGCGCGACCTCGACGCCCATGCGCTCGATGCCGGGTGGCAGCAGCGTGGAGGGTGCGACCACGCGGACGCGCGCGCCCATCGTGTTCAGCAGCAGGATGTTGGATCGCGCCACGCGCGAATGCAGCACGTCGCCGCAGATCGCGATGACCAGCCCCTCGATGCGGCCCTTGTTGCGGCGGATCGTCAGCGCATCCAGCAGCGCCTGGGTCGGATGCTCATGCGCGCCGTCGCCGGCATTGATCACGGAGCCGTCGACCTTGCGCGCGAGCAGCTCGACCGCGCCGGAGGCGTGGTGGCGGACCACCAGAATGTCCGGATGCATCGCGTTGAGCGTGACCGCGGTGTCGATCAGGGTCTCGCCCTTCTTGATGGACGAGGACGACACCGACATGTTCATGACGTCGGCGCCGAGCCGCTTGCCCGCCAGCTCGAACGAGGATTGCGTGCGGGTCGAGGCCTCGAAGAACAGGTTGACCTGGGTGCGGCCGCGCAGCACGGTGCGCTTCTTGTCGACCTGACGATTCAGTTCGACATACTCCTCGGACAGGTCGAGGAGGCCGGTGATGTCGTGGGCGGAAAGGCCCTCGATTCCCAGCAAATGCCGGTGCCCGAGGACGAAAGTCGATTTCGGAGAGGTTGCCATTAAAGCCAGAGCTATAGGCGCGGTTTCCATGGGGGGCAAGGCCGAAAGCCGGGGTTCCGAGTTATCCCCCGTTCCGTCTTCCGAGCCTCTCAGGGGGCTCCAAACCGGGGGCTGGCGGGCCGTCGTCGGAGGAGGCCCGCTCCGATATGCGCTGATCCTGCTGGCGGCGATCGTGCCGGCCTGCGCGGCCGCGTTGCCGTTCGATTTCGTCTATCTCCGCGACATCGACCCGACGATCCTCCAGGACATCCGTTATGCCGGCAGCAACAATTTCGTCGGCCGACCCTTGCCGGGCTACGAGGCGGCCGAATGCGTCGTGACGCGTGACGTGGCGCGGCGGCTGCAGGCGGCTCAGGCCGAGCTGCGGCAGCGCGGCCTGTCGCTGAAGATGCTCGACTGCTACCGGCCGGTGCGTGCGGTCGCAGAGATGCTGGCCTGGTCCCAGGACGGCGTCGAGACCACGGCCGGCCGCCGCTACACTCCGCGCGTTGCCAAGCAGGACCTGTTCCGTCTCGGCTATATCGCCCTGCGTTCGAGCCATTCGACGGGTGCGGCGCTCGATCTCACGCTGGTCGAGCTCGCGGCCGACAATTCCGCGGCGTTCGACCCGGCCAAGGACTACGCGGACTGCACCGCGCCCGCAGCGCTACGCGCGCCCGAGGGCAGCGTCGACATGGGAACCGGCTACGATTGTTCCGACGTGAAGGCCCATACCGCTGCGAAGAACCTGACACCGGAGCAGCGCCGCTGGCGCAACGAACTGGTTGCGGTGATGGCGCGGCAAGGTTTTGTGAACTATGCCAAGGAGTGGTGGCACTTTTCGCTGCCGGGCGCTGGCGCGACCACTTATGTTTTTCCCATTCGGCCGCGCCGATGATCGATCTCTGCAGGGCACGGCCATGACGCAATCTTCCTTCGCGACCCATGAGGTCTTCAACCAGTCGCCGCCGTTCGAGGACGTCGACCTGTTCACGGCCGACCGGCCGTTGGCCGACGCCGTCAAGGCCAATGGTGGTGCCGGGGCTGAGCAGGAGCTGACAGCTTTCGGCAAGCGATGGGGCTCGGCTGCGATGGCCGAGCAGGGCCGGCTCGCCAATGAGAACACGCCGAAGCTGCGCAGCTTCGACGCCAAGGGCTTTCGGCGGGACGTCGTCGAGTTTCATCCGGCCTATCATCAGATGATGACGCGCTCGGTCGAGGCCGGCCTGCACAATTCGACATGGACCGCCGGGGGCCATCCTGTTGGCGGCGCGTCGGAGGTGGTACGCGCGGCGAAGTTCTACATCGCCTCGCAGGTCGAGAGCGGACACCTCTGTCCGATCACGATGACGCGGGCCTCGGTGGCGGCGCTGGCCGCGCAGCCTGACCTGCTGGCGCGGACGATGCCCCTCATCGGCACGCGCGACTACGATCCGGCGTTTGCGCCGTGGTGGCAAAAGCGCGGCATGACGCTCGGCATGGGCATGACCGAGAAGCAGGGCGGGACCGACGTGCGCGCCAACATGACGCGCGCTGAGCGTACGACCGATGGCTATCGCATCACCGGGCACAAATGGTTCATGTCGGCGCCGATGTGCGACGCGTTCCTGGTGCTGGCGCAGGCCGATGCCGGCCTGACCTGCTTCTTCATGCCGCGCTTCACGCCGGATGGCGCGGTGAACGCGATCCAGTTTCAACGCTTGAAGGACAAGCTCGGCAATCGCTCCAATGCCTCGTCGGAGGTGGAGTTCGCAGGCAGCTATGCCGAGCGGGTCGGCGACGAGGGCAGGGGCATCAGCACCATCATCCAGATGGTGCAACTGACGCGGCAGGATTGCGCGATCTCGTCTGCCGGCCTGATGCGCTCGGGGCTCGCGCATGCGCTGCATCATGCGCGCCATCGCAGCGTGTTCCAGAAGCATCTCGCCGACCAGCCCTTGATGCAGGCGGTGCTCGCCGACATGGCTCTCCATGTCGAGGCGACGGTGGCGCTGGTGATGCGGCTGTGCCGCGCGTTCGACCGCACGCCGGCTGACGCGAGCGAAGCCGCCTACATGCGGCTGTTGACGCCCGCGATCAAATACTGGGTCTGCAAGAGCGCGCCGCCGTTCCTGTATGAGGCGATGGAGTGCCTGGGCGGCAATGGCTATGTCGAGGACGGCATTCTCGCGCGCCACTTCCGGGAGTCGCCGGTCAATGCGATCTGGGAAGGCTCGGGCAACGTGATGTGCCTCGACGTGCTGCGCGCGCTGTCGCGCGAGACGGAGGCTGCCGCGCATGTCCTGATGCATCTGAAAGCCGAGACCTGCGGACTCCCTGGCGCCGCGGAGGCGCTTGCCTTCATCGAGACCAGCTTCCGTCGATCGGATTCCGAGCGCGTCGCGCGCCTCGCGGTCGAGAGGCTGGCGCTGCTCGCAGCCGCCGCCGCGCTCAACCTCGTGATGCCCGGCCATGCCGAACTGTTCGCCGCGACGCGTCTTTCCGCTGTTCATCCGAGCATGTACGGCGCCATCGATCTCGATCCCTCGGACATCCGTACCTTGCTGGAGCGCGCGCTGCCTTGACCGACACTCCCGAAGCCGCCGTGATGGATTCCCTCGATCCGGGCAACCCGCCGCAGCAGGTCGCTCCGGCGCAGCATCAGCCGCGCACGCTCGGCTTCTGGCGCACCCTGCTGTGGGGCCTCCTCATCATCGTCGTGTTCTTCATCGGCCAGCTGACTCCTATCGTCTATTTCCTGCTGCGCCATGAGGGGCCAATCGACAGCATGGCCGCGTTTCAGTTGGCCATGATCCAGATCGCGAGCCGGTCGCTCACGGTCTCGCTGTCGGCGATCATGGGCGTTCCGGCCATTTTGATCCCGATCTATTTTGCCGTCCGCCACACCCGCATGTCGTTCGCCGACTATCTGGGCCTGCGCTGGACCGGCTGGAAGAATTTCGGCTTTGGCTTTGTCGGCATGGTTGTGATCCTGGGATGCTGGGAGCTGGTTTCGCAACTGACCGGCCGCGGAGACACGTCGTCGAGCTTCATGGTGGACATCCTGAAGACCGCCAGAGGCGACGGCGTGGTCTGGCTGCTGGTCATCGCCTTCTGCGTCGCGGCGCCGGTTTCGGAAGAGCTGATGGCGCGCGGCTTTCTCTATCGCGGCTGGTCTGACACCTTCCTGCGGGTGCCCGGCGCCATCGTGCTGTCGTCATTGCTGTGGACCGTGCTGCATCTCCAGTACGACTGGTTCGCGCTGCTCAACGTGTTTTCCCTCGGCGTGTGGTTCGGCTATCTGCGCTCTCGAACCCACTCCACCTATCTGACCATGGTGCTGCACGGGCTCAACAACCTCGCCGCCACGGTGCAAACCATGTGGCTCGCCAGCGGCCACTCCTGAGCGCGGTGTTCAGCTCGCCCAGGCGATCGCGAGCGGCATGGTCAGCGCGGCCAGCACGGTCTGCAGCGAGATGATCTGCGCCAGCAGCGGCGCATCGCCGCCCATCTGCTTCGCCAGCACATAGGCGCTCGGCGAGGTCGGCACCGCCGCGCAGATCGCGACCACCACGAGGCTCGGGCCGGTGACGCCGAACCATCCGGCAAGCCCGATAGCGAGGAGGGGCATCAGGACCAGCTTGAGCACGACGCCGAGCGCGGCGGCCGGGCCGGCGCGCCGCAAGCCCTCGAAGTGCAGACCGGCGCCGGTCACCAGCAGACCGATCGGCAGCGAGGCCTGGCCGAGCGCATCGGCGGCATCGTGCCAGAGCTTTGGCAGCGGCACATGCGCCACGTTGAGCGCGAGCCCGGCGATGCAGGCCCAGATCAGCGGATTGCGGATGATGGTGGCGAGGATCTCGCGCATCGAGCGGCGGGTCGGCGAGGCATAGTGGGCGAGCACGGCGACGCTGAACACGTTGACCATCGGGATGATCGCGATCATGCCGACCGAGGCCACCGCGAGCCCGGTCGGGCCGAACAGGCTGCCCGCCACGCTCAGTGCGACGTAGGTCTGCCAGCGGGTTGCCCCTTGGAAGATCGACGTGAAGGCCGGACCGTCGATGCCGGAGCGGGTGAGCAGCGGCCGCAGCGCGAGGCACAGCGCCGACATCGCCAGCATCGCCAGGAACAGGGCGCCGCCGATGCCTGCGACCGGCACCTTGCCGAGATCGGCCTTCACCAGGCTCTGCATCAGCAGCGCCGGAAACAGCACATAATAAGTCAGCCGCTCGAGCCCGTGCCATTGCGTATCCAGCCGGATCAGGCTGCGCCGCAGGCCGAAGCCGACCACGATCAGCAGGAACACCGGCGCGAGCGCCGCGGCGACGGGGCTCATGAGCTAGCGACCGGACTGGCGCAAGGTCGCAAGCCGATCGAGCGCGCCCTGCAGGATGAAGATCGCCGCATGCGTATCGATCACCTCGGCGCGTTTGGCGCGGCTGACATCCATGCCGATCAGCTCGCGCTCGACGGCGGCCGTCGACAGCCGCTCGTCCCAGAGGCCGATCGGCAGGTCGGTGATGCCCGCGAGGTTGCGCGCGAACGCCCGCGTCGATTGCGCCCGCGGCCCTTCGCTGCCATCCATGTTGATCGGCAGGCCCAGCACCAAGCCGACCACCTTGCGCTCGGCGCAAATCGCCAGCAGTCTGACAGCATCGGCCTTGAAGGCCTTGCGCTGGATGGTCTCGACGCCGGTGGCGAGCCGCCGGTCGGGATCCGACACGGCGACGCCGATGGTCTTGGTGCCGAGATCGAGGCCGACAAGCGACCCGCGCTCGGGCCAGCGGCCGGCGGCTTCGATGAGGGGAAGGATGGGAGCGGGCATGGCGCGCCGCTTAGCATGGGTGCATCCCCCGAGCCAGCACGGCAGGCGCATGGCTTGTCGCTCCGCTGCCATCGTTCTATATGGAGCATCGTACCGTGAACAGGAGTGGTGCCGTGGATCGCAGGACCAACATTGCCCGCCGCTTTGTGTCCTCTGCCATCACGGTCGCTCATGTCCTTCTGTCTCACGCTCGACGCGGTCGCCGCCGCGACACCTGACGGTCATCCTCTCTTTGACAATCTCACGCTCTCGATCGGCGCCGAGCGCGTCGGTCTGGTCGGCCGCAACGGCTGCGGCAAGTCGACCTTGCTCCGCATCGTCGCTGGCGTCTCGGAGCCGGCGGCCGGAGCGGTGACGCGCAGCGGGGCGCTCGGCCTTCTGGCGCAGCACTGGGATCCCGGTCTGCGTGTCGACGAGGCGCTCGGCGTCGCCGGTGATCTTGCGGTCATCGGCCGTATCGTCGCGGGAAAGAGCCAGGACGCCGATCTTGCCGATGATCTCGCGCGCGCGGATTGGAGCCTGCCGAGTCGTGTCGATGACGCGCTGACCGAGGCGGGCCTCGCCGGAATTGCGCTCGATCGCTCGATGGACTCGCTCAGCGGCGGCGAGCGGACGCGCATCGGCATCGCGCGGCTGCTGATCGAGGCGCCGGATCTGCTGCTGCTCGACGAGCCCACCAACAATCTCGATGCCGAGGGCCGCGACGCCGTCGGCCGGCTGATGCGGCGCTGGCGCGGCGGCGTGCTGGTCGCCAGTCATGACCGCGCGCTGCTGGAGATGATGGACCGGATCGTGGAGCTCACCCCGGTCGGGGTCCACATCGTCGGTGGCGGCTGGACGATGTTTACGCAGGCGCGGGAGGATGCGCGGGCGCGTGCAGCGATCGCGCTGGACCGCGCCGATGCGCATGTGCGGGATGTCAGCCGCGCCGTGCAGCGCCAGCGCGAAGCCAAGGCGCGCAAGGACAAGGCCGGCCGTGCTTTCGCCGCCGCCGGCTCGGCCCCGAGGATCATGCTGGGCGCCCGAGCCGAGCGGGCCGAGACGACCGGCGGGCGATCGCAGCGGCTCGCCGAGCGCATGATCACCGAAGCGGCCGAGCGAGCGGAACAGGCGCGACAACATGTGGAGGTGCTGACGCCGCTCTCGATGGTCCTGCCGCCGACCGGGCTCGGCGCCGGCACCGAGCTGCTTGCGATGGAGGACGCGGTCGTGAGCGCCGGCGACAGGAGGTTCGGTCCCTGGACGCTCGGTGTCAGGGGCCGGCAGCGGATCGCGATCACCGGACGCAATGGCGCAGGCAAGACCACGCTGCTCAGGGCCGCGATCGGCGCGATTCCGCTGACCGATGGAACGGTCCGGCGCGCCGACGGGCGTATCGCGATGCTGGATCAACACGTCGCGTTGCTGGATCGCAGCGACAGCATCATCGGCAATTTCCGCCGCCTCCATCCGGCGCTCGGCGCCGAAGCGGCGCATGCAGCCTGCGCGCGCTTCGCATTCCGCAACCGCGACGCCGAGCAGACGGTGGAGACGCTGTCCGGCGGCGAGCGCCTGCGCGCGGGCCTTGCCTGCACGTTCGGCGGCGAGCGTCCGCCATGGCTGTTGCTGCTCGATGAGCCGACCAACCATCTCGACATTTTCTCGATCGAGATCCTGGAGCGGGCGCTGCGCGACTTCGACGGCGCGCTGCTGGTCGTCAGCCACGACCCGTCATTTCTTGCGGCGATCGGCATTGCCGGGGAGTTCGTCGTGAATGGCTGAGCGGGCACGGCAGACCGTGCCCGCAAAGCAGATGCGATTCAATGAGCTACCGGATCGCGATCGGGTTGATCATGCCCTGGACGCCGCCGCGCCAGCGCGGCTGGCCCAGGACGAACAGGAACTCGTAGCCCTTGTCCTTGGCGAGCTCAGCGGTGTCCATGTTCTCCAGGATGTAGGTTCCGTTCATCGCGAGCAGGATCTGGTGCACCTCGAACAGGTTGTTGGACTCGAACGGGATCGCCTCCACCGCCCAATTGTCGGCGCCGACGGCGACCACGCCCTTCGAGGTCAGGTATTTCGCGCCTTCGACGCCGAGACCCGGCTCACCGGCGCCGTAGCGCTTGTCGTCCTTGCCGATCAGACCGAGCCAGCCGGTGTGGAAGATCACGATGTCGCCCTGGCGGATTTCGACACCCTGTTTCTTGGCGGCCTCCTCGATCTCCTTGACGTTGAACGCCGTGCCTTCCTTGACCACGTCGGTGTTATAATAGGCGGCCATGTCGAGCAGCACGCCGCGTGCGACCAGCGGCGGCACCTTCTCGATGCCGAGCTTCTTCAGGCCGGTCGGATCGGCGAAGTCGAGCAGCTTGTTGCCGTTGTAATAGACGTGCTCGACGCCGAGATGGCCGAGACCGTCAATCTGGCTGCCGACACCGACCCAGCCTTCGACGATGTCGTCATTGTAGGTCGCCTTGTTGGGCCCGAGTCCGGGAATGCCCGCCTGTCCCGGCTGCACCACCGTGATTTTGAACGAGCGCGGCGGGTAGGCGGGGGTCTTGGAGTCGATGATCATGCCGAGCGGATAGGTCTTGCCGGTCTTCACCAGCGAGGCGGCTTTGACCACGAGCTCCGGCGTGATGTAGTTGGCGGCGCCGATCTCGTCGTTCGGCCCCCACTTCGATTTCGTCCAGTCCTGGGCTTGGGCCGTCCCGATCGCACCCATCATGGCAATCGAGCAGCCCAACACGAACGCGTTGCGCATCGCATTTCCTCCGACATGTTGATGTTTGTTGTTTTCGCGCTGGCCAGCGCTGCATCCTAACGTAGTGCAGGGCTGCCGGACAAAATGTTTTCGGATGCGTGCGCTGCACAGCGCCCGAACGTCGCATCGGTCGAAATGGCAGTGTTTTGCGGAGGTGGCGTTGATTCCGTGCTGTGGAATGTGTCTTGTGGCTGGGACGCCTGTGCACAATCTCTGGGCGAACGTCTTACGCCGCGATGTCGTGATCCCGGCAGCCGAGGCCTTCCATGAAGGCCGACAGCGCACTGCTGCGATGCGCCGCGCGGCGGTGGATGAAGAGCGTCTCGACCTGCGCATGGGACGGATCGAGTGTGTGCAGCCCGACGCTGCCGCTCATCGCGTGCCGCGTCACCACCGCGCGCGGCAGCAGCGCGACGCCCATGCCGGCGGCGACGCAGCCGATCATGCCGTCGAGGGTGCCGAGCTCGATCCGGGACGCGGCGGGCCAGCCGAAATCGTTGAACACCTGCTCCAGCCGCTGCCGGTAGGTGCAGCCGGTCCTGAACACCAGCGCGGTCGGTCCCGACGCCGCGGTCACCGCGCGTAAGGCGGACAGGCTTTCGAAGCGCCGGGCCGTCACCAGCACCAGCTCTTCCTCGAACGCGACGACGCCGGCGAGATCGGGATGGTCGATCGGACCGGCGACGAAGGCACCATCGAGAGTGCCGTCGAGCAAGCTCGCGACGAGATCGGCGGTCGGCGCCGTGCGCAGGCTGAGGGCGACGGCGGGAAAGCGGCGATGGAAGTCGGCGAGCCGCGTCGGCAGGCGCACCGCGGCGGTCGTCTCCATCGAGCCGATCATCAGCGGCCCCTGCGGCTCGCCGTCGTCACGCGCGGCGAGAACCGCTTCGCGCGACAGCGCCGCGATGCGATCGGCGTAGGGCAGCAGGCGCTGTCCGGCGCCGGTCAGGGTCATGCCGCGGCTGTGGCGTTCGAACAACGCGGTGCCGATCTCGGCTTCCAGCGCCTTGATCCGCTGCGTGACGTTGGACTGGACCGTGTTGAGCACCTCCGCGGCGCGCGTGATGCCGCCGGCGCGCGCCACCGCGGCAAAGGTCTGCAGGTCGCTCAGTTCCACGGCCGCTCTCCGTTTTGAATCTGCGATGGCAGAGTTCTCAACTATTCATTTTCAGAGAATGCTACCCGCGCCTAATGTCCGCGTCCAGAGCGCAGGAGAGTCTTCATGCCGCTGAGAACCGCGCTGACGGAGAGGCTCGGCATCGATCATCCGATCCTGCTGGCGCCGATGGATGTGATTGCCGATGCGCGGCTGGTGCGCGCCGTCAGCGGTGCCGGCGGTTTCGGCATTCTCGGCGGCGGCTATGGCAACCGCGCTTGGCTCATGCAGGAGACAGCGAAGCTCGATGGCCTGCGTGCGCCGTTCGGCATCGGCTTCATCACCTGGTCGCTGGCGAAGCAGCCGGAGTTGCTCGAGATCGCGCTTGCGGCCAAGCCCACCGCCGTGATGCTGTCGTTCGGTGATCCCCGGCGCTTTGCACCGGCGATCAAGCAGGCGGGCGCGCGCTTGATCTGCCAGGTGCAGGACGAGGCCATGGCCGAGCAGGCGATCGCGGCCGGCGCCGATGTCCTGATCGCGCAAGGAACCGAAGCAGGCGGCCATGGCGCCTCGCGGACCACGCTCGACATCGTGCCGGCCATCATCGATCTCGCAGCCGGTCGCGTGCCAGTGGCCGCCGCCGGTGGTCTCGCCGATGGCCGCGGTCTTGCCGCGATGCTCACGCTCGGCGCCGATGGCGTGCTGCTCGGCACGCGCTTCTATGCCAGCCAGGAAGCTGCCGGTGCAGACGAAGCCAAGCGCCGCATATGCGCGGCAAAATCAGGCGAGACCGTGCGCGGCATCGTCTTCGACCTGTCGCGCAACAATGTCTGGCCGGCGCCGTTTACCGGACGCTGCCTGGTCAACGACCATGCGCGGCGCTGGATAGCGCGCGAGGTCGAGCTGCTGCAGCAGGTCGAGCGCGTGTCGGCCGACTATGTGAAGGCGAGGGCGGAAGGCAATTTCGACATCGCCGCGGTCATTGCCGGCGAGGCGGTCGGCCTGATCCATGATATCCCGCCGGCCGCCGAGATCGTCGCGCGCATCGTCGATGAGGCCGAGCAGATCCTGCAAGGGCGGCGCAACTCGTCCGCCGTCTTCGCCAAGCAATAGGAGCAAATCATGTGGCCCGACCGCCGCTTCCTGGATCTCGTCAAGACCGAGCACCCGATCGTGCTCGCGCCGATGGCCGGCGTGATGGACGCCGATCTCGTCATCGCGGTGGCGCAAGGCGGCGGGCTCGGCTCGCTGCCCTGCGCGATGCTCTCGGCGGACAAGGCCCGCGAGCAGGTCAACATCATCCGCCAGCGCGTCTCGGCGCCGATCAATGTGAACTTCTTCTGCCACACGCCCGTCGAGGCCGACGCGGCACGTGAGGCCGGGTGGAAGAAGCGGCTCGGCGCATATTATCAAGAGTACGGCGTTGATCCCGACGCTCCGGTCCCGGCCGCGAACCGTGCGCCGTTCGATGCCGCGATGTGCGCCGTCGTCGAGGAGTTGAAGCCGGAGATCATCAGCTTCCATTTTGGCCTGCCCGAGCCGTCGCTGCTGGCCCGCGTGAAGGCGACAGGCGCGGTCGTGATGGCGTCCGCGACCGTGGTGCGCGAGGCGGTGTGGCTGGAGCGGAACGGCGCCGACGTCATCATCGCGCAAGGTGCGGAAGCGGGCGGCCATCGCGGCATGTTCCTGACCGACAAGCTCGCCGAGCAGGTCGGGACGTTTGCGCTGGTGCCGCAGATCGTCGATGCGGTTGATGTCCCGGTGATCGCGGCGGGCGGCATCGCCGATGCGCGCGGCATCGCCGCGGCGTTCGCGCTCGGCGCCTCCGGCGTGCAGATCGGCAGCGCCTATCTGCGCTGCCCCGAATCCAAGGTCAGCGTGCTGGCGCGTGCCGCGCTTGCCGCCGCCGATGACGAATCCACCGTTATTACCAACGTGATGACCGGCCGGCTCGCGCGCGGCGTCGCCAACCGGGTGATGCGCGAGGTCGGGCCGATCTCGCCGGACGCGCCGGCGTTTCCTCATGCCGCGACCGCGCTCGGCCCGCTCAAGGCGGCCGCGGAGAAGCAGGGCAAGGTCGATTTCACCAATCTCTGGGCCGGGCAGGCGCTGCCGCTCGGCCGCGAGCTGCCGGGGGCCGAGCTGACGCGGACGCTGGCCGAACAGGCGCTGGCGCGGCTTGCGAAGCTGGCGGGCTGACGCCAAAGGCGGCGTCACGGGCGGGGCGGTGCCCTGGGAAAGTCCGGAGGCTGCCGGTTGCGGCGCGAAAGCCGGCTCTGCTATAGGGCGGGTTCACTGTTTCCCGTGAGGCCCTATATAATGTCGGTCGATGCCGCCACCGTCCGCAAGATCGCGCAATTGGCGCGGATCGCTGTCACTGACGCCGAGGTCCCGCATCTGCAGGGCGAGCTCAATGCGATGCTGGCCTTCGTCGAGCAGCTCTCGGAGGTCAATGTCGAGGGCGTCGAGCCGATGACCTCGGTGACCCCGATGGCGATGAAGAAGCGCCAGGACGTCGTCACCGACGGCGACATCGCCGACGACATCGTCAAGAACGCGCCCATGACCGAGAACAACTTCTTTCTCGTGCCGAAGGTCGTGGAATAGCCAGGTGGAATAGCCGAGGCAGGTCCGCGCGCCCGTCGCGCGTGATCCGCTCCTTCAAACCGACAAGCGAGCCAACGCCGATGTGCCTGCTCTGCGACGATGAAGCGGCCTACAAGGCCTATATGGACTATCTCGACGCCATGGAGCGGCAGGGCAAGGCCGCCGACCCGGACAAGGCCGTCAACGAGATCCTCGACCAGCTCGAAGCGGCCGCCAATACCAAGAAAGCCTCCCCTGCGAAGAACAAGTTCTTCGCGGACGACGCCGCCGACGACAAGACGCTCTCCCCGTTCTTCTGCAGCCCGATCAACAAATGACCGATTTGACTTCGCTGACGCTCGCCGAGGCCCGCAAGGGTCTCGCGAGCAAGACCTTCACGTCGCTCGAGCTGACCGACGCCCATCTCAAGGCGATCGAGGAGGCGCGGGCGCTCAATGCCTTCGTGATGGAGACGCCGGACCAGGCGCGCGCGATGGCGCGCGACGCCGACGCCAAGATCACCAAGGGTGAGGGCGGGCCGCTGGCCGGCATTCCGCTCGGGATCAAGGACCTGTTCGCCACCAAGGACGTCCGTACCACCGCGTGCTCGAAGATCCTCGGCAACTTCGTCCCGACCTACGAGTCGACCGTGACCTCGCAGCTGTGGCGCGACGGCGCCGTCATGCTCGGCAAGCTCAACAATGACGAGTTCGCGATGGGCTCGTCCAACGAGACCTCGTGCTTCGGCCCGGTCGGCAATCCCTGGCGCCGCGAGGGCTCCAACACCACGCTGGTGCCGGGCGGCTCGTCCGGCGGCTCGGCGTCGGCGGTGGCTGCGCTCTTGTGCATGGGCGCGACCGCGACCGACACCGGCGGCTCGATCCGCCAGCCCGCAGCGTTCACCGCCACCGTCGGCATCAAGCCGACCTACGGCCGCTGCTCGCGCTGGGGCATCGTCGCCTTCGCCTCCTCGCTCGACCAGGCCGGCCCGATCGCGCGTTCGACCCGCGATGCGGCGATCCTGTTGCGCTCGATGGCCGGCCACGACCCGAAGGACACCACCTCGGTCGACATCCCCGTGCCGGACTACGAGGCCGCGATCGGCAAGTCCGTGAAGGGCATGAAGATCGGCATCCCCAAGGAGTATCGGCTCGACGGCATGCCGGCCGAGATCGAAAAGCTCTGGAGCGAGGGCGCGGCCTGGCTGAAGGCGGCCGGCGCCGAGCTGGTCGAGGTGTCGCTGCCGCACACCAAATACGCGCTGCCGGCCTATTACATCGTGGCGCCAGCGGAGGCGTCCTCGAACCTCGCCCGCTACGACGGCGTCCGCTACGGCCTGCGGGTGCCTGGCAAGTCCATCGGCGAGCTGTACGAGAACACCCGCGCCGAGGGCTTCGGGCCCGAGGTGCGCCGCCGCGTCATGATCGGCACCTATGTGCTGTCGGCCGGCTACTACGACGCCTATTACATCCGGGCGCAGAGGGTTCGGACCCTGATCAAGAGGGATTTCGAGGACTGCTTCGCCAAGGGCGTGAACGCGATCCTGACGCCGGCGACGCCGTCGGCCGCGTTCGGCATCGGCGAGAAGGGCGGCGCCGATCCGGTCGAGATGTATCTGAACGACATATTCACGGTGACCGTGAACATGGCCGGCCTGCCGGGCATCGCGGTGCCCGCCGGCAAGGACAGTCAGGGCCTGCCGCTCGGGCTGCAGCTGATCGGCCGCCCGTTCGACGAGGAGACGCTGTTCTCTCTCGGCGAGGTCATCGAGCAGGCGGCGGGGCGCTTCACGCCGGTCCGGTGGTGGTAGGCGTCGCCGATTTCAGGACGAGCCTCGCGGGCGATGCGCCCGCGGCCGAACTGTCGCCTGTGCTGAGCGGCCTGTGGTGGCTGGCGAAGGGCGACTGGGACCGGGCGCACAAGATCATTCAGGACGAGTCCGGCCGCGACGCGGCCTGGGCGCACGCGCATCTGCATCGCGTCGAGGGCGACCTCGGCAATGCCGGCTACTGGTATCGCCAGGCCGGGCAGCCGGTCGCGAAAGATGCGTTGGATATCGAATTCGAGCGGATCGTCTCCGCACTGCTTGGGAGTTAGAGCCATGACGGCAACCAGCGGCAAGCTGATGAAGGGTGCCACCGGCGACTGGGAGGTCGTGATCGGCATGGAGATCCATGCCCAGGTCACCTCGAAGTCGAAACTGTTCTCGGGCGCCTCGACCGCGTTCGGCGGCGATCCCAACACCCACGTCTCGCTGGTCGACGTGGCGATGCCCGGCATGCTGCCGGTGATCAACGAGGAATGCGTGCGCCAGGCCGTGCGCACCGGGCTCGGGCTGAACGCCAAGATCAACCTGCGCTCGGTGTTCGACCGCAAGAACTATTTCTACCCCGACCTGCCGCAGGGCTACCAGATCAGCCAGTACAAGGACCCGATCGTGGGCGAGGGCGAGATCACGGTCGAGCTCGACAGCGGCAAGACCGCAACCATCGGCATCGAGCGCCTGCACATCGAGCAGGACCCCGGCAAGATGCTGCACGACCAGTCGCCGTCGCTGTCCTATATCGATTTCAACCGCTGCGGCGTGGCGCTGATGGAGATCGTCTCCAAGCCTGACATCCGCGACGCCGAGCAGGCCAAGGCCTACGTGACCAAGCTGCGCTCGATCATGCGCTATCTCGGCACCTGCGACGGCGACATGGAGAAGGGATCCTTGCGCGCCGACGTCAACGTCTCCGTGCGCAAGCCGGGCGGGCCGCTCGGCACCCGCTGCGAGATCAAGAACATCAACTCGATCAGCTTCATCGGCCAGGCGGTCGAGGCCGAGGCGCGGCGCCAGATCGAGATCATCGAGGACGGCGGCACGATCGAGCAGGAGACCCGCCGGTTCGATCCCGACAAGGGGGAGACGCGCTCGATGCGCTCCAAGGAGGAGGCGCATGATTACCGTTACTTCCCGGACCCGGACCTGCTGCCGCTGGAGTTCTCGCAGTCCTTCGTCGACGAGCTGAAGGCGGCGCTGCCGGAGCTGCCGGACCAGAAGAAGGCGCGCTTCATCGCGGATTTCGGCCTGTCGCCCTACGACGCCTCCGTGCTGGTCGCCGAGCGCGAGAGCGCTGCGTTCTACGAGGCCGTCCTGGAGGCGCTGTCCGACCGGGCGCGCGACGGCAAGCTCGCCGCCAACTGGGTGATCAACGAGCTGTTCGGCCGGCTGAACAAGGAAGGCCGTGACATCGCGTCGTCGCCCGTCTCGGCTTCTCAGCTCGCGGCGATCGTCGCGCTGATCGGCGAGGGCACGATCTCCGGCAAGATCGCCAAGGACCTGTTCGAGATCGTCTGGAGCGAGGGCGGCGATCCGCGTGAGCTGGTCGAGAGCCGCGGCATGAAGCAGGTCACCGACCTCGGCGCCATCGAGAAGGTGGTCGACGAGATCATCGCCGCCAATCCGGACAAGGTCGCGCAGGCGAAGGCGAAGCCGCAACTCGCCGGCTGGTTCGTCGGTCAGGTGATGAAGTCGTCGGGCGGCAAGGCCAATCCGCAGGCGGTGAACGATCTCCTGAAGAGCAAGCTCGGCATCTGAAACGACGGTCGCTCGTCTTCGTTCCGGCGGCGCGCACGAGGGTGCGCGCCGTTTTGTTTTGGCGCCGCGGTCCGGCGAATCGCCGCGTGCGATTCGCAAAAAAGCCACCATTGCCGAGCGTTCGAACGCAGACGAGGGCGTGTGCAATGAAAATTTTTTCGTTGCCAAAATTTACGACTCAGAGTCCGCGCGTTGCTCTCGCGGTGCGAGTCTGCACGCCGACACGCCGGCGTCGCCGCGTGCGACGTGCCGTTCAGTCGCTCAGAAAAATACTTGCAGCACAGGCTTTTTGCGCAATCGCGATTAGTTGCGATCGCGGCCTTGCGCAGAGAGACGTTTGGATTTTCGCGATCGATCGACGCGCTGCTTCGCGCGTTGCGCCAGCCGCGTGCGCGCGCGCCTGTCAACACTTCCTTAAGCCGGAAGCTGTTTTTTTTCACTCGTTGGTGTATCGATGAGGAGTGCAGCTCGATTCCCGAGTGCACGCATCGACTAAGCCATCTCACATCGGAGGGCAACATGGCCAAGAAAGCGAAGAAGGCGAAGAAGGCAGTGAAGAAGGTCGCGAAGACTGCGGCGAAGAAGACTGCCAAGAAGACCAAGAAGGTCGCCAAGAAGAAGTAACTCTCGCAGTCCTCTGCGAGATGAGTCCGGCAGCTGATGCCGGCACGTCGTTGGAACGTTAGGTCTGCATGGCTCCTCGAGAGCCGGGCGGATCTCCTGAAGCTCCAACAGACGATAGAGGGTGTCGGCGAGACATCAGGTCAACGGTCGGATCGAACTCGAGAGCGGCTTCGCTCGCGGTGCGGTCCGGCAGAAGAAACAGGATTTCTTCGTTCGGTGCAGATCGCGTTTCCGGTCTGCAATCTCACGAGCGGCTATCAGCCAGAGTGGGATCTGATCCTGACGTGTTCGCCGACGCCCTCGATCCCTGAGCACCGCGCCCTTGGCGACTGTGTGCCTCCAACCTCCCCATAGACGAACAGCATCATCAGCAGCTCGGCGCAGGCGTGCCCGCGCTGCGCAATCTCCCGCACGTGCTGTCGAGACGTGTCCAGTCGCGATGCGGCTGTTGACCAGCGGCGTGGTGCGCTTCGCGCCAGCGCGGTGAGGCGCTTTCGCGGATGGTTATGAGTTTGCCAAACAGAACGGTAAACCGCTCTTTGCCGAGTTGAAGAATCCATTTCGAATCAATGCATTGAACCCGGCCCGGGAAAATGCGGGGTTCCGCGTTCAGGGCTCGTTCAGCACGATGTTTAAACTGCCTTTCAAACTTGATCGGTCATCCTTCGCGCATAAGCCGCGAGACGGCATGGGGATAACCAGGCGTTGAACAGCTGGACGGGGGCGTGCTCGGGTGACCAGCCGCCTCCTCGAAGCGAAGGAGAGCGACGATGTTTCAGGGACAACTCAATTTCGATGACGTGACCACCGCGGAGCAGGGCGCCAGCGGCGATGTGCTGTTCGAGCTCGGCATGCTCTATGCGAGCGGTCGCGACGGTGCGGTCGATCTGATCGCCGCGCACAAATGGTTCAATCTCGCCGCCCTCAGGGGCCGCGTCGATGCCGTGGCCATGCGCCGCGAGGTCGCCGAGCAGATGTCGGACGCCGAGATCGCGACCGCGCAGCGCGAGGCGCGCGCCTGGATGACCGCGCACTGAGCGAGCCAAGCCGCGGCTTGGCGGATCTCGCCCGATCGCTCATTCTCGTCGGAAGCGGGCCTCGTCGCGCGCCCATAAATCTCCTATCTGTCGTTCGGTGTGACGCAGACAAGCGGGATTGACGGCATGGGCCAGGCACGGCGACAGGCGCGGCGGCAAGAGCTGATCGACTGCCATGACTGCGGCAGCGGCGTTTCCTTCAGCGCAGTGGCGTGCCCGCATTGTGGATCGACCGAGCCGGCCGGGCCTGCGGTGCAAAGCCGGCGCGAATTGAAGCGTCTGCGGGTCGAGGCCCATAATGACCGCCGCCTCGTCGTGGTGACCGCCCTCTGTGCCGGTCTCGGCGCCATCTATGGTGCCGCGATGGGAGCAGGAGGCGCAGCGTCATGGTGGGCTGCGCTCGGCTATGGGTTCGTCGGCACCATCATCGGCGTGCCCGCCGCCTTCGTGATCAACATCAGCCGTGGCTTGTTCGATTGAACCGCGCGGGATCGAGCGGCAACCGTGATCACGACGGCCATGCTCCGTTGCGATCCGGCAGGTGCGTGAACGGCTCGGCTTTGATGCGGATGATCAGGGGGGAGGGGCCTGTTGGCCGCACCCAAGGGTGGCTGGCGGAGACGGAGGAGTTTCCCGCATGTTTGCCCCTGTCCGTGGGTGTCCGATAACTCGTTGTGGGTAGAACGTTTTTCTGATTTGATCGTCCCTCATTGGCTGTGGTCGTCTGCCCAGATCCGGATTTCTGGTCTGGGTACAGGGGCGGGTAGGAGCGGATCGCATGGCGGGCGGAACGTTGACGGCGCTCAAGGTCGCCAAGGCGAAGAAGCCCGGCATGTACGGCGGAGGGGGCGCCGCCCTTTCGAACATGGCCATGCTCGAGCTGCTGCAGGGCATGGGCTTCGGCGAAGACGTGACCGTCCACGGCTTCCGGTCGACCTTCAAAGACTGGTGCTGGGAGCAGACCGGCTATCCAAATCAGATGTCGGAAATGGCTCTGGCACACTCGGTTTCGGATAAGGTAGAGGCGGCCTACCGCCGCGGTGACATGCGGGAGAAGCGTCGACGGCTGATGGCCGACTGGGCGGCATATTGCGAAAGCCCTTCACTGAGTCGAGGAGCGCCTAACCCAGCTTCGCTAGATGCGCGCTATCCTGGAGGGGGCGCACGCATCTAGTTTCTGATGTTTTTCCAGCTTCTATTTGCCGAACGCGTCCGGCACCGTGACCGAAATCACGACCGGAGGGGGCGGTTGCCGGCGCTCTGGCGGGGTCCAGCGCCCAACTGCGTCCACTCTAATGCGCGTGATCGACGGTTCGTCCGAGCCGAGATCGACGTCGTCCAGATGAACCTCCGTCACCTGGTGTCGAAGCGTAAGCTCTTGGCGGTCGATCCGAACATATTGGCTGACCGTCTTGATCTCGCGGTCGCCGGCAAGAAACGTCAGTATGAACGTGCCGTCCGTTTTGCTGCCCCGCTGACCATTCTCGGCCCGCAGATCGATCGAGAACTTGCCATTGCCCTTCGGCGTCACAGTAAACGTGGCGTAGTGCTGGCTGGTGTTTGGGATATCTGAGCCGAGCCGGATTGTCTTGGTGTGATCAGGCCAGTTGGCAAAGTTGGGGCTCGGCATATTGGCAGACGCCGGGGCAATCATGTTCAACGCGAGAGTTGCAGCGGAGGCGGCTGCCAGCAGCAAGGTTGCGTATCTCATTTGAGGGCTCCAAGTATGGGCAACATTGCCCGCCCTCTCGACTACAGTCAGCATCACGACGTGACATTGGAAAAAACTGTATAGATCATCGATGAGATAGTTGCCGGCTTTTGGCAGTCGGCCTGGTCGGAAACTCGGAACCAAAGTTGTAGGTCACAAAGCCAACTCGGATACCTATGGTGACGGTGATGGCAAGTTCAGCGCCCTTCATTGATCCCTTTGCTCTTAAGTTCACGTCCATAACGACGCAGGCGTACTCCACCCTGGTCTTCGCAACTTGGTCAAACTCGGCGCGAGACAACTCGTAGGGACGGTACTGAATCGTCGTGAAGAAGGTTTGCGTGTTGCGGAGGCGAGCCTCAGCATGTTCTTGAAGGATCTGCTTGAGCTTCTCGGTCGGCAGAATCGGTACGTTTCGCCCCAGTTTTGGGCCTCTCTCGACCAGACCCTCTCGGATCGCCAGCTCCAGGCGCTTATGTGCTGTGGTGTAAGTGTCGGCGTTCAGTGCTTCGATAGCGTCGCCTACGAAGAACGGCATGCCCTCTCTTTCGGCAGCCAGCACTTGGAGGAGCATTTTCGTTGTATCAGCGTAGGGAAAATTGCTGCACTGCCGAATTCGGTGGTCGAAATCTTCAATGGAGTTAGAGCAAAGGAGCGACCACGCCTGCATAGCGGCAGACTCGTCGACTTCGGCGGTGAATTCTAGGAGCAAACTTCCATGGGCGTCGCTACGGAACGCTAAGGGTCCCAGAGATCCAGCTTTGGTTTCAGAATGGCGCACGACCACCGAAAAGCGCCGAGGCTCGATATCGAGACGCATGGATGAATCTCCTGCGCCACAAATCTCCTGCTACACGATTGGTTCCGCGAAGCGTCCGTGAATTCGCGGCCACCGCACACAAGAACCTTCATTGGCGCGAACTCCTGTCCGGACGGTCTTTGCAGTGCAGTCGACGCGGTCCCGTTGACGAGATCGGAAGCGTGCTTTTGCGTTGATTGCGAAGGCGGCCGGCCGAGATTTGCCTATGCAGACCATCCGGTCACTGGCAGCCAGCGACGAGGATCTTGTTTGCAATCTTCTCGACGCGGCTGGTCGAGCACCGCGCCGGCCAGCGAGGTCCGGACCTCGAAGCTGGAGGAGCCGTCCCGGATCAGGCGGACGAGGGTCCGGGTGCGCATGGTGTACCGTGAACGGACTGCAAACAGACTGTGCCGGGTTTTGTATCGGTGGAAACCGCACCGATCCGCGCCATCTGCGGAGCGCTTCCGGCCGGCTCGATCGATGCCAAGTGATTGAAAAAATTGGCTGGCGGAGACGGAGGGATTCGAACCCTCGATAGGGCTTTACAACCCTATAACGGTTTAGCAAACCGCCGCCTTCAGCCACTCGGCCACGTCTCCGGCGACGGTCGGTATGCCCGACGCCGCGCTGAGCCGCAAGCGGCAGATTGCATGCGGTTTCGAAATCCTCACAGGGCCGCGGCTTCGCCGGACCGGTGCGGGCGGTGGTCTTCACCTTCGGCTCATCGATCCGGGCTGGACCTGCCGTTTGATCGGCCGCGGTACGCGTCGAAGTCGACGGGCGGTGCGAGCCCCCTCGATGATCCCTGACGCGGGGGACCCCTAATATAGAGGGTCGTCGGCAAAGGCGGCCGGTGGCAGGGGCGCAGACGGCATTGTCGTCCGGCCCGATTCTCGTTCAGCGCGTGGCTGGATTCACGCCCCCGGCGCCTGACTTGGGGCGGGTTCCGGGCGGGCGAGTGCTCGCGGCCTTAAGCACCTCAAATTGCGTTGTGACAAAACGACAACATAAACAGCGACTTAGGTGTTCCCGCAGAACCACGGTTCCGTGCCTTTTGTGCAACACCGGTCCGAAAAGGCGCCGCTTGGGCGCCGCAATGATGGTTCCTTTGTTGCGTGTGCAAAGGCCTTCGGTAATTCTGCTCGCACGACGAAGGGGGGCATCCCGACGTCGTCCCGTTTAGGTCGTTCGCTCAAGTCCCTCGCGTTCATGCGGGTGTGTCCGATAGCGCGAAGCGGCTGAGCGACGGGTCGAAGAGGGATAACGGGTCCAACCCCAAGGGTGTCTCTCACCCAGCGGAGGCGGAACCTTCCCTGACTGAGCAACTTGGAGGTTTAACATTATGAACACGATCAAGAGCCTTGTCCTGGGCTCGGCGGCCGCTCTCGTCGCCATGTCCGGGGCTCAGGCAGCTGACCTTCCGATCAAGGCCAAGGCGGTCGAATATGTGAAGGTCTGCTCGCTTTACGGCGCTGGCTTCTACTACATCCCCGGCACCGACACCTGCATCAAGCTGGGCGGTTACCTGCGTGCTGAAACGTCGTTCGCCAGCAACGGCCAGTACAACAACGCGGTCAACGGCGTTGCCGGCGGCATGAACCGCCAGAGCAACTACTACTACAGCCGCGCTCGTCAGGACCTCAACATCGACACGCGCACCGCGACCGAGTACGGCGTGGTCCGCACCTTTGCTGACCTGACGTTCACCTGGACCAGCGGCACCTACGCTGGCTCGGGCTCGGCGACCGGCGCGACTGCCTACTCGACGGCTGGCGCTCCTGGCGCTCAGGCCGACGGCAACATCGCTCAGGGCGGCATTGGCGTGTACTACGCCTTCATCCAGTTCGCCGGCTTCACGATGGGTAAGGCCGTGTCGCAGTTCGACGCGCCCTGGACCAACTATCCGGGCAACAACTTCGACGGCCTGTGGGGCGGCGGCGGCACCGTGACCGGTGTCAACCAGTTCACCTACACCGCCGACTTCGGCTCGGGCATCACTGCGGCGATCTCGGCGCAGGACGCGAGCCAGTACTACACCACGAACATGTGGAACGTGTCGGGCATCACCGCGGCCGGCATCATCGGCGGCTCGTATGGCACCAACAACTTCGGTGGCAACGTGTCTCCGGACATCGTCGGCATGGTTCGTGTCGACCAGGCTTGGGGTCTGTTCCAGGCGTCGTTCGCGGCGCATGACAACCACACCGGCTACTACGGCGCCACCGAGCTCACCGGTCACCCGGCTGATAAGTGGGGCTGGGCTGCTCAGCTGGCCCTGTCGATCAAGAACATCCCGACCGGCCCCGGCGACACCATCAACATCCAGGGCGTCTACACCAACGGTGCGAGCCGCTACAACGCTCAGAGCCTGGTGCCGACCACCTACGCAATGTACGGCGGCAGCAGCACGGCTGGTGTCTACGGCACGCTCGGCTTCGCTGGCGTCAGCGACTCGGTCTTCGTGACCGGCGGTGAGCAGCAGCTGACCACGACCTACGGCTTCCGTGGTGCTTACACCCACAACTGGAACCCGGCTTGGAACACCGCGATCTACGGTTCGTGGGCTGCCGTGTCCTACAACAACACTGCCAAGGGCCTGATCTGCGGCAGCGCGGCGATGGCTGGTCTGGCGGGCGCAGGGTTCACCTGCAACCCCGACTTCAACATCTCCTCGCTGGGCTTGATCACCCGCTGGACCCCGGTCAAGAACCTGACCTTCTCGGCCGACGTGGCCTGGACCAACCTCGACCAGAAGTACTCGGGCAACATTGTTTCCCCGGCTACGACCACGACTTCCAAGCCGGCTGCGGTCTATCAGCTCAAGGACCAGAACTCGGTGTCCTTGCTGCTCCGCGCTCAGCGCAACTTCTGATCCTGATCGTCTGATCGGGTTCAAGAGCCCCCGGCAGGAAACTGCCGGGGGTTTTTGCTTGTGTGCGGGCGCTCATTCCGGAGTGACTCCGGGTCCGGTGCGCTCGAGAAGCGATCGATGCCAGATCGATGGATCGAGCCAATTGAGCAGAGCTTCGATTGCCTGTAGCTCGAAAGTCGCATTCGTTTCAGTAGGTTGGCTGCACGCTGGTATTTTTTTAAAAAATGGTGTTGAAAACAGATGAGTTGATAAGCTAATTTTCTCATGCCTGAGTAATCATTCGTCCTCGTGAGGACGACACCGCAGACGCAAGACGACGATCATACGATGTTAGACTCCAGGAAGCCTCCGGCGATGCCCCGCCGGAGGCTTTTTCACATCGGGATCTCCTCGGCACCCAAGATCTGACGTTGCCTCTCGATTGCAGAGCCTCAGCGTGATCTCCGTAGGCGCGTGCCATCAGCGCATACATCCATCGCCTCACCAAAAATCGTTGTGCATCGGCTTGACCGGGAAATGCCGGATGGTCACCATGACCGCCAGATGACGGGGCCACACCGTCACGCCAGTGAGGAATGAGTCCAAAGATGAGTTCGGAAGGCTCTGTGGGAGTGCTGCGTCCGTGGTCCGAGCAAGACGATCTGGCGGGCGCCATCACGCGGCTGCTGGAGGCGCGGCCGGAAGGCTGCGCGGATCTTGCGGAATGTCTGGCGGTTGCGCAGCGGATCGACGCCAGCGACGACGAGTCCTGGTATCGCGAGTGGATGCAATGCGCGGACGCCATGAAGGCTGCCGCCGCCGACGCCATGAGCAGCGGCCGTCCCGAGCTGGCGTTTCGCAAATGGTCGCGAGCAGTGGATTGTTATGAGGCTGCGGCCTGTCCGTTCAGCAGCTCACGTTCCCGCCAGGACGTCGTGCTGTCCCGCATGCGCGAATGTGCGCGCGAATTCCTGCGCTGTGCCGATCCGCAGGGAGAGGTCGTCACAATCCACTGGCGCGCCGACTATCCGCTCGAAGCCTATTTCCTGCCGGCGCGTGGCGAGGCGGGCAGGGCGCCCACCGTCATCTGCATCGGTGAGCCCGGCCGTCGCAAGGAAACGTCGCTGTTCAAGCTTGCGGCCCGTGCGGAGCAGCGCGGCTTGGCGCTGCTGGTGGTCGATCTGCTGGGCAGCGGACCGGACTGCCGCTTCGAGGAGATCGTCGGCCGTCGCGATCTCGAATCAGCCATCGCGAGCGTGACGGACTACGTAACGTCCCGCGATGACGTGGACGAAGGCCGGATCGCGATTCTGGCCGATGACTGGAGTTCGTCCTTCGTCGCGCGCGGCATCGCACTCGATCCGCGTTATGCTGCGGCGGTCTGCGACGCCGGCTTGTGGGATATTCACGAGCGTGTCTTCCTGTCGCGCCGACCCGGTGCGTGTGAGCGGGGCAGGCCGCCGATCGCGACGGAAGGGCTGGCGGCGCGGCAGATCATGTGTCCGCTGCTGGTGACGGTGCCGGAGCGTGGCTGGCTTCGAGCCGACATCGCAACCCGGCTGATCGCGCAGATCAAGCGCGAGCACCCGGATATCACTCTGAAGATCGTCTCCAGCGCGGGCGCCGATTGGCTCGAAGCCGATGCCTTCGTCTTTGACTGGATCGCCAGGCGCCTGGCGGGGTCTCAGCGGCCTCCTGGCTGATGCGACCGCATATCTGGGCCCGCTGCCTGTAAGAGGCGATTGGGCCGTGGTCGCCTCGGGGGCCTCAGAGCCCCATCGTGAGTCGCGCGCTGGCCTTCTCGAAACGGTCCTTGAGGCCAGCCAGCTTGTCCGTGAACGTCGCCAGCTCGCGAGCGTCGAATTCCTCGAAGATGAAGCTGAAGATCTGCGCCTGCTGGGCTTCCAGCTCGGCGAACTGCTCCGATGTCTTGGTGGTGAGCGACATCCGGACCACGCGTGCATCGTTGGGGGCGGGCTTGCGTTCCATGAAGCCCTTCTTCTCCAGCAGCTTCGACTGCGTCGTGACGAACGAAGGGTCGACGTGCAGCCGCTTGGCCGCCGCATTCACGGCGACTCCCTCGCCTTGATCCAGCTCGGAGATCGCCATCAGGATCATCCATTGCGGGCCACTGATGCCGATTCGCTTGGCCCAGAAGTACCTCAGCTCCTCCAGATGGACGTTGATCGTGGAGATCTCCCTGGCGAAGCGAAGAATGGCGTCGCGATTCTTCGGCAGATGTTCGGCAGTCTGCGGTTGCGCGTCCGCTTCCACAGGTGCGGCAGACATGTTCTTCAAGGGCGCCATTGCTCAGGAGTTCCAGTACGAAGCTCGACCCTAAAGAAAAAAAATCCGCAACAAAATCACTTATCTAGGAGGACATGCGCCGTCCCCCGTGCGCTGCACAACAAGCTGCCATTGTGTTGCCCTCAAGACACATTTCGGCTTCATTCAATTACCTGACTGCATAAACTATTTTGCTTACCGAATGAGCGAAGGCATAGTTCCTGGCGACGGTGGGGGGTTACTCGATCGTCCCGTGACAGGTGGTTCGCTTAAGTCCCTCGCGTGATGCGGGTGTGTCCGATGGCGCGAAGCGGCTGAAGCGGTTTTTCGGGAGCAGAGGAAGCGGATCGTCCTGGGGGATCTTGGTCCGGTTCTTTCTCAAAAGAGCAACTTGGAGGTTTAAATGAAGACGGTTAAGAGCCTTGTCCTCGGCTCGGCGGCAGTTCTGCTCGCCATGTCCGCGGCTCAGGCGGCCGACCTTCCGATCAAGGCCAAAGCGGTCGAGTATGTGAAGGTTTGCTCCCTGTATGGTGCGGGCTTCTACTACATCCCCGGCACCGACACCTGCATCAAGCTCGGTGGCTATCTCCGTGCTGAAACGGCGATCGGCACGAACAGCGACTTCAACGGCACGTACAGCGGCCAGGGTGGTGCGCATAACCGCCTGAGCAACTACTACACGGCCCGCGCTCGTCAGGACATCAACATCGACACGCGCACGGCGACCGAGTACGGCGTGGTCCGTACCTTCGCTGACCTGACCTTCAGCTGGACCTCCGGCGGCTATGCCGGCACGGGTTCGGCCACCGGTGCGACCGCTTACTCGACCGCTGGTGCGCCGGGCGCACAGGCCGACGGCAATATCGCGCAGGGCTCGGTCGGCGTGTACTATGCCTTCATCCAGTTCGCCGGCTTCACCATGGGTAAGGCCGTGTCGCAGTTCGACACGCCCTGGGTCAACTATCCGGGCAACAACTTCGACGGTCTCGCCGGCGGCGGCGGCACGGTCACCGGCGTCAATCAGTTCAGCTACACTGCTGACTTCGGCTCCGGCATCACGGCCTCGGTCTCGGCTCAGGATGCGAGCGCCTACTACCAGAACAACCTCTGGAACGTGGCGGGTTCGACGGCGGCTGGCGTGATCGGTGGTGCTTACGGCACCAGCAACTACGGTGGCAACGTCTCTCCGGACTTCGTCGGCATGGTCCGTGTCGACCAGGCCTGGGGTCTGTTCCAGGCGTCGTTCGCGGCGCATGACAACCACGTCGCTTACTACGGCGCGTCCGAGACCTCCGGCCACCCGGCCGACAAGTGGGGCTGGGCGGCTCAGCTGGCCCTGTCGATCAAGAACATCCCGACCGGACCTGGCGACACGATCAACGTGCAGGGCGTCTACACCAACGGTGCGAGCCGCTACAACATCCAGAGCCTGATGCCGAACAACTACGCGATGTACGGCAGCACGGGTCTGGCTGGCGCCTACCAGAGCATCGGCTTTGCCGGTGTGGGCGACTCGGTCTTCACGACCGGTGGTGAGCAGCAGCTGACCACGACCTACGGTATGCGCGGTGCGTACACCCACAACTGGAATCCGGCCTGGAACACTGCGATCTACGGGTCGTGGGCTGCCGTCCGCTACAATGGCACGGCCAAGGGCCTGATCTGCACCAGCCCGGGCGTTGTCGCGGCCTTCAACGCGGGTTCGACCTGTAATCCGGACTTCGATCTGGCCACCCTCGGCTTGATCACGCGCTGGACCCCGGTCAAGAATCTGACCTTCTCGGCTGACTTCGCCTACTCCTGGCTCGACCAGAAGCACTCCGGTTCGGTCACCGCTCCGGCTGCTGCTGCTGTCGCGAAGCCGGCCGCGGTGTACGAGCTGAAGGATCAGCAGTCGGCTGTGCTGCTGCTCCGCGCTCAGCGCAACTTCTGATCCAGATCGTCTGACGACGGTTTGACGAACCCCCGGCAGGCAACTGCCGGGGGTTTTTCTTTGCCTCGCCAGCGCGTGCTCCAGCGCCGAGATCCGCATTCCTCGCCGCTCCGCTCTGTCGCTGACAAACATGCTGCAGACCCGCCCGAGAACCACACCGCGCGGCCACGCGACGGAGTGCGATCTGGATGGAATTTCGCGACCGCCTCGTGGCCATCCGGCTCAAACATACGTGAGAGGCGGTCGGCGGGCGCTCGGTTCGACCGCACGTTTGAGCCAAGCTTGGCCTGCGTGATCCCGGGCAGGCAAGGGCCCGTGTCACGATCGCCGGGATGACAGAGCCAGAAAATTGGAGCCTCGCGCTCGCCGCGCTTCTCGACGCGCGTCCTGCTGCATTCCCGCCACGAGCGCGACACGCATTCGGCGGCGAAAGTCTTCCCTGACACATTACTCTTGGGGATCTGGCGACCGTGTGCCGTGCCGCGGCCGCGCCACATGCGTGATCCGGCCGGTCACGAGAATGGTCCGATAAAGCACCAACTCTGCCTCGCGATCGTTCCCACTGCAACGCTATGCGCGAGCACTGTGGTGCAGCTGGAGACGGGCTGACCGTTGGGGCGGTCGTTCGATGTCGAGCCGGGCCGGTCTGAACTGAGCAATTTGGAGGTTAGTATGAAGACTGTGAGGAGCCTTGTTCTGGGCTCAGGGGCGGCGTTGCTCGCCATGGGTGGGGCTCAGGCCGCCGACCTTCCGATCAAGGCCAAAGCGGTCGAGTATGTCAGGGTCTGCTCGATGTACGGCGCCGGATTTTTCTACATTCCGGGTACCGACACCTGCATCAAGCTCGGCGGCTACCTGCGTGCCGAGGCCGGCTTCGGTACGAATACGATCTTCCAGAATGCCGTGAACGGCGTCGCCGGCGGGCGAAATCGTCTCAGCAACTACTACACGACGCGTTCGCGTGCCGACCTCAACATCGACACCCGCACCGCGACCGAATATGGCGTCGTGCGCACCTTCTTCGACGGTGTCTTCCAGTGGACCGGGGGCAGCTATGCCGGGACCGGCTCCCCCACGGGCGCAACCGCCTATTCGACGGCGGGCGCGCCTGGAGCGCAGGCTGACGGCAACATCGCGCAAGGCGGGATCGGCGTCTTCTATGCCTTCATCCAGTTCGCCGGCTTCACCATGGGTAAGGCCGTGTCGCAGTTCGACGCACCCTGGGCCAACTACCCCGGCAACAATTTCGACGGTCTGACCGGCGGCGGCGGCACCATCACCGGCGTCAACCAGTTCACCTATACCGCGGACTTCGGCTCGGGCATCACGGCCGCGATCTCGGCCCAGGATGCGACGCAGTATTCGCAGTCGCAGATCTGGAATACGGCGGGACAGACGGCCGCTGGCGTGCTCACCGGCAGCTATGGTACGTCGAATTTCGGCGGCAACGTCGCGCCCGACATCGTCGGCATGGTGCGCGTCGATCAGGCCTGGGGCCTGTTCCAGGCGTCCTTCGCGGCGCACGACAACCACGCCGCCTTCTTCGGTGCCAACGAGACGACCGGGCATCCCGCCGACAAATGGGGCTACGCCGGTCAGCTCGCCCTGTCGATCAAGAATATCCCGACCGGCGCCGGCGACACCATCAATCTGCAGGGCGTCTACACCAACGGTGCCAGCCGCTACAACTTCCAGAGCCTCGCGCCGATCAACTACGCGATGTACGGCGGCAGCAACATGGCCGGCGCTTTCCAGAGCCTGGGCTTCGCGGGCGTGTCGGATTCGGTGTTCGGGGCGAATACCCAGCAGCAGCTGACGACGACCTACGGCGTCCGCGGCGCCTTCACCCACAACTGGGATCCGGCTTGGAACACCGCGGTGTACGGCTCATGGAGCGCCGTGCGCTATAATGCGACAGCGAAGGGCCTGATCTGCAACGGTGCGGGCATGGTCGCTCTCGGCATCGTCGGTGCGAACTGCAACCCGGACTTCAACATCTCGACCCTGGGTGTGATCACGCGCTGGACGCCGGTCAAGAATTTGACCTTCTCGGCTGACGTCGCCTGGACCCGGCTGGATCAGAAGTTCGCGGGCGTCGCCAATGCGCCGGCGGTTGCGGCGGTTGCCAAACCGGCCACGACCTATCAGCTGAAGGACCAGGATTCGGTCTCGCTGCTGCTGCGCGCTCAGCGCAACTGGTGATGAGCGGCGAATAGGGAGTAGCGAATAGCGATTGACGACGATCCGATGTCGGTTTCGCTACTCCACCACAGCGCCGCGGCGCAGATCGGCCTCGATCTGTAGCCGCGAGCCGCCGCCGAAGCGGGCGCGATAGACCTGCAGGTTCTCCATCACCCGCTGCACGTAGTTGCGGGTCTCCGCGAACGGGATCAGCTCGACCCAGTCGACGGCATCGACTTTGGGATCGCGCGGGTCGCCATACCGCTCGACCCATTTCCGTACGCTGCCGCGGCCGGCATTGTAGGCCGCGAACGTCATGATGTACGAGCCGCGATAGTCCTCGAGCAGGCCGCCGAGCTCGGCCGCGCCGAGCTGCGCGTTGTAGACCGGATCGGTCTTCATCCGGTTCAGATCGAAGCTGACGCCCGCGCGCTTGCAGACGTAGCGGCCGGCATCCGGCGTGACCTGCATCAGCCCATAGGCCTGGGCCGGCGAGACCACCGCCTGGTTGAAGGCACTCTCCTGACGCGCGATCGAGAAGACCACGCTCGGCTCGACCTCCGGTCCGAGCGAGCGGAACGCAGGAATGCCCGTGACCGGATAGGCGTAATGATCGAACGGCAGCCCGCGATTGAGCGCGGCCTTGCCGACCAGCAGCATCGCCCGCGCATCGCTGTTTCGCGCGGCGGCTTCCGCGATTCCGACCAGGACGTCGGGGTCGCCGTTGTCGCCCATGTCGGCGAAGATCGGGATCGCGACCTCGCCCTCGTCGAGCTCGTACAGCAGTTGCACCGCGCGCACCACCTCGAGCCGCTCGACACCGCGCCCGCGGCCGCTCGGCGCAGCATTGAGGCCGAGCTGCGGCAGGCCGAGCTTCGCCCGCGCCAACTGGCCGTAATAGCTCGTGGACTGCTCGGCCGCCGACATATAGGCCGCGCGCGCCTCCTGCATGCGCCCCATCGCTTCTGCCGCGCGGCCCTGCCAATAACCGGCCCGGGCCAGGGTGGTCGGATTGACGCTGCCGACGCCGATGCGCGCAAAGTGCTGGGCCGCCGTGGCGGGATCGTTGAGGAAGCGCAACGCGATCCAGCCGGCGGTGAATTCCTGCTCGGTCTTGTAGATGTCGCGGTTCGGCAGCGCCGCGTCGCGCGCGATCAGGTAGGCGCTGCGATAATCGCCGGTGTCGATCATCTTGCGCGCCAGCAGGCGGCGCTCGATCCACCATTCGTCCAGATTGTGCAGGCGGCCGGGATCCCTGGGCGCGCTGAGCATCAACTGCGCCGCCTCGGCGAACTTCTCGTCGCGCCGCAGCACCTGGATGCGGCTGAAGATGTAGCCGGCATCGCCGTGCAGCTCGCGCGGCACGGCATCGAGCAGGCTCTGGCTGTTGGAGGCTTTGCGGTAGGTCGCGATTCGCGCCTTTGCGAGCGCCACGTGGCCCGAGCCGAGCCGCCGTGCAGCGCGCATCGCCGCCTCGTGCTCGCTGCCATACAGCAGTGTGTCCATCCGCGCCTTGTGATCGCCGCCCGATAGAAGGGCGCCGTACTGGTCCAGGATGTTGTTCTCGGTCTCCTCGGACATCGCGTCGTTGCGCCAGGCGTCGCGCACCAGGCGCTCGGCGTTGGCGCGGTCGCCGCGATTGAGCATCACCCGGGCCAGCGCGAACTTGCCCTTCGCCGACAGCGGCGATTCGTTCTCGAACCACGACCAGACCACGGAATCGTCGCGCTTGTCGTCCCACAACGCGGCCTCGAGCCGGCGGCGAAGGAAGGTCTGCGACGGCCAGGACGGATTGGCGGTGATGAATGCGCGATAGCGCTCGACGCTGGCATTGTTGTTGTCGCTGCGCAGGATCACCCATTCGGCGAGCTTCCGCGCGACGGGATCCGAGATCGCCTGCACGACCTCGTTGGCGTCGCCGGGCTTGCGCTTGCGGACGAGCTCGATCACGTTTTCGAGCGCCTCCTTGTCGGATTGCGAGGTCGATGACGTCGCAGCGATCGCAGCCGGCACCACGGGCTTGCGGGAGGCGGGCAGGGCGGCATGCTGGCGGACCGGCAGGGCCGCAGCCGCGGCACCGGGCGTGATGTCCCTTGGCGCCGCGCCGGCGCCTTTGGGAGTGTTCTTGATCTCGGCCTTCGCCTCGGCGTGCGCGTCGACCTTGCTCTTCGTCCCGGCCGCCTCGTTGGTGTTCGTCTTGGGGACCGCGCCGCGCGCGATCGGACGCGCCTTCGGCACGGGAACCTTGGCCGTATGAGCCTTGGATCCCGCAACCTTGGACTCTGAAACCTTGGACTTGGCGGCCTGGTCCTTGGCGAGGGCGCCATGTCCGGCGAGAGCCCATCCGAATGTCAGGCCGGCGGCCAAGGACACCGAGAGTGACACCGACAGGGCGGTCGATCGCAATGCAGTGGCGCGGGCAGAAAAGGGCACGGCGTTCCTTTTGCGGCGGATGACTTCGATCCCCTGACCAACATGGGTCTATCGAAAAGGTGAACAAATCCTAAATATACTGGGAAGGACTGCAACCTGCGCCAACACCGCGGCGAAATCACGACCGAAGGGCGGCGTGTGGCCGGCCCGGGGGTTCCGAGAAGGGTGGTTGCCCGGTGCGAAGTGTGCGGGCCGGGCTGTCGCGGGCGCGGCAGAGCGATTCGGGTGCCTGTTGAGAAGGCAGCCCAGCCGCGGGCGGGCCTTCCGCCCCGTCGGTAGACCCGGTATGAAGTGGCTCGCACAGGGGCCAAACGGCGTTTGGGAGGGAGTTTCATGGCAGCCAAGACGAATTTCCGGGGTTCTTTCACCGCCTTGGTCACTCCTTTCAAGAACGGGTCCGTGGACGAGGCCGCTTTTCGCAGCCTCGTGAACTGGCAGATCGACGAGGGCACCAACGGTCTCGTGCCGGTCGGCACGACGGGCGAGAGCCCGACGCTCAGTCATGACGAGCACAAGCGGGTGGTCGAGTGGTGCATTGCCGAGGCCAAGGGGCGGGTTCCCGTGGTGGCCGGCGCCGGCTCCAATTCGACCAAAGAGGCGGTCGAGCTCGCCCAGCACGCCGAGAAGGCGGGGGCGGACGCGGTGCTGGTGGTGACGCCCTATTACAACAAGCCGACGCAGGAAGGCCTGTATCAGCACTTCAAGGCGATCAACGACGCGATCGGCATTCCGATCATCATCTACAACATTCCGCCGCGCTCGGTGATCGACATGTCCGTCGACACCATGAAGCGCTTGTTCGAGCTGAAGAACATCGCCGGCGTGAAGGACGCCACCGCCAGCATGGTGCGGGTGTCGCAGCAGCGCGCCGCGATGGGCGAGGAGTTCAACCAGCTCTCGGGCGAGGATGCGACGATCATCGGCTACATGGCGCATGGCGGCCATGGCTGCATCTCCGTCACGTCGAACGTCGCGCCGCGGCTGTGCTCGGAATTCCACCAGGCCTGGCAGAAGGGCGATGTCGCCACCGCGCTGAAGATCCACGACAAGCTGATGCCGCTGCACACCAACCTGTTCATCGAGTCCAACCCGGCGCCGGTGAAATACGCGTTGTCGCTGCTCGGCAAGATCGAGGAGAAGCTGCGGCTGCCGATGGTGCCGGTGTCGGAGCCGACCCGGGTCGCGGTGCGCGAGGCGATGGTTCATGCCGGACTGATCAACTGAGCCGACGTATCTTGAGGGGGATGCGAGCATGTTGAAGGAATTCCGTGAATTCGCGATGAAGGGCAACGTCGTCGACCTCGCGGTCGGCGTCATCATCGGCGCGGCGTTCGGCGCCATCGTCAACTCGCTGGTCGGCGACGTCATCATGCCGATCATCGGCGCGGTCACCGGCGGCCTGGATTTCTCCAACTACTTTATCCCGCTGTCCAAAGCGGTGAATGCCGGCAACCTTGCCGATGCGAAGAAGCAGGGCGCGGTGCTGGCCTATGGCAGCTTCCTGACGATCACGCTGAACTTCGTGATCGTCGCCTTCGTTCTTTTCATCGTCATCCGGCTGATGAACACGTTGAAGCGGAAGCAGGAGGCTGCGCCGGCCGCTCCGCCGAAGCCCACACCCGAGGTCGAGCTTCTGACCGAAATCAGGGATCTCCTGAAGAAGGCCTGACGTGGCAGACAAGAACGAGCCCAAGATCACCGTCGCCGCAGAGAACCGCAAGGCGCGGTTCAATTATGCGATCGAGGACACCATCGAGGCCGGCATCGCGCTGACCGGCACGGAGGTGAAGTCGGTCCGCAGCGGCAAGTCGACGATCGCGGAATCCTATGCGGATTCGCGCGACGGCGAGATCTGGCTGATCAACGCCAACATTCCCGAATATCTGCAGGCCAACCGCTTCAATCACGAGCCGAAGCGGCCGCGCAAGCTGCTGCTGCATCGCAAGCAGATCAACAAGCTGATGGGCGCGGTCGAGCGCGAAGGCATGACGCTGATCCCGCTCAAGCTCTATTTCAACGAGCGTGGCCGCGCCAAGCTGCTGCTCGCCGTCGCCAAGGGCAAGAAGCTGCACGACAAGCGCGAGAGCGAAAAGAAGCGCGATTGGGGCCGCGAGAAGGGCCGGCTGCTGCGGGCGCGCGGCTAACGAGACCTTTGCCGCGCGCTCCTCGGCGGCACGCCTGAGCCTTGGGACAGCATCCGATGAATCAGAAGAACCTCTTGGATGTCGACTGGAGCCGGATTCCGGCTCCGACCGACGACGGCGCAGCAGATCATCTGGTCGGGACGATCATTCCCGCGATCGGACTGCGTGCCACCGACGACACGCTGGTCACGTTGTCCGATCTGCCGGGACGGACCGTCGTGTTCGCGTATCCGCGGACCGGCGAACCCGGCAAGGTGTCGCTGGTCGAGGACTGGGACATGATCCCGGGTGCGCGCGGCTGCACGCCGCAGACCTGCAGCTTCCGCGACCTGTTCGGCGAGTTGAAATCGGCAGGCGCCGCGCATGTGTTCGGCCTGTCGACGCAGAGCAATGCCTATCAGACCGAGATGGCCTCGCGCCTGCACCTGCCGTTTCCGGTGCTGTCGGACGAAAAGCTCGAGCTGACCAATGCCCTGCGGTTGCCGACCATGGAGATCGCCGGGCTGACCATGATCAAGCGGCTTGCCATGATCGTGGACGACGCCTGCATCACCCACGTGTTCTATCCGGTGTTTCCTCCGGACAGGAACGCGGGCGACGTGCTGGCGTGGCTGAAGGACAACCGCGTCGCCGCGTGAGGATGGGGCGGACCGACCTAATCCAGATCCGCCTTCACACGCGCGAACACGGCGTGGAACATCTCGGTCGTGAGCACGCCGGTGTTCGTATTGTAGCGTGAGCAGTGATAGCTGTCGTACAGCCTGATCCCGCCGGCCTGGTGCACGGCGCCGTGGGCGAAGGGCGCCGCGACCGCGCGCAGGCCCAGCAGCTTCAGCAGCGTGTCGTGGGAGATGCGGCCGAGCGCGACGATGCTGCGCAGCCGCGGCATCGCGGCGATGGTGGCGCCGAGGAAGCTCCGGCACTGGTTGATCTCGGCAGGCAGCGGCTTGTTCTGCGGCGGCACGCAGCGCACCGCGTTGCTGATTCGGCAATCCACCAGCGTCAGCCCGTCGTCGGGACGTGCCTCGAAGCGGCCTTTTGCAAATCCGTAGTGCAGCAGAGTCCCGTAGAGCAGCTCCCCGGCATAGTCGCCGGTGAACGGGCGCCCGGTGCGATTCGCACCCTGCAGCCCTGGCGCGAGTCCGACGATCAACAGCCGCGCGTCTGGATTGCCGAACGACGGCACCGGCGCGTTGAACCATGACGGCTCACGCGCGCGCTGCGCCTCGCGGAATTCCACGAGGCGAGGGCACAGCGGACAGTCTCGATCGGGATTGGTCGAAGACAGGGCAGGCGGCGCAGGCTGAGTGCCCGTCCGCCTAGTCCTCGAAATCGTCATCGTTGGGCGTGGTGGTGGCGGTGGTCGTGGCGCGGGCGGCCGGCGTGGTGGAGCGCTGCAGGAATTGCGGGGAATGGTGGCGCGGCTCGCGCGGGGCGGGGCGCTCCGACGGGTCGCGGCCGAGCTTGGACTGCAACTCCATGAGGTCGGTGAAGACGTCGGCCTGACGGCGCAGCTCGTCGGCGATCATCGGCGGCTGGCTGGAGATGGTCGAGATCACGGTGACGCGAACGCCGCGGCGCTGCATCGCTTCGACCAGCGAGCGGAAGTCGCCGTCGCCCGAGAACAGCACCATCTGGTCGATATGCTCGGCGAGCTCCATGGCATCGACGGCGAGCTCGATGTCCATGTTGCCCTTGACCTTGCGTCGGCCGCTGGCGTCGATGAACTCCTTCGTCGCCTTGGTGACGACGGTATAGCCGTTGTAGTCGAGCCAGTCGATCAAGGGCCGAATCGACGAGTACTCCTGATCCTCGATGATCGCGGTGTAATAGAATGCGCGGAGCAGCGTGCCGCGGCTCTGAAATTCCTTGAGCAGGCGCTTGTAGTCGATGTCGAAGCCGAGCGTCTTGGCCGTGGCGTATAGGTTGGCGCCGTCAATGAAGAGCGCAATCTTGTTGGTCGAAGATGACATTCAGTGTCTCGCGTTCAGTTAGATTCTATTTTGGGCGCGACTCCAGTCGGTCGCGCACTCCATTTCAAGATACTGCCAAGGCGTCGGCGGTCCATCTGGTGTGAGGTTACCGCAAACCGGAGTGATCGGGGCAACAAAGGCGTACTTGTGACGACGTAATGAAGCGTTTTCTTGTCCAAGGCCCGAATTCCGCGGGTCTGGACGGAGCGCCAGTCAAGGTTGCCGAATTCGGTACTCCTTGCCCCTTACCGAACCCTGACGCCAGTTTTGCCTTGCGAAAGCCAGCCAGCCTCTATAACTAGCCCAGCATAATCAGCATATTAAGCACACAAAGGACCGGAGCGACAATGGCGCGCGTCACTGTGGAAGATTGTATCGATAAAGTCGACAACCGGTTCGACCTGGTTCTCCTGGCCGCGCATCGCGCGCGCATGATCTCGTCGGGATCACAACTTACAATTGATAGAGATAATGACAAGAATCCCGTCGTCGCACTCCGGGAAATTGCGGATTCGACCATTTCTCCCGAGGATCTGAAGGAAGAACTGGTGCATTCGCTGCAGAAGTTCGTCGAGGTCGACGAGCCGGAGCCGGACACGGTGCCGCTGATCGGCTCGGCCGGTGCCAGCGTCGATGCCGACGACACCGAGGTCGCCGTCGAGCGCATGACCGAGGAAGAGCTGCTGAAGGGCCTCGAGGGCCTCGCTCCGCCGGAAGAGCAGCCGGAAGAGGACGAGTGACGGTCTCGTCACCGTCAGCGCGAGCTCCAGCTAACTTGTGAGAATGTGAAGGCCCGGACCACGTCCGGGCCTTTGCATTTGAACGTGATTCCGTGATTACCATAGGGCTGCGACAAACGCCTGCCATCCGGCAGATTTGGTCACGAAGATAAAGGTTTAGTCATTTTCCATGGTGGTTTCGGGCCACACTCCTCAGCAGATGCAGGCGGCGGCCGAATCGGCCGCGTTGGCGCCTTCGCCGCCGGCTGAGCGGCCGCGGCCGCCGAAGCCGCGCTCCCGCATGATGCGGCAGTACGATCTCGTGGAACGGGTCCGCTCCTACAATCCGGATACGAACGAGGATCTGCTCAACCGCGCGTATGTGTACGCCATGAAGGCGCATGGGTCGCAGACCCGTGCATCGGGCGACCCGTATTTCACGCATCCGCTCGAGGTCGCGGCCATTTTGACCGACCTGAAGCTGGACGACGCCACCATCGTCGCGGCGCTGCTGCACGACACGATCGAGGACACCGAGGCGACCCGCGCCGAGATCGACCGCTTCTTCGGCCCCGAGATCGGTGCGCTCGTCGAGGGATTGACCAAGCTGAAACGGCTCGAGCTGGTTTCGCGCGAGGCCAAGCAGGCCGAGAATCTGCGCAAGCTCCTGCTGGCGATCGCCGACGACGTGCGTGTGCTGCTGGTCAAGCTCGCCGATCGCTTGCACAACATGCGCACGCTGGAGTTCGTGCCGGAGGCATCCCGGCGGCGGATCGCTGAGGAGACGCTCGACATCTACGCGCCGCTCGCGGGCCGCATGGGCATGCAGGAGATGCGCGAGGAGCTCGAGGATCTCTCGTTCCGGACGCTCGACCCGCAGGCGTACAGCGTGGTGATGCAGCGGCTCGATGCGCTGGCGGAGCGCAATCGCAACCTGATCGGCGAGATCGAGAGCCAGCTGGCCCGCAAGTTTCGCGAGCATGGCCTGACGGCGCGGGTGTTCGGTCGCCGCAAGCGGCCATTCTCGATCTGGACCAAGATGGAACGCAAATCCATCGGGTTCGAGCAGCTGTCCGACATCTTCGGCTTTCGCGTCATCATGCCGGATCTCGAATCCTGCTATCGTGCGCTCGGTATCGTGCATACGACGTGGCCTGTCGTGCCCGGCCGGTTCAAGGACTACATCTCGACGCCGAAGCAGAACGACTATCGCTCGATCCACACGACCGTGATTGGCCCGGGCAAGCAGCGCGTCGAGCTGCAGATCCGCACCGAGGACATGGATCAGATCGCCGAGCTCGGCATCGCGGCCCATGCCTTCTACAAGGACGACATCGCCTCGCCGACGGAGCGGCTGAAGCGCGAATCGAATGCCTTCGCCTGGCTGCGCCACACTATCGGCATCCTTTCCGAGAGCGCCAACCCCGAGGAGTTCCTCGAGCACACCAAGCTCGAGCTGTTTCACGATCAGGTGTTCTGCTTCACGCCGAAGGGCAAGCTCATCGCGCTGCCACGCCACGCAAACGTGATCGACTTCGCCTATGCCGTGCATACCGACGTCGGCAACAGCGCCGTCGGCTGCAAGATCAACGGCAAGTTCGCCGCGCTGTCGTCGGAGCTGCAGAACGGCGACGAGGTCGAGGTGCTGACCTCGGACGCGCAGTCGGCGCCGCCCTCGGCCTGGGAGACGCTCGCCATCACCGGCAAGGCACGCGCCGCCATCCGGCGCGCCACCCGAACCGCCGTGCGCGATCAATATGCCGGGCTGGGCCGGCGCATCGTCGAACGTCTGTTCGAGCGGACCAAGCTCGAATATGCCGACGACAAGCTCAAGGGCGCGCTGCCGCGTCTGGCGCGCGCCTCGATCGAGGACGTGATGGCGGCGGTCGGCCGCGGCGAGATCAAGGCCTCCGACGTCGCGCGCGCAATGTATCCGGACTACAAGGAAGAGCGCGTCGTGCGCTACGGCGCCAAGAAGACGGCCGCCGCGCCGGCAGCCAAGGCTGCCGCGCCTGCGGCCGAGCCCCACCGCGGCCCGTTTGCCATCCCGATCAGCGGGCTCAATTCCGGCCTGCCGGTGAAGTTCGCGCCCAACGGCGGTGCCGTGCCGGGCGACCGCATCGTCGGCATCGTGACGCCGGGCGAGGGGATCACGATCTATCCGATCCAGTCGCCGGCGCTGAAGGATTTCGAGGAGGAGCCAGAGCGCTGGCTCGACGTGCGCTGGGACGTCGACGAGACCTCGCCGCAGCGCTTTCCGGCGCGCATTCGCGTCGAGAACGTTAACGAGCCCGGCAGCCTCGCCCAGGTCGCCACCGTGATCGCCGAGCATGACGGCAACATCGACAACATCAGCATGAGCCGCCGCTCGCCTGACTTCACCGAGCTCACGATCGATCTCGAGGTCTACGACCTCAAGCATCTCTCGGCGATCATCAACCAGTTGCGCGCCAAGACCATCGTGGCGCGGGTCGACCGGGTGAATGGCTAATCTGCGGGGATGGCTGCGGCGTTCTGCTTCGGGATGCGCTAAACAAGCCGTAGTCTACTCGAAAGTCCTGCGAGCCGGCCCATGTCCGATCCGTCGAAGTCACATCCTCCGAAGCTGCGCCTTGGCGTCAACGTCGACCACATCGCCACCTTGCGAAATGCCCGCGGCGGCCGCAGCCCCGATCCGGTGCGTGCCGCGCTGCTTGCGATCGAGGCCGGGGCCGACGGCATCACGGCGCATCTGCGCGAGGACCGCCGGCACATCCGCGACGACGACATGGCGCGGCTGAAGGCCGAGATCTCCAAGCCGCTGAACTTCGAGATGGCGGCCACCGAGGAGATGGTGCGGATCGCGCTTGCGACGCGCCCGCATGCCTGCTGCCTGGTGCCGGAGCGGCGCGAGGAGCTGACCACCGAGGGCGGCCTCGACGTGGTCGGCCAGCACAACGCGCTAGCGCCGGCGATCGCCCGGCTCGGCGATGCCGGCATCCGGGTGTCGCTGTTCATCGCCGCCGATCCGGCGCAGATCGAGATGGCGGCGCGGCTGCGCGCGCCCGTGATCGAGATCCACACCGGCGGCTGGTGCGACGCCGTCACCGACGGCCACCACGACAAGGCGGACGCGGAGTGGGAGCGGATCGTGACCGGCGCCCGGCAGGCCTATGCAGCCGGGCTCGAGGTCCATGCCGGCCACGGGCTCGACTATGCCACCGCCGAGCGGATCGCGACGCTGCCGGAGATCGTCGAGCTCAACATCGGCTACTTCATGATGGGGGAGGCGCTGTTCGTGGGCCTCGCCGAGACCGTCCGCACCATGCGCGCGGCGATGGATCGCGGCCGTGCGCGGTTGGGGACGGCGGCATGATCATCGGCATCGGCTCCGACCTGATCGACATCCGCCGCGTGGCCGAGGTGATGGACCGGCACGGCGAGCGCTTCCTGAACCGGATCTTCACCGCGGCCGAGCGCGCCAAGGCGGAGCGGCGGGCCAAGAACGAGAAGATGGTGGTCGCCACCTACGCCAAGCGGTTCGCCGCCAAGGAGGCCTGCGCCAAGGCGCTCGGCACCGGGATCCGTCAGGGGGTGTGGTGGCGCGACATGGGCGTCGTCAATCTGCCCGGCGGCCGGCCGACCATGCAGCTCACGGGGGGCGCGGCCGAACGGCTGAAGGCGCTGACCCCCGAGGGCCACGAGCCGCGCATCGACCTGTCGATCACCGACGACTGGCCGCTGGCGCAAGCCTTCGTCATAATTTCGGCGGTGCGCCGCGAGACATCCTGACGGGCGGCCGCCCCAGCAGGAAAAACAAAAATGCGATCGATTTCAGCGAGTTATGTAGTTTTGATGCGGCGATTGATTGCGCGGCCCCGCGCAGTCGTCTAAAACCCGCCGGGATCGAACCGGCTGCATCACGGGCGGATTCTGGGTCAAACCGGAGTTGGCCTTAACCACCAGAATCAGGACAGACTCCCTTAAGCCGCGGAACGGTATGGTGTTCGCGGACGGAGGGGTGTTCGGCAACGGCTGGCGAATCGTCGGACCATTCGCCAAGGGACATTGAAAGAGCGATGAGCGTGACCTCCGGAACCAAGACTGAGAGCGGCCTCGGTGAAACCGTTCGTGTCGTCGTTCATGCGCTACTGATCGCGCTGGTGATCCGTACGTTCCTGTTCCAGCCGTTCAACATCCCGTCGGGATCGATGAAGGCGACCCTGCTGGTCGGCGACTATCTGTTCGTATCGAAATATTCGTACGGCTATAGCCACTACTCGATCCCGCTGTCGCCGCCGCTGTTCTCGGGCCGCATCTTCGGCTCGGAGCCGAACCGCGGCGACATCGTCGTGTTTCGCCTGCCGAAGGACGATACCACCGACTACATCAAGCGCGTGATCGGCCTGCCTGGCGACCGCATCCAGGTGCGCGAAGGGCTGCTCTACATCAACGACAAGCCGGTGCAGCGCGAGCGGCTGTCCGACTTCATCGGCGAGGATCCCTGCGGGCAGCCGGACTCGACCGCGCGCGTCAAGCGCTGGAAGGAGACGCTGCCGAACGGCGTCAGCTATGAGACGCTGGACTGCGTCGACAACGGCTATGTCGACAACACCGCGGTGTATACCGTGCCGGCCGGCAACTTCTTCATGATGGGCGACAACCGCGACAACTCGACCGACAGCCGCTTCCTCAGCCAGGTCGGCTACGTGCCGTTCGAGAACATCGTCGGCCGTGCGCAGCTGATCTTCTTTTCCATTGCCGAAGGCGAGCATGCCTGGGCGTTCTGGCGCTGGCCGGTATCGGTGCGCTGGAATCGAATCTTCAAATTCGTGCGATGATCGACGACTCACCCGATATCCAGACCACGCAGGCTGCCGCATCGAGCCCGCAACCCGGCACGGGTGCGCTGGAGGCGTCGCCCAAGGCTGTGTCGCGGCCGAAGTCTGAGATCAAGCCCGAGCAGAAGAGCGAGCCCAAGACCGAGCCCAAGACCGAGCCAAAGGCCGATTCCAGGACCGAGGCGAAGCCGGTCTCCAAGCCAGACATGAAGACCGTCGAGTCCGAATCGGGGCCCGCTGGCCCGACCGACGATGGGGTGGACCCGACCGCGCTCGTTGCCGAGGCCGAATCCGATGGCAAGCCGCGCAGCAAGGCGAAGGGCAGTCGCCGTGCCAAGAGCGCGGGGACCGGCGCCGCCAAGGGCGCCAAGGCCGCGGACAAGGCCGCCAATGCGGCGATCGAGGCGCGCATCGGCCATCACTTTGCCGATCCGTCGCTGCTCAGCACCGCCTTCACCCACGTCTCGGCGCTGAAATCGTCCAAGAAGCGCGGCGACAGCTATCAGCGGCTCGAATTTCTCGGCGACCACGTGCTCGGCCTGATCGTGTCCGACATGCTGTACCGCTCGTTTCCGAGCGCGGACGAGGGGGAGTTGTCGAAGCGGCTCGCCGATCTCGTGCGCAAGGAGAGCTGCGCCGACGTCGCCAAGTCGCTCGGCCTGCTCGACGACATCAAGCTCGGCGCGGTCGGCGCCGGCGCCGGGGCGCGGTTGCGCAAGTCGGTGCTGGGTGACGTCTGCGAGGCGGTGATCGGCGCGATCTTCCTCGACGGCGGCTACACCGCCGCGGCGGGCTTCGTCGAGCGCAACTGGACCGAGCGCATGCACAAGCCGCGGCGCCCGCTGCGCGATCCGAAGACGGTGCTGCAGGAATGGGCGCAGGGCAAGGGCCTGCCGACCCCGGTCTACCGGGAGGTGGAGCGCACCGGCCCGCATCACGATCCGCAGTTCCGTGTCGCCGTCGACCTGCCGGGGCTGGAGCCGGCCGAAGGCATCGGCGGCTCGAAGCGCGCGGCAGAAAAGGTGGCGGCATCTGTCATGATCGAGCGCGAAGGCGTCAGCGGCGGCAGCAATGACGGCTGAACAACAATCGGTGCCGGCTGCCGGGACCCGCTGCGGTTTCGTCGCGCTGATCGGCGCGCCCAATGTCGGCAAGTCGACGCTCGTCAACGCGCTGGTCGGCTCCAAGGTCACGATCGTCTCGCGCAAGGTGCAGACGACGCGGGCGCTGATCCGCGGCATCGTCATCGAGGGGGCGTCTCAGATCATCCTGGTCGATACCCCCGGCATCTTCGCGCCGAAGCGCAGGCTGGACCGCGCCATGGTCACGACGGCCTGGAGCGGGGCGCATGACGCCGATGTCGTCTGCGTGCTGCTCGATGCCAAGAAGGGCATCGACGACGAGGCGCAGTCCATCATCGACAAGGCGGCTGCGGTCGCGCACGAAAAGATCCTGGTGGTCAACAAGGTCGACCTGGTGCCGCGCGAGAAGCTGCTGGCGCTGGTCGCGGCCGCCAACGAGAAGCTGTCGTTCGCGCGCACCTTCATGATCTCGGCGATCTCCGGCGACGGCGTCGACGATCTCAGGCGGGCCTTGGCGGAGATGGTGCCGCCCGGCCCGTTCCATTATCCCGAGGACCAGATGTCGGACGCGCCGATGCGGCACCTCGCGGCTGAGATCACCCGCGAGAAGATCTATTCGCATCTGCATCAGGAGCTGCCCTACCAGTCCACGGTCGAGACCGACAGCTGGACCGAGCGCAAGGACGGCTCGATCCGCATCGAGCAGACGATCTTCGTGGAGCGCGACAGCCAGCGCAAGATCGTGCTCGGCAAGGGCGGCGCGACGATCAAGTCGATCGGCGCGCAGGCGCGCAAGGAAATCGCAGAGATCACCGGCGTGCCGGTGCACCTGTTTCTGTTCGTGAAGGTGCGTGAGAACTGGGGCGACGATCCCGACCGCTACCGGGAGATGGGGCTCGAGTTCCCCAGGGAATGACAATGAGCGTGCCGCGCAACGTGCTGTGGTTCGAAGTGCTGCTCTACATCTCGCTGATGCTGGACGCGCTGTCCGTTGCGGTGTCGGACCGGACGCCGACCTTCGACATGACCGAGGACATGATCACCGCGCAGACCGTGCTCAACGGGGTGGTCATCCTGCTGCTGTTCTATTTCGTCTATCTGGCGGCGCAGCGCCGCAGGAACTGGCCGCGCTGGGTGCTGCTGGGGGCGCTGGTGCTGTCCGACATCTCCCTGGTGCAGGTGATCGGCCAGAAGGGCATGACGCTCGATGCCGGCATCGAGGTCATCTCCTGCGCGCTGACGACGATGGGTCTTTACTACTCGTTCACGGGCGATGCGCGCGGCTGGTTCAACGCGTGACGCTTTGACCGTAAGGGCCGTAGAGCGCGGCGCGCCCACCAAGGTTGGGGGCTAGCGCAGAAGGCCACCAAGACGTCATTGCGAGCGCAGTGTTCAGCCCGGGGACATGGCTGACAGGTGTTCGGAGACATGGTTGACACCTCAAAATT